>NZ_JALJQZ010000001.1 GCF_022968395.1 Affinirhizobium lemnae
CGATCTCCAAAATCAGCTTTGAATCCGATTTGCGCTCTTTTGGGAATCCCAATCCTTAAATCATCACCACGACCTAGCGACAGGGAGAAAAGATAATTCCGGCAGCGCGTTCCCAAACTGACGGCTTCGATTTCCTTGAACGCGCCGTGCAAATCTTGGGACGCAAACCCGCGAAGCTCGTGCAGGCTGACATGTTCGTTGTCTTCCATTTTGAGCAGATGGGCGGCGAGGTTCTGACCCGATCCGCGCTGGCTTCCCTTGAGGATCATGGGCGATCCTCCGGCTTGAGGCCGAGCGCGGTCATCAGCAGGCGGCGGACATAGCGCACGTCCGCCAGCGTATCCCGAAGGGCGGCTTCGGTTTCCGGTGTCATCGGCAATGCGCCGATATTGGCGAGATGGGCGAGTTGGTTCAGGTTGCTGGACAGGCGCGAGCGTCCCAGAAGAGCGAGTGCCTGTGCCAGCGCCGTCCGGTCTTCCACCGCCAGACCCGCCCGGCGGACGCGGACGGGCAGCGCCGTCCCCAGAACCTTCGCCTTGATATAGGCACCGAGCGGAGCGCCCGCGGCCTCAACAGCCAGGCGGGCGCGTTCCTCCGGTGACAGTCGTATCGAGAAGGGCGGAAGCCGCTTCTTTCGCGGTTTCGGCGTGTCTTGGTTGGAAGCGGAAAGGTTGAAAGTCTCAATCAGGGGCATGGCGGCACCGGACGGTCTTGCGACTTCCGGTGCTCAAGATAGGCGTTCCATTCGGCTAAAGTGTCGAACAATTCGTTCGAAACATCCACCTCAAGGTGCGCCATTCCTCTTCCAACGACATTGATAGAACGTGAGCGGATCACTGCCATCCGTAGCTGAACGTCAGGCCGCTTTCCTGGCCATGTTGCTCTACGTCTGTCGCCACACCGCGACCGTACTGAAATATGCCGTAGGCATTGTCGTCGCCGTTCTGGCGCAGTGTCGCGGAGTGGTCGCTGCCGCGCTGCCGGATGAACCCCACATTGTCTCTCCCGTTCTGGACGACGCCAGCTTCATTGTGTGAACCATCCTGCCGGATCTCTCCTTGCTTCGATCCTCGATACATGGAGTACAGGCGTATGCCGGTCGAAAGCAGGTCTCCACCCTGATTCCGCGAAGGGTTGAGCGTGAAGGAGACCGACCCCTCTGCATAGGCGGGCGTTTGCGTGCCAAGCGACAGGGAAAGGGCTGTCAAAGCAAGAGCGGCTACGGGTGTCTTCAGCAGGCGGTTCATCGTCGGTCTCCTCTTGATCTGAGCTTGAAGAGAGCTTGCCATGCCATGGCTGAATGGCTGCGGAACCCGATGTTTAACTCTCGTTTAACTTCATGTAGGGCCAAGTTCGGTCGCCGTAGAAAGTGCCGATCTGCCAATGAATACAAAATGAAAATCGGGCTCCTGAAAGCCGCATCAACAATATTCCGTTGGCAGGAGTTCATATGCCTGCGCCGACCGTTTCCGTGCATTTGACGCTTGTTCCGCCAGCCTTGACTTCCAGTCGGGCATCGTAGCTCGAACCTATGCCGAGTGATACCAAGCCGAGAGACCTGGCTTTCGCGGGCGCCACATTAAAGGGGCCACCTTGCTGGATCACGCTGTTGCCGCCTTGGCCCGATCCATCCACCATAAGTCGGTAGGTACCCTCTACGCTTTTCTCCGAGAACGCAAGAGCTTCCAGTGTGACGTTGCCGCCGGAATTCGTGACGCGAAGCTCGCAGCGTAGCGGACCCTTGCTTGAGCCCGCGATGGCAAGCCCTGCCGTTCCGCCCACTGCTGCGAGCAGGAGGGCGACGATCACGGTGCTCTTTGCATTGGTATTGATGAACATGGCCATTCTCCAAACAAACTGGCATGCGTGGGCGGGAAGCGTTTGAACAGGTTTGGGTCAAAGCATGTCGTAGCTAAGTGTGCAGCGGTGTTGCGATAAAGACATGCGATAAAACAAAGAGTTACAGCGTCAGTCGCAGGACTGGACGAAGGCCGCGATATTGCCGCTGCCGGCTTGCGCTACATTGGCGCTACAGCCACGGCCCGCCTGAACACCGGCAGCGATATTGCCATTGCCATCCTGGGTCAGGATCGTCTGATGATCGGAGCCGAACTGGCCGACACCTGCGCTGTTGCGGCTTCCGGTCTGATAGGTGCTGGCGGAATTGCGGTTGCCGTCCTGGCCCGTGACGGAGAGGTTGTCGTAACCGCGCTGATGAGAGGCCGATGAGTTGCCATAGCCGTTCTGGTAAGACCGTATGCGGTTCCAGGATCCATGCTGCGCGCCGCCAGCGGAATTGGACCATCCGTATTGATCGATCCGGACATCGTTGGCCAAGGCCGGCACAGTAGCAGTGAGGCTGGTCAGGGCTGCAAGAGCGATGAGAGTTTTGCGGATCATGAAAGCGTCTCCTTGTGCGGATCGTTCCGCCATTGAACGCTTTCTTTTTAAATTGCTGATGCGGAATGGCGTCTGAAGACGCCATTTAGCTGCCGTTCATGCCGTGATTGCTCACACTGTCCTGTAAGCGCGGTCGAAATAGATCAGCCCTTGGCCCTCGCTCCGGATATCGATCGTCTCAACAGAGCAGAAAAGGACGTCATGAGTTCCGCCATCGGCGACGGAGGAGATCGTGCAGTCGAAACTCGCAAGCGCTCCCTCCAGACGCAGGCAGCCGGTCTCCGTCCGGTACCAGGTCGCCGCCGCGAACCGTTCGTCTACCGGAGTCTTGCCGCCAAAAAGGCGGCTGAGGCTTTCATGTTCGCTGGCCAGAATGTTGACGCAGATTGCGCGATTAGCTGCAACCACCGGGTAAGCGGAAGACCCCTTGTTAAGGCAGACGAGAAGCATGGGAGGAGAATCGGAGACAGAACATACGGCGGTTGCCGCAAAACCCGCCCGGCCACCATCCCCATCCGTGGTCACGATGGTGACCGCAGCAGCCAGACGCGCCATGGCATCTCGAAAAATCTGGCGCATGTCAGTCTCGGTGGCGGAGAGAAGTTGAGGCGAAGCGGACATTTTAGATGTCTCCAGAGGGGCGATCGTCTTGGACGTTACGGAGGAAGCAGCGCTAAGGTTCAACGGCGTGGCTCTCAAAGTGTCATGGCGTGTTTAAGATGAAAGAAATTCCCGAACCTCGGCATTGAAGCGATCTGGCAGGGTGATGTTCATGGCATGCCCTCCATGGTCCCAGACAGACAGGGTCGAATGGGTCAATCCTTCATCAAGTCGTACGGACCGGGTGTATGGCACCAGCAGGTCGTCTTTCGTTGCCATGACGAAGGTCTTGCAGGAGATGCGCTCGAGTACGGCATCCACATCGAAGGTGCGAAGTGCTGCAATGCGCCGCGTTACGTTTTCTTTGCCCTGAAAGTGCAGCACGCCATGCTCATCATCCCGTGCAAGCCGTTCGGCGTTTTCGCTCATCCACCAGGAAGGGTATAGAAACAGAGGCTGTGCCTTCACGAAGGCAGGCACACCGGACTTCTCCAACAATTCGAGGCGGATATCGAAGCATCGGCCGGAATGCGGGTCGGCCTTGCTCCAGGCATTGATCAGAATGAGTTTGTCGATAAGGCCAGGCTTGCGAAGAGCGATGTCGAGCCCGATCAGCCCACCCAGCGCATGACCCATGAAATGAAGGTTCTTGAGGCCAACAACCTCAACGATTTCCAGCACATCATTGGCCATAGCCGCGATGCCGCCTGTCACTGGAACCTCGCCGCCTGTTTTTCCGCACCCACGATGATCGTAGGTAATGACACGGAAATGCTTCGAGAGCGCCGGGATCTGTGGCGCCCAATAGGCACCTGAACCGCCGAGTCCAGAGGAAAGAAGAATGGTCGGCGCATCTGGTTCGGTCAGGCCGTGGATCTCGTAATGCATGGGCTGCTCTTGGCTGAAGTGGGCAGGGAGCCTCCCCGACGCCTAGGCGCGAGGGGGAGGCCATCGGTTTATTTCGTGCCGATATGTGCGACGGTGGCGATTTCCACCAGAGCGTCCGGCTTCACCAGCCCGCACTGCACGCAGTAACGAGCCGGCTTGTCGCCGGGAAAATATTCGGCATAGACCTTGTTGATCGCCTGATAGTTCGACCAATCGGTGAGGAAGATGTGGTTCATGGTGACATCTTCCATCGTGCCGCCCGCCGTCTCGATAATGGATTTGATGGTTTCGAGTACATGGCGGGTCTGCGCCGCCGCATCGCCCACGTGCACGACGTCGTTGTTCTTGTCGAAGGGAAGTGTGCCCGAAACGTAAACCATGCCATCGGCGAGCGTGCCGGGGGAGTAGGGCGCGATCGGCTTCTGCGTGCCTTCGGGAACGATGATGGTCTTCGGCATGATCTCTCTCCTGATATAAAAATGTTATTCAGCGGCTTCGGCGGGAGCTGCCTGACCGATCGCGCCGCAGAAATCATTGACGGTGGAAACCCAGCCAAAGAATTTCTCGACGTTGTAGACGGCGGCCTGCTGGATGAAGTCTGGCCCGAGATGGTGGGTTGCGTCTTCCAGCATCACGCCGAAATATTCGAGGTGAAAGGCGTCGCGCAGTGAGCTTTCCACGCAGACATTGGTGGCAATGCCGACAAAGACGAGATTACGGATGCCGCGGGCGCGCAGCACGCTGTCCATATTGGTGTTGAAGAAGCCGGAATAGCGCGTCTTCGGCACCAGTATGTCGCCGGGCTGCGGCTGAAGCTCATCCACGATGGCGTAATCCCAGCCACCCTTGGCCAATAACTGGCCATGAAGTTCGGGGCGTGCCCGCATGGTCTTCAGCGCGTTGGATTTGTGCCAGTTCGGCGAGCCGGGGCCGCCAGCCTCCACGTAGTCCTTGTCCCAGCCGTTTTGGAAATAAACAATCAGAACGCCTGCCGCGCGCGCCGCATCCAGCGTTTTCTTGATGTTGGAAATCGTCCCCTTGGCGCCTGAGATATCGAAGCCCGCGAGATCCACATAACCGCCTTCGGTGGAGTAGGCGTTCTGCATGTCCACCACTACAACGGCAGTTTCAGACGGCTTCAGTGAAATCGGTTCGGGTCGAGCCGGAAGCGTCACGCTCTTTGCCAGTTCCGGGCGAGGCTGATAGCCTGCAACAACGGTCTCGCTCATTCTGCGGCCTCCAGCATGGGCTGGATGTGGACGCGGCTCTTCATCAATGGCTGTACGAACCGGCCGAACTTTTCGATGCCCTCCAAAAAGTCGTCGAAGGTCAGCATCACGCCGCCGGTGCCGGGCACTTCGCTCATCTCATCCAGCATGGCTGCCACTTCCGCATAGGAGCCGATCAAGGTGCCCATGTTGATGTTGACGGCGGAAACCGGGTTGGACATGTGGCGCACATTGGTATCGGAGCCGGATTTGGTGTCGGCGGCACTCTGCAGGCCAAGCCACTTTATGGCTTCTTCATCCGCACCTGCCTTGTAGTGTTCCCATTTGGCGAAGGCGGCATCTGTCGTTTCTTCCGCGATCACCATAGTCAGTACGAAGGAGCGCACTTCACGACCGGTCTTTTCCGTGGCGGCTAGAAGCCGCTCATTGGTCGGTGCAAAGGCCTTGGGCGTGTTGACGCCAACGCCGAAGCAGAAGCTGTAGTCGGCAAACTGTGCCGAGAACGCCATGCCTGAATTCGAGGAACCGGCGCAGATGAGCTTCACATCGCCCTGCGGCACCGGCTTCATGCGGCAATCATCCATCTGGAAATACTTGCCCTTCAGGTCGGATTGGCCGGTGGTAAGCAGGTCCTTCAGTACGGTCGTGTATTCGCTCAGATACTCGTACCGGTCTGAGAAATAGTCATCTCCCGGCCACAGGCCCATCTGGCTGTATTCCGGTCGCTGCCAGCCGGTGACGAGGTTGACGCCAAAGCGTCCGCCCGAAATGGAATCAATCGTTGTGGCCATGCGTGCGACGATGGCCGGTGGCATGATGAGCGTAGCGGCCGTGCCGAAGAGCTTGATCCTGGAGGTGACGGCGGCAAGACCCGCCATGAGCGTAAAGCTTTCCAGATTATAGTCCCAGAACTCCGTCTTTCCGCCAAAGCCACGCAGCTTGATCATTGAGAGCGCAAAGTCGAAGCCGTACTTCTCCGCCCGGAGCGTTATCTCCTTGTTCAGCTCGAAGCTCGGCTTGTACTGCGGCGCATTTTCCGAAAGCAGCCAGCCATTATTGCCGATTGGAATGAAGACACCGATTTCCATGAAGTTGCTCCTTTCAGTCGTTTTCGGTCCGGAGACCAGCTGAGACAGAGGTAGCAAACGGCGTGCCAAGCTGATTAATGCAACAAATTCAGAGCGTTGATTTCTGGAGGTTTAGAAAATTTATCAAATGGTCAAAAAATGCCTATCCGTTAGACAGGCAGCCGTCCTCCCGAGCACCTGATGAGCGGTGCCCTGCTTATATTTTGATCTTGATCAATTGGTAGGCAAAGTGTCGGGCGCCGTATTTTATCCGGCGCGGACGCGCAGCTTCGTGAAATTCAGAACCTCGATATGCCGGTTTGCGGTAATCGAGATGACCTTTTCGCCCTTGAGCTTTGAAAGCTGGCGGGAGACAGTTTCGATTGTCAGGCCAAGATAATCTGCAATATCCAGCCGGGAGACGGGGAGGTCAAACACGCGTCTCTCGCCTTCTGCGTCCGGATCCAGATGCGTGGCAATCAGCAGAAGCAGGCTGGCAACTTTTTCTGAAGCGGTCTTGCGACCGAGCGTTACCATCCAGTCGCGTGCCTCATCCAGTTCGCGCAGGGATTGATCCATCAGTCTTTTGCGCAGTTCCGGGTTTCCGTCGATCAGTCTTTCCAGAATGCGACGCGGTACACGGCAGACATCCACATCCGATGCGGCTTCGGCAGTCATCGGGCTTTCGCTGGCATAGAGCCTGCCAACGAGATCCGGGGCAAACTGTAGTCCCACGATCTGCTGCCGGCCATCCTCAAGCGTCTTCGAGAGCTTTACCACGCCCCGCATAATGTTGTCATAGGCATCGATATCGGTGCTTTCACCGACGAGTTCCTCACCGGCGGGCTGGCTGACTTGCCTCGTATGCTTCGAGAGCAATGTCAGTTCCATGCCGTTCAAGGCGCCACACATGCCCTTGTGGCGAACCTCGCAGCTCTTGCAGAGTTCGGGGGTGTCTGAGTTGTGAATGTCGAGGCGTGAAATATCCATGGCGCGCCTGTTATAGCGGCTTCTTGAGGAGGCTTCCATTCCACTTGATCTTGATCAAGGAATGGCGGCTGCGAGCTTCTAATGTCGCTGCAAAAGGAACATCCCATGCAGCCAGAACTTATCCGTCGCTATGCCATCGCGGTTCCCCGTTACACCAGTTATCCGACTGCGCCCCATTTCCATGCGGGCGTGAACGGCGAGACCTATGCTGATTGGCTTGCAAGCGAAGACGGAGAAACAGGCCTTTCGCTCTACCTGCATATCCCGTTTTGTGATCGGCTCTGTTGGTACTGCGGCTGCCATACCAAGCAGACCAAGCGCTACGAGCCGGTGGCCGGATATATGGATGCTCTGCTGGCAGAGATCGAATTGGTCGCTCGCCATCTGCCAAAGCGGCGTAAGGTTGGCAGCATTCATTTTGGCGGCGGCTCACCGACGATCCTCTCGATCCCGGATCTCATGCGGATCAGAGACGCGTTGGACCGAAATTTCGACGTAGAGGAGGTGGCCAAAATCAGCGTCGAGATCGATCCCGGTTTCGTGGATCGCGAGAAGCTGGAGGGCTGGCGAGCCTTTGGTGTGACGCGCGCGAGTGTTGGAGTGCAGGACTTCGATCCGAAGGTTCAGGCCGCCATCAACCGTCCTCAGTCTTTCGAGCAGACGCATAGGATTGTTTCGCTTCTGAGAGAGTTGGAGATCGGCGGCATCAATCTCGACGTCGTCTATGGCCTGCCGCATCAGACACGCTCCAGTCTGGAGAAAACGCTCACAATGGCACTATCCATGCAGCCGGAACGGTTTGCGATCTTTGGCTATGCCCATGTGCCGTGGATGAAGAAGCACCAGACCTTGATTGACGAGAAAGCGCTGGCGGGTGTCGAGGAGCGCTTCGCCATGCAGCAACTCATCAGCGACATGGTAACGGCTGAAGGCTATCTCGCGGTCGGGATCGATCATTTCGCCAAGCCAGGGGACAGTCTCGCTGTCGCGCTCGACGCAGGCGAAGTAAAGCGTAATTTTCAGGGTTACACCACAGATAGCGCGCCGAGCCTGATTGGTCTGGGTGCTTCCGCCATCGGCAAGGTGCAGGCGGGCTACGCACAGAACATCGTGGCGACTGGCGAATATATGCGTGCGGTCAGCGAAGGCCGGCTTCCCATTGGAAAAGGCATCGAACTGACGGTGACTGATCGTGTCGTCGGAAGCGCCATCGAGCAGTTGATGTGCTCTTACGGCTTCTCCATACGCGATCTTCGCCGTGAATATGGCGCTGCAGCGGATGTTCTGTTGGCCGATGCCGCCCGTCTTCAACAGCAGGATCAGGATGGGTTCATCAGCTTTGATGGAGACCGGTTCGAGGTGAAGGAGGCGGGTCGGGTGTTCGTTCGCACGATTGCCGCAGGCTTCGATCAATACTTCGGGCGAAACGCCGCGCGCCACTCAGTTGCTGTTTGAAGGGGTGCTGTCTAAAGGGGGCTGGCCCCAGGCGAAAAAGCCCGGATTGGCAAAATCGGCATCGCCAGTCTGGCCGGTCTTTCCGTATTTCAGGGGGGTGCCGTCGGCGGTCAGAGTCATGCCGCCGGCGGCACGTAGAACTGCATCCCCTGCTGCAGTGTCCCACTCCATGGTTCGATTGTATCGCGCGTAAAGATCTGCCGCGCCTTCCGCCAGAACACCGAATTTCAGGGATGAGCCTACAATACGGCAATCTTTTACGCCAAGCGAATCCAGATATGGGCCAATAAAGGCGTCGCGATGTGAGCGACTGGTTAGTGCAACCGGCGGCGTCTGTCGCGAGCGGACACGGATTTGTCTCCGCTCGATAACCTCATCGTTCCCACCAATCGCAAGCTTCCATGCGGCTGACGCTCCGCCGACATAGGCCGTCGCCAGAACCGGAGCGTAAACGATACCCGCCACCGGCACCCCATGTTCAATCAGGGCAATGTTGACGGTAAATTCTCCATTGCGGCTGATGAATTCCCGCGTCCCATCCAGCGGATCGATCAGCAGGAACCGCCCGCCGCTGATGTCCGGCTGAATGCCTTGCGACATCTGCTCCTCGGCGATCACAGGAATATCGACAAGAGCAGGCGCAAGAACCGCCAGGATTTCCGCTTCCGCGGCTATATCCGCTTCCGTGACAGGCGAGGAATCCTCTTTCGTCTCCACGCCGCAGCCGCGTTCATAAATATCGAGGATGATCCGTCCGGCTCGCAAAGCGGCGGTCTCGAACAGGGCCAGAAGTTGCGTTTCGAAATCAGTCATACCTCTGGAATGCGGCACCTTGGTACGGAATGCAATGCTGAAGTTGCTTGGAGTATAATCGGAAAATTACTGAAAGGCGTCAGTCTGCGATTTCGCTCGCTTCGACTTCGGATTAATGTCGTCCCGTCAGATATATCAGGAGTGAGCGGCCATGCGCTGGAAACGAACAATGCAGCTTCTCGACGTTCATGCCGAGGGGGAAATCGGCAAGGTCGCGATCGGGGGTGTGCCGAAGCTTCCGGGCGCGACGATCGCCGACAAGCTGGCGTGGTTGAATGCCGATCCCAAGGGGCAAGAGCTCAGGCGGTTCCTGTGTCTTGAGCCGCGCGGAAATCCGATCGGCTCCGTCAACCTCCTGTTGCCGCCAACCCATCCGGATGCCGATGCCGCATTCATCATCCTCCAGCCTGATCAGGCGCATGCCAGTTCCGGGTCGAATTCCATATGCGTCACGACAGCGCTGCTAGAGGCTGGCATCGTGGAGATGCATGAGCCGGAAACTATCGTGGTTCTGGAAACGGCAGCTGGCGTCGTTCGGGCAAAAGCCACCTGCCGTGATGGACGATGTGAGCGCGTGGAACTCACCATGGTGCCTTCCTTCGTTCACGAACTGGATGTCAGCCTCGATACGAAGTGGGGACGAATTTCGCTGGACATCTCCTATGGCGGCGTTTTCTACACGCTTGTCGATGTGCAACAGCTTGGGCTGACTATTGAGAAGAAAAACGCAGCCGCCCTCGTGTCTGCGGGCATGGAGCTCAAGGCTCTCGTGAACGCTGCCTTCCCAGTGGCGCATCCGGAAATTCCGGCCGTTTCCGGTATTGCCTATGTCATGTTCCGCGACACCGATCCTGATGGAGTTATTCGTACCTGCACGACGATGTGGCCAGGCAGGGCGGACCGCTCACCGTGCGGTACGGGCAATTCCGCGAATCTTGCAACGCTTCATGCGCGCGGAAAGGTCAAGGTAGGTGATACACTGATCTCGCGTTCCATTATCAGTTCGGAATTCCGTGTAGGGTTGAAGGCCGAGACGACGGTGGCCGGAAGACCGGCCATCATCCCGACAATCAGCGGGCGAGGCTTCACATTCGGTCAGCAGACTGTGGCCCTCGACCCGTTCGATCCATTGTCGCGTGGGTTCGCGATGACAGATGTCTGGGGTCCGTCGGCTGGCGATATTCTGGATTGATAACCTAAATGTCGACCAGCGAGGACGGTACGGTCACATCGCCGGGACCGAGCACCAGCATGTCAAAGCCGCTGCCCGTTGAGGAAACGTCCGGGGATGGCTGGGAAGCCACTCCGGCCGCCTGCATTTCTGCGAGCTTCTGTGCGCCGAATTTATCGCCAAGCGATGCGGCCTGAGCGTACAGTTCAGCGGCCTTCTGCGGATTGGCAGCAATGCCTTCGCCAGATTCGAACATGATGCCAAGGTTGATCATGGCATCCTTGTTGCCTCGCTTTGCAGCGAGGTCGTACCAGGCGATTGCCATCTGGTTATCTTCCGGCACCATCTGTCCTTCGTCGTAGATGGCGCCAAGATTGAAGGCTGCAGTATCGTCACCGTTCGCAGCGGCAAACTCGAACCAGTGGATTGCCTTTGCGGCATTCGCTTCCGTCCCGAGACCATCGCGGTAGGCGACGCCTAGATTGTAGGCTGCAAGCACATTGCCTGCTTCGGCGGCCTGCGAATACATCCGGAATTCAGAGGCCTGATCACCGATTCGGCCCAGAAGCATGCCAAGATTGACCTTCGCGGCAGAATAGTCGGCCTTTACAGCGGTTTCATAGGCCGCCATCGCCGCATCCGCCTGTTCCGTCTTGTTCAGAGCACGACCAAGCTGGAATGCAAAACGGGGATTGCCGGTCTCTTTGAAGGCTACCGAGCAGGCATTGACCGCATTGGTGTCGATCTGCTCAATGCTGACAGGCTGATACGCTTGGTTCCGGCTGCGATCATAAGGGCTGCCCGCCATTTGGTCGCATTGTTCCTGCATGGCGAGCGAAATTGCGCCCGGAACCTGCTGCTCGGCATTCAGATTGAGGGTCAGGCCACCCAAAGCGATGGCGCTGCTTGCAAATGCGAGGCTTAATTTCTTGATACTGGAAGAACGCATTGTCATTCTTCTCTCCGGCCCTTGATCTTGTCTCTTGACTTGGTTGATTAACGAACGCTGTACTTGCGTAACGGTTCCTTAAGCCCCTTCAGGATCACGTCTTGCTGATTGCCGTTGATCGATTGTGTCGCAGGCGTACCAAAAAACCGAAAGAGACAGTTGTCGGATTTTGCTGGTCGGTGCTATTGCGATGGCAACTCAGAACAGCGGAACAGCACCCATGAACACGATCAGCATTCGTCGCCCGGATGATTGGCACCTTCACCTGCGCGATGGCGCCGTGCTTGCAGGCGTCATCGGTGATACATCGCGGCATTTCGCCCGTGCCATCATCATGCCGAACCTGGTGCCGCCGGTCGTGACAACGACAGACGCAAAGGCCTATCGGGAGCGCATTGTTGCGGCCGTTCCGGCGGGCCACCGCTTTGATCCGCTGATGACGCTTTATCTGACGGAGCATACCGATGCGGATGACGTCGAAGAGGGCAAGAAGAGCGGTCTCATCACGGCCGTAAAGCTTTATCCTGCCGGGGCAACGACGAATTCACATGGCGGCGTGCACAACATCGACAAGGTCATGCCGGTGCTTGAGCGCATGGCAAAAGTCGGGTTGAACCTGTGCGTTCATGGAGAAGTCACAACGCCGGAAGTCGATATCTTCGATCGTGAAGCGGTCTTCATCGAAGAGAAGCTCGATGTCATCCGGCGTCGTATTCCGGAGTTGAAGGTCACGATGGAACATGTGACCAGCAAGGTCGGCGTGGATTACATCCTTGCAAGTGACCGAAATCTTGCAGGATCCATCACCACGCATCACCTGATCATCAACCGCAACACAATCCTGGTTGGCGGTATTCGTCCCCATTACTATTGCCTGCCCATTGCCAAGCGCGAAACGGACCGCCAGGCCCTGCGGAAGGCCGCAACATCCGGTGACCCCCGTTTCTTCCTCGGCACTGATTCTGCACCCCATGTGGACGGCATGAAAGAATGTGCCTGTGGCTGCGCCGGTATCTATACATCCATCAATACCATGAGCTGTCTTGCCCATGTGTTCGAGGAGGAGCGCGCTTTGGATAAGCTCGAAGCCTTCACCTCACTGCATGGACCGGCATGGTACGGCCTTGCACCCAATGAAGAGATCATGGTGCTGGAAAAGCGCGACGAGCCGCAGACCTATCCCGCAAAGATAGAGACTGATGCGGGTCCGATTACGGTGTTCGATCCGCAATTTCCGCTACATTGGGCTGTACGCAATGCAATCGCATAAGGTTGTAAATATTAGGAAATGGTAAGTTTTCCGATAGAATTGCGCCCTAACCTGCGCAGCGAAGAAACGTATGATGACGTTGTTCGGAGCGGGCATGATGCTGGATTATCAAACACTTCTGATCTCGTTGGGGGTTTCGACCCTGTGTCTTCTCCTGACGTTTCTCGGAACGTGGATGGCGCGGCGGCAGGATGGTTTCCTGCTGACCTGCGTTACCGGTCTTGCATTTCTGGTGCCTGGCATTTTTTCCTATAGCTACTATACCGAAGTACCGCTTCAACCCGTCGCGATCCTGTGTTGTTCGCTGATGTTGATGGGGTTTGCCACTATTTACGGCGCTTCCCGACAGTTCCGACTTGGGTGTTCACCGGTGCGCGATGCGGTTCGTTGTTCCGTTCTTGCAGGTGCTGTAACGGTCACGCCTATTCTCTTTGGGCTGGACGGGCTGGGCTTTGTCGGCCTGAATGTTGCTGCTGCGATCATTTTGTTTGCCACGGCCTACGAGTATTGGATGGCACGGGCGGAAGCTCCCGGGCCGCTTCTGGGTATGACATGCCTCTATACGGCAACAGCGATTTCCTTCGTTCTGTGTGCTGCGGCAATCGCCTTTCAAGGGCAATGGGTTCTCGGGCAGGCGCCCGACAATTGGGCTGAAAATCTGAATATCGGCGTCTGCATTGCCGGAATGACTGGAATCGGAGCCATGTCACTGATGGTCCATCAGGCACGATTGACGGAATTCCATCGCAAGGAGTCCCTGACAGATGCGCTGACAGGCCTTCCGAACCGACGCGCTCTTTTTGAAGCTTATGAAAGGAAAAGCTTTACGCATGAAATGGCGGTCGTCGTTTTCGATATCGATCGCTTCAAAAGTATCAACGATCAATTCGGTCATGCGGCGGGTGATGCGACTATACGCCTTATGGCGGATGAACTGCGGGATTGTGTTGGCTTGACCATGGTTTCGCGCCTGGGCGGCGAAGAGTTTGCCGCCGTTATTCGCACAGCTGCACCGGGCTATGCCGAATGGTTGGCAGAACGCGTCAGGCGTAATTTCGCCGATCGTGAGATCCGGGTCCTGAATGATACGATCCGGGCAACAGTAAGCGCGGGCATTGCCTATGGACGCAGCGAGGGCAGTGACTTCGATACGATATTGAGGCTTGCCGATCTGGCACTCTATCAGGCCAAGCGGGCTGGGCGTAATCGTATTGAACTGGCGAAACCTGACCTGATGGCTCAAATGCCAGAGAGCCGTTCGCTGGCGTGACGAGGTCCGTGGAAAACTCGTATTGCCGGAGCTTTTAACATCTGAGTCCCGATGTCCCGCTGGTTTCCACGCCCTGTTGCTGCTATGGCGCATAAAACCGGGCAAGGAGATCGCAGATGATACAGATTACCTATCCAGACCGCGCCGTTATGGCTGAATTGATGGCGCGGATGCTCTGGGAAATCGGTGCTGTTCACTTCCGTCCGGAACAGCCCTACAAACTGGCTTCCGGCATGGCGAGCCCAGTCTATATCGATTGCCGAAAGCTGCTGTCCTTCCCGCGCATTCGCTCCACGATCATGGATTTTGCTGCCTCTGTCGTCACCCGCGGAGCCGGCTTCGAGCAGTTCGACTGCGTCGCCGGTGGGGAGACCGCTGGCATTCCATTCGCCGCTCTGCTGGCGGAACGTTTGGCCTTGCCGATGATCTATGTGCGCAAACAGCCCAAAGGACACGGGCGCAATGCGCAGATCGAGGGAAATATGCCGGAAGGCGCACGGGTTCTGGTGATTGAGGACCTGACCACCGTCGGCGGCAGCATGTTTCAGTTTATCGACGCCATTCGTGCTGCGGGTGGCGTTGTCGATCACGCGATCGCATTGTTCTACTACGGCTTCTTCCCGGAGGCCGAAGCACGGTTTGCAGCAGGCAAGGTGCAGTTGCACCATATTGCCACCTGGCGCGAGGTTCTTGCCGTCGCAAAGCAGCAGCAGCTTTTCAGTGAAGCGACGCTTGGAGAGGTCGAAAGCTTCCTTGACCAACCCCTCGCCTGGTCTGCGCGCAACGGCGGCGTGGCCGAGCTTGGCTTGCCCAAGAAATAATGAATAAAAGCTCAAATCCAGGGCAATTGTCTAATTGTACTGGATTTCTCCGATGGATTGATTTAATCGATTGAATGGGTCCTGCCGACCCGATGGGAGGGTTACGATGATCTTGTGCTGTGGTGAGGCGCTTATCGACATGCTGCCGCGGGAAACGACGCGAGGAGAAAACGGCTTCGCGCCCTACGCTGGTGGTGCGATTTTCAATACGGCCATCGCGCTTGGTCGTCTCGGCCAGCCAGCCGCCTTTTTCACCGGGCTTTCCGACGACATGATGGGGGACATCCTGCGAGATACCCTGAAGCAGAGCCATGTGGACTATCGCCTTTGTGCAACCTCTTCGCGCCCCACCACGATTGCCTTCGTGAAGCTGGTCAACGGGCATGCAACTTATGCCTTCTACGATGAAGGTACCGCAGGCCGGATGCTATTGCGCGATGATCTGCCTGAGTTGAGCGATGAGATTGAGGCCATGCATTTCGGTGCAATCAGCCTTATCCCGGAGCCTTGCGGAGAAACCTATGAGACCCTGATGGCACGCGAATATCAGAAGCGCGTCATTTCCTTTGATCCCAATATTCGGCCAGGCTTCATCAAGGACCGAGAGAAGCATCACGGTCGTGTGGCGCGTATGGCGGCCATGTCCGACATCATCAAATTCTCCGACGAGGATCTGGAATGGTTCGGCATGGAAGGCGATCACGATGAACTTGCGAAGTACTGGCTCGACCAGGGTGCCAAGCTGATTGTCATCACGCGCGGTGCAGAGGGTGCAGTGGGTTACACGGCCTCCTTCAAGGTTGCTGTCCCGGCAGAGCGCGTTACCGTTGTCGATACGGTTGGTGCGGGCGATACCTTCGATGCTGGCATTCTTGCCTCTCTGAAGCGGCAGAATTTGCTGACCAAGGAAAAGGTTGCCAATCTTTCGGAACAGGCAGTGCGAGACGCGCTGGCGCTCGGCGCCAAGGCCGCAGCCGTAACCGTGTCGCGCGCCGGTGCCAACCCGCCCTATGCGCATGAGATTGGTCTCTGATTTTTTCAGTGATCAAAACGAGCAAGGGGCGGTACCAATGGTCGCTGCCCCTTACATTTGGAATGTAGTTTCGTATCAGCCGAGCAGCGCCTTCACGAGGCCCGCTGTGGACGCATCCTGTCCATCCGTGCCCTGTTTACCCTGAACGACTGGCAGGAGGCCGGTTGCCAGTTCCTTGCCGAGTTCAACGCCCCACTGGTCGAAGGAGTTGATCCGGAAGAGAACGCCCTCGACGAAGACGCGATGTTCGTAGAGCGCGATCAGGCGACCGAGCGCGAACGGCGTCAGCTGATCATAGACGAAGGTGATCGAAGGCCGATTGCCGGAAAAGACGCGATGCGGCGCAATGTGATCGGCTTTCGCTTCGTCCATTCCGGATTTAAGAAGCTGCGCCTTGGCTTCCTCAAGCGTGCGCCCTTTCATCAGTGCCGCTGATTGCGCCAGGCAATTGGCGATCAGGAGCTCGTGCTGGTGGCGCAGATTGGGCTCGAAACCCTTTGCCGCCACCATGAATTCTGCCGGGATCACGCTCGTTCCCTGATGGATGAGCTGATAGAATGCATGTTGCCCATTGGTGCCGGGCTCGCCCCAAACCACCGGACCGGACTGCCCTTCGACCGGCGTACCGTCGATGGTGACGCCCTTGCCGTTCGATTCCATATCCAGTTGCTGCAGATAGGCCGGAAAGCGGGAAAGCCGCTGATCGTAGGGAAGAATGGCGCGAGACGGATAGTCCAGCACATTGCGATGGTAGAAGCCGATGAGACCAAGCAGAGCCGGAAGGTTCTCGCGCACAGGCGCCTTCCGGAAATGCTTGTCCATGGCATGGGCGCCATCCAGGAAGCCACCGAAATTCTCCGGACCGATGGCCAGCATCAACGGCAGGCCGATGGCGGACCAGATCGAATAGCGCCCGCCCACCCAGTCCCAGAAACCGAAGATGCGGTCGCTTTCGATACCGAAGGCTGCGACCTTTTCCAGTGCGGTCGAGACAGCGGCAAAGTGGCACTTCACAGCCTCTTCCCCAAGTTTGTCGGCAATGAAGGCACGCGCTGTCGCTGCATTGGTCATCGTCTCGATTGTGGTGAAGGTCTTCGATGCGACGATGAAGAGCGTCGTCTCGGCATCGAGCAACTTCAGGGTATCAGCAATATGCGCGCCATCCACGTTTGAGACGAAATGTGCGCGAGGCCCATCATGGAACGGGGCAAGCGCAAGCGTCGCCATCACGGGTCCAAGATCCGAGCCGCCAATGCCGATGTTCACGACATCCGTGATCTTTTTCCCGGTCGCGCCGTTCAGGGTGCCGGAGCGGACGCCATCTGCGAACTTGCCCATGGCATCCAGAACCGCATTCACGTCCGGCATTACATCCTTGCCGTCCACAAGAACCGGCGTGTTGGAGCGATTGCGAAGCGCAGTATGGAGTACGGCGCGGTTCTCGGTGAAATTGATGGCCTTTCCGGCAAACATCT
Source organism: Affinirhizobium lemnae (assembly GCF_022968395.1). Lineage (GTDB taxonomy): Bacteria > Pseudomonadota > Alphaproteobacteria > Rhizobiales > Rhizobiaceae > Neorhizobium > Neorhizobium lemnae. The sequence continues at coordinate 17,432 of NZ_JALJQZ010000001.1, forward strand.
CTTCCCGCTTTTCCGCAACCGCGCCCTCTGTGAACAGCTTTTCAAGCAGCGCCATGATCTCATCATTCACAGCGCATTTCGAGAAATCCATCAGCAGATCATCGAAACGTGCGCTGAAGGAGCTGAAACGCCCTGCGTCTCTCGCGAAAGAGGCTTGCAGGTCTGTTGCATTCGTGCGGGTTATGGTCGCTTTCAGCGCATCGACAATAGCTTGCATGGTACTTCCTCATGCTCCTTGAGATGAGTGGGAACCTATTCGCTTTGTAGCGCAAATCAAGTCGAATTCAATCGATTTAGTTTTATTGGCCGACAACCGTCTGGACTGTGCCGCCCAGCGATTCCCCAAGCCTGCCGACTTGATCCCCATAACTTCTCCGAGTGTTTGGATCGAAGATGGCGATCGGGGTGCTAACGGCAACACTGGCCGCGGTTCCTACAGTTTGCGCCGTTCCAATAGCTATGGCCCCCAGTCCTTCGCCGAGCCCGACCTGGGAATCGGTCACCGTCTGACCCGCGATGAGGCGGTTACCAAGCAGTTTGACCACTTCCGGACTTTCGGCAAATTTCCCGTGGTTGAGCCTGTCGCCGACCTGCAGCGCGGTCAGATCAAGAACGGTGATGCCGGCTTCCTCCAGCCTGGTGCGATAGGGCTCCTGACGAGGATCAATCTGGCCGAGGCGATCGACATTGCCTGAGATCCGCTTCGACAGGGCGAGGGCTCGGTCGTCCTGAGAGACGAACAGCGTAAACTTCGGTCGCTTTGGCCCGATTTCATCCATCTGCCTGCCAAACACATCCACATCGAGGTCAGGGGAGGCGAGGATCACGTTCTGGATTTTTGAATTGACGCGCCCGTCTCGAATGGCCATCTGCCGAAGCGCTTCCACGGTCAACCAGGAGCCCATCGAATGAGCCATGATCGTGACTTCTCCGACCTTGGGATCTTTCGAGACCCGGCGCAACATGGATTCGAGTGCATCGCGAGAGAAGTTCGTGCTTTCCTTGTCGTAGTTATAGGCAAAAATACTGCCGCGTGATGGCCAGGTGAACAGAATGGGCGCGACATCTGCGCGGCTGTCATGCACGATCTGCGCAAAGCGATAAACTGCATCTTCGTACCGATTGTTAAAGCCGTGGACGAAGATCAGCACGCGACGGCTTTTGGGCAGATGCTCGCGCACCCAGCCTTGTGCCTTTTCGGGGGTCATCTCATTGACGGAAAGTGTCGCAAAATCCTTCGATGGATCGGCGGGCAGGCGTGTCGGCCATTGAACCTGACCTATGCTGCGCTTCGAATCCGGTGGAATGGAAATCTCGATTTCCGTCAATTGCGGTTCTCTTCCCCGCTCACCGGAAAACAAAACGCCAGGCGCTGGTGATGCCTTGCGGGTCGTTGCCACCAGGACATCCACTTTCGATGCGTTCGCGGAAGTTTCTTTCACCGGCACGAGAACGCCTTCAGGGCGGCCTGCGCAGGAACCCAGCAGAAGGCCGATGAACAGGGTGACGGCGAGCCGCTTCGAACTTGGAATTTGGACGATCACGATCCACACCATCAGAAACACGAAAGGCCGCCCGTTATGAGCGGCCTCTTAAGGGTTTAACCAAGGGTTAAGTTTGCGTCCAGTTTACATCTGACGCAAGTGCACCTGGTGCGGCTCTTTACTTCGGGCGAAGTTCGCGCCGGAGAATCTTTCCAACCGGCGTCTTCGGCAATTCCGTACGAAACTCGATGAATTTGGGCCGCTTGTAGTTCGTGAGGCTACTTGCACAATGCGCCTTCAGGTCTGCTTCCGTCAGGCTCGGATCGCGCTTCACCACGAAGAGTTTCACCGCCTCGCCGGAGTTCTCGTCAGGCACGCCAACGGCTGCGCATTCAAGAACGCCCGGATGGCTGGCCGCAACCTCTTCGACCTCATTCGGATAGACATTGAAGCCGGACACAAGAATCATGTCCTTCTTGCGATCCACGATCTTGGTGTAACCGCGTTCGTCCATATACCCCATGTCACCTGTCCGGAAGAACCCGTCAGGCGTCATCACCTTCTCCGTCTCGTCCAGACGGTTCCAGTAGCCAGCCATGACCTGCGGTCCGCGAATGCAGATTTCGCCAACCTCGCCAAAGACGAGGGGGTTACCATCCTCGTCACGGATGCTGACCTCGGTCGAAGGGACGGGCAAGCCGATGGTTCCGGTAAACTCGGGAATATCGATGCGGTTGACGGTCGCGACCGGGGACGTTTCGGAAAGGCCATAGCCTTCAGTGATCGGGCAGCCCGTCATCTTGTGCCAACGTTCCGCAACAGGGCGTTGAACGGCCATGCCGCCGCCGAAGACCATCAACAGGGATGAATGGTCCAGCTTCTGGAATTCAGCATTGTTCAGCAGGGCGTTGAAGAGCGTGTTGAGACCCGGAAAGATATGGATCTTGTGCTTCTGAATATCCTTCACCAGGCTCGGCAGGTCGCGCGGGTTGGCAATGAGAACATTGTGCGCACCGATTGCGACACCCATCAGGGAATTTACCGTCAGTGCAAAGATGTGATAGAGCGGCAGCGCGCACAGGAAGGTCATCACGGCAGGTCTGTCACTGCGGATGAAAGCTGTTTCCAGCCAGTAGGCCATCTGGTCCTTGTTCGACAAGAGATTGCGATGCGTGAGCATGGCACCCTTGGAGACGCCGGTCGTTCCCCCGGTATATTGCAGAAATGCAAGATCATCGAGGTTCGCGTCAGCGGGGGTCAGCGTGGCTTTCGCGCCGTCGCCAAGAACAGTCTTGAACGAAATGGCAGTCGGTATGCTCCATGCAGGGACAAGCTTCTTCACCTTGCGCACGACGAAGTTGACGATGTGCCCTTTCAGTCCCAGCATGTCGCCCATCTTTGTGACGACAACATGCTTGACCGAGGTCTTTGATAGAACCTGCTGAACCGTATGCGCAAAGTTCTCCAGCACGAAGATCGCCTTCGCTCCGGCATCGTTCAACTGATGCTCCAGTTCGCGCGGCGTATAGAGCGGATTGACGTTCACGACCACGAACCCGGCACGAAGAATGCCGAAGACGACGACCGGGTTTTGCAGAATGTTCGGCATCATCACAGCAACGCGGTCGCCTTTTGCGAGGCCGCGTGCCTGCAGCCAGGCGCCCACTTTCCGGCTTTCCTGTTCAAGTTCGCGAAACGTAAGCGCCTTGTCCATGCTGGAATAGGCCGTCCGGTCGGCAAAGCGTGCGCAGCTTTCGTCGAACAACTGTCCGATCGAGCGATGGGCCAGCGGCGGCAGTTCGGCAGGTACTGTTGGCGGGTAAGAGGCAAGCCAGATCTTCTTGGCCGCCGGGTGCAGGGCTGTTTGAGACATTTCGTTCATTGGCGGCGTTCTCCTCCTCAAGCCGAGAGACGGGCGAGCCTCCACTCCCATCCTGCCTCTCCGATACTGTTGTATACGGATCTTACACCCGATTTATTCCAACGCTAAATAACTTTGACGTAAGCGTCAATTATTCAACGACAGTCTTGAACGGATTTTTGCGGAACCTGTCTCTTCGTGAAGGGTTAGATCATCAGAACTTCAGCAAGAGGAGGTGCACAATGTTGCATCAGGAAACGACCCGCGGACAGGATCCATATGCGAAGGACACACGTGCTCTCATCGCCAGCGACAAGGTGGAGGGCACGAGCGTTTACGGGGCCGACGGCAAGAAGATCGGTTCCATACAACGCATTATGCTGGAAAAGCGCGGCGGACGCGTTGCCTATGCCGTACTAAGCTTTGGCGGTTTCCTCGGCATCGGCGATGACTACTATCCGCTGCCTTGGGAGAAGCTTCGCTATGACGAGCAGCTAGATGGTTACCGCATTGACCTAACGAAGGACCAAATCACGGGCGCACCCCGATACAGCGATCTGAATGATGATACCTGGTATCGTGAAAAAGATCGGACGATCTACGATTACTATGGCGTCCCGCCATACTGGATGTAACCATCCCGATCAGGACCCGAAAGGGTCCTGATTTGTATCAGGTTGTCGCGCGCTGTTCCCGGGCGCGCGCAGCAGTCAATTCGGAGGTCGTGTGGTTCAGGCGGTCTGCAAGGACGCGCATGATCTCAACTGCCATATCCGGAAAATCATTCATCAGCCCTAGAAAATTTTCCTTGCTGATCTTCAGGACCTCAAGGCGTGAGGTTGCCCGGACGGTCGCGGTGCGCGAAACATCGCACAGGATGGCGATCTCGCCCACGATCGAGTTTTGCTCGACATCAGCAACTTTTACTTCATCGCCATTCGAATTGACCAGAACGTCCGCCGTGCCCGAAAGCACCACATAGGCGGCATCGCCGGGATCGCCCTGACGGAACAGATTTTGCCCCTCCCGACAATTCAGACGTTCGGAAGCAAAAGCCAGCAGCTTCAGTTTCGCCGGAGCGATCTTCGAAAACAGCGGCACGCGCCGCAGCATTTCGACTTCATCTTTCAGCAGCATCCGCACACCTACCCCTGTTCCTCCAGCAATACGATATTATGAGACCAATTGCTTGAACATACCGTTTTTATCGAAAACTTCATCATAGGCGCCGTTTTCGACAAGGTTCCCGCCCTCGAAAACCAGAATACGATCGAAAAGTTGCGCAACATCGGCGGTAGGCAGAACCCAGATGATTGCTGGTCGATAGCCATCCCTGTGCAGGTCACGCATGATGTTGTTTACGATCTGGTCCTGCGCCCTCTGGTCCAGTGCTGGGAGTGGCCGGTTGAAGATGAAGTAGTCTGATCGCTTCAGCAGTACCCGGGCGAGATTGAGCTTCTGCCGCTGCACATTCGTCAGACGCCGACCTTGCGTACCCACATCGAAATCCAGCCCGATCGACAGGACGTTATGTTCCAGATCCATCTCGGCAAAAATATCGCGAGCGATGCGCTTGATGCGGTCCGAAGCATCCGCTTCACTATAGGCGATCCGGCCGAAAAGCACATTGTCGATGAGAGAGGCTGATTCCGAAAACTTGGCTGGATCGTGCCGCTCTATCATTGTCGCCAGGTCTTCCGGCAAATCGGCATAGAATCTTTGGCGCGCCTGGACGATCTTCTCACGCAACTCGGGTGTAAGGAGGCCGAAGCGGTGCCGGGGCTCGATATAGGCAAAGCTCAGGCGGATGATGTTAATACGGTCTTCGGAAGATGCCTCTTCAGCCGTCGTTCCTTTGAGCGATTGCAGAAGCTCCTCATAGGCCGGAATGTCTTCGGCGGACATGAAGGTAAGCTGCTGGAAGAACGGATTGTCTGGAGGCAAATCGCGGAAAAGTTCGACGGCAGTCTCGGCAATCTCGAGACCCATGGCGTAGAGATCGTTGCTCAGCCCCGTTTCCCGCATGATTTGCTTGAAATAGGGATGTGCGGCGAGTGTGGCGGGCGTCAGCATCGACTGCCTCATGGTTCCAAACAGAAGATTTTCGCCAACGGTTGCCTGATCGTTGTAGTTGTCCGGCTGGAATGGCACCACAGTGCCTGCGAGATCTTCCTCTGCAAGACGTCTTTGCAACGCTGCGCGAACCTCGACAATTACCTCGCTCATGGCCGGATGAGCGGCAAGATCGACCTTGGACCGCAGTGCCAGATCGAAGATATCCTGTGAAATCATCACCGCATCCAGCACGGGACGAATGACCTTGAGGAGGTCGTCAGGGCCTGTGGCGCCAGCCGCGTCATAATCGATCCAGTCGCTGTTGAGGTCGAACGATGGATTTCCCGATCGCTGCGCTTCCAAAAGGTTCCGCTTGAATTGCCTCGCCTCGCTTCCCTTGTAGGTCGTTTCCGTCAGGGGCGCATGCTTCAGGCCGTAGAACAGATTGTCACGCAAGGTGCCCTGAAAGAAATGCGCGTCAGAAGAGGCAAAGCTGATACGGCGACCGGTTACCGATTCCGGCATTTCCAGTATATCCTGCCCGCCAATCGTGATCTTGCCGCTATCGGGCCACACGACGCGACCGAATGCTTCGGCTACGGCCTCGCCGCCTGCGCCGTTTTGCCCAAGGATCGCGATTGTCTCGTTCGGCTGGATCTCAATCGATACCCGGTTTAGAATGGGGGCTCCGCTGTCATCGGTCACAAGAAGATTGGATGCGACCAGCGGAGCAGCCAGCCTCTCGACAGGCTCCCGCATCACCGTCTGCACCTCGGCGGGGACGAGATGTTCGATGTCGAACTGCTCGACCACCTGAGCATATTTTACCTGAACATCCTGGCGTGCCTGATCCCAGTCGATCAATTCCTTCAAGGGCCCCGGAAGATCCTTGTAGGCCGCGATGACCGCTACCAGCTGCCCTACATCCAGACGACCCTGCAGGACCAGATAGCCACCGATGACGTAGAACAGGAAAGGCGTGACCTGCGCCAGAAAGTTATTGATGAACTTGACGAGGAACTTCCACTGATAAAGGTCGTATCGAATGGTGAAGATGAGGCCCAGCCTCTGAGCAATGTCTGCACGTTCCAGGTTAGAGGTATCATGCGCGTGGATGGAGTGAATTCCGTCAACGATCTCGCTCACACGTCCGGATAGTTGTCGCGCCGTCAACTGGCGCTGACGTCCCAGTTCGAGCAGGCGCCGCCTCATACGGGGAATGATGACGGCCTGAACGCAAACGATGCTCGCCGCAATCATGCCCAGCCAGAAATTCTGAAGAATAATGAAGGTGAGCGCGGTGATGGCCTGACCGCCCAGAAGCGCCGGCTGAACGAAGGCATCTCCTGTGAAACCGCCAAGAGGCTCGACCTCGTCCTTGATCATTGTGGCGATCTCGGCGGATTTTATCTTCTTGAACTGGTTTGGCGGGAAGCGCAGGACACGGTCTATCAGGTCGAAGCGGATACGCCTCAGCATCCGTTCGCCAAGTCGTCCCTTATAGGTATTGATGTAGAATTTGAAGAGACCGTTTAGGACGACAAGGCCCAGGAACACGAAGCTGAGCGCCAGCAAAGTCTGCAGTCGATCAAGCTCGAAACCGCTGAACAGATGGACTTCACCGATCAGCGGAAGCGTCGGAGACAGTTCCATGAACGTACGGGTGGCATCGACATCCTCGAAACCCTGGCCCTGGATCGGTCCGTTGACGATCTGCTTTGGCAGGTCGAAAGACAGGAAGTAAGGGATCATCGACAGGGCAACGATCGCGAGAATCCACAATTGCTGCCGGGAGGTGTTGCGCCAGATGTACCGCGCCAGTCCCTTTTCCATCCTCATCGACAGGTGACCTGCTTCATCGTCGCTCCATCACATCGGCCTTGCGCGGATATAAGCCAGCCGTCTGGAGAAACTAGCAGTTTTGTGGCGCCTTCCAAGGGCAGACCATCAAGCAGATGTTCAAAACGTGACTGCAGGCCTATTGCAGAAACTTGTCGAGGAGGCGCGGGGCTCGCTTGTCCGGCTTCCCCGCCGCCGCGTCGCGGTGCAGCAGGATAAGCCGTTCGGCTTCGGAAAGTGCCTGGTGCCGAAGATCGGCGACCACATCATCCCGTCTCAAGGCCTCTGTTGCAGGCGCTGGCTTCATGATCGTCACTTTCTGGCGCACGCCGCGCAGCTTGCGGTCCCCGAGGTTGATCCACTCACTCTCGCAATAGTCCGCAAAGGCTTCGCTGGCGATCACGTCGCACTCATGCTTCTTCGTCAGCTCCTGAAGGCGGACGACTTCATTGACGGCGGAGCCGAAGGCGGAGAAAGTCAGGCGATCGCGAAGACCCACATTGCCAAACATGACATTGCCGATGTGCAGCCCAAGACCGAACGAAATCGGGTGGAGGCCTGTCTTTCGACGCCCGGCATTGAGATCCTCCATCCGGATCTGCGCCTGTCGGACCGCCGACATTGCGGCTTGTGCTGCCTCGCGGGAAGGCTCGCGATGTCTGTCACAGGGATAAACAGCAAGAAAACCATCCCCCAGGAAGCTCAGGATCTGGCCGCCATTGCGATTGAAGGGAGCAGCCAGAGCGTCGAAGAATGCGTTCAGCGTGTCGATGTAATCCTGACGGCTTTCCTTGTCTGCCAAAGACGTCGATTCCCGCATATCGCCCATCACAAGTGCGGCCCGGATCGTTTCACCGTCGCCGCGACGAACCTGCCCTTTCAGAACCCGCTGTCCGGCATCCATGCCCAGATAGGTGGTCAACATGTTGCTGGCGAGCTTATCCAGCACCGCCATCTTCGCTGCGACAGCCAGATAGTTTTGTAGACGCATGAGGGCGCCGACCATTTCCTCGGTGAAACCGCCAGGTGCGTCCGTCGACCAGGAGCCCATCATTCCTTGCACGGAATCATCGCCGAAGGGCTGCATGAAAGCGATATAGTCCGTTACGTTTTCACGCCGCAGATCCTCGAAGACTGGGAATTCCACCGGTCCATCGGCCGGGATCTTGCGGCGCAGATAATCCAGTCCATTGCTCAGGAGCTGGAAGTACGGGCTTTTCAGGAAAACGTCGTTGTTGCCGTTGTCGTGGCGGTATCCCTCGATTTCCAGTCCGCTTTGCTGCCGCCAAGTGAAGCCAAGGGCATCGTAAAGTGGATGCAGCATCGCAAAGGAAAGATGCACCCGAATGACGGGTAGCCCCGCTGCGGCGATGCGCTCGCAGAAGCCGCGGACGATCTGCTCGAGTGAGGCCCCGGAAAGAGCCGTTCGGGTCAACCAGTCGGCAACCTTGTCCATAAAGATCGAGGAAACATGAGCTGTCGTCATAGCAATGCCTTGAGATGATCCGTGCCTGCGTTTGAGGCACTGTCGTGCAGGTCTTGCGAGCCCGGCGATCCGGAATCGCATAATCTCGAGCATATCGCTCAAAAGCGTGCCGCTTGCAAAGCAACGCATAAAGCATTGAAACGAACTACAGCCTCGCGACACGCTTCGGGGTTAGCTCGATATCAGTATAATCGAATACGTTCATCAGATCGGTATGGACCATTTTTCAAACAAGCCCATCTTGAAGGTTTTACGAAGTCCGGTTCATTTTCCGTCGGTCGAGCGAAAAATGTGATCGAACTTTACGGGATCGTCGGTTTGGGCCGGTTCGCAAGCTGGCTGGCTGCCAGTGCATATCCGCCGTTTGCTCCATCGATGAAATGGACATGATTGTGGGAAAGCGGATTGAAAACGAGGCAGGTCATTAGCGCGCTTTCCTGACTGTGCAGCCCATAGTCACAGATACCATTGCCCTTACCGGTCTCCAGCAGGGCTCGGATTTGCGCCAACTGATGGGCATCCACGTCAAGCGTCATTTTGAGGCCATCGTCGAATTTGCGAAAGTCCGAATTCTGGGCCACGTCCCGGGCGTACTGACGCGCGTTGAAGCGCCCCAGCGACAGATTGAAACGATAGAGCAGGATCGTCAGCCAGATCTGCATCCGGATGGCCCACTTTCGCGCTCCTCTCTTGTCCGATGTCGCCGTTGCGTGTGCTTCCCGCTCAATGCTTTGCTCATTGTAGCGCAGAGGCGGGCCTTCTTCCGGCACGGGATGGCTCTCCCGGGAGGATTGGCTGGTGATTGATATCAACCTCATCATCAGATCCCGGAACTCGCGCATCGTCGACGGCGACGTCGGGCTGACGATGAGTGAGACGATCTGACCTCGCTGACTTGGGATCGCGTCCCAGCGGCAGGATAATCCGGTCAGATCCGGCTGGGCGGCGCTCTCCTCCTCGACGAGAAAGTGTCCCGCCTTCATCTGCTGTTCGGCCCAGCTGGCACCGCCTCCGTTGAACATAGCATACGATACCGAGGGACTTGCCGCAAACCGCGCAACGCCCACATCGCATCCGGCCTTGCGCACGTCCGTCATTGGAACGAGAGCAACGCGCATATCGAGGCGTAATTCCTCTTGGACCCAACGACAAACCGAAGCAAGTGCCTGACGTGCATCCAGCCGTTTCGTGGGCGGAATGGCGACAAGGGCGCCGTCTCCGCCGAAGACAAACGGGTAATCCGTCTCGTCCAACACGTTGAGGATTGCTGATATGACGCTGGCGCCCGCCATGTTCACGTCCTTGTATCGTCCCTCGGCAATCGCCCCTGTCGAACCGACGATATCGGCAAGCGCGAGGAACCAGTCGTTGGGAAGAGGGGTGTAGTTTTCCGCATCCGTCACGCCTTCGAACCGCGTCAGAACGGGAAGGGCGGAATAGAAAAAAGCGTTGCTCTCGGATTGCATGAAAAGAGGCTAACATGAACCCTTGGTGGGCGCACGCGCATTCTCTTGTTCATCACGCTGAACCTGGATCCAGATCGAGACCCTCAAGCGCCTTCCGGACGCCCTTCTCAAACACATAGACCTTGAGCGGTTCGGTTCTTCCACGAACGCTGATTTCGCGACTGGGGATGGAGGAGAAGTCGAGACCTGCCAGATCGGCAACGGGAGCGGACATTACGAGCTTCGTATCCAGATCCTTGGCAACGGCTTCCAGACGGCTCGCAACGTTCACCGTATCACCAATGGCTGTCAGCGTACGAGCATTGCCATAACCCAGAGTTCCGACCACTGCCGGACCCGTATGAATGCCGATTGCAATGCGAAGCGGGTCAGGAAGCTCGCCCGAAAGCTGCTCGTTCAGGTTTTCGATCCCCTCGATGATGCGGCGCGCGGCGTCCAGCGCCTGTCGACAGGCAAGCTCTTCGGAACCGGTTATGCCGAACAGCGCCATGGCCCCATCGCCGATGAACTTGTCCATGCGGCCGCCCGCCTGTTCCACGGCCTGCCCGACAACGTTGAAATAGCGGTTCAGGAGAAAAACGATATCGAACGGCAGCCGGCTTTCGGTCAGCGTCGTGAAGTTGCGGATATCGCAAAAGAGAACCGCGATTTCACGCTCGCGTCCGGGAATGGCCTCGTAACTGTCCGGCGCTTCATCCGATGGCGTCTTGGCCATCAGCAAGGGGGTTACGGTAACGGGTCCCGTCGGGCGCAGTTGACAGGCAAGACGTACGCCTTTGCCGGCCTTGATACGGGAGAGTGTCCGCTCTTCCTGCGGATCGCAGGCTGGAAGATTGTCTTCTCCCTCGATGACCTGAACGCGACATGTCGAACAGCGACCCTTGCCCCCGCACACTGCATAGTGAGGACGGCCTGCCATTCGGCTTGCCTCCAGAACGGTATATCCTCGCGGGACACTGATGGCCTCGCCACCCGGATACCGGATGGTAATAAGGTGAGCCCGCTCTCTCAGCCACCGCCAGGCACGAAGCGCAAAGACGCCAAGCACTGAGGCCAGGAAGGTTCCATGCATGGCGAAGCGAATCCGCATCAGGGTGGCATTCGCATCTGCCGGGAGCGAGGTCGGGTCGTAGTAGCCGCCGGGATAGCCGCTCAGCAGGTAGACAGGCGTTGCCATGGTCCGTCCCATCTGCACAAAACCTAGCAGGGAGAGCGTCGGTAGAAGAATGCCAATCGTTAGAACACCCGGCCAGATTGCAGAATACCAGGGCCGGTATCGCAGCCAGAAATGGATGCCGATACAACCGTGCAGCCAGATGACGACCAGCGCCACGGACTGCTTTGCACCGTTGAAGGGCGACTTGCTCCAAAGGGTATGGACGACCGTCTCGTAGCTGTCCCGCAAGTAAAACAGGGATGATGAGAGGCGGGTTGCGACGATATGATCGATCAAGAGGACCGGTACAAGAAGACCAAGCGTTATCTGCGCTGCCTCCGACCATGGCATCGCAAGGCTACGGCGCATGTAAAGCGAACCGAGCACGAGAATGATGTGAACGATGAAGGAGCCGTAGAGGAGGGTCGAGCCGATCTTGTTGCGCCAGATCGGCAAGAACCAGCGGCGGGCGTAATCTGCCATCTCGACCGAGATCAGACCGAACACATGGTTGGTCATATGCATTGCGAGGAAGGTGAAGATGATCAGGCCCGACAGGAGGCGTGCGCGCCGCAACTGGCGCTCCGTCACTATTGATCGTATCGCCCCAGCGGCCATGCATCCTCGACTCGTCGGTCCATACTCGATGCTGAAATGGCAGCTTTGCGGTCCGGTGTAAACGTCCGGGCCTGCGACCACATCAATGGATTTTACTTGTCTTTGGTAATTCCGTCGAAAGGGTGGCGGGATTGGGGGCGAAAACTGATTGGGTTTTGACCTAAAGTGAGATGACCATTCCGTCGCGGGCGGCGAAGGTGTTGGTAAAATATTCCTGCGCCAGACGTTCCATCAAAGCCATTTCATTGTCAGTACGTGAAGGCGCGTGGTGAAAAAGAGCAAGTTTTTTCGTCTTGGCCAGATCGGCCAACTTGACCGCCTGCTCCCAACTGGAGTGTCCGAAGCCGCAATAGCGCTGCATTTCGGCATCGGTAAATGCCGAATCGTATATGGCGAGGTCTGCCCCTTGCATCATTTCGAGAGCAACGGGATCCAGCTTGCCAGGCACATGTTCAAGATCGAAGACGAGAGCCACCGCCCGTCCCTCCCATTCAACGCGATAACCGACGCAACCACCTGGATGGTTGAGGGAAAAGGTTCTGAGCGTGATACCGGGGCGCGGCGTCAGGACATTGCCGGGAGTGAAATCCCTGAATGCCAGCGAGGCCTTGCAGATATCCAGCTTGATGGGGAAGAAGGGAGGACTGATGAACTGCTTGATCATCTCCTCCGTCGTCATCACGCCGTGCAGATGCCCGGACCACATGTTGACGATGGTGCTTGGCAGGTACATCGGCTTGAAAAAAGGCAGGCCAATGATGTGGTCATAGTGGGCATGGGTGAAAAACAGATCCACTTCCGGTGTATTCTCGGCCAGCATATCAAGGCCCGCTTCGCGGATGCCAGAGCCGGCATCGAAGATCAGCCTGTGCGTCCCGCAGCGGACCTCCACGCAGGCTGTGTTCCCACCATATTCGATGAAGTCTGGTCCTGAGACCGGAACGCTGCCTCGCGTTCCCCAGAACTTTACCTGAAACACGTCTTTCTTCATCAATCCTGTCGATTTCTGACCACACACAGACAACGGTGCCAGAAAGTTATGAACTTTCAGCTAGCCAAGGCTCTTTTGACTTGGAATGCAAGTCCTGACCGCGCCTAGTTTGTATTTAGGATGGGTGATTTAGCGATTCTCAGCCTGAAATTGCAAATATCTCGGCCAGCTCAACGCTGATCACATTTCCGTGCAGGTACACGTGGTTCTGGAAAAGGAGAGTAATGGTGCCGCTTACGTGACTCGAACACGTGACCCCGTCATTACGAATGACGTGCTCTACCGACTGAGCTAAAGCGGCCCGGCGAACTGTCCGTTCGCTGTGTGAAGCGGCTGATACAGCGAATGAAAACAGATTTCAAGCATCATCTAGTATCTTTTTCGCTGTGGGGTGATCATCCGCGGAAGGCTCCTGCCCTCAGTCACCATTCGAATGGTGGGCGACGCTTGCAGTTCCCGCGGCAAGAGGTTACCGAAAGGTAAAGCAAGGCCAGTGCGATAGATAAGAAGGAAATTTCGTGAGCGGTTTGGAAACGGCAATCCGGAATGCGCTCTCGCGCTCAGATCGCAACGATCCCAGCACCCGTGCACGCATTTATCAATCTGCCCGGCAGGCGCTTGATGCTGGCCTTAAAAGGCAGGACATTACCGATGCCGAGGTCATCGTTGCTCAACAGGCGCGGCTTGAGGAACTGATCCTCCAGATCGAAAGCGAGGAAGAGGCAAGGAGTACGCAAGCAATTCCCGATCTGCTGGCCGAGCCCTATCTCGATATAGCCCCGGGCGCTCCGATGCCTTCGCCCAATTCGGCGGAAGCAACCTCCCTTGGCGGTCAGACGCGTGATCGGGCGACATCGCCTTCGGTTTCGCAAAAGGTAGATGAAGATTTCTCTGCAATGCGCGCTGAGCCGAGCCAAGACAGGCTCGCACCCAACCCCGCGGCGGCTGCGCCCCGGCAACAGAAACAGGGATTGTTCAAGCGCAAACGCCGACCCGTTGCGCCGGCTGCGCCTGTTTTAGACACAGCGCCCCTCGTTCCAGGGGAGCAGCGCAAGCGCCGCAAAAGGGGGCTGATATCGCGCCTTTTCATCTATCTCATTTTCTCCACCTTCATCGCAATGGGGGGCTGGTGGGCCTATACGGCGGGCCTGTTCATGACGGCAGCCGAGCGCGACACCAGCGTACCCAATCCTCCGGCATCGGTTCGGGAGGAGGATTTCTCTGGTGCTCCATCCAACGCCATGGACCCGAAGCAGGGGTTTTCCGCAGACTGGCTTGAAATCTACGGTAATACGCTGAAGGGCAAGGTGACGTCTGGAACGCAGGCCAAGGCAGAAACCATCGCTATGGCCGATGGACCGGCTTTGCGCATAACGTCGGCATCGCCGGATGCCGCAGGAGATGTCGGGATCGAAGTACCGGTCGAAGTCCTGCGTGAATTGGCGGGCAAGACCTCGACAATCGCGCTGACCCTGCAGGCAGGAGCCGACCAATCGGTGCAGCTTGCTGTACGGTGCGAATTCTCGAGTCTGGGGAACTGCAGCCGCCACCGGGTGATGGCGACGCAGGAACGTTCCGATACGCTGTTTCGCGTGACATTTGACAAGACGTTGGCTCCAACGCAACCCGGTCGCATCCTGATCAATAGCGATATTCTTGGCTCCCGCCAGCCGATCGTCGTCTATTCGATCCGGGTGCTTCCAGGCCAATAGTTAAGGTCGCATCTATAGGTCCTCGGCCCCGAAGCTGAGAATCTTGTTGTCGATTTCGCCAATCGCTTTCTTGTCTTTGCCATCATATTCGATCGTCAATAGAATATGCCGGATAATGTTGAGGCGCGCGCGGCGCTTATCGTTGGCTCTGACAACGGTCCAGGGTGCAAATTTGGTATGCGTTTTCTCGATCATCAGATCGCGCATCTGCGTGTAGTCTTTCCACTTGGTCAGGGCCGCGATATCCATCGGCGAAAGTTTCCAGGTCTTCAGCGGATTATGCCTGCGGTCGTGGAAGCGCTTCAGCTGCATTTCCCGCCCGATGTTCAGCCAGAATTTGAAGAAGTGGATCTTGTCGTCCACGATCAGTTGCTCGAAGCTCGGAACCACTCTCAGAAAATGCTTGTGCTCTTCCGGAGAGCAGAAACCCATGACCGGCTCGACGCCAGCCCGGTTATACCAGGATCGGTCGAACAGAACCATTTCGCCCTTTGTCGGGAAATGCGTGACGTAGCGCTGGAAATACCACTGACCGGCTTCCGTCTCCGTAGGCTTGGTCAGAGCGACGACACGCGCATAGCGAGGGTTGAGCGCACTGTGGATTGAAAAGATCGAGCCACCTTTGCCGGCCGCATCGCGTCCTTCGAAGAGCGCCATGATCCGCTGCCCGGTCTGCCGCATGGAGATCTGCGCCTTCACGAGCTCGATCTGCAACGCCGTCAACTCATCGTCGTAGTCTTCGCTTTTCAGCTTCTTCTTGTAGGGGAAGTTGCCGGATGTCAGCGCAGCTTCATCGATCCAGTCGGGCAGTTTTGGATCATCGATATCGAAAACACGCAACTTCCCTCCGATATCCAGTTCTACTGCGCGGCTTCCCTCAGAATCGACCATGCCTGTCCTCCAGATTGCTGACACCAACATTCAACGGAAGTCTTGTCTCTTTGATCCGCTTTGCAAGTCCTAGAACAATTTTTTCCTTATCGCGCCAACCAGCAATGTATAAATGTATATCTGTCATACGGATCGGCTATCTCCAGCAATCGGGTTGCGGGGGAGGTGACTGATGGTAGAGATAGGATCGAGCGGGGAGGCGCAGAGCTGGATGGAGGAAATCGGCAAGCGCTTACGACAGGGCTGGATCGTCATCGCCGTGGCAACGCTTCTGGCAACTGTCGCTCTGCTCGCACACGTATCGACCGGACTTGTCCTGACAAGCTGGATCCTTCTCTTCTTTGCGGTTCTCACACTTCCGGGTGCAGACAGCAGACCGGTCGAATTACCGACTGTCGCGCTTTCCGAAACGCCTGCGCTACCGTCACCGATTGAACTTGGAAGCATGTTCGAGGCCATCGACATGCCGGTGATCCTGCTCGGTGCCGATGGCAACATCCTGTATATTAACGCGGCAGCATCAAAAGCCTTTGGCGATCTGGCGCGTGGTCAGCACCTCTCGGCACGTCTGCGCTCTCCGGGCATTCTGGACATGGTTCGCGAGACGATGCGCACGAACCTTCCGAACCAGATTGAGCATTCAGAGCGTCTTCCCTCCGAGCGCGTCTACATCGCGCGGATCGCGCCGATCCCTGCAATCGAAGCTTTGCCAGGACGGCTTTACGCCTTGTCCTTCCGGGATGTCTCGGATCTCAGGAGCCTTGATCGGATGCGGTCGGATTTCGTGGCGAATGCGAGCCACGAACTGCGCACGCCTCTGGCATCCTTGCGCGGCTTCATCGAAACCCTTCAGGGACCGGCGAAGGGTGACGCGGCAGCGCATGAGCGCTTTCTTGCCATCATGCTGGATCAGGCAACGCGCATGAGCCGCCTTGTTGACGATCTGCTTTCGCTCTCTCGACTGGAAGTAAAATCCCACATCGCTCCGGAAAAGTGCATCGATTTAGTACCCTTGGTCAAACATGTTTGTGATACGCTGGCGCCACTTGCGGAGGATCTCGGCGTAGAGATGCGTCTCGAGATCCCTGATGGAAACGTGGAAGTGACGGGCGATCGCGACGAACTCGTACAGGTCATCGAGAACCTTGTGGAAAATGCCTGCAAATACGGTCAGGACGGGAAGATCATTGATGTCTATCTGCGGCGAGACGAGAACGAACGCGTCGAATTCGGTGTAATCGACCGCGGGCCCGGTATTCCGGCGGAGCATGTTCCTCGCTTGACGGAGCGTTTTTACCGCGTGAGCGTCGCCGACAGCCGATCCAAAAAAGGCACGGGCCTTGGTCTCGCAATCGTCAAGCACATCCTTACCCGACATCGTGCTCGTCTGATCGTCAGGTCGGAACTGGGCAAGGGGACTGAGTTTACCGTCCGATTTTGACGATGCTTTCATGATACCTCAGGTCATTGGATAAAAAAATATATAAAATTCATATACTTAATCTGTCATAAATGTTTCATTGAACTGACATAAAAGGATTGTGCTCCGGCAGCTAAGAGAGGCACGCCGAAGTGCTGGCCAAGTAAGAGCCAGCAGAAGGCAGCGTCCATTCAAACCCCCTATCGGGCCCCTATCGGGAGATGATTATGACCGTTCTGAAACTTACCGCAGCTGCTTTGGTTGCTTCCGTTGCATTCGCCGGTGCAGCCTCCGCGCGCGACCAGATCCAGATCGCTGGCTCCTCCACTGTTCTTCCCTACGCCAAGATTGTTGCCGAGACCTTTGGCGAAACCTTCACCAACTTCAAGACGCCTGTCGTCGAGTCTGGCGGTTCGGGTGCCGGCCTCAAGGAATTCTGCAAGGGCGTTGGTGAAGCGACAATCGACATCGCGAACTCTTCGCGTCCGATCAACAAGAGCGAAGTTGAAGCCTGCAAGGCCGCTGGCGTTACCGAAATTCAGGAAGTTCGCATCGGTTACGATGGCATCGTATTCGCAGCCGACTCCGGCAATGGCGACATGAAGATCGAGCCGAAGGACCTCTACAAGGCTCTCGCAGCGGAAGTCGTGGTCGATGGCAAGCTCGTCGCCAATCCTTACAAGAACTGGTCCGACATCAACCCGACGCTGCCGAAGGGCCCGATCGCCGCTTACATTCCGGGCTCCAAGCACGGCACGCGCGAAGTCTTCGAAGAGAAGATCATGGCTGAAGGCTGCAAGAAAGCTGGCGCTGCCGATGTCATCAAGGCTGCAATCACCGATGCCAAGCAGGCAGCTGCCAAGTGCGTGGCAATCCGCAAGGACGGCGTGGCTGTTGATATCGACGGCGACTACACGGAAACGCTGGCCCGTATCTCGGCCAACAAGACCGGCCTCGGCGTATTCGGTCTCGCATTCTATGAAAACAACATGGACAAGCTAAAGGTTGCAACGGTTGAGGGGGTTGTTCCGTCGACTGAAACCATCTCCTCCGGCAAATATCCGGTATCCCGTCCGCTGTTCTTCTACGTCAAAAAGGCGCATCTGGGCGTGATCCCGGGCCTTAAGGAATATGTTGAGTTCTTCACCTCCGACGCAATGGTCGGCCCTGATTCCCCGCTGGCAGAATACGGCCTCGTTGCCGCTCCTGATGCGCAGCGCGAGCAGGTACGCAAGGATTTCGCTGCCGGCAAAACCATGTAATCAGGTCACGGGGGCTGGCGGATCGACCGCCAGCCCTCTGCCAGCCAGCTTTCATGGCGGGACTGGCTCCATTTCTTCGGACGGGCTTTTCTGAAGGCTCAGTATCCTGTTAACCGGAATTCTGTACGGCCTCTCAACGTGAGGCGCGCGGCGCTCGACTGAGCTGTAGCCGCTGGGGCGCAAGCCGGGGGATCTTATGACAACTTCCACGCTTCTGTTGATAACAGCGGCAATTGCAATGATCGGCTATCTGGCCGGAAGCCGTCGTGCGCTTTCGCTCTCAGGCGGACGTTCCTCCAGCATGCATTCGCGGCCCGGCTACTATGGCAGTTTTGTCGCCATCTGGTCCGCACTTCCGGCGGCTCTGCTGCTTGGCGTTTGGCTTGTTGCCGCGCCAGCCATCATCAATTCCAGTATTCGCAGTGAGTTCCCGGCTGAGGTCAAGGCCCAGTCGCAGGCAAGCCAGGGTCTGTCCTTCGGCATGATCGAAGGCATTGCGCGGGGAATGCGCGCGCTGTCTGCCGAAGAAGCGGCCCAGGCCGAGCGCAATCCGGCAGATCTGCGCAATCTCATGGGTGCGCGTGGTGTTGCCATTGCAGGCGACCCGGAAGCCTACATGATCAAGGCCGCGAACGATCTGAACACAATGAATGCGCGGAGCAATCTGCTGCGCAACATAGCTGTTTTGCTTGTCGCAGTTGGCGGTGCTGCACTAGCCTATCGGCTCATTGCGCCAAGGTTCCGCGCCCGCAACCGTGTCGAGTCCGTTATCCTGGCCAGCCTCGTTGTCGCCTCATCCATCGCGATCCTGACAACCGTCGGCATCATTGCATCGATGCTGACGGAGGCCACACACTTTTTTGCCCGCGTTCCGGCTCATGAGTTCTTCTTCGGAACGGTCTGGGATCCCCGCTTCGCAGCAGCGGGCGCGACGGCATCGGAAGGCCAGTTCGGCCTGATCCCACTTCTGCTCGGCACGCTCTATATCGGTTTCGTCGCCATGTTGTTTGCAGTGCCGATCGGCCTGTTCGCGGCAATCTACATGTCGGAATATGCCTCGCAGCGCGTTCGCTCCATCACCAAGCCGCTCCTGGAAGTGCTGGCCGGTATCCCGACCATCGTCTACGGCTTCTTCGCGTTGACGACTGTCGGACCTTTTCTGCGTGATATTTCCTCGCAAATCCACGGGCTTGCAACGGGCGACTATTCGAACTTCATCCAGGCGCAAAGTGTCCTGACAGCCGGTTTTGTCATGGGCATCATGTTGATTCCCTACGTTTCTTCCCTGTCCGACGACATCATCACAGCCGTGCCACGCGCACTCCGGGACGGTTCTCTCGGTCTGGGTGCGACACGGTCTGAAACGATTAAGCGTGTCGTGCTGCCCGCAGCGCTGCCCGGTATCGTCGGCGCCATTTTGATGACGGCATCGCGCGCCATCGGTGAAACCATGATCGTGGTCCTCGCCGCCGGTGTCGCTGCCCGGATCCAGTTGAACCCGTTCGAGCCGATGACAACTGTGACCGTCAAGATCGTGAGCCAGCTGACGGGAGACCTGGAATTCACCTCGCCGCAAACGCTCGTCGCCTTCGCACTCGGCATCACGCTGTTTATCATCACGCTATGCCTCAACATCTACGCGCTCTACATCGTGCGCAAATATCGGGAGCAGTATGAATGAGCCAGGTCGTCACACCCACGGCCACTGTTCCAGGGGCACGCACACCGCGTCGCGATATTGGACTGAAGAAGCGCTATGCAGCTGAGCGTCGGTTCCGCGCCTATGGCATTGCCGCGCTGTCCTTCGGCCTGATCTTCCTCTTCGTCCTGTTGTGGTCGGTTGTTTCCAAGGGCTACACCGCCTTTCAACAGACAGGTGTCACGCTCGCAGTCGAATTTTCGGAAAAGATCATCGATCCTCAGAACCAGCGCGCCAGCAATCCGCAGGTCCTGCTGACCGCCAATTATCCTGTCCTGGCCCGCAATGCTCTGGCCAACGCTCTTGGTGTCGCCCAGAACGACAGAGCCAAGCAGAAGGAACTGGGCCAGATGCTGTCGGACGGCGTGCGCAGCCAGTTGCGTGACATGGTCGTCGCGGATCCATCGATCATCGGCAAGACCAAGACTGTCACGCTGCTCGCGGCCGGTGACATTGACTCCGCCTTCAAGGGCCAGATCAATCTGTCCGTCCCGCAGGAAAATCGCAAAGTCTCAGACCAGCAGGTCGGCTGGATGAACAAGCTCGCGGAAGCAGGGGCTCTGGCGAAGCACTTCAATACCGGCATCTTCTTCAACGGTGCATCGAGCCGTCCGGAGGCAGCGGGTGTCGGTGTGGCGCTCATCGGCTCGTTCTACATGATGCTGATCGTGCTGGTGCTCTCGCTGCCCATCGGCGTTGCGGCCTCCATCTATCTTGAAGAGTTCGCGCCCAAGAACCGCTTCACGGACCTGATCGAGGTGAACATCAACAATCTCGCAGCGGTGCCATCCATCGTCTACGGTCTGCTGGGCCTTGCGGTATTCATCAACTTCATGGGCCTGCCGCGTTCGGCCTCGCTGGTTGGTGGTTTCGTTCTGACATTGATGACGCTTCCGACCATCATCATTGCGACCCGTGCTGCGCTGAAGGCGGTCCCGCCCTCGATCCGTGCAGCGGCACTCGGCCTTGGCGCTTCCAAGATGCAGACCATTTTCCACCATGTCTTGCCGCTTGCCATGCCGGGCATCCTGACAGGTACGATCATCGGCCTGGCGCATGCCCTGGGTGAGACTGCGCCTCTGCTTCTGATCGGTATGGTCGCCTTCGTGGCCAACTTCCCGACGACCCCGATGGATCCCTCGACGGCGCTGCCGGTGCAGATCTACATGTGGGCGAACGAGGCGGAACGCGCCTTTGTCGAACGCACATCCGGAGCAATCATCATTCTGCTCCTCTTCCTCATTGTCATGAATGTCGGCGCGATCCTCTTGCGGCGCCGGTTCGAGCGGCGCTGGTAGCCAAGGAGACGGTTCTATGAACATGATGACCGAAGCAGCAGTTGAAAAGGCGCTGGATCAGAGAATGAATGACCTTTCCTACAAGATGATCGGCAAGGACGTCTCCGTCTATTACGGGGAAAAGCGGGCCCTGTTCGACGTGAACCTGAATGTGCGGCAGAACACGGTAACGGCGCTGATCGGACCGTCGGGATGTGGCAAGTCGACTTTCCTGCGGACACTGAACCGCATGAATGACACGATCGATAACTGCCGGGTGACGGGCCGGATTACGCTGGATGGCGATGATATCTATGACCCCTCGATCGATGTGGTGGAATTGCGCGCACGCGTCGGCATGGTGTTCCAGAAGCCGAACCCGTTCCCGAAATCGATCTACGAAAACATTTCCTACGGTCCTCGGATCCATGGCCTTGCCCGGTCAAAAGCCGATATGGACCAGATCGTTGAGGCGAGCCTCCAGCGCGCCGGCTTGTGGAACGAAGTGAAGGATCGCCTGCAGGAATCCGGCACCGGACTTTCCGGCGGCCAGCAGCAGCGCCTTTGCATTGCCCGTGCCATTGCCGTATCGCCTGAAGTGATCCTGATGGACGAGCCATGCTCGGCACTCGACCCGATTGCCACGGCCAAGGTGGAAGAACTGATCCACGAGTTGCGCAGCAATTATACGATCGTCATCGTGACGCATTCGATGCAGCAGGCGGCGCGCGTATCACAGCGTACCGCCATGTTCCACCTCGGGCAGCTTGTGGAGGAAAATGATACCGACAAGATGTTCACCAACCCGGATGACCAGCGCACGCAGGACTACATCATGGGCCGCTTCGGCTGAGCCCACCAGATCCTGTTCGTCCCTGACACTCCAGATCCGAGGAAAATTCCATGTCATCGCATATCATGTCAGCCTTTGATGAAGAGCTGAAGTATCTGAATCGACGCATTTCGGAAATGGGCGGGTTGGCCGAACAAATGTGCGCCGATGCCGTGCACGCTTTGGTGAACGGCGATAGTGCGCTCGCTCAGAAGGTCATTTCCGACGACGTAATCCTGGACAATGCCGAGCGCGAAATTCAGGAAAAGGCCATCGTCACGATTGCCAAGCGCCAGCCGATGGCGGCGGACCTGCGTGAAATCATCGGTACGCTTCGGATCGCGGCTGATCTTGAGCGCGTCGGCGACCTTGGCAAGAACAACGCCAAGCGTGTGATTGCCGTTCAGGGCACTGGCGTTCCACGTAAGCTGGCGCGCGGGCTGGAGCATCTTTCCGAACTGTCGCTGGTTCAACTCAAGGAAGTTCTGGATGTGTTTGCCAACCGTTCAGCGCAAAAGGCTGAAGCGATCCGTCAGCGCGACGAAGAGATCGATGCCATGTACACCTCGCTATTTCGCGAGCTTTTGACCTATATGATGGAAGATCCCCGCAACATTACCACCTGCACGCATCTTCTGTTCTGCGCGAAGAACATTGAGCGCATTGGCGACCATGCGACCAACATCGCCGAAACGATCTATTACATCGCGACCGGTGCACAGCCACAGGGAGAACGTCCCAAGGATGATAGCTCCAACACATTGGGCGCTGTCGTCGAGTAAGCCGGAACGGAGTGATTTGCCATGCAGCCGAAAGTTGCGGTTGTCGAAGACGAGGAGGCGCTCAGCGTTCTCCTTCGCTACAATCTTGAGTCTGAGGGCTATGAGGTCGAAACCATCCTGCGGGGTGACGAAGCCGAAATCCGTTTGCAAGAACGTGTTCCGGACCTTTTGATCCTGGATTGGATGCTTCCTGGCGTGTCCGGTATCGAGCTCTGCCGCCGGCTGCGCATGCGGGCCGAAACCGAACGCCTGCCGATCATCATGCTGACGGCGCGCGGCGAGGAAAACGAGCGCGTGCGTGGCCTCGCAACCGGTGCCGACGATTACGTCGTGAAGCCCTTTTCGACGCCGGAACTCATGGCCCGCGTCAAAGCCATGCTGCGCCGCGCAAAGCCTGAAGTCTTGTCCAGCGTCCTGAAATGCGGTGATATCGAACTGGATCGGGAGACGCATCGCGTTCACCGCAAGAGCCGAGAAGTGCGGTTGGGTCCGACGGAGTTTCGCCTGCTGGAATTCCTGATGGCCTCGCCGGGACGTGTCTTTTCACGATCGCAGTTGCTTGACGGCGTCTGGGGTCATGACATCTATGTGGATGAGAGAACAGTGGATGTGCATGTCGGGCGCCTGCGCAAGGCCCTGAATTTCTCGAATATGCAGGATGTCATTCGCACGGTTCGCGGTGCCGGCTACTCTATGGAATCCTGATAGGCTCTCCAGGATCGAGACGAACAGGCCCGGCGAAAGCCGGGTTGTTTGTGGCCCAAGGACAAGGTACAAAAAAAACGGGCGCGCGGCCCGTTCTTCGGAAGCCCGGATTATGTTTGGCGATCAGCCACGGGAAACGGCATTGGCTGCCTTGCGACGCTCGTTAACTGGCTGGTAGGCCATGCGCGCATGGTACTTGCAGTAGGGCGAGCCATCGCAAGCTTCTGCGCCGCAGAAATGGAAGTCGTCCTTCAGCGGGTCGCCAACCGGCCACTTGCAGGTGCGTTCGGTCAACTCGGTCAGGACCAGGCGACGCGCCTCGGGCATTGCACGATCGTTGACCGGCACCAGTTCGGTCGGCTCAAGGACGGTGATGTCCCTGTTGTCCGTCGAGGAAATGATGTTGGCCGGACGCGAAACTGAGCGGTTTGCCGCTGCGGGAGTAGACGCTGGCCGTGCAGTAAATGTGGCGGGCCGCGCTGCCGGCGGTACTGCGGGGCGCTTTGGAGCGCGGGTCTGGGTGGTCGGTCCGCCTGCCTTCACACGACCAGGAAGATTGAGGCGGTGGACCTTGCCGATCACGGCATTGCGGCTGACGCCACCCAGCTGTGCGGCAATCTGGCTCGCGCTCAGGCCTTCGGCCCATAGCCGTTTCAACTTCTCGACGCGTTCGTCTGTCCAGTTCATGCAGTCTCTCCGCCTTGAGCACGCATTAGAAGACAGAATCTCTCACCGTTACGGCGAAAGTAATTCGCCGCGCATACTATATCTATACTTTTGGTGACTAGTTCCGCCGCATGCAGTCTAGTAATTGATGATTAACCTAATGGGCGCCGGACTCGCTGACAAGAGTCGGCGGAATCGCTGCGAATCGATTTCCGGGTTTTCCCCAACTTGCTTGAAAGGCGAGTCATTTTTGCCACAGAGAGTTTAGCGTCAGTCAAGCGGCTTTTGCCGCCATTTTGCGCTGTGAATCAAGCCTTTTGTTGACAGGGGGCGGCTAAATGCGGATAGTGCGCACGCCGTCCGCTGGGGCGGCATTTTGATTTTTGGTGGCGAGTGCCGCTGCCGGTTGGATTAATTGCCGCAAGGAGTGACGTCGCCATGGCTGAAGCCGCGCTTTTCGACACGTTTGCAAGGGCTCCGTTGCGCTTCGTGCGCGGTGAGGGCGTCTGGCTCGTGACGGAAACGGGCGAGCGATATCTCGATTTCGGCGCAGGCGTTGCCGTCACATCGTGCGGTCATTCCAACCCGCATCTGGTTGAGACGCTCAAGTCCCAAGCCGAGAAGGTTTGGCATCTGTCGAACCTGTACGAGATTCCGGATCAGGAGCGTCTCGCGCGCCGTCTGGTTGATGCGACCTTTGCTGACAAGGTGTTCTTCACCAACTCGGGTGCTGAAGCGCTCGAATGCGCCATCAAGACCGCACGTCGCTATCACTACTCAAAGGGACAGGCGGAGAAATTCCACATCATCACCTTCGAGGGCGCATTCCATGGGCGTACGATTGCGACCATCGCCGCAGGTGGTCAGGAAAAGTATCTGGAAGGATTTGGACCAAAGGCGCCGGGCTTCGACCAGGTTCCCTTCGGCAATCTGGACGCACTCAAGGCTGCGATTACCGAGAACACTGCCGCCATCCTAATTGAGCCGATTCAGGGTGAAGGCGGTATTCGTGTCGTCGAGAAGGAGTTCCTGAAGACGTTGCGCGATCTGTGCGATGAGCACGGTCTCCTGCTCATGTTTGATGAAGTCCAGACAGGTGTCGGGCGTACCGGCAAGTTCTTCGCCTATGAGTGGTCTGGCGTGACGCCAGACATCATGGCAGTCGCCAAGGGCATTGGCGGCGGTTTTCCTTTCGGCGCCTGCCTTGCAACGGCTGAAGCGGCGTCCGGCATGAAGCCTGGCGTGCATGGAACGACCTATGGCGGCAATCCACTTGCCATGGCAGTTGGCAATGCCGTGCTTGATGTCGTCCTGGAGGAAGGCTTCCTGCAGAACGTTCGTGACGTTGCCCTTGTCTTCCGACAGGGTCTGGCTGCGCTGAAAGATCGCTTTCCGGGTGTGATCGAAGAGATCCGCGGCGAAGGCCTTATGCTGGGCATCAAGGCCGTCGTTCCAGCTGGGGAACTTGCGGCTGCCATGCGTGACGAGCACCTTCTGGGAGTACCGGCAGGCGACAACGTCATTCGCCTTCTGCCGCCGCTCGTTGTAACAGCCGAAGAGGCGCGGGAAGGTATTGCCCGTATCGAGCGCGCCGCTGAAAAGCTGCAACACGACCAGTTGAAGAAGTCAGCTTGAAACTGGGTTTTTGAAACGAAAAGGGCCGCCGGATGGCGCCCCGATGGATTGATCGCATCATGGCAAAGCATTTTCTCGATTTCTCGGCCGTTTCCTCCAACGAACTGCGTTCTATCCTGGATGATGCACGCACGCGCAAACAGGCGACGAAGGCAGGAACTGCGGACAAGCCGCTCGCGGGCAAGATGCTCGCCATGATCTTTGAAAAGCCGTCCACGCGCACACGCGTCTCTTTTGATGTCGGAATGCGCCAGCTTGGCGGCGAAACGCTTTTCCTGTCCGGTACCGAAATGCAGCTGGGGCGCGCGGAAACCATCGGCGACACCGCAAAGGTTCTTTCGCGCTACGTCGATGCGATCATGATCCGCACGACAGATCACAAGCGCTTGCTGGAATTGGCGGAGCATGCCACTGTTCCGGTCATCAACGGCCTGACGGATGAAACGCATCCCTGCCAGATCATGGCCGACCTCTTGACCTTCGAAGAGCATCGCGGGCCTGTCACCGGCAAGACATTTGCCTGGACCGGCGATGGTAACAACGTGCTGCATTCCTTCGTCGAGGGAGCTGCCCGCTTTGGATATCGCATGAATATGGCGGTTCCACTGGGCTCTGAGCCGCTGGATAAGTACTTGAACTGGGCGCGCAACAATGGCGGCGAGATCATGCTCTGCCATGAGGCAGAGCGTGCGGTAAGCGGCGCAGACATGGTCGTGACCGACACCTGGGTGTCCATGAACCAGGAACACAAGGCGCGTGGTCACAACATTTTCCAGCCGTTCCAGGTCAACGAACAGTTGATGTCGAAGGCGAAAAGCGACGCCCTCTTCATGCATTGCCTTCCGGCCCACCGCGGCGAGGAGGTGACGGACGAGGTTATCGACGGTCCGCAGTCCGTTGTTTTCGACGAAGCGGAAAACCGCCTCCATGCGCAGAAGTCCATTCTAGCCTGGTGCCTGGGTGCTCTCTGAGCGACCTTCGGTCTGGACGGGATTTACGACGGTTCAACCCGGCTCTCCTGGTCGGCTTGACTTGAAGGAACGTCATCCCCATCTCTCGGCTTTCCAATGGGCATCTGCCTTATGCGCAGGTGTAACAACACAACATCGTCGGCCTGTTTCCCCCGGTTCAGCGGTTCCGCTTGACCGGGTTATGTGCGAAATGGATGGCTCCGGCGCGAAGGAGTGACTTATGGCTGAAGCCACCGTCGATTTGAATGAACTGCATTTCGCAGGAGACGACAAGGTCGTGCCCTTTCAGGTTGAAGGGCTGGATGTCCGTGGCCGGGCGGTTCAGTTGGGACCTATACTCAATCAGATTCTTGGACGCCATGACTATCCGGCTCCCGTTGCAAGATTGCTGGCGGAAGCCATCGTTCTGACGGCGCTGATCGGCACCTCGCTGAAGTTCGAAGGCCGCTTCACGGTCCAGACAAAGGGTAGCGGTCCGGTCGATCTGCTGGTCGCGGATTTCACGAGCCCGCAGAACATGCGCGCCTATGCACGTTTCGATGAGGATGCGCTGGCGGTGTCAGTCAAGGCAGGGCGGATATCCCCGCCTGAGTTGCTGGGTGAGGGCGTACTGGCTTTCACGATCGACCAGGGCCGCGGAATGCAGCCTTACCAGGGCATCGTGCCGCTCGATGGTTCTTCGCTCGAAGAGATTGCGGGCGTCTATTTCCGTCAGTCCGAGCAGATTCCGACAAAAGTGCGACTGGGCGTAGCCGAGCTCTTTGATCGGGACGAAAGCGGTAAACCTCGCCATAACTGGCGTGCTGGCGGCGTGCTGGCGCAGTTTCTGCCGGATGCTCCAGAGCGGATGCGCCAGCCGGATCTCCATGGCGGCGACGGGGACGAGCGTGAGTACGACCTGGCTGAGGATGATGCCTGGTCGGAAGCCAGCATGCTGGTTTCGACTGTTGATACCGATGAACTGACGGATCCGCAGGTCGGTATAGAGCGCCTGTTGTACCGGTTGTTTCACGAACGTGGCGTGAGGATCTATGAGCCGCAGTCGGTTCTGGATCGCTGCAGCTGTTCGCGTGACAAGATCAAGGATGTCTTGGCAGGATTTTCTGCGGAGGAAGTCGAGGCAAGTCAGGATAATGGCGAGATCGCCGTGACTTGTGAGTTCTGCTCGACGACATATCGGTATCCGATAGCCGAGATCAAACCGGCTGACTGACGCTGAGAAGGAAGACGGTGATCAATGCCGTCTTCCTATCCACTTGCGGTCAGTTCAGTATGCGCAGCAGGCCCGGCGAATCCAGAGAGAATGCTGGAATGTCTACGATGAAGGTGCGGCCGTCATCCGTCTGCATCTGATAGTGACCAAACATGATGCCGGATGGCGTATCGAGCGGGCAGCCGGAACAATATTCATAGGTATCGCCGGGTTCCAGGCGCGGCTGTTCGCCGACCACTCCAGCGCCTTCTACTTCATCCACGAGCCCGTTTTCATCCGTGATGTGCCAGTAGCGATGGATTAGCTGGACCGTCGTATCCGAATGATTGGCAATAACGATACGGTATCCCCAGACGTAGCGGCCATCTTCCGGATCGGATTGCTCCTCCAGATAGTAGGGCTCCACTTCGACTTCGATATCCTTCGTCCGTGCGCGATACATAGGGGCGACACCTCACTGCCTCGATGTACGGATATCGTACAGCTTGCGGGCAGGGTCAAGAAAGCCGCGGAAATCTTCCAGCAAAAACATGGAGTTTCAGCGGTTAATGCTAATTGTCAAGGTAAACATCGATTTAAGGCTCTTTGATGGACCGGCTAAACACAGCGGATCTGCATGAAACAGCATTGCAGTCCGCTGTGTCTGTCGAGTAGCTGGTCAGCCGCCGATCTTGGCAATCGCCTGAGACAGATCGTCGATCAGATCCTCGGCATCCTCGATACCGCAGGAAAGCCGCAAGGTGCCGCCGGTGATACCCGCCTCCGCACGGCCTTCTTCCGAAAGGTTTTTGTGCGTCGTTGTTGCAGGATGGGTAATCAGGCTTTTCGCGTCGCCGAGGTTGTTCGAGATACGAACGACCTTCAGGGCATCCTGAAGCGCGAATGCCGCCTCCTTGCCGCCCTTCAGTTCGAAGCAGACCAGCGTTGAGCCGCCCATCATCTGCTTGGCGATGATATCCGCCTGCGGATGGTCCTTGCGTCCTGGATAGATGACCTTGGCAACCTTGGTCTGGTCCGCCAGGAAATCGGCAATCTTGGCGGCATTTTCCGTCTGCTGCTTCACGCGCAGCGGCAAGGTTTCGAGGCCCTTCAACAATGTCCAGGCGTTGAAGGGGGACATGGCCGGACCGGTATGGCGGAAATAGTCGTGCAGGTTTTCGTCAATCCACTGCTTGTCGGAAAGCACGATACCGCCGAGGCAGCGGCCCTGACCATCAATGTGTTTGGTCGCCGAATAGACGACGATATGAGCGCCAAGTTCCAGCGGCTTCTGAAAGAGGGGGGTCGCGAATACGTTGTCGACGACAACCTTGACGCCAATCTGGTTGGCGAGTGCGGCAACCGCGGCAATGTCCACCACTTCAAGCGTTGGGTTCGTTGGGCTCTCGAGGAAGAAAACCTTGGTGTTGGGGCGGACTGCCGCCTCCCAGTTCTTGATGTCACGGCCATCGACCAGCGTGCACTCCACATTGTATTTTGGTGCCAGTGTTTCGACGATGTAGCGGCAGGATCCGAAAAGTGCGCGTGCCGCGACGATATGATCGCCAGCCTTCACCTGACAAAGAATGGCGGCGGCCACGGCAGCCATGCCGGATGCGGTGGCGCGAGCATCTTCTGCGCCTTCCAACGCAATCATGCGCTTTTCGAACATATCGTTTGTCGGGCTGCCGTAGCGCGCGTAGATGAAGCCGTCGGTCTCGCCTTTGAACCGGGCTTCGGCGGAGGCGGAGCTCTCGTATACAAAGCCTTGAGTCAGGAAAATCGCTTCGGAAGTTTCGCCGTAAGGGGAGCGCAACGTGCCTTCATGGACGAGCTTCGTTGCTGGGCGCCAGGTCTTGCTCATGTCGTGTTACCACTTCAAAACAAAAAAACCGGTCGCAATGAGACCGGTTCGCACCCGGTCCTTTAGCCACTTGTTTAACGTGGCTGCAAGCCGACCGGCCAAATCACCACGGGATAAGCATGCCTTACGCCCAAGCAGAGCTTGCGTCAATTCCCTGCTTTTGCTTTTGTCGCGCGATTGAAGGATAGAGTTTATGGAACGTACAGCGGGTATTCTGGCAGATCGTGCGATCAAGGCACTCTTCGCCGAGGGTCAATTGAAATCCGAGGCGCCACTGGATGGTGACCAGATCCAGCCGGCAAGCCTCGATCTTCGACTGGGCTCCAAGGCCCTGCGGGTGCGCGCCAGCTTCATGCCGGGCCGCAGCAGCACGGTTGCAAGCAAGCTCGACCGGCTGACACTGCATGAGATCGATCTGGAACATGGCGCTGTGCTTGAGACAGGCTGCGTCTACATCGTGCCGCTGATGGAAAGCCTTGATCTGCCTGCGGAACTGTCTGCGTCCACCAATCCGAAAAGCTCGACGGGAAGGCTCGATATCTTCACGCGCGTGATGGTCGATCACGCCCAGGAATTCGACAAGATTCCCGCCGGTTACAGTGGCCCTCTCTATCTGGAGATCTCGCCGCGCACTTTCCCTGTCATTGTCCGCCGTGGCTCACGGCTTTCGCAGATCCGCTTCAGAGTGGGCAATGCGCTGTTGAGCGAGGCGGATCTTCTGGAACTGCACGCGGCCGAAACGCTAGTCGCAAGCGAAACACCCAATGTCTCCGGCGGCGGCATTGCGCTCTCCATCGATTTGAAGGGAACCGGTCCCGAAGGCTTGATTGGCTATAGAGGCAAACATCACACCTCTGTCATCGATGTCGACAGAAAAGCTCAGCACGAGGTTCTGGATTTCTGGGAGCCGATCTACAGCCGAGGACGCAACGAACTGATTCTCGATCCGGATGAGTTCTATATCCTGGTTTCGCGCGAGGCAGTTCATGTTCCGCCCGCATATGCTGCCGAGATGACTCCTTACGATCCGCTCGTGGGAGAGTTTCGCGTGCATTATGCCGGTTTCTTCGATCCGGGGTTTGGCCATGCTGCTGCAGGTGGCTCAGGCAGTCGTGCAGTCCTGGAAGTGCGCAGCCACGAGGTTCCGTTCATTCTGGAGCATGGGCAGATTGTCGGACGTCTGGTGTACGAGCACATGCTCGAACGGCCGCAAGGCCTTTACGGCACCGGTCTCGGTTCCAACTATCAGGCGCAGGGTCTCAAGCTCTCCAAGCATTTCAAGCTATAGGCTTCAGGGCGAAGCGGGCTGGCACAAAGACGCATTTTTGCTTGATGGCGCAAGACGCCGATGCTAGTTCTCGAATCCAGAATGCGGGTGTAGCTCAATGGTAGAGCAGCAGCTTCCCAAGCTGAATACGAGGGTTCGATTCCCTTCACCCGCTCCAAATCCAGCCGACGCAATCATCCATCCGGCATTGTGGTATCATCACGTGGCCTGTGAGGCGTCTTGTGCCAGAAGAATGGGCGGGTCCGCAGTTCATTCGCGGCGCGCCAGGCGGCCCTCGACACCATCAGCCAATAGTAGGGAAGAGCCAGCCACCGCCATCCCACCCTCCGCTTTTCTTCTGCGACCATGCACTTCAGCCCAAGCAGGAGGAACACGGCGTAGCTGCCAAAGACATTGAAGAGATCCAGCACGACCAGAGCACGAGTTGTGAAGCTCGAACTGCCGTCAACATCGATAAAGACCCTGTAGAGGATCGTTATGAGGAGAACAGGCGTGAGGGGGTGCATCAAGGCTGAGAGCAGCATGCCGCCAATCATGAGCTGGAATGTCAGCATGGCTGGAAAACCCAACTCGTGTGTCGCCTTGCCCGGGTTGCGCATGATCACGAGCCAGGTTTGGAACCATCCCTTGAACCAGCGAACACGTTGGCCGAGCCAGATATTGTAATTCACGGGCGCATCCTCGACAGTCTGATAACGCAGGGTTTCAGCCCGATATCCGTGGCGAAACAGCCGCATTCCGAGATCCGCATCTTCTGTCACGTTGAAGGGGTCCCAGGCTCCAACCTCGCGTAGGACATCGGTTTTGAAATGATTGGATGTCCCCCCAAGTGGCAGCGGCAGTCTGAACCGGGCCAGCATGGGCAGAAGACCGCGGAAAAGAGCAGCATATTCGAGTGCAAACAAGGCACTGACAGAGCTCTTCTCCGGATTGCCGATAACGAGAGGCGATTGGAGGCAGGCGACGTCGGGAGGTGCCGCAAGAAACCGGGTATATGCCTCAAGCAATTGCTTGGGGTGCGGTCTGTCTTCCGCATCGTAGATGGTCAGGTATTCACAGCGAACTCCAGCCAAGGCATAACTCAGCGCTTTCGGCTTTGTTCGGGGAGCACAGGGTGGTACTTCAACGATCTCGAAATTCGGCGGCAGCCGGAATTGCTTGAGGGCGGTGAGCGTGTCGAGATCGTCAGCCTCACAAACGAGCTTGATATCCAGCCGGGAGCTTGGCCATTCAAGCCGCTCCAAACTGCGGATAAGTTGTGCTGCGACTTCTGCCTCTTTGTAAAGAGCGACCATGACGCAATAGCGAGGAAGGGCAGGGGGGAGGTCGATAAGGCGTGGTGGCGGCGGCTGTTTCCTTAAAAGGATCAAAGCCATGATGCGCAGAATGATTGCAAATAGATAGGAGACAGAAAGAATGACGTGGATCAGCGGCAGCATGAGTGCCGGGGCATGCAACAGGATCAACAGCAAGGCTGCAAGGATCCCGCCACCAAGAAAGCCCTGTTTGCCGGAAGCGACAATGCGGGCTGATGCATCAGGCGCAGTTTCGAAAAGGTGGAAAACAACAGAGCGCACGCGCCGTTCTGCTCCGCATGTCCAGACCGCCTTGCGAATGGCGGACGGCGTGGTGACGATCAAGGTCTGACGAAGATCCGGAAGTTTTCTGAGGAGTTCCGCAGTGGCGCCGAGCCTCGCAGCCTGCGGAACGATAGCAACCTTAGGGGCGCGATGCCGTTCGATAACCCGCACTTGAGTGGGGTATTGAAGCTGACTGTCCAGTCGCGGGAGATCCTGAACATTGTCTCCGTTGATCTTCGCCGTAAACGGCAGTCCGAGCATTTCAGCCATGGCTGCGAAATGCCGTTCTTCGTCAACATGCCGGGTCGCCAGCAACTCCTCCTCAAGCGAGGATTGATTTATCGCCGCCTGTCGTGACAGCCTGCTGATAAGTGTACGAGAAACACCCAGCAGCCGAAGAGCCCCTGCCTCATCTAGGTCGTCCGGCAGCAGTTCTCTCTTGCGTGCGGGCGAAGGCTCATGTTGCGAGCCCCCAGCTATCCTGCAGTCAAGAATGTCCTCTGGATATTCCCCCGAAACGGTCAAGCTGGTACACCGCGATAGGCCGTTGCCGATACTTCGTTATGGATCACAGGATTGCAACTAATGAGTTTTATTCAAGAAATAAAGCCTGGATTTAGAGTTGCATTTTTTCTTATTTTATCAATTATTTCAATACTTTATGTTCAAGTAGCCCAGGCGGCGGAGAGCTCGGGTGGCGTACCTGTCCTATCGGACCCGAATGAACGTTTAACCAAGCCCAATTTGTCAAACCTGGCTCGTTTTCGCGTATTAACGACGTCTGATTTTCCCCCGTTCAACTTCGTCGATCAGACCGGACGACTAGCCGGTTATCACGTAGATGTGATCAGGGAGGTGTGTAGAGAGCTGAACATAGAGGCAAAATGTCAGGTTCAGGCTTTGCCCTACACAGATCTGGAGGGGGCGCTGGAGGCCGGAAACGGTGAAGCCATAATGTCTGGAATTGCGATAACGTCCGGCTTGCGGCAGAAGTTTTCTTTCTCCAGGCCGTATTTGTTTCTGCCAGCCCGGTTCGCTGTGCAAGGCAAACTCGGTTTGTCTGGCCGGGCAGGAGAAGCTTTGGCAGGACGGAAAGTTGGCGTTATCGCCAATACTGCGCACGAGAAAATGCTTGGAACATTTTTCCCAAAACTCGTAGCCGTACCTGTGAACGGACAGGAAGAATTGTTCTCTTCACTCAAGGAAGGCAAAGTCGATGCAATCCTCGCAGATGGCGTGAGAGTCCCCTTCTGGGTCGCCAGTCCGGCCGCAGAAAAGTGCTGCGTTCTGCTGGATGGCCCCTACCTGTCTCAGCATTATCTGGGCGAGGGGTTCGCGGTCATGCTTCGCAAGGGAAATGCGGTCCAACTGACGGCCGCCGTCGACTATGCTCTGGCGCAACTGGCAGCAAAAGGGCGCCTGCAGGAAATCTATCTTCGCTACTTCCCCAATGGCTTCTATTGAGACGCTTATCTTTTCATTGAGCGGCTCGCCTCACTGGCTGGCCCAGATGATACGGGCGATCCAATCGACATCCTCGACTGCAAAACTGCGGTTAGGATGGTCGGGATTAAGCGAGGAAAGCTCAATTGAGCGCGCACTCTGCCGTGCAAGAACCTTCGCCATCACCTCACCTTCGCGTGTCTTGACGACAACCCGGTCTCCCTTCCGAACCTGCGCACCGGGCTCTACGATCAGCCGATCACCGTCTCGATAGAGTGGCAGCATGGAATCGCCCTGAACTTCGAGAGCATAGACATTGTTGTGCTTCGAAACAGCGGCGGGAAACTCCACCACATCCCACCCTTGACCGGCAGGAAAGCCCCCATCGTCAAAGAAACCTCCGGCTCCAGCCTGGGCAAAGCCGAGCAGGGGGATGGAGCTCATTTGCGGCAGAAAAACTCCGTCAGGCATACGTGGAGTACCAGTCGGCGCCAGATAGCCCAGGAATTCATCCAGAGATGCGCCTGTGGCTTCCAAAACCTTGGAAATGGATTCCGTGGATGGCCAGCGCTCCCGTCCATCCGGACCCAGGCGCTTCGACTTGTTGAAAGATGTGGGATCAAGTCCCGCCCGACGGGCAAGGCCCGATGCCGAAAGTTTGTGCTTCTCGGCAAGCGTATCGATTGCCTGCCATATCCCGCCATGTGACAGGGCGGACCGGGACAAAGCGCTTGCCTTGCCAACCTGCTCAGTCTGGACGGCCTGCAAGATGGAAATGGCTTCGCGACTTGTCTCACTCATATCCGCCTCTTTCGTGCGATCCGGTCGAATGCCCCGTGGCAGTTCGCCTGTATTCCAACAACTGGATAAAACAGTTCCGATCAATGCTACGGATCCCGAAACAGAGTACATTCGGTGACGCAGCATAGGGCTGAAGCTCCGCGCAATCTGGAGGTGTTCTCGTCTCAGGGCGTCACCGCCCCGCACACGATTAAACACTTCCACGCCCGGAAGTTTCATGGAGCTTTAGCCAATATTTCGTCGGACGTAAAGAAAAAAAGGAATAAAATCCTTTTCTTAAAAAGCACTCAAGCAACCATCGCCATGTTGACCTTGCCAAGCTTGATCACCGCCTGGGTTCGGCTATCGACGTTGAGCTTCAAAAGGATAGCTGAAACATGTGCCTTGATCGTTGCTTCGGAAACGCCGAGTTCGTAGGCGATCTGTTTGTTGAGCAGCCCTTCGGCGAGCATGGATAGCACGCGCGTCTGCTGTGGTGTCAGGGTCTTCAATCGCTCGATCAGTTCCACGACGGCCGGATCTTCTTCGGTATCCCGCTCACCCTGTGATGGGAACCAGACGTCGCCGGCCAGAACGGCTTCGATGGCGCTGCGAATATCCTCCAGTCCTGAAGATTTGGAAATGAAGCCCGACGCGCCGAGTTCCATGGCGCGCCGCACCGTCGCGCCGTCATCCGTCGCCGAGACAATTACGATAGGCAGGCTGCTGAACTCTGCCCGCATGGACATCAGCCCTGAGAAGCCGCTAACACCCGGCATGGCAAGATCCAACAACATAAGATCCGCTTCCAGCTGACTTCGCACTGCCTTTCGAGCGTCCTCGAAGGTTCCGGCCTCAATGATGTGGGGCTGCTCGGCCACCGTATTGAGGGCCTGGCGAAGCGCGCCGCGAAACAGCGGGTGATCATCCGCAATGATGATGGTGAGTTCTTGCATATCCATACCCCCTCCCAAGAGCATGCCAGCCTTCCAGGTTACGAATTTTAGCGTTCTGAAAAGCATCAAACAAGCCCAAGTTTAAGGGGGGCAGGTCTTGGGGTCCAGCGGTTTCAGGTCCGGTTGGGATCGTAATCCTGTTCGTCGCGCCGTTCGCCGATAATATCCATGAACCTCTGGAAGAACCGTTCCATGATCGAAAGTGATTTTTCGACCTCCTCGTCGCTCGGGAGCCCCGATGTGCGGGATGCGCTTTTGGTTTCCAACTGGGTGACGCGCTTGTCGAGCGCATCGAGTTCCTGCTCGAAGGCCTTTCGCTCGTCGGCAGCCAGACGGCATGTCAGTCCCGAAGCCTCCTCCCGGCAGAAGCTGACGTCGCCGGTTTGCTTGTCGAGGCGGATGAAGCCCTTCTCTGTCCGCTCCAGTTGAAAGCGTGCAGGATCCGCAGCACTTTGCGCCAGGACGGCACCGCTGGAGAGAAGCAGAACGGTGGTGGTAAAGATGGCGCGAGCCGACATTGCTATTTCCTCCCAATATCGCATTTGCGAGTAATGCGACCGATGCGATGGACAAGTGCGCCCGTTTGCGGCAAAGCGCAGGGTATAAGCTAGGACACAGCCGGATCATCGCAATGAGTCATGTCATCTATAAGATCGTGCCAGAACCCCTTTGGGTAAGCGCCGAACAATCCGGCCGTTTCGAGGGCGCGCCTGTCGATCTGACGGATGGCTTTATTCATTTCTCCACCGCAAGCCAGGTGCGCGAAACCGTAGCCCGCCACTTCAAGGGACAGACTGGTCTGCTGCTGGTCGCCATCGATGCCGATCGTCTGGGTGGGCAGTTGAAATATGAGCCCTCTCGCGGTGGCGATCTCTTTCCCCATCTCTATGCGAACCTGATGCTCGATACGGTCATCTGGAAGCGCCCCCTGCCTGTGGGACCAGATGGATCGCATGTATTTCCAGAGGAGCTTGTCTGATGCCGATTTTCGATCTCGCCCGCAATGCTCTCTTTCTCCTCGATCCTGAAACCGCGCATGTGGCTTCAATCGCAGCTTTGAGATCCGGGCT
The DNA here is from genome assembly GCF_022968395.1 of Affinirhizobium lemnae. GTDB lineage: Bacteria > Pseudomonadota > Alphaproteobacteria > Rhizobiales > Rhizobiaceae > Neorhizobium > Neorhizobium lemnae. The sequence continues at coordinate 54,413 of NZ_JALJQZ010000001.1, forward strand.
TCTTCCATCGGTTCATCTGCCGCCCGATCCGCGCTTGCGGGTGTCCTTGGGCGGTCTGGAGTTTCCCAATCCCGTGGGCCTTGCCGCAGGCTATGACAAGAACGCCGAGGTGCCGGGGGCAATCCTTCGTCTCGGCTTCGGCTTTACCGAAGTCGGCACTGTCACGCCGAAACCGCAGGATGGAAATCCGAAACCGCGCATTTTCCGCCTGACCAGGGATGAGGCGATGATCAACCGGCTCGGCTTCAATAATGAAGGTCATGAGGCGGCACTCGCTCGACTGCTGGCGACGAAAATCCAGGGTATCGTCGGCGTCAACATCGGTGCCAACAAGGATAGTGAAGACCGCATTGGCGACTATGTGCTCGGCATTCGCCGCTTCTATGATGTCGCCCGCTACTTTACCGCCAATATCTCCTCGCCCAATACGCCTGGCCTGCGCGACCTTCAGGCCCGCGAAAGCCTTTCGGCACTCTTGAGCGCAGTGTTGGCAGCCCGCGATGAGGAAGCAGTCCGAGCGGGGAAAACCGTTCCGGTTTTCCTGAAGATCGCGCCGGACCTGACCGAGGAAGGAATGGACGATATCGCCGCCGAAGCGCTGGCACATCCGCTGGACGGTTTGATCGTTTCCAACACCACGCTTTCCCGTGATGGCTTGCGCGATGAGGCACAATCCATGGAAACGGGAGGCCTTTCCGGCAAGCCGCTGTTTTCCCGCTCAACCACGGTCCTGGCAAAGATGCGCAAGCGCGTTGGTCCGAAACTGCCAATCATCGGCGTTGGCGGTGTATCTTCGGCAAAGACGGCGCTCGAAAAAATCCGGGCCGGTGCCGATCTCGTGCAGCTTTATTCCTGCATGGTTTATCGTGGACCGGGGCTCGCTGCCGATATCGTGAGGGGACTTGGCGCGGAACTCGATCGTCTGGATGTCAGGTCCATCACGGAATTGCGCGATACCAGTCTTGATGCCTGGGCATCCAGACCTCTCTGACTCGCGGCAAGCCAAACGGCGGCTTTTCGCCACATTCACTAAATTGTTCAGTTAATCTTGAGCATTTGGTGATATCCTCACTCTATGTTACCGTCTGTAACATTGAACGAGGATGGGAAGATGAACATACATCTCAACTTGCCCGCACTCACATTCGGTTGCCTCCTCTTGTGTGCAATCGGTCTGCGTATCGGGATCTGGATGGTCGCTCCGGGCGCTTGAGCCCGAAGCCAAAGCATGTCGCTCAAAAGTGTGCAGCGGTTTTGCGATAACGACATGCGTCAAAACAAAGAGTTAGAGCGTCAGGAGCGAATCTTAAAGATCGCGATGAGCTCTAGATCGACGTCAGGCCATGAAGGCTGTTTCAAGTCAGGCAGACAGGACCATCGCCCAGTATGTGCGATTTGTGGATGGCGAGCGTGCCACGGCGACACCGACACGACTGTAACTGCCGAGCATGTTTTGAAAGTGCTTGGGTGAATCGATCCAGGCCTGCACAGCTTCCGTGACCGTGGTTTGACCGCTTGCAATGTTTTCGGCGGCGGGCAAGGGCACGTCATTGCGCTTCATCCGCGCGCCATAATCATCCCCAAAGCCAATGAGATGGCTCATCTGGTTGGCTTTCGCCATGCGCACAGCCTGCTCTGCCGCCGCCCGTCCCGTGGGCACGCTTGCAGACAGGGGCGAAAGGCCATGCTTCTTTCGCAACTCATTGACCAGTGGCAGCGCGGCCCTGGTATCGTCCGTCGCGCCATCGACTTTTGCTGGGCCGGTGGTCGTTACGCATCCGGCTGTCACGAGAAGCGCACTGCCGGAAAGCAGCAGGAATCCACGGCGGGAATTTGATACGAGATTCGGTGTCATTAGCGTCTGTAGCTGAAAATACGCAGGAGAATGAAGGCTGGTATGACGATGACCGCACCGGCGATCAGGTAATCACCAACGGCGCCCAGCGCATGGAATCCGCGATACCAGAGGTCCAGAACCAGATTTCGGATGCCATAAACAATGTCCCATGGATGGAGATCGAACATCGCCATGACAAAGCCCACGACGAGAGACACGACAATCAGTTTTACGACTGTGCGGGCAGGCGAATCGCCCAGCATTCGGTTCATCTGATCAGACATTCCTGGCCCTCTAAGCATGTATGGACCCAGCAGACATAGTTTCGCACATGTCCAGCCGCAAGTTTCGAGGCAGCCCATCCGATAGAACTTGAGTTTTTTTGTGGCTTGGTTCAGATGCCGCAAATGCAACGAGCCGGTTTCAAGTCATGAGCGCCAACCAGTTTTCTTCCGGTGATGTTATTGCCGATCGGCGCGCCGATTATGCCCGGATGCTGGCGGAAAGCGGCGATCATGCCGCAGCCGCCGAACTCTTCGAGCAGGCTCTCGAAATCGCACCCGATTGGACAGCGGGCTGGCTGTTGGCCGGAGAAGCTCATCAGAAAGCTGGTGCGCGCGAAGCGGCAATCGCTGCATTCGAGCAGGTGATGAAAAGGGACGCGCAAGGCCTGTTCGGCGCAAGTCTGAAACTCGCAGCGCTTGGCGCCACGCCCGCGCCGGACGCACCGCCCTCCGCCTATGTCGAGGGGCTGTTTGACGACTACGCCGATCGCTTCGAGATGTCGCTGGTCGAGAAGCTGAATTATTCGGTGCCAGCCAAGCTGTTTGCACTTGTCCAATCCCATGGACCGTTCGATTTGACTGTCGATCTCGGTTGCGGCACCGGTCTCTTTGGTGTCGAAATCGCATCAGGCACGGCCAGGCTCGAAGGTTTCGACCTTTCAGCCAATATGCTGGCAAAGGCCGAGGAAAAGGGCATCTACCGCCATCTCGGCCAGGCAGATCTCTCTCGCACGGATGCGGATACATCGCTCTTCAGCGAGGACCGGCCACGCCATCGTGCCGATCTCGTCTCGGCGGCCGATGTGTTGATGTATCTTGGAAATCTGGATGTCCCGTTCGCGCTGGCTGATGAACTGCTGAAACCTCGCGGTCTTTTCGCTTTTTCCGTCGAAGATGCTGGCAGTTCTACGGACGGCTTCGTCCTGCAGCAATCACTCCGCTACGCGCATACGCAAAGCTACATCGAGACACTTCTGGCAAGCCATGGTTTTGATCTCGTGGCCTTGTCTCGTACGGATATTCGAATGGATGCCGGAAAACCGGTGCACGGCATCCTTTTTCTTGCGCGCAAACGCGCCTGATTTGTGCGATTCTTGTCTTTTGCGTCAGGAGTGCTGTCCTATCTTGATTTCGTAAATGCTGCGGCGCACAATCGAAGCGTCGGGGCAGATAGACGGGGACTTCGGGATGGCGCAGAAGATGGCATTGGGTTTCTACAGCACGGATCCGGCGCGTCACACACTTGCGGAAGATAGCCAGGGTCTCATTTGCGGTGCATTGATTTCTGCGCTCGGGTTTTACCTGTTGAATCGTGTCGGCCTGCTCACAGGCGGAACGGCGGGCGTTGCTTTTCTGCTTCACTACGTACTCAACATCTCGTTCGGCCTTCTGTTCTTCATCGTCAATCTTCCCTTCTACTGGCTGTGCTTCAAGCGATTGGGCTTTGCCTTTTCTGCTAAGACCTTCATTGCCATCGGGCTGGTGTCGATCATGACCGAGCTTGAGCAACGCTATCTGTTGATAGGATATCTGCATCCCTTCTGGGGCGCGCTAATGGGCGGTCTTTTGCTTGGTTTCGGCTTGCTGGCTCTTTATCGCCATCGCGCAAGCCTTGGTGGCGTTGGCATTCTGGCAATATATATTCAGGAGCGTTTCGGCATCCAGGCGGGCCTCATTCAGCTGGCATTCGATGCCTGCGTCATGGCGGCGGCCTTTCTGCTGCTTGAACCGGGCATTGTTCTCTGGTCCATTGTCGGCGCGGTGGTTCTCAATCTGTTTCTGGCGATCAATCACCGGTCGGATCGCTATATCGTGGTACGCTGATGGTGAATGTAAGCGAAGGCAAGACTCCGGTCGGGTTCTGGGCATCCAGCACGGATCGCCATTCCATCATCGAGGATATGCAGGGCGTCGTTGCCGGGTCCATGCTCGCAGCACTGGGCGTAACACTTCTCTCGGCTGCCCATTTGCTGATCGGAGGCACAGCGGGTCTGGGCTTCCTGCTTCGATACTCCACGGGCTTCAGCTTTGGCGTGGTCTTCTTCGCGCTTAACCTTCCCTTCTACTGGCTGGCTTACAAGCGTCTGGGCTTTGCCTTTACGATCAAGACCTTCGCGGCCGTCGCCCTGACCTCCGTGTTGACGGAAGTGCTGCCTTCTCTCATTCCGATCGCTGGCATCGATCCGCTCGTTGCCGCGCTGTTCGGCGGACTTCTCATCGGAACCGGCATGCTCGCTTTGTTTCGCCATCGTGCAAGCCTCGGCGGTTTCGGCATTCTCGCGCTTTACCTACAGGACCGGCTTGGCTGGCGTGCTGGCTTCGTGCAATTGGGGCTCGATCTTGCCGTTCTGGCGCTGGCCTTTCTGGTTGCCACACCCTTCGTCATCCTGTGCTCGATCCTTGCGGCGGTGACATTGAACCTGACGCTTGCCATCAATCACCGCACCGACCGGTATATAGTCCGATAGAGCGTTCCCGGCTGAAACGCTCTATCCTTTGTTTTCCGCAATTCCGGACGCAAAACCGCCTCTCACTTTGCTGGAATTGCTCTGACCCCTTCTTTTTCACGCGGAAATCATTACTTCTGACCGCGTGGAAAAGACCTTGGCCGATTATCAGAACGCCCTGCCGGACCTCCTGCCTCGTCCCTTCCTGAAATGGTTCGGCGAGAAAGGATGGTCGCCGCGTGCGCATCAGCTGGAATTGCTTGCACGTTCGGTGTCGGGCGAGAATATGTTGCTGATTGCACCAACTGGTGCAGGTAAGACGCTTGCCGGATTTCTACCCTCGCTGACCGACTTGACCCGGCGTGGCCAACTCCCGCCGGGGTCGCCCTTTGTGGGTGTCCACACCCTCTACATCTCGCCGCTGAAGGCGCTGGCGGTCGATATCGAGCGCAACCTCATGAAGCCGGTTTCCGAAATGGGGCTTCCGGTGTCTATCGAGAACCGTACGGGAGATACGCCGCAGGCCAAGCGCCAGCGTCAGAAGACGAACCCGCCGGATATTTTGCTGACGACCCCCGAGCAACTGGCCTTGCTTCTCGCCAACAAGGAAGCGGAGCGCTTCTTCAAGGATCTGAAATATGTGGTTCTTGATGAACTGCACTCGCTGGTGACATCGAAGCGCGGCCACCTGCTGTCGCTTGGTCTGGCCCGGTTGAGGCGACACGCGCCCGGTCTTCGCACCATCGGGCTCTCGGCCACGGTTTCCGATCCCATGGATCTGAGGCGTTGGCTTGTCCCGCAGACTACGCCGCAGGATGATGGGCCGGAAGCACCGGCCGGTCTTGTGCATGTGACGGGCGGCGCGGCACCGGACATCACCATCATGACGACGGAGGACCGCATACCCTGGTCTGGACACGTTGCGACCTATGCCATTCCGGCCGTCTATGAAGAAATCCGGAAGCACAAGACGACGCTGATTTTCGTCAATACGCGCTTTCAGGCTGAGCTCCTGTTTCAGGAGCTTTGGACCATCAACGAAGATAATTTGCCGATCGCGTTGCATCATGGCTCTCTCGATGCGGGACAGAGGCGCAAGGTGGAAGCTGCCATGAGCGCGAACAGACTGCGCGCGGTGGTGGCGACCTCGACGCTAGACATGGGACTTGATTGGGGCGATGTGGATCTGGTGGTGCATGTCGGCGCGCCAAAGGGTGCATCCCGTCTGGCGCAGCGCATCGGTCGTTCAAACCACCGGATGGACGAGCCGTCAAAAGCGATCCTTGTGCCTGCCAATCGTTTCGAGGTCATGGAATGTCAGGCCGCGCTCGATGCCAATTATATCGGTGCACAGGATACGCCGCCCGTTGGGGAAGGCGCGCTTGATGTTTTGGCCCAGCACGTTCTTGGCATGGCCTGCGCCGAACCCTTCGATGCCTTGGAGCTCTACGACGAAATCACCAGCGCTTCACCCTATTCTGGGCTCACCTGGGAGCTGTTCGAGCGTATCGTTGATTTCGTGGCGACCGGCGGCTATGCGCTGCGCACCTATGAACGCTATGCCAAGATCCGCAAGACAAAGGAGGGCCGCTGGCGCGTTTCCAATCCGCAGGTCGCCCAGCAGTATCGGATGAACCTCGGTACGATTGTGGAGGCAACAGAGTTGAACGTGCGCCTCGTCAAGCGCAACCAGTTGGGTTCAGTCGGGCGCGGCGGTATGTCGCTTGGCAAGGTCGAGGAATATTTTCTGGAGCAATTGGTGCAGGGCGATACCTTCCTGTTTGCGGGCAAGGTACTGCGTTTCGAGGGTATTCGGGAGAACGAATGCCTTGTCACCAATGCCTTTTCGCTGGATCCCAAGATCCCGGCCTATGCGGGCGGCAGGTTCCCCTTGTCCACCTATCTTGCCGATCAGGTGCGGGCCATGCTGGCTGATCCGTCCCGCTGGCATGTGCTTCCTGATCAGGTGCGGGACTGGCTGGCAATCCAGCGCGACAAATCCATGCTTCCGGCGCGTGACGAGCTTCTGATCGAGACCTTCCCACGCGGAAACCGCTTCTTCATGGTCGCCTACTGCTTCGAGGGTCGGCTTGCGCACCAGACGCTGGGCATGCTTTTGACACGGCGGCTGGAGCGGGCAGGAGCAAGGCCGCTCGGCTTCGTGGCGAATGACTATGCGCTGGCCATCTGGTCGTTGAACGATATGGGCGGCATGATCGAGAGCCGTCGCCTCTCGCTCGGTGATTTGTTCGACGAGGACATGCTGGGCGATGATCTGGAGGCATGGCTGGACGAGAGCTTCATGCTGAAGCGCACGTTCCGGCAATGCGCAGTGATTTCAGGCCTGATCGAGCGCCGGCATCCGGGCAAGGAAAAGACGGGGCGGCAGGTCACCGTTTCGACCGATCTCATCTATGATGTTTTGCGCAGCCATGAGCCGGATCACATTCTGCTGGAAGCGACGCGGCGCGATGCCGCATCGGGTCTTTTGGATATCGGGCGTCTTGGCGCTATGCTGGCACGAATCAAGGGGCATGTGATTCACCGCCCGCTGGAGCGCGTATCCCCGCTCGCCATTCCGGTGATGCTGGAAATCGGCCGCGAGCCGGTTGCCGGCGAGGCGCAGGACTACGTGCTGGAAGAGGCGGCGGATGACCTGATTGCCGAGGCCATGGCGTGAGGCAGCCCTCACGGGTAGATGAGAATGATGAATTACAGAATGGCGCTCGCCGCGTCACAGACAGCCGGTCCGGTGGCCAGTGCGGAAATCATGATCAATGGCGTCGCCGCGCATTGCGACCCGCTGGGCGCGCTGTATCTGCCGGATCTATCCTGCCTTGTCGTCTCGGATCTGCATCTGGAGAAGGGCGCTGCCTTCGCGCGTCGCGGCATGATGCTGCCGCCTTATGATACGCTGGCAACTCTCAATCTGCTCTCCGCCGTCATTGCTAGATATGATCCCAAAACAGTGATTTCGCTGGGGGATAATTTTCACGACAGGCGTGGCTCGGAACTCATGCCCGCAGCATTCCGCGAAACGATCGGCGTGCTCGCCCGCGGACGTGACTGGATCTGGATCAATGGCAACCATGATCCGGACGGCATTTTCGATCTGCCCGGCCAGTCCCTGGACGAGCTTTTGTTGTCCGGGCTTGTTTTCCGGCACGAGCCAAGCCTGATTGCAGGACGGGGCGAAGTCGCTGGCCACCTGCACCCTTCCGCCACCGTCGCGCGTCGCGGCAAATATGTCCGCCGCGCATGCTTTGCCACCGACGGCGCGCGTCTCGTCATGCCTGCCTTCGGCGTGCTCACAGGCGGGCTGGATCTCAAGCACCGTGCCATGCACGGCCTGTTCGATCATGCGGCACTGATCGCACACCTCTTGGGACGCGATCGCATCTACTCGGTCCGTTTCGGTAATCTCATCGGCTGATTACCGCGTTACTTTCGCAAAGCCCTTGGCGAGAATTGGGCCTGTGGGTCGACCGGTCGGCGATCCGCCTGCCGGCTCAAGCGTGATCTCGTACAACTGCGCATCCTTGGGCGCCGGGAGGCTTGGCGGAACAAGCCTTGCAGACCGGGCCTGGGGCAGTAACCCCATGGAAACGGGTCCGGTCTCCTTGCTCGGGAGCGTCCAGACCTGCATCGTCCGGTCTCCTGGCACGGAAACATCCGCCAGAAGGCGCACCACGGCTCGCTCGGTGCCGAAATCTTCGACAACGGCCTGAACCTCGCCTGTTTCATTCACCAGCACTGCGACGACCAGCGGCTCGGCTGTTCGTGTCAGGTTCCAGCCAAGGGCAACCGCCAGAACCAGGCTGGCAGCGAGGCCTGCAAAACTTGTGACACGCCAGAAACCTTCATTCTGGATCGAGCGATTGTCGTTCGCGATATCGGGCTCAACCTCGGTTGTCTGCTCCGACGGCACCCGTTGTTGAAGATCTCTCTCGATCCTTGTCCAAAGATCGTGCGAAACCTCTGCAGGTTCGGCTGTCATATCCAGCGGAAGAAAACGCTCGCGCGATTGTGCCACGGCTCGCCGCAGAGCGACGTTGCGCTCCAGCTCGGCCTCCACGGTCTTCATGTCAGCAGGCTCAAGCAGTCCCAGAACATAGTCGTCGGCAACAGCATCCGGCTTGGTCAGATCAATCATGCCATGCACTCCCGAAGGGAGGCGAGCCCTCGGCGTATCCAGCTCTTTGTCGTGCCGAGCGGGAGTGAAAGCCGCCCGGCAATTTCGCCATGGCTGTAGCCGCCGACATAGGCCATCAGAATGCTCTTGCGCTTTTGCTCACCAAGACCCTCGAGGCAGGAGCGCAGCCGCGACGTACGATCAAGCGCTGCCCAGGCGGTCAGAACGCTTTCAGGTTGGTCGGCTTCCTGCAGGCTCTGGATCGCGTCTTCGCTGAGGAGATCCTCCCGGCTTCCGTCTCTCAGCATGTTGAGGGCGCGGTTGCGAATAATGGCATGGATCCACCCGCGTGCGCTGCCGCGATCCGGCGCATACTGATGCGCCTTGGTCCAGATCGCAATGAAACCGTCCTGGACAACTTCTTCTGCGAGGTCGCGTCGCTTCACGATTCTCTGGGCAATGGCAACGAGGCGGCCTGCTTCCGCGTCGAAGATACGCTTCAAGGCCTGCCGGTCGCCGCGCGCACATGCGCCAAGCTCTGTCCCCAAAGGATCTGCCGTCATATCCGCCAAGGTGTTCGTACTCCTAATCTATTTGTATCCTAATATGGTTCTGCTGAAGATTTGGATGCGAGAGGACAAAAATTTGAAAAATATTTTTTGGGTCTGCATCCAAAGCCCTCACCTCCCGTGTCTCATGGTCAGGAAGCGCAAAGCGAAGCGTCTTCCCCAACCGTTGAATGGGAGAACGAGATGACAATGTTCAAGACACTGATGGCAGCGACTGCACTTCTCGGCGCGTCGGCTGCACCATCTCTCGCGGCGCAGGCTGTAGGCCTTGTCGGAGACAAAACGCTGGTCATGTTCGATACGGAGAAGCCCGCTGTTTCCAAGACGGTGGAAGTTCAGGGCGTGACGAAGCTTGCGGGCATCGATCTTCGCCCGTCGAACAAGATGCTGGTTGGCGTTACCTCCGAGAACGTCATCGTCACCATTGACCCGGCCACCGGCAAGGCAACCGAAGTTGCCAAGATGGACAAGCCGCTGATGATGGGCGAGACGCCAGTTGTCGTGGACTTCAATCCCGCCGCCGATCGTCTGCGCTATATGACCGGCACGACCAATCATCGCGTCCATCCGGATACCGGCGCTGTGACCGTGGATGGCAGCCTTGCCTTCGAAGAGGGCGATATGCACAAGGGCGAAAAGCCGAACATTGTCGGTGCTGCCTATACGAATTCATTCGGCAAGCCCGAAAAAACGGCCATGTACAACATCGATGCCACCATTGGCGGGCTGATCCAGCAGACGAAGCCGAATGATGGAACGCTGAAGGCCGTCGGCAAACTGGGCGCCGAAAAGAAGGCGGCAAGCTATGCCTTCGATGTTCACACCTCCGCAGAAGGAAATAACACGGCCTGGCTGGTCGCAGACAATGTGCTGCACACAGTCGATCTTGAAACCGGCAAGGCGATGAAGACGGCAGAAGTCACCGGGACCAAGGGCATGATCCGCGACATCACCTTCATGCCTGCCATGTAATGCTTGCCGTCAGTCCTTGCGGAACAACAGGCTGGCCCCCCAGCCTGTAACGACCGCGACCATGACGCAGAACAGGCCATAGGCCAGCGGCTTCTCATGCGCCGCATCGGTAATGGCCTGTTCGAGACCAGTCTTGACCACGCGAAGAGGAAGATCCTTCTGCGCGATCAGCACGCCGCTCTTGAATAGATATGCATGCACCAGATGGACGCCGTCCGGTACATTGGCAGGCAGCCGCAGCGAAGCACGGAAAAGACTGGAGCTTACGAAGCGAACACCCGTCGTGTCGTTCTGGTAAAGCCCTCCGCCAACTTTCAGGCGTCGATAGGCTTCGCGAAAATCCGTCAGCTGTGCTGCATTGCCGAGATAGCCGGTTGGTGAAAGCGTCATATGGTTGATGCCTAGACCAAGACGGTTGAGCTGTGCGACAGGTTGAATGTCTGTCAGCGGTTTCGTGCTGGCGATCGAATAGGACTCAGGCGTCTGCTCGAAGGTCATGGATTGGGTGTTCATCCAGATACCAAAGACGCGCTCCTTTCGCCGGACAGTGGCATAGTCCCGCGGTCCCTCAAGCGTTACCACCACGTCATACTGCCCGATGGCAAGAAAAAGCTCGTCGGCATTGTTAAGGGCGCCGAAAACGGTAAGGTCTGCGCCTCGAAAATCCGATGTGATGGCAATTTCCGTTGTGGAGGTTCCAATTTCCAGCCCCTCTTTCACCGGAGGCAGTACGCCGGGCAAACCCTGGGCTTCTGCTGTTGTCACGGGCATAGCCAGCAGGCCAGCCATCAACAGGTGTCGGACGAGCGGAAGGAGGAACTGTCTCATCCGCGGCCTCCGCCTATCTGCAGCGAATAGAGATCGGCTGGGGTTATGATGAGATCGATTGCGAGGCGCACGCCGACCGCCAGAACGAGAAGGGCAAGGAGGGCGCGCAATTGCTCGCCGCGCAGCTTCTGGCCCACGCGAACACCGTATTGTGCACCGATGACGCCCGCCACCATCAGAATGGTCGCCAGCACGATATCGACGGAATAGTTCGTCGCAGCCTGCACGATGGTCGTGTAGGCGGTCACGAAGATGATCTGAAAAAGCGACGTACCCACGACCACATTGGTTGGAATGCGCAGCAGATAGATCATGGCCGGAACCATGATGAAGCCGCCGCCCACACCCATCACTGAGGTCAGGATGCCAATGCCGAAGCCCAGGCCAATAACCGGGATCGCGGAGAGGTAGAGCTTGGATTTCTTGAACCGCATTTTCAGCGGCAGTCTGTGCACCCAGTTGTGCTGGCCCGGTCGCTTCAAGGTCACTGGCTGGTTCTTCGCCGCCCGACGCATGGCTCGAAGGCTTTCCATCAGCATCAGGCTGCCGATGGTCCCCAGAAAGACGACATAGAGAAGCGAGATGATGAGGTCCAACTGGCCGAGTCGCCTGAGCCATGAAAAAATCCAGACGCCGACGGTCGCACCCGCCAGACCGCCGATCAAGAGCACGCTGCCGAGCTTCACATCCAGCGTTCCACGCCGGAAATGGCTGATTGCCCCGGAGATCGAAGAGGCGACGACCTGGTTTGCGCCGGTAGCGACAGCGACGACCGGGGGGATATTGTAGAAGATCAGAAGCGGGGTGATCAGGAAGCCTCCGCCCACACCGAACATGCCGGACAGAAAACCCACAGCTGCGCCCATGCCGAGGATGATGAAGATATTCACCGAAAGCTCTGCGATTGGCAGGTAGACTGTCACTGGAACGCCCCTGAAAACGAAAAAGCTCCGCCGTCGCGGGCGGCTTCGCGTTAAAGCATAATCCGACCGGAGTGAACGAGGATCGACAAGATTATGCTTCACAAACAGAAAGTGGAGCGCCCGCTGCGGCGTAGCGAAAAGTCCAAGTGGCCTGCGGCACGATCTGGGCGCCGCTAGCCTTGTTCGTCATGCGTCCTGCCGGGTAGCAAGTCAAATCAAACAACTCAAAAAACTGAGATTTGTCGATTTGTCCTTAACCGGTCGATCCGCTGACCTTTGCCTGATGCTGTTCCAGCAGCTTGCGAACAAGTTCCTCGGTAATATTGCCGTCGTCAGACATGCCGTTGCTCTTCTGGAACGACTTGATGGCGGCAATCGTCTTCTTGCCCATAAGGCCATCCGGCTGTCCCGCATCATAGCCATTCTTATTCAAGATAGCCTGAATGTTGCGGATAGCCTTGCCCATATCGATGGAGCCGGTCGAAGTCTGTGCGCCACCAGACCATTCGGTGGGGATGTTCACGCTATTGGCGCGCTGGTCGAGAGGCTTGACCGTCCAGCTATCGGCAGCGGCTTTGGCCTTTGCAAGCTGATCCGGCTTCAGTGCCCGACCGACTTCTTCGCGCTTGTCCGCAGCATCCTTGTCTCCAGCTTTGGCCGCCACGGCAAACCACTTGTAGCTTTCCTCCAGGTTCTGGGACGTGCCGTTGCCGCGCGCAAAAAGAATGGCGAGGTTGAACTGGCTGTCTGCGATACCGAGATCGGCTGCCTTCGTGAACCAGTTGACGGCTGCCTTGTAGTCAGCGGTTCCGGTTGCGCCCGACGCATAGAGAACGGCTAGATTGTGCATGGAGCTTGCATTTCCGGCGTTGGCAGCCTTCTGGTACAGGCTCATCGCCTTCGCCAGATCGCGCTCGACGCCGGTGCCTTTTTCGTAAAGACTGCCGAGACGGTATTCCGCAGGCGCAAAGTCACGCTCGGCCGCCATCTGGTACCAGCGCGCCGCTTCCTTCGGGTCCTGCGGGACGCCATTGCGGCCCTCGGTGTAGCGGGCAGCGATCTCGAACAGAGCCTGCGGATCGCCAGACGCGGCCGCTTCGGCCAGAGGCTTCTGTGTAATGACGGTCGGCACTTCGATCGAGGCTGTCGATTTCGCAGCAGACGGGGCTGGCGCAACCGGTGAGGCCGGAACTGCCTCGACCGGTGTGGTGGGCACCGCTTGTGCTTGCGCCGGGACCGGTTCCGTCAACGGTGGTAAAGACGTCGGCGAGTTTTGCTGAAGCGCCGTGCTGTCGACCGCGGTGCCTACGCTCGATCCACTATCGGACGAAGTGACTGTATTGCTGCTGGAAAGTGGCAGGCTCATCTGTGTCGAAGGCGATGTTTTCGTAACTGGAGGCGGTGGCGTAATGACCTTGTCCCCGCGGGTGAGGGTATTGATCAACGGAACGGTCATCAGGACGAGCAGAACTGCACCGATAGCCATCAGAATCGGGCGGCGATGACGGTTGAAGGTGCTGCGTAGGCTCCCGCCTGCGGCCGGTGCGGGAGTTGAAGACTTGCCTCGTCCTGCCTGAGCCGTCTTCGACTTCGATTGACCCGCCTTGGCAGGATCGGTTTCCTGCGCAGCGGCTTTTGCCGCACGTCGCGCGGCCGCGATGTAATCGATTCTTTCGTTGTCGCCGCCGGACGACGCCGTATTGACAGCCTGGCTTGCGCGCACCCGCTCAAGGATCTTGCGGACGTCCGGCTTGCCGGAGCCCGGCTCAAGAAGATCATTCTCGTGTTCCTGAGGTACGACATCGACCGGATCAATAGAGGGCGCGGGTTCAACGAAGGTGCGTTCCGGCTGGGCAGAGCGCTTGCGCTCAGTTTTGGAAGCAGGCTTCAGGCGCTTTGAAAGACTGGAGAGAAAGCCAGAATTGCCTTTCGCTTTGCCGTCTGTTTCCACCGGCTCCAAGAGGTCGTCAGCCTCGGGCTCATGATAAACCGGCGCGGTTTCGCGCATCAGCTCTTCCGTATTGCGCGCAAGAACTCTCGGCTCATGTTCCACCGAGGATGGCGCAGCCATTGGCGCACGAATAGCGGACTGCGGTTCGAAGGCTCCCGGCGACGGGTAGGATGACGCCGTGCGCGCAGAGAAGTGGTCATCCATTTTGTCCAGACGGCCTGCGATCTGAACCAGGGTGCGGTGTAGGCTGTCAAACGTAGTTTGCGTCCGTTCATCCGAGGCGCGGGCAAGCTGCTCCAGATGTCGCAGATCCTCTGCCAGCCCCAGGAGTTGTGACGGGTCTGACGCAGTACCTCCTGTCGCGGTTCCGACAGGGTTCTTGCGATAGGCTTCAACCACGGTTTCCGCAGCCTGGCGGGCAGCCTCAAGAATGTATTCGTCGCTGGTTGCCAGATAATTCTCGATGGAGGCCATGCGCTGATCGAGATCGGCAGGCAAACCCGTCTGCTCACGGGGAGCCTTCTGCATCATGCTGGTCAGATCGGCGATCTGCTGTTCAAGATGGGTAAGACCCTGCATGTCTCCGGCGGGACTGCGCGCGGTCTCGCTCAGACGCTCCGCGATTTCGTCAAGACGCTGTTCCAGCCGCTCGATGGAGTTACCGTCATTCAGCAGGCTCCGGTTGCCGGATTGGGTGCGATGCAGATGGTCTATGCGGGCAGCCAGATCGTCAAGGCGTGCAACCAGCTGATCAGCTGGCTGCTCATGCATCGCATCGATGCGGCGGGAAAGGTCAGCCAGATAGCCGGTCAGTTCTGTCTGGTTATTGCGGCCCAGGCTGGCGACGACTTCTTCCAGCTTCTCCTCGATCCGCTGGGTTTCCTGAACCTGCGAAAGACTGTCGAATTTTTCCGTCAGATAGCTCAGGCGTTCTTCGAGACGGCGGAACGCAGCCTGTTCTTCAACGCTATCGCGCACTCGGCTATTGCTGGCGACGGCACGGCTGATTTCGTCCAGGCGCTGGTCTACCTGCGAAAAATGATCATAGACCGTTTCCGGCAGCGGCGAGCGCGTGCCGAGATCCTCGATCACCGCCGCCAGCATCAGCACTTTGTCTTCCAACGCGCGCAGGGCAGGGCTGTCCGACATTGTGCCAAGCTCGGCTTTGATACCGTCGATACGGTAAGCGAGCGCGATCAGCTCTTTCTGGATACCTTGCGTGTCGATGTCCTGGATACGATCCTCAAGCTCGTTCCAGCGGACTTCCATCCGGTGTACGCTTTCTTCGCGCGCCAGCCCATCCATCATCGCGCGAAGCTCATAGAGTTCGCCTTGAAGGCGCTGTGAACCTTCCGGCGCCTGATGATGCATGTCCTCTACGATCTGGGCCAGACGGGCCAGTTCGCTGCGCAGTTCATCGGGAAGGCGCCGATCGGTGGAGAGATCGCGGATCGCGTGGATCTCATGTCGGACATGCTCCATCTCGCGGGAAATTCCCTCGGAGATGTCCTGCTTCAAATCCTGACGCAGCATTTGCAGCGCACCGACTAGATCGCCCACGCTATACTCCGGTGCAGGCGCCGCACGTTGGCGACGGCGCTCTTCCGGGTGGTGAGCCTCAGAACGGCGTTCCTCGGTCCGCTGCTGCTCGCGGTGCCGCTGCTCGGAGGGAGCTTCGCGGTAAGCCTGCGCTGTATAATCAGGATCGCTGGCGCGTGCGCTGACAGATCTTGCGGGGCTGCGCATAACCGGGGTTTCCGGCTGGCGCTGAGCTTGCATGGCCGGGCGGGGCGCAGGTCGGTCCGACAGTGGCGAATAGGCCTTACTGTTTGCTTGCAGAGATACGTGGGGCGCCCGGTCCGCTGCTGTTCTTTGTTCTTGCCGAAGTCCTTCCTCAGCGCGTGCATGGTCTTGCCTGCGTGGTTGATCGCGGTGATCGCGCTCATCCTTTTGCTGGCCAGGTTGTTCTTGCGCAGGCTGATCGCGTCGTGGATCACGTATGCGCTCGCTTGGGCGCTCAGTATTGCCGAGTGAGCGCTGGCGTTGACGGATTTCGCTCAGGAGTTCCTTGTCGATTCTTGGTTCGCGACCCGAGGCCTTGAGCAGGCCTTCAATCCGCGCTTCGAGATTGTCGATGGTCTTGTTCAGCGCATCGAGCGAGCGTTCCCCGCGCGGATTTTGATTCAGGCGTGATCCGTTCATGTCTAGCTCGCTCGCTTTCCGCTGCGCAACGTTCCGTCAGGTCTGCTGATCCTCACGTCCAGCATCTTGATCGGCTGACGATAGACTTCGCGCACATTCTAGGGCTTTAGCCACCGAACCTTGTTCAGGGCTTGCCCGTGCGCGAAACTGCATTGCGCCGTAGACCGAAGCGCTGGATCTTCGGTTCGGTTTCACCTTTCGCGAAACGTGGTTAATACTGTGTTAACAAACAGTCGCATGCGGCGAGCAAGTGTGTGATTTTGCAAGGGCGGAGCCGGAAAACAACGGGCAGAATATGTGCCTGATATAATACATTTACTCACCGGTCCTTCATCTTTGCACGGGATGATCGCGAGCGCTCGTCTGCCGCGAATCAGTCAGAATGCGCAGGATGCGGCTTGGGAGCCAGCGGAATCGCCGGAGCGGCCGATATGTGCAAACCTTTGTCGAAGATTTTATCGCGCATAGTCACATTGCCGGATTGACGTTTACGCGCACGTCAATATTTTAGGAGCACAAATGCCGGTCAAGTCCGGCCGCTGATCTGGAGGAGTTCGCGAATGCCAGTCTTCAAGGCCCCTGTCGCCGATACACTGTTTATCCTGAATGATGTGCTCGGCATCGAGCGCTACAATAATCTTCCGGGTTTTGCCGATGCGACCCCGGAAATGATCGACGCCATTGCGAGCGAAGCAGCCAAGCTCTCTGAAGAAGTTCTCTTTCCGGTCAACTACTCGGGCGACCAGGAAGGCTGTGTTCGCGCTGAAGACGGCAGTGTCAAGGCGCCGAAGGGCTTCAAGCAGGCCTATGACGCCTATTGCGAAGGTGGCTGGATCGGTCTGGCCGTGCCGGAAGAGTTCGGCGGTCAGGGCCTGCCTTACACGCTGCATGCGGCGGTTGGCGAATATACCTCCGCTGCCAACATGTCGCTCATGATGTATCCGGGCCTGACGCAAGGCGCGATTGCCGCGATCCTCGTTCACGGCAACGACGAGCAGAAGCAGACCTATCTGCCGAAGATGGTGGAGGGCAAATGGTCCGGCACCATGAACCTGACCGAACCCCATTGCGGCACCGATCTCGGTCTGCTGCGCACCAAGGCCGTTCCGAACGGCGATGGTACCTACAGGATTTCCGGCCAGAAGATTTTCATCTCCGCTGGCGAACACGACATGACGGACAATATCGTCCATCTGGTGCTTGCTCGTATCGAGGGCGCGCCTGCCGGCACCAAGGGTATTTCGCTGTTCATCGTGCCGAAGTACATCGTCAAGGACGATGGCTCGCTCGGCGAGCGCAACAAGGTCGTCTGCGGTGCCATCGAGCACAAGATGGGTATTCACGGCAACGCCACCTGCGTCATGAATTATGACGAGGCGACCGGCTATCTCATCGGGGCGGAGAACAAGGGCCTCAACGCCATGTTCGTGATGATGAACGAGGCGCGTCTGGGCGTCGGTCTTCAGGGGCTGGCGATTTCCGAAATCGCCTATCAGAACGCCGTCGCTTATGCCAAGGACCGAATTCAGGGACGTTCCCTATCCGGCCCCAAGGCCCCGGAAAAGGCTGCCGATCCGATCATCGTGCATCCGGATATTCGCCGGACCCTGATGACCATCAAGTCATTCAACGAGGCCGGTCGTGCCTTCATGCTCTGGACCGCTCTGAAGTCAGACATCGCCCATCGTTCGTCTGACGCCAAGGAGCGTCAGGATGCAGACGATCTGCTGGGTCTTGCCACGCCGATCCTGAAGGGCGTACTGACCGACAAGGGCTTCGATCACGCCGTAATGGCGCAGCAGGTCTATGGTGGCCATGGCTACATCGAAGAATGGGGCATGAGCCAGTATGTGCGCGACGCCCGTATCGCCATGATCTACGAGGGCGCCAACGGCATCCAGGCGCTCGATCTGGTTGGCCGCAAGCTCGCCCTGAATGGTGGTCGCGCTGTGATGGCAGCCTTCAAGGAAATCGGTGATTTCTGCGAGGAAAACCGCTCGAACGAGGCGATGGCGCCCTACACCAAGGCCCTAAAAAAGGGCTTGAACGACCTGCAGGCCTCCACCATGTGGTTCATGCAGAACGCCATGGCAAAGCCCGATAACGCGGGTGCCGGATCGACGGACTACATGCACCTCTTCGGTCTGGTGATGCTGGGCTATATGTGGGCGAAGATGGCCAAGTCTGCGCAGGACCTTCTGGCAGCGGGTGATGAGCGCACGGATTTCCTCAACGCCAAGCTCGTCACCGCCCGGTTCTACATGGACAAGATCATGCCGGAAACAGCGCTGCGCAAGGTTCGTATCGAAACAGGCAGCGACACGCTGATGGAACTGGCCGCCGAAGCGTTTTGATTTCTACTGACGGGCTCCCTCCCAGAAACGGGAGGGTTGACCTGAAAATTGCACTCCGTAGGTTCCGATACTTCGGCGTGGCATAGGGATATTGAGGCGCTTAAGCGCCGAGGGAGAGAGACAATGACCGAAGTCTATATCTATGACCATGTGCGCACCCCGCGTGGCCGTGGCAAGAAGGACGGTTCGCTGCACGAAGTGCCGTCCGTCCGTCTGGCAGCCAAGACACTGGAAGCCATTCGGGACCGAAACGGCCTGGACACTGCCAATGTTGACGACATCATCATGGGTTGCGTCGATCCGGTCATGGATGCTGGCGCCGTTATCCCGAAGGCTGCCGCATTCGAAGCCGGTTACTCGACCAAGGCTCCCGGCATGCAGATCTCGCGCTTTTGCGCGTCCGGTCTCGATGCTGTGAACTTTGCCGCCGGGAAGGTGGCCGCAGGCTCGGATGACATCGTGATCGCCGGTGGCGTTGAAAGCATGTCGCGCGTTGGTATGGGCATGTCCGGCGGTAGCTGGTATATGGACCCCTCCGTCAATTTTCCCGGCTATTTCATGCCGCAGGGCGTATCTGCCGATCTGATCGCCACCAAATACGGCTTCTCCCGCGATGACGTGGATGCCTATGCGGTGGAAAGCCAGAAGCGCGCCGCGCACGCCTGGGAGCAGGGCTATTTCAAGAATTCCGTCATCCCCGTGAAGGATCAGAACGGCCTTATCATTCTGGATCGTGACGAGCACATGCGTCCCGGCACCGATATGCAGGCGCTGGCTTCGCTGAACGCATCCTTCCAGATGCCCGGTGAAATGGGTGGCTTCGAGGCGGTTGGTCTGCAGGCCCACCCCGAAGTCGAGCGGATCAATTACGTTCATCATGCGGGCAACTCTTCCGGTATCGTCGATGGCGCCGCCGCCGTTCTCGTCGGCTCGAAGGCTGGTGGCCAGACGATGGGCTTGAAGCCGCGCGCGCGTATCCGTGCCTTCGCAAATATCGGTTCCGATCCGGCCCTCATGCTGACCGGTCCGGTCGATGTGACCGAGAAGCTTCTGAAAAAGACCGGCATGTCGATTTCCGATATCGACCTGTTCGAGCTGAACGAAGCCTTTGCCGCTGTTGTGCTGCGTTATCTTCAAGCTTTCGAGATCGATAACGCCAAGATGAACGTCAATGGCGGTGCGATCGCCATGGGTCATCCGCTGGGCGCGACTGGTGCGATGATCCTCGGCACGGTTCTGGATGAGCTGGAAAGACGCGATCTGAATACCGCGCTGGTCACCCTCTGCATCGGTGCAGGCATGGGTACGGCAACGGTGATCGAGAGGGTTTGATGGGTTCTAACCCTCCCCACAAGGGGGAGGGGCTTAACCCCGTCAGATCGCACCGGCTACGGAGCGGCGGCGATATCGGCACGAATTTCAGGGAAGAGGAATCCCAACATGAGCACCTACAAGAATTTCACGATCGAAACCGATTCAGATGGCATTGCCCTCGTCACCTGGGACATGCTGGACAAGAGCATGAACGTCTTCACCGAAGAGGTGATGAACGAAATTGATGCCATCGTCGATCAGGTGGTTACCGATGCCGCAGTCAAGGGCGTTGTCTTCACGTCCGGCAAGTCGACCTTCTCAGGCGGCGCGGATCTCACCATGATCCGCAGCATGTTCAGCCTGCTTCAGGAGGAACAGGCAAAGAACCCGGACACGGCGATGCAGAAGCTGTTCGACGTTGCAGGCCGCATGAACTGGCTGTGGCGCAAGATCGAAACCTGCGGAAAACCATGGGTCTCGGCCATCAATGGCGTCTGCATGGGTGGTGCACTCGAACTGTCTCTGGCCTGCCATGGCCGCGTGGTGTCCAACGCCAAGTCGGTCAAGCTCGCACTGCCGGAAGTCAAGGTCGGCATCTTCCCCGGTGCCGGTGGCACGCAGCGCGTTGCGCGTCTTGCCAACACGCAGGATGCGCTTCAGATGATGACGACCGGCCAGACTTTGACGCCTGCCCGCGCCAAGGCCATGAACCTCGTGCATCAGGTGGTAGAGCCCGATCAGCTGATTCCGGCGGCCAAGCAGATGATCAAGGATGGCCTGAAGCCGGTTGCCCCTTGGGATGAAAAGGGCTTCAAGGTTCCCGGCGGTGGCATCTGGACGCCTGCCGCAGCCCAGCTCTGGCCCGCTGCTCCGGCGATCCTGCGTCGCGAAACTGCGGGCAACTATCCGGGTGCTCTCGCCATCCTGAAGTGCGTTTATGAAGGCCTTCAGGTTCCCTTCGACACGGGCCTGAAGATCGAACAGCGCTATTTCACGCAGGTGCTGCGCTCGACTGAAGCCTTCTCGATGATCCGCTCGCTGTTCATTTCCATGCAGGAACTGGGCAAGGGTGCCCGTCGTCCGGCAGGCGTGGAAAAGAAGAAGCTCGAAAAGATCGGCGTCGTCGGCGCTGGCTTCATGGGCGCTTCCATCGCCTATGTGTCGGCTGCGGCTGGTATTGCCGTCTCGCTGATCGACCGCGATGACGAGGCAGCAGCCAAGGGCAAGGCCGTTTCAGAAAAGCTGGTGGCCGATAGCGTCGCCAAGGGCCGTATGTCGAAGGAAGACGGCGAAAAGCTGCTCTCCCTCATTACGCCAACGGCTGATTATTCCACGCTGTCGGATGTCTCGCTTGTCGTAGAGGCGGTGTTCGAAGATCGTCAGGTCAAGAAGGATGTGATCGAGAAGGTTGAGGCCGTGCTGCCGGAAACGGCAATCTTCGCCTCGAATACGTCGACACTGCCGATCACGGGTCTGGCGAAGAATTCGAAGCGTCCGAAGCAGTTCATCGGCGTCCACTTCTTCTCGCCGGTCGAAAAGATGATGCTGACGGAAGTCATCGTCGGGGAAGAAACCGGTGACGAGGCGCTTGCTGTTGCTCTGGATTACGTATCGCAGATCAAGAAGACGCCCATCGTTGTCAACGATACGCGTGGCTTCTACGTCAACCGCTGCGTCTTCCGCTACATCAACGAAGCCTATGACATGCTGATCGAGGGTGTTCCAGCAACGATGATCGAAAACGCCGCCAAGATGGCTGGCATGCCGGTTGGCCCGCTGTCTCTCAACGACGAAGTGGCTGTCGATCTTAGTCAGAAGATCATGAAGGCTTCGATTGCAGATCTGGGCGAAGCCTCGGTGAAGCCGGAGCATATGGCGCTGGTCAACAAACTAGTGGATGAACTGGATCGTCGCGGTCGCAAAAATGGCAAAGGCTTTTACGAATATCCTGCCAAGCCTGCGAAGAAGTTCCTTTGGCCGGGCCTCAAGGATCTCTACAGCCAAAAGCACGCATCCGAAGTGGATGTAAATGTGCTGAAGCAGCGCCTGCTGGTAACCATCGCGCTTGAAGCCGCGCGCACGGTGGAAGAGGGAATTGTCACGGATCCGCGTGAGGCCGATGTCGGCTCCATTCTCGGCTTCGGATTTGCCCCCTATACCGGCGGTACCCTGTCCTATATCGACGGTATGGGCGTGAAGACTTTCGTTGCTCTCTGCGAGAAGCTTGCCGCTCAATATGGCGATCACTTCAAGCCAACGCCGTTGCTGCTCGATATGGCCGCCAAGGGCGAGACCTTCTACACCCGCTTCAACCCTTATGGCACCGAACAAAAGGCTGCGTAATACTGACAATAGCCGTCTTGCGAATAGGCCCCCTCGTGGGGCCTATTTTTTTGCCAAGGTTATAGTTACGTCGAATAACTCGTTCGAGATTAAAATTGATACTTAATCGCAAACAGCGTTTCTATGGATATTTATTGATCTTGAAGAAATTGTTCATCTTGCTGACAGCATCGATGTTATAGCAATAAGACGAACGAGCATCATCGGCACCAAGAGGTGCTCGTCCCCGCCAGTTATATTTCCACGAAGGAACCATCCCGTGAAGAAGCTTTTCGCTGCTGCCGCTGTGGCCGCTTTGTTGTTCCCTGCTGTTTCGTTCGCCGAGACGCTCGCTTTCCCAAGCGATAAGCCGGTTGCCAGCATTACCATTCCTGATAACTGGAACCCGGAAGAAACAGACACCGGTATCCAGGCAACCTCTTCGGACGAAGCAATCTATCTCGCAATCGACGTAGCGGACGCGGCAGATGCAGGCAAGTTGGTCGATGAGGCCATCAAGTTCCTGGACAAGAACGGCGTCAAGGTCGATGAATCCACCCAGAAGCAGTCCGAAGACACCATCAACGGCATGAAGATGATGAACTTCGATTGGTCTGGCAAGGACAAGGATGGTCCGGTCAACATCGGTCTGTCCGTTCTCGCGCCGTCTGCAAACAAGGTTCTTCTTATCACCTACTGGGGCACCAAGGGCGAGCAGGAAAAGCATGCGCAGGATCTGATCGGTATCATTTCTTCGCTGAAGCCAGCCAAGTAATCGACGATCGAGCTCGTATAGAAGTTTGGCCCCTCTGCCTCACGGCGGAGGGGTTTTGTTTGTGAGGCCGCTTACGCCCATTTTAAAAATCAGATAGATGACTTAGAGCGGAATTCGATCTTGGATCAATTCTGTTGGCCCAAACCGGTTCGTTCCGCAAGGAGATGTGAGCGTGTCCTGTGGGCGGCATGTATTTTCGCCATGACCTTCGGTTTTCGCCTTGGACGTATATTCAGATATACCCGTCGGCAAAATCCTGGATCCTGACGAAAATCCATTGCAGCAGAATGATTCAATCAGGTTGAACTCCGCTCTGGGGTGACAGCAGGAAGCGTAAATGAGTAATCTTGCCGACGAGCAGCATGGATCGAACCCATCGCCCTCTCCTGTAACGGACGACCCCAATCGACGATTTGCTGCCAGGGATGGTCGCCTTGTTCGGTTGCTCTCACGCTTGCCTGCATTTCGATCGACCGTGAAAAAGCCCGAACCGACCGAGGTGGGGGTTGCCTTCCTGGCGTCTCTTACTATTGAGGCGCTGGCCATCTGGGCTCGTTTCGCCGTCGATCCCTATCTGCCTGCGGGATTTCCGTACCTTACTTTTTTTCCCGCGGTGATCCTGACGGGATTCGTCTTCGGGATGCGACCAGCAATCCTGAACGCGTGTATTTCAGCCATAGTTGCCTGGTACTGGTTCATTCCGCCTGCTCAAAGCTTCGATCTGAATGCTCAGTCGTTCACAGCCCTGGCATTTTTCTTTTTCGTTATTGCTATAGATCTCGGCCTCCTGATGCTTCTGCTTTCGGCCTATGCTGAACAGCAGCGAGCCAAGGAGGATCTGACCCGGCACCTGCAGATGCAGCAGTTGATTTCCGATGAAGTTGATCATCGGCTCAAGAACCTGCTCGCCACAACGAGTGGCCTCATCACTCTTTCGCAACGCTATGCCGCCACTCCGCAGGAACTTGGGACCCAGTTACGGAACCGGATACAGGCAATGGGTCACTCGATCTCATTGCTGCGCGGTTCTTTGTCCGGTGAGGCAACATCGATGCGAGATACGATTCTGTCTGCCTTGGAGCCGCTTGGTCTGACATCCGGCGATCGACTATCCCTGGAGGGACCAACCCTTAAGCTCAATGCCTCTTCCATTATCTCGCTAAGCCTCATCCTGCATGAACTAGGCACGAACGCTTTTAAATATGGCGCGCTTGCGCAGGACCGAGGATCGATCAAAGTCAGATGGGAATTCTGCGGTGCTCCTGACGAGGCAGATCGTGACGAGAGTTGGTTGCAACTGATATGGGAAGAGCACGGTGCCATCGGCGTTGAGGCTCCCACCCGTAGCGGCTTCGGCACGGATCTGGTACGAAGGCTCGCCACGGGTTTTGGTGCACCCTGTTCCTTCGAGTATCGATCCGACGGTCTGCGAGCGGTTTTTCCGATGCGCCGAAATTCGACGCTGGTTTCATAACAGGAAAAGGCGGCTTTCACCGCCTTAACGTATTTTCTGACTTTGAGAGGTTATCAGGCTTTTTTGCCCGCCGTAACTTTTACCGGCTCCGCAGAAATGCCCATCGGAAGCCATTTGTCCCGCTCGCGCCAAAGAGCCGGTATGGCCAGAAGCCCGATGCATGAGAATGCGATCGCTGTTTTCGTCAATTCAGACAGTTCTGGTGTGCGGCCGTCGAAATAGTAGACAGAATATACGATTCCCACGTGCCAGACGTAGACATAGAGCGAGTGACGGCCGAGTAGCTGCAGGAACTTTAACGACAGAACCCAGATTATACCATTCGCGATACGGCGCACCCAAAGTGTCGGATGCTTAGGGCCAGCGATGATCATCCATGTCATAAGAGTGGCAGCAGCGATAAAGTTAATCAGATAGACCGGGCCGAAATCGGCGCGGATCTCCATCGTCGCGAACTTTGCCACAAGATCGCCCGGCATCAACCCATGCGCCGTCATGATGCGAAGCGGCAGGAAGAAGGCGCAGATCAGCACGCAGATCGTTGGGATGAACGTATTCTTCGGCGAGAATATACCGGACCAGTTGATTTTGTTGAGAGACGTCATGGCGCCCAGAACGAGACCCGAATAGAAAACGATTTGCCAGCCGAACAGGTTGAAAGACGCACGAATACCCTGCTCGTCAGGGCGCATGAAAAACTCGTTGATAGGGGCCGTCAACAGCTTTTGCAGGCCCAGTTGGCCAGCCATCCATAAGATCAGCGAACCGGCCATTACATGCGCCCACTTGCCGTCGATCACGAGCTTCACCAGAACCGGCGCAAACAGCATGTAAATGATATATTGCGGCAGAATATCCATGAAGGTGGGCTGGAACACGAAGGTGGCGATCGCTGCAAGGCGTAGCGGGTCGTCGAATGTCGTGTAGCCGAGCCAATTATACCAGACATAGTAGGCACCGGGCAGAAACATTTGTGCTGCCAGCACGCAGAGTACGATTCCCATCGCATACCAATAGAGCTCGAAAGCGCGTGAATAGATCGCTTGCCGTCCGGCTGCATAACCATTCTTGGCCATCTTGCGTACATAGACCATGCCGATCAGAAGACCAGACAGAAAGACGAAGCCTTGCGCGTCTTCCACGAAGGCTAGCTGGTTGTGGTTGATGTTCACCAGCCAATAGCCGCCAGCGAATACGAGGTGATTGAGCAGCATGAAGACGAGGAAATATCCCCGCATTCCATCGATGAGATCGTAGCGTTTCATCGTTCGCATTCTCCTTGGGCAATACGATCACATGCGCGATCGGTCCGATAGGCCTCGTCGGGTTGGATGATGAGGCTCTTAACGCACACTCGGCGGAGCGGTTCCCCGGCACGGCGTCTATTGTGATTTGGAGATTGTCACAAGTGTGTCATAAAACGTGATTGAATGTCGCGTTCACTCTGCTGCAGCTCTGCGCAAGCCTGCGATCTGTGTGATATAGGCGCGAAGGGCAGCGGGTTTTACGGGCTTGTGCTGCAGGCCGAGACCATATTTTTCAGCCTCTCCACGGACTTCCGGCGTCCTGTCCGCAGTGATAACCAGTCCTGGAACGGCAGCTCCCACAAGCTTCCGCAGGGCGAGGATCGCATCGATTCCTGTTTCCTCATCGAGATGATAATCCGCAATCACGATATCGGGAGGCGACGTTCTATCCAGATAAAGTACGTCCAGATCCGAAGCGCTTTTGGCGGTCAGCACCGTACAACCCCAACCGGATAGCAGCAGCTGCATTCCCTCAAGGATGCGAGGTTCGTTGTCGATGCAGATTACGCGCAGACCAGATAGCGGTTGGGCCGCGACCCGCGACGCTGTGTCTTTACGGGTCTTTGCCATGGCCATCAGTTCGCGCGGCATCCGGACACGGAAGATTGTGCCGCGCCCAGGTGTCGATGCCAGCTCAACCGGATGTGACAGCACACGAGAAATTCGATCCACGATGGAAAGCCCAAGACCAAGGCCAGTCGCTGTTCTTGCACCTTCGTCTAACCGTGTGAACTCCTTGAAAACGGTCTTGAATTTTGACGAGGGAATGCCGATACCGGAATCGACGACATCGATGACGACCTCGTTTCCGCGCCGACGGGCCCCCACCAGGACCTTGCCGCTGACAGTGTATTTGATGGCATTGGAAACGAGGTTCTGGACGAGGCGCCGCAAAAGGTTTGGATCGGTTCGTACCGAGAGGCTTGTCGGCAAGACCTTGAACTTCAGGTTCTTCTCGTGCGCGATCGGCGCGAAATCCGTTTCGATTTTCTGGAAAAGCTCGCCAAGAGCAACCGTCGCCATTCGCGGTTTCATGGCACCCGTATCCAGTCTCGAGATGTCGAGGACAGCGCCAAGAATACTTTCGACGGACTCCAGCGCGGAGTCGATGTTTCGAACCATCTGACTGTTTTCCGAATCGCCCAGTCTCTCGACGAGCGAGGAGGAGTAAAGACGCGCAGCATTTAGTGGCTGTAGAATGTCGTGGCCAGCCGCTGCAAAGAAGCGCGTTTTGCCGAGATTGGCTTCGTCGGCGGCTGCTCTGGCCTCGGCCAGCGCGCGGTTTACGCGTGTAAGTTCTGCAGTACGCTCCTCGACGCGCTGCTCCAGCGTTTCATTTGCCTGCTTTAGGGCCTGTGCTGCGGCAACCCGTTCCGTCATATCTGTGAAGGTTGCGACTATTCCGTGGTCGGGCATCGTGTTCGAGCGCACTTCGATAATGCGCTCTCCGCCTCGCAGGACCAGCGAGAACGGCATGTCGAGCGTCTTGATCCGTGCAATCACCGTATCGACATCGCTGCCGACGATATGGCCACGCTCCGCCAGAATATCGATGATATCGCGCAGAGGATATCCCACCTGTCCCACCTGTTCCGGCAGGTCCAGCAGAATCCGGAAGCGGCGATTCCAGATGGCAAGCTTGTCGGAACTGTCGAAGACGGCAACCCCTTGATCCATCTGCGAGAGCGCAGTCTGAAGAATATCCTGATTGTATTGCAGCGCTTCGGACGCCTGATCCAGCAGCCATGCCGTATCGGCATTGGCATCCTCCGCCTTCTGCATCAGAATGGAAAGCACCAGTCTTGCGGAAGAGGAGCCGATCGCGCTTCCCAGAAGCTGCTCCGAAAAATGGATCAAGGCCATATCGGCAGCCGTGTCGTCCGATAGCTTGCGCCCAAGCGTATTTTCGTAATTGGCAAATGAGCGCCGCATACGCTCGTTACCCAGATAGCGCGCAATAGCAGCCTTCAGGTCTCCCACGCTGACGCGTGTCTTCCAGCCCCGTGTCGCGAATTGCGAGCGGGACTGACGCTTGACAAAGATGCCCGCCTGGATCCGCTCGACGGGTCTTGGATTGCGCGACAAGGAACCGACGACAAAGGCAAGACAGTTGATCAGCAGGCTGAGTACGACGCCATTGACCAGCGGATCGGAATGCGCGCCGGAGAAAAGGTTGGTGCCAGGGACAAGAAAATTGAGGATGGTGGCCGCAAGCTGCGAGTTGTCCGTTCCTCCTAGGCTCGGCAGGAACAGGAGGTAGGCCCAGGCCAGGAAGCCCAGTGACATTCCAACGATCGCACCCCGTGCATTTGCTCGTCGCCAGAACAGGCCGCCAAGCAGGGAAGGCGCAATCTGTGCCGTAGCGGCAAAGGCCAGCAGACCGATGGAAGCCAGACCCGTCTCGCTGTCTCCCGCGCGATAATAGGCATAACCCAGTAGAAGGACGGCGAAGATAGCGGTCCGGCGAATACGCAACAGCGGTTTGGCGAAATCTGCCCGATCATCGCTTGAAAGCATGAGCTTTCGCCGCAGGAAGATCGGCATGACGATATCGTTGGAGATCATGATCGATAGCGCGACCGATTCCACGATTACCATGGCAGTTGCGGCGCTGAAGCCTCCGATGAAGGCAATCAGCGTAATCACCGGCAGATGGTTTGAGAGCGGCAATTGCAGGACATAAAGGTCCATATTGCCCATGCCGCCGAAAGTAATGAGACCGCCGATGGCCACAGGCAGAACGAAGATATTGATCGCGATCAGATAGAGCGGCAGCAGCCAGCTGGCGCGCCGCATTTCACCAGCGGTACGGTTTTCGACCACAGTGACATGGAACTGCCGCGGCAGCATGATGATGGCGAAGGCGGAAAGTCCAATCAGGAGAAGCCAGCGCGACAGCGGCGTCTCATACTGGAGCGCCGCTTCCACCAGCATGCTTTCGGACGCCTTGTGCCAAAGATCCAACGGCCCATCGAAGATCAGGAAAATCACCGCCAGACCGATAGTCAGGAATGCAATGAGTTTCACCACGGATTCCATGGCGACAGCCAAGATCAAGCCGTCTTGATGTTCCGTCGCATCGGTATGGCGTGTGCCGAACATCACCGCGAAAATGGCCATCAAAAGCGTTACGACAAGCGCCAAGTCAATGAAATGGAGATTGCCGCTGCCAAGGCCGAAGGCGGAAGGATCCACCATGGCGGCAACCGAGCTCGACACCGCCTTGAGCTGAAGGGCGATGTAGGGAATTGCCCCAATCAGCGAGATGATGGCGACAAGAAGTGCGACTCCGGAATTCTTCCCGTAACGTGCGGCGATGAAGTCCGCGACCGATGTCAACTTCTCCGCTTTAGCCAGTTCAACGATACGGCGAATGAGTGGCATCAGAAGCGTAAAGGCGATGATGGGGCCGATATAGATGCCGGTGAATTCGAGGCCCTTCTGTGCTGCCAGTCCAACGCCGCCGAAATAGGTCCAGGATGTGCAATAGACAGCGAGACTCAACGCGTAGACCGCGGGCCGTCCGCCGGTCCGGGCACCCAAGCGCCTGCTCCTGCGGTCACCGTAACTGGCTACGGCGAACAGCAGGAGAATATAGCCGCATGCGGACAGAACGATGATCCAGCCGGGCAGCATTGCACCTCCGCCTTGGCATGACGCCAACCTCTTGAGCGACGATACTAGGCCAAAAGAGACGGCTTGGAAATGAATGCGACCTTGGCAAAAAGTACTAGACCGGAGATTCTCATCGTCCATTGCACCTTCCCAAGGCACAAGTCGTCGCTATAGTAGAAACAGCGCATGTCATTGAAAACTGAGGGGAACAGTCATGTCTATGGTTAGCGAATTCCGATCTTTCATCGCCAAGGGCAATGTTGTGGATCTTGCCGTCGGTATTATCATCGGCGGTGCCTTTACCGGCATCGTCAATTCGCTGGTCAATGATGTCGTCATGCCCGTCGTGGGCGTGGTCATCGGAGGCATCGATTTCTCCGATTATTTCTTCGCCCTGAGCTCGACCGTTACGGCGCCGACCCTTGAGGCCGCGAAGGCGCAGGGGCCGGTCTTTGCCTACGGCAAGTTCCTGACCGTGATCATCAACTTCCTCATTCTGGCTTGGATCATCTTCCTGATGGTCAAGGGCGTGAACCGCATCCGTGCAGCGGAGGAAAAGAAGCCGGCGGACGCGATCCCGGCGCCGCCACCAGCCGATGTGCAACTGCTGACCGAGATCCGCGATCTCCTCAAGACCCGCGCCTGATCGCGATCCATCAAATCAATCGAATGTTCGTACACTGAAACGAATGGGATTTTGCTCGCGCTTTCCTTTATGAACATGCAACCGTTTGGAGATCGATTGCATGACCTTGAAGGAAAGCCTGAGCGCCCGTGCGCTCGCCGCGCCGCAAAGCGGTATCGTTGAACTGGTGAACTATGCACGAGGACGTCAGGGCCTTATCCCGCTCTGGGCAGGTGAAGGCGATCTGCCAAGCCCCGATTTCATCAATCGTGCCACCAAAGACGCGCTGGACGCCGGGGAAACCTTCTACACCTGGCAGCGTGGCCTGCCGGAACTGCGCCAGGCTCTCTCGCGCTACTACCAGCGTCATTTTGGCGTTGAGCGGCCCTTCGAACATTTCTTCGCCACCAGTTCAGGCATGCACGCCATCAACCTGTGCGTCCAGGCCGTTGCCTCGCCAGGCGATGAGATCGTCTATCTGACGCCGAGCTGGCCGAACATCGTGGCCGCTGTTGGCATTTCAGGGGCTAAGCCGGTGCCGGTCGAGGTGGACTATGTCAACGGTGGCTGGTCGCTGGACGTGACAAAGATCGAAAAGGCAATCACGTCGCGCACGAGGGCGCTCTTCATCAATACACCGTCTAATCCGACGGGCTGGACCGCAACGCAGGAGGATCTGCAGGAAATTCTAGCGCTTGCCCGGAAGCATGGGCTCTGGATCATCGCGGATGAGATCTACGCCCTTTATTACTACCATGGTCCTCGCGCGCCGTCCTTCATGGATATCCAAGAGCCTGACGATCGCATTCTCTACGCCAATTCCTTTTCCAAGAACTGGTCGATGACCGGCTGGCGTGTCGGCTGGATCGTTGCACCGCCTGAAATCGGTCAGGTATTCGAAAATCTGATCCAGTATTCCAGCTCAGGGCTGACACCGTTCATGCAACGCGGAGCCATTGCAGCGCTGGAAGAGGGGGATGATTTCGTGCGCTCGAACATCGAACGCGCCTGCACGTCGCGGGATATCCTGTGCGACGCGCTGATCGCAACAAACCGCGTGCAGACCCGCAAACCCGATGGTGCACTGTATGCTTTTTTGAAGATCGACGGCATCGACGACCCTCGTGCCGCAGCCTTCGACATCGTGGACAAGACGCTTGTGGGGCTTGCGCCGGGAACCGCCTTTGGTCCTGGGGGAGGTGCGTTTTTACGCGCCTGCTTCCTGCGAGATCCAAGGCAGATTACCGAGGCAGCGGGACGTCTGGCGGAGTATATCGCCAAGCTCTGAGTGCCTTCATGGCGCAGTTGGATAAAATTGTAGCAAAACTATAGACGTTTCGTTTTCTACAGCCAGAACAATACCTTATCGTCAAGCTCCGCGGTAAGGTCTCCTGAAGCGGAACATGTTTCCATGCTGCCAGAACAAAATTGGCAGGAGCATCGGACATGGCTGTTCTGGTGACAGGTGGAGCGGGCTACATTGGTAGCCATATGGTTTGGGCATTGCTGGATGCTGGCGAAGAGGTTGTCGTTCTCGATCGCCTGTCCAGCGGTTTCCGCTGGGCGGTGCCGGATGCGGCGCGCTTTTATTTCGGGGATGTCGGTGA
Organism: Affinirhizobium lemnae; assembly: GCF_022968395.1. Lineage (GTDB taxonomy): Bacteria > Pseudomonadota > Alphaproteobacteria > Rhizobiales > Rhizobiaceae > Neorhizobium > Neorhizobium lemnae. The sequence goes on from NZ_JALJQZ010000001.1 coordinate 85,951, forward strand.
CCGCGAAACCCTGAAACGGGTCTTTGCCGAAAACAGCATCGATGCGATCCTGCATTTTGCGGGCTCCATCGTTGTACCTCAGTCTGTCGCCCATCCGCTTGAATATTACGAGAACAACACCTCGAAGACAGGCGTTCTGGCTGCTGCGGCCATCGAGGCTGGCATCAAGCACTTTGTCTTTTCATCTACGGCAGCTGTCTATGGCGATGAGGCTGGCGAGGGGTTGGTGCGGGAAACAAATCCCACCGTGCCGAAGAACCCCTACGGGCAATCGAAGCTGATGTCGGAGATGATGTTGCGGGATGCAGCGCGCGCGCATGATTTCCGCTATGTAGTGCTTCGTTATTTCAACGTCGCCGGAGCCGATCCGAAGGGACGTACGGGTCTCTCGACGGAAGGGGCAACGCATCTCATCAAGTTGGCGTGTGAAGCGGCCCTTGGTCGGCGGTCTTCCATTGATGTTTACGGGACCGACTATTCGACGCCGGATGGTACGGGTGTTCGTGACTACATCCACGTCAGCGATCTTGTGGAGGCGCATCTCAATGCCTTGTCCTACCTGCGGCGTGGCGGAGATCCAATTACAGCCAATTGCGGATATGGCGCAGGCTATTCAGTTTTGCAGGTCATCGAATCGGTGAAGCGTGTACATGGAACCGATTTTCCGGTTCGCTTTTGTCCTCGCCGCCCGGGAGATTCGGCTGCGGTGATCGCGGATTCCACGCTCGCCCGGCGTTTGCTCGGTTGGAAGCCGAAACTCAATTCGCTGGACCGTATTGTCATGACTGCACTCGAATGGGAATCCAATCTCTGGGCAAAACGAGAGGGCGATCTTGCGGCGATCCACCGCAAGCTTGTGGCAAACTTTTGATGTGGAGCCGAAATTCGGCTCAGGCCACCATGCCCCAATCGTCATCTCCTGCGTCGAACATTCGCTCCAAGTTGAGGAAGCAGATCATGCCACTGTCATGGGCGATCAGCCCATCGGAAAAGGCGCCGCTGGACCCCGCCGCAGCCGGAACCGGCTGAAGGCGGCTAGATGGGATCGTCATGATGTCCGACACGCGGTCGACCAGCAGACCGACAGTCATGCCCTTGATATCGGCAACAACGATGGCGCTACGTTCATTGACCTCGGTATTGTGCATGCCGAGCTTGACGGCCAAATCGACGATCGGGATGACCGTGCCGCGAAGGTTCATCACGCCGATGACTTCGTAAGGCGAATGGGGAAGCGGCGTCACCGGCGCCCAGCCGCGAATCTCGCGGATAGAGGTGGTGCGCACGCAAAATTCTTGTGAGTGTAGACGAAACGCAATGATTTCGAGCACTTCTTCGCCGCTCATCTGTACCGTATTCATGACGTCAACCCCTTGGAATGATGCATGACCGATCCGGACTTGTCCCCGCTGCAGGCTCAACCTCAACCTGTCTAGGTCCCAACCGAATCAAATCGCGTATTCCACGGATTATTGCTTGAGAACCTTGATGCTTTGCTAATTTCTGAAAGGGGAAAACAGCGAAGGATTAACCATTCAAGGCACCGAAGATCACATGAACAACGTTGCGTGCAATAAATGGTGCTGCAGAGGAGGATTGAACTCCCGACCTCTCCCTTACCAAGGGAGTGCTCTACCACTGAGCTACTGCAGCAGGAGCGCGTCGATGGGTTGCCGCGCTGCAAGTGAGCGGCCTATTGCCATAGCTTGGCCGGCAGTGCAAGCCGCAACTTCTACAAATTTGCCAAAACTCATCAAAACCTGTTCCTCTTCAGCAATCCCTCGCGATCGGCTATGGAACTCTGCATGAGCGACAATAACGAATCGGACCCTTCAATCGTGCAGCGCCGCCAGCCTACCGAGGCGGAGTTGCGGCGTGCGCGTGCAGCCCAGAAGCTGCGCGAAAATCTGCAACGTCGCAAACAGCAGGCCCGCGCTCGGCGCGATGGAGAGGCTGACCTGACAGATGGACTGCCTGCCGCAAAACTGCAGCAATCAGACGATTGATTGCGGCGGGCTGTGCCAGGACGAGCGAAGAATTGAAGGATTTCTCGATTTCGTTTATGCACGCCCCACTTCTATGACTGGATATTCATCCAGCCGGACCGGATCAGGAGAGTGGCCTGAGCCGCGGCCTGCAAGCAAGATGATTTGGTTTGGATTGGCGGTATGGCCCAAAAGGCGGCTATAGCCAAACCCCGCAACAGGAAAGGCGGACCTCGCTGTCCGTAAAGATTGAATGGATCGCATCAGAATTTCGGGTGGCAATCGGCTGCGTGGAATCATTCCCATTTCGGGCGCTAAGAATGCGGCTCTGCCGTTGATGATCGCATCGTTGCTCACAAGCGATACGCTGACGCTCGAAAACGTGCCGCATCTGGCCGATGTCGAGGGATTAATGCGCATTCTTGGTAATCATGGTGTCGATATTGCCGTAAACGGTCGCCGCGAGCGGCAGGAGGATGGCTATTCCCGCACCATCCACTTCACTTGCCGCACAATTGCAGATACCACGGCACCTTACGAACTCGTGTCGAAGATGCGCGCCAGCTTCTGGGTCATAGGGCCGCTTCTTGCGCGTGAAGGCAAGGCTCGCGTTTCGTTGCCGGGTGGCTGCGCTATCGGAACGCGCCCCGTCGATCTCTTCCTCGAAGGCTTGCAGGCACTTGGCGCCAACATCGAAATCGACGGTGGCTATGTCAATGCGACAGCGCCGTCCGGTGGGCTCGTCGGTGCAAAGTACACCTTCCCCAAGGTCTCTGTCGGCGCAACCCACGTCATGATGATGGCGGCGACCCTGGCCAAGGGAACGACGATTATCGATAATGCTGCGCGTGAGCCAGAGGTTGAGGATCTTGCGAACTGCCTCAATGCCATGGGGGCAAGAATTACCGGCGCAGGCACCCGGACCATCACGGTCGAAGGTGTGACGAACCTCTCCGGCGCCCGTCACCGCGTGCTGCCCGACCGCATCGAAACCGGAACCTACGCCATGGCCGTTGCCATGACGGGCGGTGATGTGACGCTTGAAGGCACCAGCGCCGCCTTGCTGGAGAATGCGCTGGATGTTCTGCGCCAGACGGGGGCTGAAATCACGGCAACTGAAACAGGCCTGCGCGTGGTACGAAATGGCCACGGCATTCACCCCGTCGATATCGTGACCGAACCTTTCCCCGGCTTCCCGACGGATCTGCAAGCGCAGTTCATGGCGCTGATGACGCGCTCCAGCGGCGTTTCCCACATTACGGAAACGATTTTCGAAAATCGTTTCATGCATGTGCAGGAACTGGCACGTCTGGGGGCCCGTATTTCGCTCTCCGGTCAGATGGCGCGCGTAGAAGGCGTTCAGCGCCTGAAGGGCGCTCCGGTCATGGCAACGGATCTGCGCGCTTCCGTCTCGCTTGTCATCGCGGGTCTGGCAGCCGAAGGTGAAACCATCGTCAACCGCGTCTATCATCTGGACCGCGGCTTCGAGCGGTTGGAAGAGAAACTCACCCGCTGCGGCGCGGTCGTGGAGCGCGTCAGCGAGTGACAGCTTGCAGCGGTGACGGGTTGTTTCCTGTCGCCGCTCATCCTATCTCCAGAGCCAGATGAACAAGCCGGTTTCGGCGCGATGAAGAGGCTCTCAATGGCAGAGATAACAGAACTGAAACTGCTTGCGCTGGATGATGAAGATTTGCAAATCATCTCGGCCCATATGCAGGATAGCGTGTTCAAGGCATCGGATCTCGAATGGCACGGAAAGCGCGGCCATTTCTCTCTGGTGGTGAACCGCTTTGTGTGGGAAAAGGCGGCACGGGCGAGCGAAGGTTACGAGCGGCGCAAGGCTGCCCTGAGCTTCAAGCGCGTGCAAGCGGTGCGCACTTTGGGTATTGATCGGCGGGACGACCAGGCTGTCTACTCCCTTCTGGCGATACGGTTCTCTCGAAAGGATGAGGGGCCGGATGGCACGATCGAGTTGACCTTGGCGGGTGGCTCTGCGATCAGCCTGGATGTGGAATGTATTGAGGCGCAACTGGCAGATACCGGTGGCGTCTGGGGAACGGAAAACCGGCCGAAGCACGACGCCTGACGGCAGCCTCGCCATTTTCGTTCTGAATGATAGAGGGATGAAACGGTGGCAATCTGGCTGGATCAGACGGCAGGGGACTTTGAAGCGCGGTTCGCGGCATTCTTGACGACGAAGCGCGAAGTTTCGGAAGATGTGAATGCGACCGTGCGCGCGATTGTGGATGATGTCCGCATTCGTGGCGATGAGGCCCTGATCGACTATTCCACCCGCTTTGATCGCGTCGATCTGAAGCAGGTCGGCTTGCGGGTAACGGACGCGGAGATTGAAGCCGCTTTCGCTGCAGTCGATGATACCGTCATCGAGGCTCTGAAACTTGCCGCCCATCGGATCGAGAAACATCACGCCCGCCAGATGCCGAAGGACGACATCTACGAGGATGCTCTCGGCGTTGGGCTGGGGTCGCGCTGGACCGCCATCGAAGCGGTAGGTCTCTACGTTCCAGGTGGTACGGCAAGCTATCCGAGTTCGGTTCTCATGAATGCGGTTCCCGCGCGCGTGGCCGGTGTCGAGCGTGTCGTCATGGTCTGCCCTGCCTCCGGCGGAGAGATCAATCCTGCCGTTCTGGTGGCCGCCAGGATTGCCGGTGTCTCGGAGATCTATCGCATTGGCGGTGCGCAGGCCGTGGCAGCGCTTGCCTATGGAACGCAATCCATCGCGCCGGTCTACAAGATCGTCGGTCCCGGCAATGCCTATGTCGCTGCGGCAAAGCGGCAGGTCTTCGGCACGGTCGGTATCGATATGATTGCCGGACCTTCGGAGGTTCTGGTGATTGCCGATGGCGAAAACAATCCGGACTGGCTGGCGGCCGATCTTCTGGCCCAGGCAGAGCATGACGCGGGCGCTCAGGCGATTCTCATCACCAATGACAAGTCGCTCGGTCTTGCTGTCGAGCAGGCCGTCGAGCGTCAGTTGAAGACGCTTTCCCGCTCCGAAACAGCGGCCCTGAGCTGGCGCGATTTTGGCGCCATCATTCTCGTGCCGGATCTTCAGGTGGCGCTGCCGCTTGCCAACCGCATCGCTGCTGAACATCTGGAACTAGCTGTGGCCGATCCGGACAGGCTGCTTGCCGGCATCCGCAATGCAGGCGCTATTTTCGTCGGCCGCCACACGCCGGAAGTCATTGGCGACTATGTGGGCGGCTCGAACCATGTTCTGCCGACTGCGCGTTCTGCGCGCTTTTCCTCCGGCCTGTCCGTCCTGGATTTCGTGAAAAGGACCTCCATCCTTCGGCTGGGTCCCGAACAGTTGCGAGAGCTTGGACCGGCCGCCATCACGCTTGCTCAATCAGAGGGGCTTGATGCGCACGCCCGTTCGGTTTCTATTCGCCTGAACCAGGGGTGATGATTGATGGCAAATGGGGACTTTCGGCTGTTCGACGTGGTGCTGGACGACAGCATCGGCCGATCGACGCCGGATGTCGAACATGAACGAGCCGTCGCCATCTTTGACCTGATCGAGGAAAACCGCTTCGAGCCCGTAGGCCATGCTGGCGGGCCCTATCGCCTTCAACTCTCGCTGGTAGATTCCAAACTGGTTTTTTCAATCTCGACTGAAAGCGGGGAGGCGGTTGCCACGCATATCCTTTCGCTGACGCCGCTGCGACGGATCATCAAGGACTACTTCATGATCTGCGAAAGCTATTATGAAGCCATCCGAAGCTCCACGCCGTCACAGATCGAAGCCATCGATATGGGAAGACGGGGCATTCACAACGAAGGCTCTGAAATCCTGCAGGACAGACTGAAGGGTAAGATCCTCTTGGATTTCGACACGTCGCGGCGTCTGTTCACGCTGGTCTGTGTACTCTATTGGCGGGGGTAAGCATGGAGACCACCGCAGGATCGAGCCAACTCATACGTCCAGGCGCCATTCTGTTCATGTGCGGCATGAATGCGATCCGATCTCCCATGGCGGAGGCTATTGCAAAACGTCTCTTGCCTCCCGATATCTATGTCAGATCGGCTGGCGTAAAGGCAGGCGAGGCCGATCCGTTCGTCGATGTCGTTCTGGATGAGATTGGCCTATCGCGGCCCAAACATCCGCCGCAGACGCTGGATGAGCTTGAAGACGATTATTTCGACATCATCGTGACTCTGTCACCGGAAGCCCATCATCGTGCCCTTGAAGCGACACGAGCCCAGGCAATTGATGTTGAATATTGGCAGACGGCGGATCCGACGCTTGAGACCGGCACCCGTGAGCGCATTCTGGATGCCTATCGCGGGGTGCGCGATGAGCTTTTGAAACGGATCGAGGCGCGTTTCGCCCTGCCACTGCTGCAGGGGCACCAGACAATCTGAACGGCATCTGACATAAGATCTTACAAGCTGCGAGATTCGCCTACCTTCGAGGTTCACAAACGTGCGGCGAACGTGTAGTTTCCGCGCAATTTTAAAGCTGCGGCCAAACTGTGGCTGCACATCCAGGACAACACAGGAAGAAAAGCTCTCCATGGCGAAAGAAGAAGTTCTCGAATTTCCGGGCATCGTAACCGAATTGCTGCCGAACGCGACATTCCGCGTGAAGCTGGAAAACGAGCATGAGATCATCGCGCATACGGCAGGTCGTATGCGCAAGAACCGTATCCGCGTTCTGGCCGGTGACAAGGTGCTGGTGGAAATGACCCCCTACGACCTGACCAAGGGTCGCATCACCTATCGCTTCAAGTAAAGAGCGAACCTCTGGGTCTCTACCCGGAAGGCTAGTCCGAGGATCTCCATGCCGCTGGATCAAAAGTTCATTCTCGCCTCGGGTTCTCCCAGGCGCCTTGATCTTCTCAACCAGGTGGGGATCAAGCCATCCCGGCTGATGCCGATGGATATTGATGAGACGCCCAAGAAGTCGGAGCATCCGCGTTCGCTTGCTCGCCGCCTGTCGCTGGAAAAAGCGGAGGCGGCATTTGCAGCCGTGAAGGATGATCTGGCCTGGCGGCAAAGCTATATCCTATCAGCCGATACGGTCGTGGCTGTTGGCCGCCGCATTCTCGGCAAGACAGAATACATGGATGAGGCTTCTGCGGCTCTCCATCTTCTCTCTGGCCGCGGGCACTGGGTTTACACAGGCATTTGCCTGGTGACGCCCGGTGGCCAGTTCCGGCAAAAGGTTGTCGAGACGAAGGTGCGCTTCAAGCGGTTGTCGACCCGTGAAATTGAAGCCTACCTCGCGTCCGATCAGTGGCGCGGCAAGGCTGGAGCCTATGCCATCCAGGGCATAGCCGGCAGTTTTGTCCAGAAACTCGTCGGTTCCTATACGAATGTCGTTGGCTTGCCGCTTTACGAAACAGCCTTGCTGCTGAATGGCGAAGGCTATGAACTGGCTGGATTGTGGCCGGAGAACTGAAATGACCGATACCTCGAAAATGACAGGCGCAAAGGTTGAGCCCTTGCGCAAGGCGCGCCCTTGTCCGGAATGCGGCAAGCCATCGGTTCGCGATCATTACCCCTTCTGCTCGGACCGCTGCCGCACGCTCGACCTCTCGCGTTGGCTGAACGGTTCCTATGCCATTCCTGTGGCCGATGATGAAGCAAAGGCGGATGGTGAAGAGCGCTGACTGCGAGAAGTTGCGGCAGAATTACCCAGTGAAATCAATTTCTTGAACTGGCGAAGGACTATTTTTCACAGAAGGTTCAAAAAAGTTGGCAAAGCCGCTTGCCATGTCCGAACAAGATGTTATAACCCCGCTCGCTCCCGGGGGAAACGCCCGGAGGCTTCAAGAGAAGCCTGAAGGTTTGTAAAAAAACCAAGATGCCCGGATAGCTCAGTTGGTAGAGCAGCGGATTGAAAATCCGCGTGTCGGTGGTTCAAATCCGCCTCCGGGCACCATTTTTTCATCATTTGGATAGATGGTTGGCTAGTGGTCGCTTTTATTTTGCGCGGCTAACTGCATGTTGATGACCTGCAGATACTCTCCGGGCAAGTGTACCGTCCCAGAGTGAAGTCATGGCAAGTAGAGGCTCCTACAGCGATTTTTTTGCGGCTCTGCGCGCGCGGGAATCCGGCGGCGACTATTCCGTCGTCAACCGTTTTGGATATGCAGGTGCTTATCAATTCGGCGAGGCCGCGCTGATCGACCTGGGTTACGCGCCCCGCGATTCAAACGTCTATGATAACGTCTACAGCAAAGGTTTCCTCGGTAAGAACGGCATCGACTCGCTCACCGAGTTTCTGCGCAGTCCTGCAGAGCAGGATAAGGCGGCAGGTGCCTGGTTCACGCTGCTTTGGAGCCGTGTGCGCTATTTTGATCTAGAGTTCTACGCCGGTCAGACGTTGAACGGTATTGCGCTGACCAAAACCGGGATGATTGCCGCAACCCATCTTCTGGGCACGCAGAAGCTTATCGATTTCGTTAAGTCCGGGGGCGTTGTTACCTCCAGCGATGCAAACGGGACGACACTGGTGGATTATCTTCGACAGTTCGCCGGATACGACACGCCGGATAGCTTCGTCGATAACCTCGACAAGGCGAACCGCTTTGTTGCCGGTAGTGGCAATGACGTCTTCAATGGTGGAGCAGGCGTCGATACGACCGTTTATGCACTGAAACGTGCTGATGTGTCTCTTGTTCAGGATGGCGGCGCATGGATGCTGAGCGCCAGCGGCACCGGGCGTGACCAGTTGATCGCCGTTGAGCGTCTATCCTTCACAGATGGCACTCTTGCGCTGGATGCGGAAGGCAATGCCGGACAGGCCTATCGGCTTTATCAGGCGGCCTTTGATCGAAAGCCGGATATGACTGGTCTAGGTTATTGGATCCAACTGCTGGACGGCGGCAAGACCTTGAAGGATGCGGCGGTGGGCTTTCTGATATCGGCCGAGTTTGCGTCGGTCTATGGCAGCACCGTTTCCAACAATGATTACATCGCCAAGCTCTACCAGAATGTTTTGCATCGGGCAGGCGAAGCGGCTGGCATGGCCTATTGGGTTGGTCAGTTGCAAGCCGGTACGACCAAGGCGTCCGTTCTGGCGGATTTCTCCGAGAGCGTCGAAAACGTTGCCAATGTCAGCGCAGATATCAAAGACGGAATCTGGTACGTGTAGCCGATGCCCGTCGCGCTTCGTTGTTCTGCCGGATCTGGCATGATAGGTAGCGGATATATTCGGCGGTTGGAGAATGCAGGTGGACGATGAACGGGGAAAAGTGGAGATTTATCCACCCGGTCACGTGGAGCCGCTGCCTGACGAGGAAACGCCCGCGCAGCAACGAAAGCGACGGCTTTCCAACATAGGACTGTTCCTGTTGACGATTGCCGCTTTGGCAAGCGAAGTCGTACCGTTCGTTCTGGCAATCTGGCTGTGGCAGTAACACCGACAGATTTGCAAGATGTGACGCCGGCCAGAGTATCGGCTTCAGAGTACCGGCTTCAGATAATCCAGAATTCCGTTCGCCGCCGCTTTGCCCGTCGCCAGGCAGGCCGTGAGCAGATAACCGCCTGTCGGAGCCTCCCAGTCGATCATCTCGCCAGCGGCAAACAGGCCAGGCTGTTTCGTCAGCATGAAATTCTCGTCCAGCTCCGCCCAGGAAATTCCGCCTGCCGAAGAGATCGCCTCTTCAATCGGGCGCGGGCGAACAAGCGGAATATGCAGGCTTTTGATCTGCCGGGACAGCGACGCAGCGCTGGAGAAGGCATCGGTGGACGCACACTCTCTCAACAGAGCGATCTTTACCGGAGACAGTCCTGCCGCCTTTCTGAGCCGGTTTGAAAGGCTCTGCGTCGTCGGCTGCCTCTCCAGGGCTGTGGTCAGTTGCGCCTCGCTACGGCCAGGTGCGAGATCCACAACGATTGCCGCGCGATCGATGGACAAGAAATCGTCCCGCAGAGCCTGAGCATGGGCGTAGACAAGGCTTCCTTCCACGCCATGGCGGGAAATCACGAATTCACCCTGCGTCGTGCCTGCACGGGATGTGATGCTGACGGATTTGAGTGGCTCTCCCGCGAACTTGGCCAGGAAGAAATCGGAGAACGCCACGTCGAAACCGCAATTGGCCGGGCGCAGTTTCGAAATTTCAACGCCCAGAGAGGCAAGCATGGGCACCCAGGCGGCATCCGATCCAAGCCTGGGCCAGCTTGCCCCGCCCATGGCAAGAAGCATTGTGCGGCCGGATGTTCGCACTTCACCGCTGGGCGTATCGAAGACTGCAGTCCGCCCCTCAAGTGATATCAATCTATGCCGGCTGTGGAAGCGAACGCCCTGCATCTGCAAGCGTGCGAGCCACGATCTGAGCAAGGGGGAAGCTTTCATCGCGACCGGAAAGACCCGGCCCGAGCTTCCCACGAAAGTCTTCGTTCCTAGGCCGTCGCACCATGCTCTCAGATCTGTCGGCGTCAGTGCGTCGAGTGCAGCGGAAAGGCGTTCAGTTGATGTTCCGAAGCGGCGCCTGAAGACGGTGTAGTCCTCGGAATGCGTGATGTTGAGACCGGATTTTCCTGCCAGCAGAAATTTGCGCGCAAACGTAGGCATGGAATCGTAGACCGAAACAGTGATGCCACGGAGGCTGAGTACCTCCGCGGCCATGAGGCCTGCCGGGCCACCGCCTACGATGATGACGTCGCTTTGCCGCGCAGTTTCTGACATTCTCATCCTGGAGGGGAGCCGTATAGCTTCCCGCTTTCAAGGTTGGTCAGGCAAGCCACTGCTGGATGTAGGGCCAGACTTCGACGCTGCCATGATAGATCATGTTTGCCGTGACATAGACAATGACGGCAAGGCCAAGATAGGCGATCCAGCGATAGCGGTGGAGAATGCGCGCGACCAGATTTGCCGCCAGGCCCATGAGAGCAATGGAAACCACCAGGCCGATGATCAGAACAGTTGTGTGGTCCTGGGCCGCGCCTGCAACGGCAAGCACGTTGTCCAGCGACATGGAAACATCGGCGATAACGATCTGGGTCGCTGCCTGCGCGAACGTCTTGTCGACCTTCGTCTTCTCGGCATCCGCATCCGTCATTGCGTCTTCGGCATTGTGATCGGCAGAGCGTAGCTCAACCCACATTTTCCAGCAGACCCAGGCGAGCAGCAGCCCACCCAGCAGTTGAAGACCAACGATTCCCAGCAGGTAGGCCGTGATGGTTGCGAAGCCGATACGCAGCACGGTTGCCGCGATGATGCCGACCAGAATGGCCTTGTTGCGCTGGTGGGTCGGAAGTCCAGCAGCAGCCAGCCCGATGACGATAGCATTGTCGCCCGCAAGCACCAGATCGATCGCAATGACCTGGAATAAGGCAGCCAGGCCAGCGGCGGTAAAGATTTCCATGACGCTTTGTCCCTTATCGCGCACCTGCCCCCCGGCGTGCGCGCCTAATCACTCTTGATGATTGGCTACATAAGATTTTCCGCCGCAAGGCAAGTGTTAACTGCCGCGCGGCATGAAAATCAGCGGGGAAGATGCGTTCTCATCATGAATTGATGCGTTTCTTGAGGGATGCCACAATCTTCTTGGCGAGCGCTTCATAATCCTCGTCGAAGTGATGACCGCCTGCAATGCCAATGGTTTCGATGCCACGCGAGGCAAGAGCCTTGCAGGCATCTTCGTCATCCTCCGTGCCATAGACGCACTGAACCTTCTTGGGATCAATCTTCTCAAGGTCAACCGTCGGGTTTCCGCCCTCGCCACTGCCTGATGCCCCAAGCCAGCCTGAAACGGAGATTTCGAATTCCGCTGAATTGGAAAGGGCAAGCAGGCTCAGCATGACTACACGGCTGCGGTCTGCTTCAGGAAGCTGGTTGTAGGTCGAAGGCAAAAGATCTGCCCCGAAGGAATATCCAATCAAGAGGACGTTCTGAACCCCCCACTGCTTCCGATAGGCGCGGATAATCCGGCTCAGGTCCGCAGCGGTAGAGGCCGCATCCTTCTTGCTCCAGAAGTAACGCAGAGAATCAAGGCCAACGACTGGAATTCCATCTTCCTGAAGGGCATCGCCAAGATCGGCGTCGATGTCGCGCCATCCGCCGTCTCCTGATATGATGATGGCCATCGTATTGAGTGTCGGTTTCGTATCGAGGATCGTGAGCGGCAATCCGAGCGGAGAATTATCCTGGCTTGCTGCATCGATCCGGTCCGAAAGCGCCTGGATCAAAGTCTCTTGTGCAGATCGGTCGGATTGCTCGATATCGATATCCGGTTGTTCTTTCTTCAGCGACTGCGCATGGGCCGTCCCGTCTGCTGTCGCCGATTTGGTGAGGAATATGCTTGTCGGTGCGGGGAGGGCTCCATCCGACATTCCATACTGGATGCCGCCCGCCATGGTTGTCTTCTCCGCTGGCGTGCAGAGAACCTTGGGCAGCGCAATCGCAGAACCCGGATCGACGGCAACGGCCTCACCGATCGTGGCCGGAGGGCTCTGCGACATCATTCCCAGAACATAGGTTGCGCCGGTGCCAATGCCGGCAATGATGGGCGTCTTGTAGCTGCCATTCCCCAGCGAGCGCTGCACCTGCTGTGCCAGCGATTCGATGTCGGAGATCATGTAGATGCAATCTTCCGGATCCTGTCCCAGGGATGTGATGTAGGTCGGAAGATCGATCCCGATGACGATGGCGCCCTTTTCGGTGAGGGCTTCCGCCTGCTTGTCTTCGTCGGCATTCCAGCCATTCTCATCCGACAGCAGAAAGATGCTGGCCTTCACCTCTCCCTGGGGCATCAGAATGTGAGGGGAGGGAATCATACCGGTATCGAACTTGTTGACATCAAACCTTTGTGCCATTGCGGGGACGGCTAGTCCCTGTGCCAAGAGGAAAGTGCCCATGGCAACCGTCTTCAGGATAGATCTCATTTTCCGACCACGCCTCTTACTCCCCCGCTGATGAGCAGCGTAACGTCCATCAGAGCCAGTACGGCTCCCGTGCCCCCAGCCACAGCGAAATAGCGAGGCTCCCAACGGGGATGAAATTTCGATTTGAAAGCCCTCAACCCTTTGAAGTTGTAGAAACGTTCACCGTGTTCAAAAAGCGTACTGCCAATCCGGTCCCAAACCGGAGCGACTTCTCGTCGCGACATGCCAGACAGCGGCGCCATACCAAGATTGAACCACTGATATTCGGCAATTTTCAGATGCTCGATCAAGCTGACAAACAAAAAGTCCATGGCGCCTCTAGGAGCCTCGGGCGCGAACCGCATGAGATCGACGCTCGCTTCCGATTTCGTCTGGGTGAGAAATACGGTCGCAAAGGCTATGATCTTGTCGTTCATGCGAATGATGGCGACGGGCATTGAGGAGACGTAGTCCTCGTCAAACGCACCGAGAGAGAAGCCCTTTTCGCGCGTTTGATGGTGCGACAGCCAGGAGTCCGAAACGGCTCTCAGCTCCGGCATGAGTGCGGCCACACCCTCGACCTCGACGATTGAGAATTCCATGCCCTCGCGCTTGCCTTTGTTCAGAGCCTGTCTGAGGCCCGCAAGCCGACCTCCCTTGAGGTCAAAGGCGGACATGTTGACTAATGCCATCTCACCGAGCTTGAAAGCGCGCAGACCCGCATCGGCGCAAAAGGAAAGCAGAGTTGGCGATACCTGATAAAGAACAGCCCGTCCGCCCGCATCGCGTGCGCGCTCAACGAAACGCCAGATCATTTCGGCGGTTTCTTCCTTGTCTCCAACCGGGTCACCCAAGGCTATCCAAGATCGGCCCTGGATGCCGTACATGATGAAGCTGCGCCCGCTCTCCGAGAACATCACGTGCTTGTCGCCCATGCGCACAAGGTTCGCATCGGCACTGTCCTGTGCCTGAACAATGCTGACCGCCTTGCTGATTTCGTCCGCGGTGACTTCGTCCGGCCTGTCGAATGCGGGTCGCAGAAGGCTGAAAATGGCAATTGCACCGGAAAGGATACTGACGCCGAGAAGCGCGCGCAGACCACGCGGCGCCTCGCTGAAGAATTCGAACTGCCACCATAGCTGGTTGCTGTAATCCACGTCTCGATAAACGAAGAACAGAATTGTCGTCGCACCGGCCAGAATGATGCCGAGCGTCACGATCCAGGGCGTACTCAGAACCTGATTGAATAGTGATGCGGGCCGCGTAAAGCGCTTTCCGTTCAGAAGCATTGCGATGATGAAGATCGCGAGAAATGTTGCTTCTCCTAAGGCCAGAGCCCGGACGAAGGAGAACAGGAAGGCGATCGTTCCCGCCACCAGCGCGACCCACCAGGCGCCATCCAGCCTCTGCGCAAGTCCACGGGATGTGATGACGAGGGCGAGGCCCAGCAAGCTCGAGATGAAGTGCGCGGCCTCTACCACCGGTAGAGGAACCAGTTTCTTCAGGAATTCCAGATCCGAATCGGGGGTCGGCGTGACGCTGGAGAAGATCAGCATCGTGCCCAGGAGCAGGGCGAATGCCGACAGAAGAGGCGGCGATAGTCGGGCGGCCACATTGCCGATTTCTCCCGCTACGGGATGCTTCGCGAATGCGCGAGCCTCCGAGAAGACGACCATCACGATTGCGATCGTCAACGGCAGGACGTGATAGACCATTCGATAGAGGACAAGACTCCCCAACAACTGATCTAGGCTGATGGAGCTTCCAAGTGCTCCAATGATGACCGCCTCGAAAACACCGAGACCCGCCGGCACGTGGCTGAGAACGCCAAGACCAACCGCCGTGGAGTAGATCGCAAAGAAGGATGGCCAGCCGATAGTGGTTGGCGGCAACAACACATAGAGCGCAGAGGCGGATACCGCGAGATCGAAAGCCGTGATCAGGAATTGTCGCGATGAGGTCAGAGTATCGGGCAGACGAAGCCTGATGCCGACGATTTGAACGCGGCGACCATTTCGTCCGACAAACAAGAGTGACGCCAGCATCAGCAGAACAATCACGGCTCCTACACGGACATACACAGGGTCGAAGCCCAAGATTGCCGACAGGCGAGGTGCGGTGACCAATGCGGTCAGCGAACTGACCGCCAGCAATCCAAGGCCGAATGCAAAGGTCACAAAGGCAATGACCCGCGCCACATCCTCTGGTGTCAGCCCGAGCCTGCTGTAGGATCTGAAGCGAATTGCGCCGCCGCTCAAAGCCCCGAAGCCAGCTGTGTTACCGATCGCATAGGCTGTGAACGCTGTCGCAGCCACGGGCGCGATCCGCAGTTTCCTGCCGATGTATTCCAGTGCATTGAGGTCGTAATAGATCAGAGAGACGAAACTGAGTGCCGTGAAGACTGCTGCAAGCAGGATGTCCGACCAGGCCGTGTCTGCCAGCGCATCAACGACTTCGTCATAGCGAACTTCATTTGTCAGTTTGTAGACAGCGACGGCCATCATCGCGAAGACGATGAGCATGGCCAACCAGGTGAGATAGAACCGGAAACGCGCAAAGAAGGCGGTTATTCGGCTGCCTTGTGGTGTAGTGGGATTGTGTATGTCCTGGCTTTCCATCGGTATACCTGGCAATGCGTTTCTTGATCACAGCAGCGCTTGTCGCACACGGACGGAGCCTGAACCTCCGAACCCAGGTTTCGAGACTGAAACCTCAGCCTTGTGCAAATTAGAGCTTCTTTAACTACATTCCTCTCGCGTCAATTTGGTCAAAAGTGCGGCGCTGGACACAGCGCGCAGCCTTTGCGCCGGATCGATCTATCAGGCACAGATTGAGATTGTACGAAGACATGTCTCCATTCCGCTGCCCTTATCCGCCCCGGCTACGCATTTGTATGAATTAATCAGTTAAAATACGAGTAAACTGTTCCAATTGGTGTAGATCACTGCAGCCAGAATCCAAGACATTATCATTGATTGTCGCCAAAGCCCGTTGCACGGTAATCGCGAGGAACCTTGGAAAACTATTATATTCGGTAAGGCGCAACAGTTTTTATCTCGCCTCTTCATCGACTTGGCACCAAAGCCTTACGGCGTAGGCTATTTCAGCACTTTGGAAAAGCTTTGAAGGCTCTCGGCTATTAACCTTCAGGCAAGGAATTAACCATACAACTAGTTCTACAAGGCGAAGTGTGATGGGCCTATACCCGCTCCTTCCTGGCATGATGCCGCGCCGACGTACCGGTTTTGGTCCGGTATCCTTTTCATCAAGCAGTGATTTTCACCAGGACCCTCTGGCAACCGCCGCGAGCCTAACCCGGTTCGTGGCCCATGAAAATCAGCGATCGGATGGAACCTGGAAGTCTGTATCCTTTTTCAAGAAGGGCAGAAAATGTTTTTAACCTCTGTATGCAGAGGGTTCGGTAACAATTTTCGCTGATCCTCTTTGGACGGCAGTTGGGGACGGGCTTTGGCTCAGGAAACGGCAACGGATCAGGCAAGGAAGGCACAAGCAGGCAGCTTGCGCGAACGGCTTGCCTTTGCCGGCCTGGATGCAGAAAGCTGCGAGCTTCTGCGCCGGTTCCGTCCGACGCTGGAAGGATGCCTGAAGCAAGGCCTTCGCGATTTCCTGCAACGCCTGCAGTCCTCGCCGGATGCGATGCGTCATTTCGAGAGCGATCTGCAGCTGGAAAGATTGCATGACCTGCAGGCTTCCCACTGGAGCGTTCTGACGGATGCACGTTTCGATGCGCTCTATGCGGAGCGGGTGAAGGTGCTTTCCGATGCCGAGGGACGGATGGGTCTGGATCCTCGCTGGCATATTGCCGGGCACGGCGTGATGCTGGAGGCTCTGATTGGCGGTCTGCTCGAACAGGTCGTCGGAAAGTCCTTACTTTCCGCCGCCCGTAGGCGCGAGAAAGAAATCACTGACGCCGTTCAGGCGGTTATCCGCGTCGTGATGGTCGATGTCGAGATTGCAGTATCGCTCCGGATCAATGAAATCCGCCAGAAGCACCAACGTGCCCTGGCAAACCAGAGGGAACGCGACCAGGCACAGGCAAACGATTTGTTCGGACCTGTTGCAACCGCGCTTGCAAACAAGGATCTGACCATCCGGGTCGTTGAAGATCGTCCTGAAATCTATGCCGAGCTTTCCTCGCTGTTGGATCAGGCACAGGATGCCATGTGCAGCTCGCTAAAATTGGCCTCCGACAAGCTGCTCCGGGCCGAAACGCTTGCCGGATCAATTGCTGGCCAGACGCTCGAAATCGCGACAGAGGTTGATGCGCAGGCTGGGGCGCTCTCTGCAGCGTTTAAGGAAATCTCGCATCTGACACAGAAGGTGCGCGACAGCGCTGCTGAGTCAGCGGTGGCGGAAAAGGCGACGTCCGAGGCACGCCGCGCGGCCGAAGAAAGCGGCAAGGTTGTCGGGCGGGCGATCAATGCCATGTCGGATATCGAGCAGTCGGCGGAAAAGATCGGGCAAATTATTGGCGTGATCGATGAGATTGCGTTCCAGACGAACCTTCTTGCGCTGAATGCCGGCATAGAAGCGGCTCGCGCCGGAGATTCTGGCCGAGGCTTTGCCGTGGTGGCTCAGGAAGTTCGGGCTCTTGCGCAGCGTTCCGCTGATGCGGCCCGTGAAATCAAGCAGCTCGTGAGCGGTACTAAATCTCAGGTCGAGGCGGGCGTGAAGATGGTGCACCAGACGCAGAATGCGATTGGTGGTCTCGTCCAGCAGGTTTCCGGAATCAACGAAACGGTTTCCGGTCTTGCTCGTGCAACAGACGAACAGGTTCGCGCGCTTGAGAAGATGAGCCTTGATGTCGAGGTGCTGGATCAGCGTCTGGCCCGCAGCGCCGAGCGTGCCCGCGCTCTGGGCCAGGAAGGCGATGAACTCAAGACGGTCATCGTGGAACTGGGGCGGACGGTGCGGGAGTTCCGGATTGAACGCAGTTCGGACAAGAGCCGCATCTGGGAAGCCAGAAAAACTGTACCGACGACGGAAGAGATGATCGATGAGACCGAGATTTCTTCGGGCGGAATGATGGCATTCCTGTCGTCCCAGGCAATCGGATTGACAGGTTGAAAGGAGACCGGCGCAGGCCGGACAATAGAATTTCAGCGCGAAATCGCGCTCCGCAAGAAGTTTCGAGAGACGAGGGTCCTGGAATGGCAGTTAATAACAAATCGGCCGAGACGCTTAAGCTGGCAAAGGTTCTGGACCTCAATGAGGCGTCCAATCTGCACGGTACATTGATCTCCCTACGCGGCAAAGATGTCGCAATCGACGCATCCGGCGTCGAACGTGTCGGTGTTCAATGTGTACAGGTCCTGCTGGCTGCGGCCAATGCCTGGGAAAGAGATAGCAAGAGCCTCGTCATCGACAAGGTTTCCGATGCTTTTCGCAAGACCATGCAACTCATCGGCATCAACATAGATCACCTGCTCGCGAAGGAGATTCGGCAGTGAAAAAGAAAGTACTTACCGTGGATGACTCGCGGACGATCCGGAACATGCTTCTGGTGACTCTGAACAATGCGGGCTTCGAAACCATTCAGGCCGAAGACGGTGTGGAAGGCCTTGAAGTCCTTGAAGAATGCAATCCAGACGTCATCGTCACCGATATCAACATGCCCCGTCTGGATGGCTTCGGCTTCATCGAGGGTGTGCGCCGGAACGAACGTTATCGTGCGGTGCCGATCCTGGTGCTGACCACGGAAAGTGACGCGGAAAAGAAGAACCGTGCACGACAGGCCGGAGCGACCGGCTGGATCGTCAAGCCTTTTGATCCCGCGAAATTGATTGATGCGATTGAGCGTGTAACCGCCTGAACCGGGAATTCCTGCGATGGATATGAACGAAATCAAAGAGATCTTCTTCCAGGAGTGCGAGGAGCAGCTCGCCGAACTGGAATCTGGTCTTCTCAAGCTGAATGATGGCGACCGAGACCCGGAAACGGTAAATGCCGTCTTCCGCGCGGTTCACTCGATCAAGGGTGGTGCAGGCGCGTTTGGCCTTGATGACCTGGTTTCGTTCGCACACGTGTTTGAAACGACGCTCGATTGCGTTCGTTCGAACAAGCTCGAACCATCGCAGGATGTCTTGAAAGTCATGCTGAAGTCAGCCGATGTGCTGGCAGACCTTGTGACCGCCGCCCGCGATGGCGGTGGTGTGGACGAGGGACGAAGCAGGGGTCTTGTCAAGGAACTTGAAGCCCTGGCTCGAGGCGAACTGCCAAGCGGCGGCGCTTCGGATGCACCCAAGCCGCAGGCAAAACCTGCCCCGGCCCCGGCAGCAGTGGCTCCGACCGCGGCGCCCGCCCCAACAGATGACAGCGGCTTCCAGCCCATCCCATTCACATTCGACGAATTCGGGGATGAAGAGGCGACAATCGCGCCGTCCTCGTTCGAGGTGATCTTCAAGCCGCGGCGCGAGTTGTACAGCAAGGGCAACGAAGCAGCCCTTCTTCTGCGTGATCTCTCCCGCGTTGGTGAGATGAGCATCAACTGCGATATCGACAGCCTTCCCCTCTTCGAAAAGATGGATCCTGAAGCCGCCTATTTCAGCTGGACCATCAACGTAAAGACCACGAAATCCGAGCAGGATATCCGTTCTGTCTTCGAATTCGCGGAATGGGATTGCGATCTCGACGTCAGGCTTGCCGAAAGCACGGACGAAGACCTGCCGATGATCCCGGTACCGTTCGATCTCGATTTTCTCAATGACGATAGCGCCGAAGACGAGTCTGCCGTCGAAAATCACTCCTCCGAGCAGGCAGCTGCTGTCGCAGCCGCCGAAACGGCAAGCAATGTCAGCAAGTTGGCTGCCGCTGCCGCCCGCGTGGAGAAAAAAGAAAGCCAGTCCGCTGCAGCCGCAGCTGCCGCCGCAGCAAGCGCCAATGCCGCGAACGCTGCCGCAGGTGCCGGACAGACGATCCGCGTTGATCTCGATCGTGTCGATCGCCTGATCAACCTCGTCGGCGAGCTTGTCATCAACCAAGCCATGCTTTCCCAGAGCGTCATCGAAAACGATACGACGGGAACATCGTCCATCAACATGGGACTGGAAGAGCTTCAGCAGCTTACGCGCGAGATCCAGGATTCGGTTATGGCGATCCGCGCACAGCCGGTGAAGCCGGTCTTCCAGCGCATGTCCCGTATCGTTCGCGAAGTCGCCGATATGGTCGGAAAGTCCATCCGCCTTATCACCGAAGGTGAAAACACCGAAGTCGACAAGACCGTTATCGACAAGCTGGCCGAGCCGCTGACTCACATGATCCGTAACGCAGTCGATCATGGTATTGAGACACCCGAAAAGCGTGAAGCAGCGGGCAAGAACCCAGAAGGCACGGTCAAGCTGACTGCAAAACACCGGTCCGGCCGCATCCTGATCGAACTGCAGGACGACGGCGCAGGTATCAATCGCGAGCGCGTTCGCCAGAAGGCTATCGACAACGATCTCATTCCGGCAGATGCCAATCTGACTGACGAAGAAATCGACAACCTGATTTTTATGCCCGGCTTCTCCACCGCCGACAAGATCTCAGACATTTCCGGCCGCGGTGTCGGTATGGACGTGGTCAAGCGGTCCATTCAGGCTCTCGGTGGGCGCATTTCCATCAGCTCACGGCCAGGTCAGGGTTCGACCTTTACCATGAGCTTGCCGCTTACCCTCGCTGTTCTGGATGGCATGGTCGTCACCGTGGCAGGACAGACGCTCGTCGTGCCTCTAACGGCCATTGTAGAGACGCTCCAGCCGGAAGCGGCTTCAATTCATTCCTTCGGTGCGAACCAGCGTCTGATCTCGATCCGCAACTCCTTCTGCCCGTTGGTGGATGTGGGCCGGATCCTGAACTTCCGTTCGATGCAGGCAAACCCTGTTGAAGGCGTCGCTCTTCTGGTGGAGTCCGAAGGCGGAGGCCAGCGGGCACTGATGGTGGATGCGATCCAGGGTCAACGCCAGGTCGTCATCAAGTCCCTTGAAGCAAACTACACCCATGTTCCGGGCATCGCCGCCGCCACCATTCTGGGTGACGGACGCGTGGCGCTCATTCTCGACGTTGATGCAGTGGTGGCGGCTTCCCGCGGCCAGTCGCTGCGCGGCGATGGTGCCCTGAAGTCTGATATGTCTTTGGCAGCAACGGGTTAAGTGTATGTCGTACGCCGTGAAAAATCTTGTTCAAGGTAACCGGGAGCTGATCGCTTTCCGCATCGGCGATCAGGAATTTTGCGTTAATATCATGTCGGTGCGGGAAATCCGCGGGTGGACGAAAGCAACGTCCCTTCCACATTCCCCGTCTTACGTCATGGGTGTTATCAATCTGCGTGGCGCTGTCCTGCCGATCGTCGATCTCTCGGCGCGGCTGGGCATGCGCAGGGCAGAGCCGACCCCTCGTCATGTCATTATTGTCGCCCAGGTAAAAAGCCGCGTGGTGGGCATGCTGGTCGAGGCGGTTTCGGACATCCTGACAGTAACGGACGAGAACATCCAACCGGTGCCTGAGGTCTCGTCCGATCTCGAAAAGCAGTATGCCAGAGGCATCCTGGCGATCGACAAGCGAATGATCTGTCTTATCGAACTCGATGCCCTTTTCCCTGATACTGAAAGCGAAGCTGCATGAGAGCCACTGGTCTCAGCGATAGCCGGCAATCGCCGGATGAAGTTCTGGCAAGCGGAGAATATCCGCTGACACGCCGGGACTTGTCCGACATCGCGGCCATGATTTATGCGGATGCAGGAATCTTCCTGAACGACACGAAGGCCTCGCTCGTCTATTCGCGTCTGTCCAAGCACATCCGGAATCTCGGCCTGAGCGGCTTTCCGGAGTACTGTGCGCTTGTGGCTTCACCGGAGGGAGCGCCGGTTAGGCGCGAAATGCTGTCGCATCTGACAACGAACTTCACCCGGTTCTTCCGCGAAAACCATCATTTCGAACACCTTCGTGACGAAGTGCTTCCCGGCTTGATTGCTCGTGCGAAAAGCGGCGGCCGTGTCCGCATATGGTCGGCAGCATCATCTGACGGCCAGGAGCCGTATTCGATCGCTCTGACAGTGATGTCGCTCCTACCGAATGCGGCCGACTACGATTTTCGAATTCTGGCAACCGATATCGACCCGAAGATTCTGGCATTGGCCCGCGCCGGTGCCTACGATGAAAACTCACTGGAAACTGTTACGCCTGCCATGCGCAAGCAGTATTTCCGTGAAGTCACCATTGATGGCCGACGCAAATTCCAGATCGACGACAAGGTCAAGAAACTCATTACCTATAATGAATTGAACCTGATGGCGCAGTGGCCATTCAAGGGGCAGTTCGATGTGATCTTCTGCCGGAACGTCGTGATCTATTTCGATGAGCCAACCCAGATGAAAATCTGGTCGCGCTTCTCCGAACTCCTGCCCGTTGGCGGCCATCTTTACATCGGACATTCAGAGCGTGTGACGGGAGATGCAAAAAATCTCTTCGATAACATTGGAATAACCACCTACCGCTACACTGGCAAAAGCGGGGGTAGAAAAGGATGAGCATGCCAGCAAGAGTTCTTGTCGTTGACGATAGTCCCACGATGCGCGGTCTCATCACGGCCGTGCTGAACAAGGACCCGGACGTAAGCGTCATCGGTCAGGCTGGTGATGCGCATGAGGCACGCGCTGCAATCAAGCAACTGAATCCGGACGTCGTGACGCTGGATATCGAGATGCCCAACATGAATGGGCTGGAGTTTCTTGAAAAGATAATGCGTCTGCGTCCGATGCCTGTGATCATGGTATCGACCATGACCCATCAGGGTGCGAATGCAACGCTGGCGGCGCTGGAAATCGGGGCTTTCGATTGTGTCTCCAAACCGGTACCCGGAGACGTCCGTCCGTTTGGCGATCTGGCCGAAAAGGTCAAGGCAGCGGCTCGCTCCAATCGCGGGCGGGTGCAGACCATGGCAGCACCTCCCGTGTCTCCGGCTGCAGAGTACAGGGTAGGGCGCAAGATCGTAGCAATAGGTTCGTCGACTGGTGGGGTCGAGGCGCTGATCACGGTGTTGCAAAAATTCCCGCAAAATTGCCCGCCGACGGTAATAACGCAGCATATGCCGCCGACGTTTACCAAAAGTTTTGCAGAACGGCTTAATCGTATCTGTGCCCCTGTTGTGCAGGAAGCTACCGACGGTGCGAGATTGGAGATCGGCAAGATCTATCTGGCTCCCGGTGGTGACCGGCATTTGCAGGTCGTCAATCCGTCAGCCCCGAGCTGTCGTCTCGTCGAACGCGAACCGGTCAATGGCCATAGGCCTTCGGTGGATGTTCTCTTCGATTCGGTAGCTGAGCTGGCGGGGCGTAATGCCGTTGGCGTCATCCTCACCGGAATGGGAAGGGATGGAGCTTCTGGCCTGCTCAAGATGCGCAATGCTGGCGCACGCACTCTTGGGCAGAACGAGAGAACCTGTGTCGTTTACGGCATGCCTCGTGTTGCGCACGACATCGGTGCCGTTGAGCAGCAATTGCCGCTCGGCGCTATCGGTGAGGAAATTCTGAAATTAACTGCTGCCCGAAAAGAAGGTACCGAATAAATGTCTCTCGCTGAAAAAATCAAAGTTCTGATCGTCGATGATCAGGTAACGAGCCGTTTGCTTCTCAGCGACGCCCTGACACAGCTTGGCTTCAAGCAGATCACTGCAGCCGGCGATGGCGAGCAAGGCATGAAGATCATGTCCGAGCAGCCACACCATCTCGTCATTTCGGATTTCAACATGCCGAAGATGGATGGTCTTGGTCTGCTGCAGGCCGTGCGGACCAACCCAAACACCAAGAAGGCGGCATTCATAATTCTGACCGCGCAGGGCGACCGCGCGCTGGTCCAGAAGGCTGCCCAGCTGGGTGCCAATAACGTACTCGCAAAGCCATTTACAATCGAAAAAATGAAAGCTGCCATCGAGGCGGTATTCGGAGCCCTTAAATGAACCAACTGGCCGCAGCCAAGCGGATGAATATCATCCAAGGCGAATTCAAAGTGACGGATGACCCCAACGCCGTAATCACGACGATCCTGGGTTCTTGCGTGGCTGCGTGCCTCAGGGACCCCGTGGCCGGAGTAGGGGGAATGAATCACTTTCTTCTTCCAGGAAACGGTCCGGGAGGCATGTCCGGGGGGGATATGTCTCGCTACGGCGTTCATCTCATGGAGTTGTTGATCAACGGCATCCTGAAGCGCGGCGGGCGGCGCGACAGGCTGGAAGCCAAGATCTTTGGTGGTGCCAAGACGATAGCGAGCTTCTCCAACGTCGGAGAGCAGAATGCGACCTTCGCTACACAATTCCTGCGCGATGAAGGCATAGCGATCGTGGGGTCGTCAACAGGCGGAGAATTCGGGCGTAAGCTCGAGTACTGGCCTGTCAGCGGTCGCGCTCGAACCTACCCTCTGACCGGCGCGGAAACACAGAAAACCGTGGCCCAGGAACAGCGCCCAGCGCGCCCCGCAAAGCCAGTGGAAAGTTCAATCGAATTCTTCTGATCGGAGAAGCAATGACCGATATTCATATTCAGCCATCGCTCTCCGAGGACGAGAAGCTCCCGGATGTTCTGATGCGCGTCGTAACCGAACTGCACGACGTTGCCTACCTTATCGAGCGTATCGAGCCTCAACTCCTTGAGCTTGGTGGCGCATCCGTCCTGCAGTCACCCGATAGTATGAAGGTGCTGCAGGGGATTGATCTGGCTGTTCAGAAAGCACGAGGACTTGCCGAGTTCATCGACACGATCACGGCGGATATTCCTGACACATGGACAGTCGACCTCACGACTGCCTTGAGTCTCGTCAAGCTGGCGGAAATGCACAAGGCGTTGAGCAGCGGCATGCGTCATGGTCATTCACAGCCTCTTTCCAAGGCAGCAGGAGATTTTGATTTCTTCTAATTTATACGCGTCTCCACCGTCTTGATGGGGCTTTGCGAAACGCTCGCACAAGCTTCGCCGCGTAGGTTGTGTGAGGGCAAAGGCCTCCATGACCTATTAGACGGTGCGGGAACAGAATGAATCTGTTAGCTCAATTCAATCAAATAATGAAGAATTTCGGGTCGTTAGGCCAAACAAAACTGCTGACATTGGCAGGGGTTGGTCTCGTATCCATGGCGATCGTCATCGCTGCCGCCCTCTATGTTAATAAACCGGCCTTCGAAACACTTTATGTGGGACTGGAGCAGGCAGACCTGAACAAGGTCAGCGTTGCGCTGGCCGAAGCAGGCATCAACTTTGCAGTCGGCCAGGACGGTTCCAGTATCCAGGTTCCGGTTGGAATGACCAGCCGTGCGCGTCTCCTGCTTGCAGAGCGTGGACTGCCAAACAGCAGCAACGCTGGGTATGAACTGTTCGACAAGGTCGGTTCACTCGGCCTGACCTCCTTCATGCAGGAAGTCACCCGGGTACGGGCGCTCGAGGGGGAGATCGCCCGCTCGATTCAGCAGATCAGTGGCGTCGCTGCTGCGCGCGTGCACATTGTCATGCCCGACGTCGGCAACTTCCGCCGCGCCGGCCAAAAGCCGACCGCCTCCGTCATGATCCGCGCCAGCACCGAAGCTGGTCGCAAGGCCGCTTCCTCCATTCGCCACCTTGTCGCCTCTGCCGTTCCCGGGCTGGAAGTCGATGACGTGACAATTCTTGATTCGACCGGCCAGTTGTTGGCCTCTGGCGACGAAAGTGGCAATAGCAGTCTGTCTCGCTCCATGAACGCCGTCCAGTCGGTCCAGCAGGAACTTGAGAGCAACATCGACAAGGCGCTTGCACCCTTCCTCGGTATGGATAATTTCCGTTCCAGCGCGACTGTCGTCCTGAATACAGATACTCAGCAGATCCAGGAAACCGTATTCGATCCTGAATCGCGTGTCGAACGCTCGGTGAAGATCACAAAGGAAGCGCAGAAATCCCAGCAGAAGCAATCCGACTCTGCGACAACTGTCGAGCAGAATATTCCACAAGCCGCGCCCCAGCCTGGTGGTGCAGGTGGCCCTGAATCGTCTGACCAGTCGGACAAAAAGGAGGAGCAGACCAACTACGAAATTAATTCGAAGACGACCGCAACGACAAGGAACGGTTATCGTCTCGAAAAACTTTCTATCGCGGTCGTTGTCAATCGGGGCCGGATTGCACAGATGGTTGGCGAGCCGGTCGACCAGCAGAAGATCGATGCCTATCTGGAAAAGATGAAGCAGATCGTTTCGACGGCTGCTGGTATCAGTGCCGATAGGGGCGATATCGTCACGGTCACGGCAATGGATTTCCTGGAAAACCAATTGCTTGATCAGTCTGCTGCAAGTGGTCCGGGTTTTGCTGAAATGTTAACGCGAAACATGGGCGGCATCATCAACTCCGCGGCTTTCGTTCTGGTCGCCTTCCTGGTCGTTTGGTTTGGCTTGCGCCCCGTCGTCCGTAGCGTCACCGGCACCGCTGTTAGCACAGAGACAGCTGGCGAAGCTGCAGGCCTGGAACTGCCTGACTTTTCACCTGCCGGTGCCAACCCCGCACTTGCAGAAGGCTTCGGGGCGGATTTCGGTTCGGATTTCGGGTTCGACAGCTCGAACGATCTCTTCGGTGCCGAAGACGATCCGAACGGCGGCTTCAACCGACGTGTCAAGGAAGGCCCGGAAAAACGCCTGGCCCGCATGGTGGAAATAAGCGAAGAACGCGCTGCCAAGATCCTGCGCAAATGGGCCGTGGATCGTGCAGCCTGATCCAGGGATCACGATAAACCAAATTGCGAAAGGGTCGGAAAATATCGGCCCTTTCGCAATCTCCTCTCTTCTTTAGACTCCTATCGTCGACATTTGGAATCATACCAAAAGCCCTATTCCGAAACATTCCTCCTGCCTCGTGTTCCATACTTACGGGTCCACAATATACTTCTGTCAGGCGTCAGGACTTATGTGTATAAGAAAAAGGGAATTCGAAATGTGCTCAAGGTTATGGCAATTCTACGATCCCCGCCTACAATGTAGATGATTCGACATGCCGATGCGGGAAACGGATAAGGAGATCGCCCCGACCGACGACTGATCGACCACTGTTGACCGGAGAGATGATCTTTCCGGAAGGAGAAAGGCGGAATGGAGTTGCGAGTCCCGGAACAGTTTGCGGGTAATATGGTGCAGCCCGATGTGCTGACCTCCACAACCTTTAGCCGTGAGCAATTTCTCGCGAAGCTCTCAGCCAGCGGTTCATCCGGCCAGATTCAGAGCGCGATGGCGCTTTTGACGGAATATGTCGGCGCTTCGCATTACCTCTTGGCTCGCTATGACTTGATTCAGGAAAATGGCCTCGATTTCATCGTCGCCTCCAATTGGCCCTTCGATCTCGTCCGGCGCATTGGGGCAGACCTGGCGCGTAGCTACGGTCGGTCGACGGAGATCGAGAAGTGTCTGAGCCTGCTGACGCCGCAGTTCGCACTTCTTCCCGACGATTTGAGCCTGCCAAGGCCTGTCAGCCAGCAATACTGCTCACTAACATTCTGTGTCGGGCGAACTCGTTTTTCTGTTATGCTCCTGTTTTCCGAAGGGCTCATCCTATCGCAGGATCGTCTACGTGAGGTAGCGCTTCTTGCTGCCTACGTCCTGAGCCTAGGCGACACGCGAGAACTGCGGACGGAGCGAGACTTCGAATTGACCGACCGGGAACTCGAATGCCTTTTCTGGATCGCTGAGGGCAAGACCAGCGACGAGATTGCCGTCATTCTCGGCATATCCCGCAACACCATCAATAACTACATCACGAGCGTGATGCGCAAGACGGCAACCAAAACCAGATCGGAGGCGATCGCTTACGCTGTTCGCAATAATCTGGTTTAGGAAGCACGAAAGATCCTCAGTACGTTATCGGGCGGAATAAAAACGGGAGTTCTCTTGACAATCGGTCAGCGCGTATCGAGCCGCTCGGATATTTTCCCAAAGCTCATCAACATGCAGCGGGCGCTGAATGCCCGGAACTTTGCCGTGTTTCGCGTTTCCGGCTCCGGCCTGCCCAACAAGCGCAAGCTGGTATGCGAGATGGAGAACTGGGGCGTCTCCGCCGCTGAGCATTGCGGCGCGTTTCTGCAAGCCTATAGCGAACGTCTGCTGAATCACATTGAGTTGTCACTTCTCCCCATGGTGTGGAAGTCCAGAGGGCACGCAGAGACCATATTGTCGGTCAAGGGTTCTGGCATGACCGTCATGCTGGACGGCCAGCAGCTTTCCTTCGAAGGGATCGCCTTCCCGGTTCGGCTGGGCGCAATAGGCAATGGTTATGTCGCCTTTGCCGGATCGGCAATGGATCTGTCCAACGACCTTGTCATTGACCAACATGTGCGCAGTTGCCATGTCATGATGGATCTGCTGGCCATGGATGAGCGGCGGTCCATCCCTGCCGAATCACTGAGTGAAAGAGAGGTGGCCTGCCTCCAACTCGCAGGCGATGGGCAGATCAGCGAAGAAATTGCCGAGAGGCTTGGTCTCTCCGTTCACACGGTTAACGCCTATCTCGGTTCTGCTACAATCAAGCTAGATGCGGTGAACCGGATACAGGCCATCGCCAAGGCCATTCGCCTTGGCTTCATCCACTGAGATATGCCGGGAACGAGGGTTCAGCCAGCCAAGGCGGTCGGCGTTCTGACAAACCGCGCCGCATGCAGGCTGCGCGATAGGAAACGCGTATTTTCCTCCGGATCGTCCGAAGGGTTCTGGAAGGAAATGTGGTCGATCTCGATTCCGGCCGTCTTGTCCGTCAGCATCAGTCTTGCATAGACGGAAAGGCCCTGGGGCTTGATTTCGAGATCCAGGATGACTTCCGGTCGACCGTCCCATTCCAACTTGTAGTCGCCCCCGGAACCGAAACTGACGGTGCCAGGATGGAAGTACAGTTCGGCAGCCGAAGAAACGAGATCGGCGATGCTGCCGTAGCATTCAAGGCGGAGCAGCGCAATCAGGTCTGCCGCATCCAGCATTCGTAACTCTGTTGCAACTGGGCTGATCGCCTGAGCCAGAATTTTTTCACGTTCAAGCGAATAGTTGCATTTTTTCATGGCTTTCAGCGTATCCGTTTTTGAGGCGATCGCGAGGCATAGACTCGATGAATCAGTTCGGCCACTGCCTTGTAAAAGGCTGGTGGAATGACACTATCTACCGAGACTTGCGCAAACATGGAGCGAGCGAGCGGTGGATCCTCAAAAACGGGAATGTTATTCTGCTCTGCGATTTCGCGGATCTTCAGGGCAATGAGATCGCTTCCCTTCGCAACAACCACCGGCGCATCATTCTCCTCGCGAACATATCGTAGTGCCACAGCGTAATGCGTCGGGTTTGCAATCACGAGGGTTGCGCGCGGCACATTGTTGATCATGCGCTGGCGGGCGCGGCTGCGCATGACGGCGCGCTGACGTCCCTTGACCATCGGGTCACCCTGAGATTGCTTGTGCTCGTCCTTGATTTCCTGTTGCGACATCTTCAGTTCGCTGTACCAGTGGTGCCGCGTCCAGAAGAAGTCGGCTGCCGCAAGAATTCCGGTCGAGAGGAGGATTACCACCATCATCTTCGTGGCGGCCACATACAGCATGTCCGGAACCACTTTCGGGTCCGCGAACATCGCGTCGAGCGAATGCATGAAGTCGCCACGCATCGCAAAGAACATGCAGATGCTGACGACGATGATCTTGAAGAGCGATTTTGCGAACTCTACCAGTCCAGGAACGCTGAATATGCGTTCCAGCCCTTTCATGGGTGAAACGCGGGAGATTTGTGGACGTACTCGTTCGAGAACGGCAGAGGGAAGATTTTGTGCAAACGAGGAGGCCAAGCCGAACAGGCTGAACATCAGCATGGCTGGCAGAAGAAACGACGCTGTGGCCCAGCCGAGATGCACACCGATCGATACGATATCCGAGGCGTTTTCGAGCTGCCACTGATCCGGCTGTGCGATGATATCCTTGAGTGTTTCCCCGAGGTCGAGAGTCCGGCCCGGCAGGAAGAAGATGAGGTAACAGTAAAACGCAAGAGATGACGCAAAAAGCGTCACCTCTTTAGAAAATGGAACGTTACCTTTTTCAGCCGCGTCGCGAAGTTTTTTCTCGGTCGGGCTTTCTGTTTTACTTTCTTTATCCTCAGACAAGGCTTCATTCCTGTGTCAAAGCGCCAGGTGCTTGGCGCTCTTTCAACCGAAGATCGTCATGATCTCCGCAAAGCTGCGGAATGAACCTTTCGAGTTCGCCCGCTTATGCGGCCGCCGGTGCCTCACCTGCTGGCGCGGCTTCCTTGAGCTGAATCTGGCCCGCATTGGCCAGACGAATGGCTTCTTGCGCCACAGCGCGCCGTGCAATAGCCACCTCGCGCGGATTGATGGCCGCGTTTGTCGCACCGAGATCGGCTTCGATCATGCGGCGCTGGCGAGGGCTTATCGCCGAAAGCACACATTCCTTGATCTCTGTCGGAGCGCCACGCAGCGCCATTGTCAGGATATCGCCGGCAATGTCGTTCAGCAGCATCACGCGGCTGCGCTGAGGCATGGCAAGCAGATCCTCGAACAGGAAGATCTTTGGACGTACCTTGTTGACCGATTCTTTGCTGATTGTCTCCAGAGACGTGAGCAAATTGTCGACCTGTGGCTTTTCCAACTCGTTCATGAGTTCCGCCACCTTGTTGGAGCCGTTCGAGTTGCGCTCGGCTTCGATCAGCTGGATCAGCTCGATGACGCGGTTCTCGATGATCTGCGCCGCCTTCGGGCTCACATCCTTCATGTTGACCGTACGGTTCATGATGTCGGCGCGCTGGGCGTCGGGAAGCTGCATCAGGAGCTTCGCACCAAAGGACGAGGGCAGCATGGAGAGGATGTAGGCGATGGTCTGAGGATGTTCCTTCAGCATGAAGCGACCGACAAAAGCCGGGTCGGCATCCTGCAGGCGGTCCCAGATCGATGTTTCGTAAGCCTGGAAGGCGGTACGGCGGCCAAGCAGCCCGTCCACTTCTTCCGGTGTCAGGCCCTCTTCGAGGATGCTTTCGATGGCGCGTGCGTTGTCCATGAGACCCGCACCTTCGGTGAACAGGTCCTCAAATTCATTGACCAGCTGCAAAAGTTCATCCGGCGGAATTTCGCGCAGGGTCTGCGCAGCTGCAATGATTGTTTGCAGCTCGCTCTGGGTAAAAAACTTCAACAGCTTGCCAGCAACCCCCTTGCCCATCGCAAGAAGGACGGCGGCGGCCTTTTCAGCTTGGGATAACGGTTTCTTGGAGACTGGGCCTCCGAAATCGTCAAAGTCCATCATGGTCTTCCCTCACTGTCCCTCATGGGATCAGACTTTGTTTGTACTCAACACTTCCGTTAGCTTGACGCCGAACCGTGTGTCGTCATTTTCGAGCACTGTGATCTCACCCTTGGCAATCCTGCGGCCATTGACGGTGATCTCGACCGGTTCTCCGATCTTCTTGTCCAGCGCGATAATGGCGCCTTCCTCAAGACCCATAAGCCCCGAAACTTGCATCTTGCTTGTGCCCAGGACGATTTCGACCGTAATCGGAATATCCATGATCAGGTCGAGGTTCGAATTGAGCGCGCTCCCTGGCTCCGGCATGGAGGAAGAAGCCGACGAGCCGAAGGACGCAGCTCCACCGAAGTCACCTCCGAGCGAGGCGCCACCGAAATCAGAACCGCCGCCGAAGTCGGAGCCACCAAAGGCAGTATCCGATCCAAGATCGGCACCGAACGGGGATTCGGAGGCCGATGCAGACATGCCGAAATCGTCACCGAGGCTGCCGGTTTCGTCAGCTTTCAGCACGCCGCGCAGATCGTCGATCGCCTGGTCCAGTTCCTTTTCGTCACTGGAAGGGGCGAACATATCGTCCGGATTGAAAGGTGTCTTATTCGTAGCCATGAATTGATTATTCCTGTTGAAACTTGCGTCAGGCTGCCCATGCTAAATTACCAACTTGACGTGTCACTTCATGAGATGTCTCAGCAGCTCGTCTTCGGTGCTGATATTGTCCTTGACGCGCACGGTGTAGCGATCACCCGAGCGACCGAACTCACACGCGTAGAGATCTTTTCCGTTGGCGCTGACATCGACCCGTACATCTCCCTTGTCTTCGAAGGCGATGACGTCGCCCGCCATCAGCTTGGAAATCGTTTTCAGCGTCAGCGATTGGAGACGGATCCGTGCCTGTAGCGTGATCTGCGAGCGACGTACCTGTTCGGCAATGCGATCAGCCCATTCCTGCTTTTGCTTTGAAAGCTGCGCCCGAGATTTCGGGGTCACGACCTTTGTCTTCAGGAGTGCCGTCTGCGGTATGATCAGAGCGATTTCAGATGAAACATTTCCGATCTCGACGGCCATGCGGATAGTAGCGCCGAATTCAGGCTTCTCATCCTTGTCCGCTTCCGGTCTGGCGGCCGCGTTATAGGGGCGCTCCAGCATCGCTTCGAAACCACCGGCTGCATTGACGCCCGAACGCAGAACATTCGCAATGCGCTCGAACACCATGGAGGCCAGATCGATTTCAATGTCCGAAAGGGGACGAGGATCCGGTTGAACGATGATGGCCGGATCTGCGCCCAGCATACGCTCCATCAATGCGATGACGAAGCTGTTGCCACAGGCGAGAACGAAGTTGGGGCACCAGTTGCGCAAGGATCCGTCAGCCAGGCATACGACATCGCCCAGCTGTGCGATAAGGTCCTGCATCAGGCCCGACTGGAAGCCGATATAGGAAACGTCGATGTGGATATTCGTCTCGCTGTGAAAGACATCCGGCAGAAATTCCGAATAGAGCTGGCCGAAATCGGCGGCAAGCTTTTCCACGGTCTTGTAGTCGCCCAATCCGCCGGTGAGCTTTGCAAGAAGCGCGAGATCCATACCGGAAGCCATGTCGTCGGTGCTCTTGGTCATCTGGGTCAGGCCGCCTTGCTTTCGCCGCCGCCACCCGGATTCATCATTTCCTGCTCAACGGCGTCAATCGACGGACGCTCATAGCCGGAGATCGTCTTGCGACCATACTCAAGCGCGACCTGCGGAACCGAGCCATTCATGTAGGCAATCAGGGTCTGCTTCACGACGATGTAGAGGCGATGCTGCTTGGAACGCACGATCTTGATCTGGTTGCAAAGCGGTGCAACCATGCAATAGGACAGGAAGATGCCAAGCATGGTGCCGACGAGCGCTGCACCGATCAGGCCGCCGAGAACTTCCGGCGATTCGTTGATTTTGCCCATCGCCTTGATAACCCCGAGAACAGCCGCGACGATACCGATCGCCGGAAACGCGTCACCCATGGTCGTCAGCGAATGGTAAGGCTTCATCTTGTCGTACAGGATGGTTTCGATTTCCTCGTCCATCAGCGCTTCGATCTCATGGCTTCGGGCATTGCCGATGATGATCAGACGAACATAGTCACAGATGAAGGAGGTCAGTTCCTTGTTCTTCAGAACTGTCGGAGCGGTTTGGAAGATCGAGGATTCTTCCGGGTTGTCGATGTGCGCTTCGATCTCGTTACGCGACTTGGTTCGAAGGTCGCGCATGAGAGAATATAGCACACCCAGAACATCCAGGTAGTTGCGCTCCTTCGGAACCGCATACTTGAAAGCCTCTCCGATCGCCTTGCCCGAATCCTTCACAACCTTCATCGGGTTGGCCATGATGAAACTGCCGACTCCGGCACCGCCGATGATGACGAGCTCGAAGGGCTGGACAAGCACGTCCAGATGCCCGCCCATGGCCATGTAGCCGCCGAGAACGCAGCCCAATGTGACTATAAATCCGATTATGATGGTCATCGTACACCTGCACCATGTTCGTATCAGGTTCCTGAATTACTGGCGCTGGCTTGCGTGAGGCTGGGTTTATAGCTGTTTAAGTAAATCGAAAAATTGCAGCGGCATGGAACAGCCTCGCACAAGTCTCTCTGCCTATGGATTGGCATGATCAGGGTTCCTTGTGGATCCCATACATTCGACCCCACCAGCGTGTCGGAAACATCTGAACCATTACGGAGCCAGAGACGAATGCAGTCCGGTTTGTATGTCGGTATTTCTTCACAGATCGCGCTTGAGCGCCGGTTGAACACGATCGCCGATAATATGGCGAACATGAACACGGTGGGCTTTCGAGCGACGGAAGTGAAATTCGACGAAGTGCTCAGCAAGACACGCAACGAACTCAACGCGAAGGTCGCCTTTGTCAGCCAGGGCAATGACTATCTGTCCACGCGTAGCGGCGGCCTGGATCGTACGGGCAACCCGCTGGATGTTGCGATCAAGGGCGATGCCTGGTTTGCAATCGACACCCCTCAGGGTCAGGTTCTGACGAAGGATGGACGATTCACGCTAAAGGAGACGGGCGAGCTCGTCTCCAATATGGGCTACCCGGTGCTCGATGCCGGTGGTGCACCCATCCAGCTGGACCGTACCGCCGGCCCGCCCGTCATCGGCCCTGATGGTCGCGTTACGCAGAATGACCGCCCTGTTGCCACGCTAGGAGTTTTCACCACGGATATTTCCAAGGGCTATCTGCGCTTTGAAAATGGTGGCGTAATTCCCACGCAGGCGCCGCAGCCGGTGGTCGATCGGGTCGATGTTAGCGTTGTCCAGGGCTATCTTGAGCAATCCAACGTCAACGGCATCGGCCAGATGACCGAACTCATCCAGGTCAACCGCAGCTTCGAAGCCATTTCCTCGCTGATGCGCGATACGGAAACCAATTTCAGCGAAGCCATCAAGACCCTTGGCGGCTCGCGCTAATTTCTCTGTGAAGGCTGAATCATGAACGGCAAGCCTGTGGAACCAGTGCCGAATGGCAAGCTGAGCCAGATGGCGTCGCTCGTTCAGCGCTTTACGAAGCCCGAGGTCGCCGTAGCCCCTGGTGGTCACGTGCGCACCATTGCAGCCGGTCATTACACAGTCTCTGGCCTTTCCAAACAGGTACGGCTCGGCGAATTCGTCGCGCACCGCAGCAAGACCGGGATCCATCTGGGCGAAGTCGTCCGGGTTGAACCGGATCTGGTCTATGTCTGCCCCATCGAACCCGGTGAACCGATCGGGATTGGTGACGTTGTTATCCGCAAGGGCGCTTTCCGCATTGCGCCGGACGACAGTTGGTGTGGCCGCACCATCAGTGCCTTGGGTGATCCCATCGACGGGAAGGGCCCGCTGGTCAATGGACCGGGGAAACGGTCGATTTCCAACACAGCCCCACCATCCATGACGCGACAGCGTATCGAAGAAGGATTTCGAACCGGCGTGCGTGCCATCGACATCTTTTCTCCGCTGTGCCTTGGCCAGCGTCTCGGTATATTCGCCGGGTCGGGTGTCGGCAAATCGAC
Source organism: Affinirhizobium lemnae (assembly GCF_022968395.1). Lineage (GTDB taxonomy): Bacteria > Pseudomonadota > Alphaproteobacteria > Rhizobiales > Rhizobiaceae > Neorhizobium > Neorhizobium lemnae. Next base: position 121,087 of record NZ_JALJQZ010000001.1, read on the forward strand.
GCTTCTTTCCATGATTGCGCGCGCGGTGGCCTTCGACAAGGTCGTCATAGCGCTTGTTGGCGAGCGTGGGCGAGAAGTGCGCGAATTCATCGAAGACACGCTGGGCGACAACATGGCGAAATCCATTGCTGTCGTTGCCACCAGTGACGAGAGCCCGATGCTGCGCAAGATGGCGCCGTTGGTCGGGATAACCATTGCGGAGCATTTTCGCGATCGCGGCGAAAACGTGCTGTTCATCGCCGATAGTATCACCCGATTTGCGCATGCAATCCGAGAGGTCGCGGTCGCGTCCGGCGAGCCGCCCATCGCACGTGGCTATCCTGCCTCCGTGTTTACCGAACTACCGCGTCTGCTGGAGCGATCGGGTCCCGGACCGGAAGGAACAGGTACCATCACCGCCATCATTTCGATACTGGTGGATGGCGACAACCACAATGATCCGATTGCCGACTCTGCGCGCGGAATTCTGGATGGACACGTGGTGCTGGAGCGTAGCCTTGCCGAAGAGGGACGTTATCCGCCCATCAATCCCTTGTCGTCCATCTCGCGTCTGGCACGAAAGGCTTGGACTGGTGATCAGGAAAAGCTCGTTTCGAGGTTGAAATCCCTCATCCATAAATTTGAGGAGACGCGGGATCTGCGACTGATCGGGGGGTACCGCGCCGGCAGTGACGCCGATCTCGACATGGCGATCAAGCAGGTTCCCATCATCTACGACGTACTTAAGCAAGGTCCAGGAGATCCGCCGGCTGAGGATGCCTATGCGGATCTGGCAGGCGCCTTACGGGCCGGTGCAGGCCCCGGAAACCTGAGACAAAGAGGTTGAACATGCAGCAGGACAATGATGAAGAGATGAAGCCTTCGCGCACCCGTCGGCGATCTGGATCTTCCGGTGATCGCATGTTGGCTGGTGCCGGAATCCTTCTGGCAACCGCATCAGCGCTTTTCCCTTGGTACGTTTTCTTCAACGAGGACAAATTCGGGATTCGTGTCGAAACGATGGATCACACACGTGATCTGCCGGATACGCCAGCGCGCAACGTGTTCAGCGTATCGCCGCTGGCAATGATCGATAACACACCTTCGGACAAGCCCAAGGATCCTCTGGAGCCCACCGACAATCTGACGACGGCGACGGTTGCCTCGCCTGACAAGACCGATGGGAATGAAGGGGCGGGGCTCATGCAGCCGCTGCCCGGCAAGAATACGTTCCGCCTCATGCATGTTGCCAATGGTCGGGCGCTGATTGAAGACAGCAAGGGCATGTACATGGTCCGCGTCGGCTCGATCCTGCCGGATAACAGCCGTCTAGCCACCATCGAGCAGCGCGGCGGGCGCTGGGTGATCATAACCTCCACCGGTGAGGTGTTAAACGATCAGGCCTCGGGTAGTCCGTAAGTCTGACGCAAGGATATCAGCCTAGGCTTCAATTAGAAAATGGAGAGAAGCCTATGCAACCCATTCAATTATTCGATCTGGCATCGCGTCAAGCGGAATGGCTTTCCATTCGCCAGCAGGTCGTTGCTGGCAACATCGCCAATGCAAACACGCCAGGTTACAAATCCAAGGACGTCACGCCCTTTTCTGCGGTGTTGAACGAGACCAACATCGCCATGGCGCGCACCAATGCAGCGCACCTGTCGGGTCACTCCCTGGATAGTTCAATCGATGTGAACATCGAAGAAGAAGATCTCAATCAGGAAATCGGGGTCCAGGAGTCGGGAAACACCGTTTCCCTGGCCCAGGAACTTTCCAAGATGGGCGGAATCAAGCGGCAGTACGACATCGGAAATACGCTGGTTAAGTCCTTTCACAGCATGATGCTGATGACAGTCAGGAGGTAATGATCCATGGATCCGCTAGCCGCATCGCTCAGGATTGCCGGTTCAGGTTTGGAAGCCCAATCTACCCGCTTGCGCATTGTTTCTGAAAACATTGCCAACTCCCGTACCACGGGCGATACGCCCGGTGCCGATCCGTATCGCCGCAAGACAATCACCTTCGGATCGGAACTGGATAAGCTGTCTGGTGCCCAGGTTGTCGACGTCAAGAAGCTCGGCGTCGACTCTTCGGATTTTCATGAGGAATACGATCCGGGCAATCCGGCCGCCGATACCAAGGGCATGGTGAAGATGCCCAATGTGAACGTGCTGATCGAAATGGCCGACCTTCGGGAATCCAATCGCAGCTATGACGCAAATCTGCAGACCATCAAGCAAACGCGCGAAATGATTTCATCCACTCTCGATCTTCTGAAGGGCTCGCAATGATTAACGGCATCCAGAAAGTCGCCGGTCTCTCCATGACGCGAGATCTCGGTGAGGTCACTTCCTCTTCAAGTGCTGCCTCTGCATTTGGCGCCGCCGGATCTGCAGCAAGCACGGGCGCCTCCTTTTCCGAAGTTCTCGGCAATATGGCGGTCGATGCCGCCAACAGCCTGAAGAGCGCGGAAGCCATTTCCTTCGACGGAATTACCGGCAAGGCGAACACGCGCGAAGTCGTCGACGCAGTTCTGCAGGCGCAGCAGTCGCTGCAGACGGCCATCGCCTTCCGCGACAAGATCGTCAGTGCCTATCTCGACATCACCAAAATGCAAATCTAGCGGTTCAAGGACATCAGATCGATGAGAGCACTTTCCGTCGCAGCGACGGGCATGGATGCCCAGCAGACCAACCTCGAGGTCATCGCGAACAACATCGCGAACATCAATACAACCGGCTACAAGCGCGCCCGCGCGGAGTTCGCCGATTTGCTGTATCAAACCGAGCGGGCTGGCGGCGTTCCCAACCGGGCCAACCAGGCGATTGTTCCGGAAGGTGCAAACATCGGTCTGGGTGTGCAGACCGCCGCCGTGCGCAACATCTTCCAGCAGGGCGAACTGACGCAGACAGAGAACTCCCTCGACGTTGCCGTCATCGGTCGCGGCTGGTTCCAGGTGCAGGCGCCTGATGGCTCGACCATGTACACCCGTGCAGGCGCATTCAATACCAATGCACAAGGCCAGCTTGTCACGATTGATGGTTATGCGGTGATTCCCAACATCACCTTCCCGGCGGACGTGACGGAAACCGTAATCAACCGTTCCGGCGAAGTCAGCGTCCGCATCGGCAATGCCAACACCTTCACGCCCCTCGGTCAGTTGACCATGGCAAACTTCGTCAACGAAGCAGGCCTGAAGCCAATGGGCGACAACCTCTTCCAGCAGACGGCTGCTTCTGGTGAGGCCATTGTTGCGGCTCCCGATGATCCGGGCTTTGGCTACCTCAAGCAGGGCTACCTCGAATCCTCGAACGTCGATGCCGTGAAGGAAATCACCAACCTGATCGCGGCACAACGTGCCTATGAAATGAACTCGAAGGTGATCACGACAGCAGACGAAATGGCGTCGATCGTCAGTAAGAACCTGAAGTAATCTTGAAGGGGTGGCAGACATGATGTTTCGCCGGAATAGCCGGAAGCGGGTCGGATTGCAGGGCATTGCCCTTGGTCTTCTTGCTGGTCTTTTGGCGCCGTCCGCCTACGCCGATATGGGCTATGCGGTCGTGCCGAAGCAGATCATCTATCCGGGTCAGGAAATCGATGCCGCCCAGCTTCAGGAAGTCGAAGTCACCAATCCGAACCTTGCCGGCGGCTACGCCTCCGGTATCGACCAGGTCATGGGCAAGGTCAGCAACCGCACGCTGCTGCCGGGCCGCACCATCCAGCTCAGTGCCCTGCGTGAGCCCTACGCGGTCAAGCGCGGCGCGCCTGTCCGCCTCACCTTCAGCCTCGGCAACATGACGATCAGTGCAACAGGTACGCCTCTCGACAATGCAGCGGTCGGCGACGTCATCAAGGTTCGCAATCTGGATTCGGGTGTCACCGTTTCGGGAACGGTCATGGCGAATGGAACAGTGCAGGTGATGGCGAAATGATGAAGCGTCTTCTTGTGGCAGGCCTTGCCTTCCTGTGCCTTCTAACACCAATTCAGCCGGCCTTTGCCGATGCTTCGCGCATCAAGGATATCGCGTCCCTTCAGGCAGGTCGTGACAACCAGTTGATCGGCTACGGTCTGATCGTTGGTCTCCAGGGAACGGGCGATAGCCTGCGATCCTCACCCTTCACCGAGCAGTCCATGCGCGCCATGCTGCAGAATCTCGGCATATCGACACAAGGCGGCCAGTCGGCAGCGAAGAACACCGCGGCCGTCATGGTGACGGCCAATCTGCCGCCCTTCGCCAGCCCCGGCAGCCGTCTGGACGTCACGGTAAGCTCCCTCGGCGACGCAACGTCGCTGCGTGGCGGTACCCTCATCATGACCTCGTTGACCGGTGCCGACGGCCAGATCTATGCCGTCGCGCAGGGTTCGGTCATCGTGTCCGGCTTCTCCGCGCAAGGGCAGGCAGCTTCCGTCACCGAAGGTGTGACGACAGCGGGCCGCGTTCCGAACGGCGCCATCATAGAGCGTGAACTTCCATCGAAATTCAAGGACGCCGTCAATCTGGTGCTGCAATTGCGCAACCCGGATTTTTCCACGGCGGTCCGCATCGCCGATACCGTGAACCGCTTTGCGGCCCAGCGCTATGGCGGTGCAATAGCAGAGCCTCGCGACTCACAGGAGGTCTCGGTCGCGAAGCCGAAGACGGCTGATCTGACGCGGCTGATGGCGGAGATTGAAAATCTTGTGGTCGAAACCGATACACCCGCGAAGGTCGTCGTCAATGAGCGAACCGGTACGGTTGTCATCGGTGCCGATGTGAAGGTATCGCGTGTGGCCGTCAGCTATGGAACCTTGACCGTTCAAGTCACGGAGACACCGCAGATTATTCAGCCGCAACCCTTTTCCAATGGTGAGACCGCCGTTCAACCCCAGACCGATATCAGCGTCATGAAGAGCGGCAGCAATGTTGCCATCCTCAACGGACCGGATCTCAGGACGCTGGTTGCAGGTCTCAACAGCATCGGTGTCAAGCCGGATGGAATCATCGCGATCCTGCAGGGCATCAAGTCCGCAGGCGCGCTTCAGGCGGAGCTCGTCATACAATGAAGTCTGATCTGGAACCTGTCATTTTCGCGCTTGGCCGCAGGAAATCCTTCCTGCGAATGGCGGCGGTTGGAGCGCTTCTGCTTCTGGTGCCACAGGTCAATGCGCAGCAGGCGACGTCGCTGCCGAAAGATTCGACCGCTGCCGATATCGAGAAGTTCTGCACGAACATCGCCGATTCAGCGCGCGATCAGCGCTACCTTCTGCAGAAGCAGGAACTCGAAAAGCTGCAGGCGGATGTGGACGAACGCATCGCCGTTCTGGAAAAGCGCAAGGCGGAATACGAGCAGTGGCTCAAGGTTCGCAACGAGTTCATGGCAAAGGCAGATGCCGGCCTGATCGAAATCTTCAAGACAATGAAAGCAGACGCGGCAGCGCCCCGGCTTGAGCAGATGAGGCTTGAACTGGCTGCGGCGATCATCATGAAACTTCCGGCACGTCAGTCCGGCCTGATCCTGAGTGAGATGGATCCGCTGAAGGCGGGTCAGATTTCCATGATCATGTCCAGCGCGTCCGACCCCAACACATCCAAGGATCGCCGCACATGATCAAGCGCTTTTCAGTATTCTGTGTAGGCCTGCTTTTGACAGGTTGCGCCAGTCAGACGGTCAAGGAAATCGGCAACGCTCCTTCGATGAGCCCGATCGGGAGCGGCCTGCAATACGCCCAGACGCCACAGATGTCGTCCTATCCAAAACAGCCACGTCATATGGCCAATGGATATTCGCTTTGGAGCGACAGCCAGGCCGCCCTGTTCAAGGATGCGCGTGCGCTGAACGTCGGCGATATTCTGACAGTCGATATTCAGATCAACGACAGGGCCGACTTCGACAATGAAACCGACCGCAGCCGGACCAACTCCACAGGTCTCAAATGGGATGTTGGAGCAAAGATTTTGGGCTGGAAGCCCAGTACGAACGGCGACCTTAGCACCGATTCCGATACCTCTTCCAAGGGCAAGGGTTCGACTAAACGTTCTGAAAAGCTGAATCTACTGGTGGCAGCGGTTGTGACTGGCGTCCTCGAGAATGGGAATCTTCTGATCAGCGGCTCGCAGGAAGTACGCGTCAACCACGAAATTCGTATATTGAATGTGGCGGGGATCGTGCGGCCACAGGATGTCAATGCCAAGAACACGATCTCCTATGACAAGATCGCTGAAGCACGCATCTCCTACGGCGGCCGAGGTCGTCTGATGGAGGTGCAGCAGCCGCCCGTCGGTCAGCAGGTCGTCGACCTGTTCTCACCTTTCTGATGACGGACTGAAGGGATACCGGGATCATGGAAGACGCAGCAGAAGGCGCTGAGACCAAGAAAAAGGGTGGTGGCATGGTGGCCACCATTGCGGGTGTCGCCATCGTCACCCTGGTCGGCGCAGGCGGCGGCTGGTTCCTCGGTGGAATGATCGCGCCGAAGGATCCGGCAGCAGAAAAGGCTGCTGAAGAAAAGAAGCAGGAAGCGGCGGCAGCCGCGGCAGCTGGCGCGCATGGTGGGGCTAAGAAGGAGGAGGGCATCCCCCACATCTCTACCCCGGCCACTGGCGTCGTACAGCTGGAGCCAATCACCACAAATCTGGCATATCCTTCCGACAACTGGGTCCGTCTGGAGGTTGCACTGGCTTTTAATGGAGTGCCGGAAATGCCTCTTGCTGAACAGATCCATCAGGATATCGCCGCCTATATGCGCACGGTTTCTCTTCAGCAGATCGAAGGGCCACGCGGCTTTCAATATCTTAAGGAAGACATTCAGGAACGTGTTGACCTGCGCTCGCAAGGCAAAGTATCGAAAGTGATGTTCAGAACCTTCGTGATCGAATGATTCGACTCCTTGCGCTGCTCGCCGTCATTCTGATGGCACCGGGACTGGCATTTGCACAGCAATCGCCAGCCGACCTTTTGAACCTCCCGGTGGATGGCTCCGCGGCGGCATGGATTATCCGTACCTTCGGGTTGTTGACGGTACTCTCCATTGCGCCGGGCATCCTGGTGATGGTTACGAGTTTTCCGCGGTTCATCATTGCGTTCTCGATCCTTCGGACCGGTATGGGTCTGGCGACCGCTCCTTCGAATATGGTCCTTATCTCGATGGCTCTGTTCATGACCTTTTACGTCATGACGCCAACTTTTGATCGTGCATGGACTGAGGGTGTGCAGCCCTTGCTGCGCAACGAGATCAACGAGGCGGAAGCGGTGCAACGGATCGGGGAGCCTTTCAGAGCTTTTATGAGCGCCAACACGCGTGAGAAGGATCTTACGCTCTTCGTGGACATCGCGCGCGAAAAGGGTCAGTCCGTCGGAACACCCGAGGCCGTGGACTATCGCGTCCTGATACCGGCCTTCATGCTATCTGAAATCCGGCGCGGCTTCGAGATCGGCTTTCTGATTGTCCTGCCATTTTTGGTGATCGACATGATCGTCGCCGCCATCACCATGGCCATGGGTATGATGATGCTGCCGCCAACATCGATCTCTCTCCCCTTCAAGATCCTGTTTTTTGTCCTGATCGACGGTTGGAATCTCCTGGTGGGGAGCCTCGTCCGCTCGTTCAACTAGGGGGCGAATAAGAGGCGGCCTCGCCGTTGCAAGTGCGGCCTGATCCGACTTCCTCCAACTCGCGCTCGCCGCAGCTGCGCGCCGGTTGCTCATTTTCGAGGCGTTTTTACGCAATCGAGAGCGTCTCATATCGTACGTTTGGCAACTTTGAACAAGGCTTCCCAACTGTTAAGATACAGCCATTCAGAGCTGGATTGATGCCACTGTGATACATCTTGTCACTAAGTGAAGCGGGTCAATAAAAACAAATTAAAACAATCAGATAATTGCTGCGGTCATCGTCTGTAAATCATTATCCACCGGACTGTTTGCATAGGTCGAACTTTAGAATGCGGTTTAAGGAATCCGCAATGAATCTCTGCAAATATCTTCGGCATATGACGCGTTTGGTTTCCATGAGTGCACGGAACCGAGTGGGCATGAAGCCAATCGTCATTGCCGGTAGTCTAAGTCCGGTATGTCCCCAACGAGTATCCAGTAACAAGGGACTAGAATACTATGTCATCAATTATGACGAATAGCTCGGCTATCTCAGCGCTCTCCACATTGCGCTCCATCAGCAGCAGCATGGAGAAGACACAGTCGGCGATCTCATCGGGCTATAGCGTCGCAAGCGCTTCCGACAACGCCGCTTACTGGTCGATCGCTACAACGATGCGCTCCGACAACAAGGCGCTCGGCACCGTTAAGGACGCTCTCGGTTTGGGTGCTGCTACCACCGACACAGCCTACACAGCAATCGAATCTTCCATCAAGGTTGTCGACCAGATCAAGACCAAGCTGACTGCCGCTTCCCAGCCGGGCGTCGACAAGGACAAGGTCCAGAAGGAAATCACGCAGCTCCAGGATCAGCTGAAGTCTATTGCGAAGTCCGCTTCCTTCTCCGGTCAGAACTGGGTTCTCCAGGATGACAACAATTCGCCAGAAACGAAGGCCATCGTTGGCTCCTTCAATCGTGACTCTGGTGGCAACATCAGCCTGACGACGCTCGAATACGACACAACGAACTCCACGCTTGTCAGCCTCCAGACCGACGGCACCAACGATACATCCGGCGACGGCATCCTGTCAAAGGAGCGCACAGGCCTGACCTATGTGGACGACGCTGGTCAAACCCAGACCGATGGTGAAGTGGCCGACGGCATCTTGGGCTTCAAGATCACGGCGACAACCGACCGTAACACAATGGCCCAGATCCTTTCCGGCGTTGAGCAGGCTCTGAAGGAAATGACGGATGCTGGCGCTGACGTTGGTGCCATCAATTCCCGTATCGAACTGCAGAACACCTTCGTCGAAGACCTGATGGACTCGATCGACAAGGGCGTTGGCAAGCTCGTTGACGCAGACATGAACGAAGAGTCGACCCGCCTCAAGGCGCTCCAGACGCAGCAGCAGCTGGGTATCCAGGCGCTCTCTATCGCCAACAACGACTCGCAGAGCATCCTGTCTCTCTTCCGCTAAAATAGTTCAAGTTAAGCAAACCTTAAGATCGCGCCCTATCAGGGCGCGATTTTTTTGTTCTCGGTAGATGCTGCGATCCAATTTCCTAATATTTTCCTTGTTCACTTCAATATTTGTTAACCTTAATCAGTTGATATGTACTCATACAGGCGGTGCGTCCCGATAACCATTGGAAGCAGGACGAGCATGAGGCGCAACACCCCTTGCCGGTAGACCCGGAATACCAAGTCCACTGTTTTCTTGTAGGGGCCAATTATGACCAGCATTCTGACCAATACCGCAGCGATTGCAGCGCTCTCCACGCTGCGCAATATCGCAAGCGATATGGAAACAACGCAGAACCACGTATCTTCCGGATATCGCATCGAAACGGCCTCGGACAACGCTGCTTACTGGTCGATCGCCACGACGATGCGTTCGGACAACAAGGCTCTTGGTACTGTTAAAGACGCTCTTGGCCTTGGTGCCGCGATGACCGATACAGCTTACACGGCTCTCCAGAGCTCCATCAAAGTTGTCGACGAAATCAAGGCAAAGCTGACAGCTGCCTCGCAGCCTGGCGTCGACAAGGAAAAGGTCCAGAAAGAAATCACGCAGCTCCAGGACCAGTTGAAGTCGATTGCCAAGTCTGCATCCTTCTCCGGTCAGAACTGGGTTCTCGAAGATCCGACCACAACCCCGGAAACCAAGGCCATTATCGGTTCCTTCAACCGAGATGCGAACGGCAATATCAGCCTCACAACTCTTGAGTACGACACCACGAAGTCCACTCTGGTCAGCCTTGATGCAGCGGGTGCAAACGATACCGCAGGCGCAGGCATCCTGTCGAAAGAACGGACCGGTCTTACCTATGTCGATGAGACGGGTACGACCCAGACAAACGGTGCATTGGCAGACGGTGTGTTGGGGCTGACTATCACCAGCACGACGACCCGTGATGAAATGGCGCAGTACCTGGTCGCGACCGATCAGGCGCTTAAGGAAATGACCGATGCGGCAGCTGACGTCGGCTCTATCAACGCTCGTATCGATCTGCAGTCTAATTTCGTTCAGGACCTCATCGATTCTATTGACAAGGGTGTTGGCAAACTCGTCGATGCCGACATGAACGAAGAGTCGACAAGGCTGAAGGCTCTGCAGACACAGCAGCAGCTAGGCATTCAGGCTCTATCGATCGCCAACAACGATTCGCAGAACATTTTGACGCTCTTCCGCTAATCCCGGGAAATCCCGTCCATTCTAGAGGGAGGCCGCGCGGCTCGCGCGGCCTCCCATTTTCGTTCCAGGGAAGAACACTGTTTTTTCTATATCTCCCTGCTGCTTCTTTTGCCGGGTGAAGATCAGCTTCGCACAAGACAAATACGGCTTTATCGATACCGGGATGCAAGTCTGCTGCCTGCTCTGTTCAGAGCAGATCGGGCTGCCCATTCACATACGCCCGAACGTCAGCCGAGTTTCTTGGTCGGCTCACGTCTGCATGAAGCAATCGCGCGTTTAGCCCGGTCCGGCATGTCCCAAATCATATCCAGGGGCGATATTCGAAATGACAAGTATTATAACCAACACGGGCGCTCTGGCGGCGCTCCAAACACTGCGTTCCGTCAATCAGAACATGGAACAGGTGCAGGCGCGTATTTCGTCGGGTTACCGCGTCGAGACCGCTGCCGATAACGCCGCTTATTGGTCGATCGCAACAACCATGCGTTCTGACAACAAGGCGCTCAGTACGGTTCAGGATGCACTCGGTCTTGGCGCAGCGACCACGGACACGGCCTATACGGGTCTGGACTCCGCCATAAAGGTCGTCGATCAGATCAAATCCAAGATAACGGCTGCATCACAGCCCGGTGTCGATAAAACCAAGATCAACAAGGAAATCGAACAGCTAAAGAACCAGCTGTCATCGATCTCCGAATCAGCTTCATTCTCCGGAGAAAACTGGCTTTTCAACAAGGACAGCGCAGATCCGGGCGTCAAGAATATCGTTGCATCGTTCAATCGCGCCTCCGATGGCGCTGTAAGCCTGACGACGCTCGCTTTCGATACGGCAACGTCGACCCTCATTGATACCGAAGACGCCCAGCGCGGCGTTCTGACCATGGACTGGACCGTAGATCAGCCAGATGGCAACGGCGGTACGGTTGCAGCGGACTACTTCCTGATCAATGCTGACTCGGCGTCCGGTGCATCCGGAACCGAAATCGCGATCAGCAATACGACCTCGGCAGAAGATCTCGCGGGAATGTTGAGTGCCACAGAAAAGATTCTTCAGCGCCTGACTGATTCGGCTTCAGCGCTTGGTGCAATCACCAGTCGTATCGACATGCAGGAGCAGTTCGTATCGACCCTGATGGATGCTATTGATACTGGTATCGGTCGACTTGTGGATGCAGACATGAACGAGGAGTCGACCCGATTGAAAGCGCTGCAGACCCAGCAGCAGCTGGCTATTCAGTCGCTCTCCATCGCGAACACTAACGCTCAGAACATTCTGCAGCTCTTCCAGAATTAATCACAAATCGCTGAAACGATACCAGGGGCCGCCGGTCGTCAGAAAGGCGGCCCCTATCTTCACCCTCGCACAAGTTTGAATTCCTAAAGTTCCAAAAAATTCACGCTGATCCGATAAATTTGTCGGGACATGTTTGGCATGCAGTAGGGTATGGCGAAAATCATGGTGGCTAGCTTTCGACGACATGTGCCTTCGAGCGGTTCACCATGCGAAGGTCCGGCCTTTCGCAGTGCAGGAGAGGGACGATGACGGCATCCCTGACGCGATATCTGAAGGACTTTTCCACGCCTCCCGCGGCGCCGGTTCCGGTCGTCGCTTTTGAGCTCGATAATGATTTTCATTTCGAGCCGCCAGCGCCCGAACCCTCTGTCGATCTGGAGGCGGAACGGGCTGCTGCATTTGCGGAAGGGCGCGCCGAAGGCGAGGCGGCCAGCGATGCGCGCTGGGAAGCGGAACGCGAGCGGCTTGTGGCCGAGCATGAGGCGGCTCTGATTGAACTGCGCCATGAAATGGAAAGACAAACCGCTGAACGTCTTGCTGAAAGCCTCGAGCGCATGCGCGAGGAGGCTGCTGTCGCCCTGGAGACGGCGGTCACTGCAGTTCTTGCGCCAGTGATGGAAGATGCTGTTGCGCAAGCCATGGTGAGCGAACTCGCGCAGCAGGTCATTGAGGTCCTGAAAAGCGAGGATGTCGCGAAACTGACGGTCCACGGTAGTCAGAGCCTGTTTGAAATGTTCACCAAAGCCTTGGGCGAGAATGCCCCGGACATACGGCACGTCGAGACACCCGATCTCGATCTGTCCGTCGATATCAATGAGGCTGTCCTGGTCACCCGGCTTTCAGCCTGGGCCGGTAGCCTGAAGAAAGTGCTCGCATGAGCGAACAGAATCATCATCACGGCAAAAACGAAATCATCATCGTCAAGAAGCATGGCGGTGGGCACGACGGACATCACGGTGGTGCCTGGAAGATCGCCTATGCCGACTTCATGACAGCGATGATGGCGTTTTTCCTCGTGATGTGGCTGGTTAATGCTGCGAACGAAAAAACGACGGCATCTGTCGCCAGCTATTTCAACCCCATCAAGCTTTCGGACCAGACTCCGGCAAAGAAGGGCCTGGAAAAGCCGGTCGATGCCGCTGAAGGCGAGGAGAGCAAGGAGCGCTCCAAGGTCAAGGCCGATGCCGATAAGGTCGGGGCTGCCGCCGCAACAGGCGAAGATATGACACAGGCCTCGGGTGAAGAAGCCAATTTCTCGGAAGCGGACTTCTTCCAGAATCCCTATTCCGTTCTGGCGGAAATCGCTCAGGAAGTGGGGCAGCAGGCCAATGTCAGCGCCAAGGGCGAGGGCGGTGCGAGTTCATCGGGTCCTGCAACCGGCGCAGACGGCGGGGAAGCCTATCGCGATCCGTTTGATCCCGACTTCTGGACCAAGCAGGTCGAAGTCACCCGTGCCGATGGACAGGCCAAGGCGCCGGCAGAAGTCAAGCCGGTCAATCCTTCCAACGAAACCATGCCGGAAATGCTGCCGCCGACGCCGCCTTCCGTGACGCAAACGCGCGGAGAACCGCCGAAGAATCCGGCAAACGTCGCGCAGGCCGGTGCTCCGGCCGCTGATATGCAACTGGCATCCGTCGCTCTCCCGAGACCAAGACCAGACCCTGCAACGGTGCAGGCGGATGCCGCGGCTGCGGCTGCGGCGGCAGCTGTCGAGGCGCGCAAGGCTGATGAACTGAAGCAGCAGATCGAAAGCCAGATTGCAGGCATTTCGGGCAAGCTGGCCGAAGGTTTGATCGTGACGCCGGCTGAAGGTGGGCTTCTGATCACGATTTCCGATCAGCTCGATACGCCGATGTTCAATGTCGGTTCAGCCGTTCCTCGCAAGGAACTGGTGCTGGCCATGGAGAAGATCGGTGCAATTTTGAAGGATCGGAAGGGAAGCGTCGTCATTCGGGGACACACAGACGGTCGTCCGTTCAAGTCAGGCGAAAACGACAACTGGCGGCTTTCCTCGCAGCGCGCCCACAGCGCCTATTTCATGCTCACCAAGGGCGGACTTGCCGAAGATCGGGTGAAGCAGATCTCCGGCTATGCGGATCGGCGCCTTCAGGTTCCCGATAATCCGCTGGCTGATCAGAACCGGCGTATTGAAATTCTGCTTGAGGACGGCAAAGCCTGATGAACTGGCGAGCGCGCCATGCCCTGTCTCTGCTCGCGGCAACCGCCATCGCTCTGGTTCTGCCGACGGAGAGCCGCGCCCAGCAATCGCAAGAGACGCTGGAGCCCTACCAGATGCTGCGGTCCCTGCAATTCGTGCAGGACACGGTTGTGATGGGCGATCACTCGGCTGGCGCTATGCAGCGCTTCATGCTGTCCACTATCGACAAACGCTTGCGCACTGCCGATATGCGCGTCTTCGAAGATCCGAGGAATGTGGACGCAGCCCTGATCTACGCCATGAGCGGCGGCAATCCCTCAACCTTGGAACTGATCGTCTCGAAGGATACTGCTGGCAATTTCGACAACCGTGTCGCCAATGCGCTTCGCAAATACTTAAGCGGTCGCGGTACGATGGTTGCGGGTGGTCTTGCGAGCATGGTGCCGGAATACCGTGATCAGCGGATCGGCCCATACCTTGCACTGGTCGCGGGCAATGTAATCATTGCGACGGATCAGAAGAAGGCCCTTGAATTCTATGATACGGCGCGCCTGCTGGCGCCGGGAACCATTATTGAGGAAGCGGCTCTGCGCCGGTCCATCGCGGTGGCGGTCGAGCAGGGGCTCGTTGCGAAGGGCTTCAGCTATGCGCGCCAGTATGCGAGACGCTTCTCCCACTCTCCCTATGCCAGCCAGTTCGCGGATCTTTTTGTAACTCTGGTTTCTGCTCATTTCGGAGAGATTACCGCCGAGGATCTAGACGGAGCTCTGGAGGTCATGGCGGATGATCGGGCGCGAGAAATCTATCTAAGACTTGCGCGGCAGGCGACCATCGAAGGAAAGACCGAGCTTGCCAAACTTGCTGCAGATAAGGCTGCAGAACGCGGAAAATCGCTTTCCACCAACGGTTTGTCGGCCGCCAGCCTTTTCAGCAATGTAGCGCGCATGCCTGCCGGCAAGATGCAGGAGGCCGTCAAGGCCCTCGATCAAATTCCGGATAATGAACTCAGTGTAGAGGATCGCGCTCTGCGTGATGCCGCACGACGGGTTGCCGCCGAGGTTTTGAAGGCCCCCAACCTCGAAAGCCTCGGGCAAGACAAAGCAGAGACAATCCCAAATCAGATTAGTGCAGAACAAACCTCTGCACTTCCTGCGCATGATGCGGCAGGAGCCACGGAGAAGGGAGTTCAATCTCCCGCCGGTGAGGCGAAAGCGCTCGACCCCGACTTCAAGACGTATGTCGACAAGAGTCGGTCCAAGCTGAGCGCTATCGATGAACTGCTGAAAAAGGACAAGTAGCGCGATGATTACGTCGGCCTTGAATTTGGGCGCGCCCGCCAGCGGCGCGGCGCCTCAGGACGCCGTGCAGGGACGCGGTGGAAAAGAAAAATCAGACGGCTTCGGCAATGCTCTCTCCAGCGTCTCTCAACGCGAATCGAGAGGGCAGGGCGAGGATCAGGAAAAGACCCTGCCATCTGTTGATCTGGAGGCTGATGCCGAGGTGCTGCCGCCAACACCAGTTCCGCGCGTTCGTATTGCAGATAACTCTGCCGCTTCGGCAGTGTTGCGCCTCGATCTCACAATCGCAGGCAAGCTGAGCGGGAAAGCAAACGCCGAGGTCAAGGCTGATGACGACCGCGAAATGGGTACCAAATCTTTGCAGATTGAGGACGAGCCAAAAACCCAGAAGCAGGACAAGGCCCAGAAGGCCGAGGTCAAGGCGCAGCACAAGAGCAACGATGACGATGTCTTGTCCGACAAGACTGAGATAACCGCCGACCATGAGCCCAGCGTACAGAAGACGGATGTCGAGAAGGTCGATCCGAAGACGATTGCTACAGATGCAAATTCCGTATTGTCGCTTCTTTCGGGCTCAGTTGAAGTGGCAGCGGTTGCTCATTCAAGCGCCAAGATCACCAGCGGCAAGGCATCTGGATCCGGCGATTCCAATGACGGGAACCGCGATGTTGCACCTGTCCAGAAACAGGGCGCCACTGGCGATACTCTGATGACAACCGAACTCGATGTGCCGGTTGAACTGCCGGAGACTGGCGCTGGAGGCGGTGAAAGGACCTTCCGGTTTGCGGGTCCGCGCGGGAGCAGCATGGACATGATCATCAGCACGGGTGCCGATGGAAAGACGACCTTTGAGACCGGACGCAGCGGTAATGGCGGTGCCGAACAGGTCACGGTGCTCGATGCACGCCGATTCTTGGGCTTTGGTACGTCACAGAACGCAACGGCCCTGACGACAGCTATCGCGCAGGATCAGGACTGGGCAGCCGCTATGCATCCCAGTTCCGCTTTGTCGAATGCCGCTGCCCAAAGCAGCACCGGAAACGTCGTCAATACGCTTAAATTGCAGATGACCCCCATTGATCTCGGCTCCGTTACGGCCACCTTGAAGCTCGTTGGGGAGCAATTGAGCGTTCACCTGACTGTCGAGACGAGGGCGGCCCATAGTCAGCTGACAAGCGATAGCAGTGGCATTCTGGACGCTCTGCGCTCGCAAGGCTTCGCGGTTGATCAGGTGACGGTGACGATCACGCCGACGGCACAATCGGATAATTCGCAGCAGTCCAATGACGCCGGACAGCGTGGTGCCATGGCCGGGCAACAGGGCAATGGTAGCGCAGGGCAGGGACAGGGGCAGGGGCAGGGACAGCAATCTGGACGAGCCGGAGTGCCCTTCATGACAGGAAATGATGACTATGAAACAGCCGCAGATCCGCGCTCTGGCGCTGCTTCTGGGCGCGATGTTCGCGCTGGCGATATCTATCTCTGATGCCGCTGCCGTGGCGCCTGGCGCCTGTGAGAAGGAAATCCAATCGGCTGCAGCAAAGTACCAGATCCCTGAAGGTATACTTTATTCGGTCGGTCTGACGGAGACCGGTCGCAAGGGCAGCCTTTATCCCTGGGCGCTCAATATCGAGGGCAAAGCCTACTTCCCGGAGACCCCGATGGCCGCAATGCAGGTCTTCGAAACGGCTCGCCGGGAGGGCAGACAACTTATCGATATGGGTTGCATGCAGATCAATCACCACTTCCATGGCGAGAATTTTTCGTCTCCCCAGGAGATGCTGGACCCGCGACGGAACGTCGAATACGCCGCGAAGTTTCTCCGCAACCTCCACGACCGCCACGAAACATGGACGATGGCGGTAGCCAGATACCATGCAGGACCGAACAACGACCCGGCACAAAAGCGGTACGTCTGCCGCGTGATTGCGAATCTTGTCGCAACGGGTTACGGCAAGTGGACACCGGGAGCTGCAAATTTTTGTCAGTGAATACAACCATAAATTGGTTGTATGGCAACGTCGAATAGTGGGTGATCGCAGATAGACTGATTTGGCGAAAAAGTGGCAAGAAAAGATCAGTTTTACGTTACGTTAACTTTTCCACTCATTTTTTGTGGGGAAAAATTGTCGCACCCACTAGATATAGAGCAAATCAGGAGCCGACCCTTAATCAACTATTAAAATCTATGGTTAATTTTGCGTAGTTGTTCATGAAGCCGCCGATTCGTACCCATAGATCATCGAGGCACCACACTGATTCGGAGGCGGACGAATGATCGTAGTGGTTGATGAGCGTGAGCTCGTGAAAGAGGGTTACACCTCATTGTTTGGGCGTGAGGGAGTACCCTCAACAGGGTTTGATCCCAGAGAGTTTGGCGAGTGGGTATCGACTGCGGCCGATACGGATATCGCAGCGGTTGAAGCGTTTCTGATCGGTCAGACCGAGCATGCGCTGGAACTGCCGCGTGCAATCCGGGATCGTACCGCAGCACCAGTGATTGCTGTGAGTGATCAGCCTTCGCTGGAAGCAACGCTGGCATTGTTCGACAGCGGCGTCGACGATGTCGTGCGCAAGCCGGTTCATCCCCGGGAAATCCTGGCACGTGCGGCGGCAATCCGCCGTCGTGTGAAGGCATTGACGAACTACACCGATATCGGACCGATCCGCGTTTTCGACGATGGTCGCGATCCGGAAATCCAGGGCGAGATCTTCCCCCTGCCGCGGCGTGAGCGTCGCATTCTCGAATATCTAGTCGCAAACCGCGGACGTCGCGTGTCGAAGACCCAGATCTTCAACGCCATCTACGGCATCTTCGACGAGGAAGTCGAAGAGAACGTCGTCGAAAGCCATATCAGCAAGCTGCGCAAGAAGCTGCGCAAGAAGCTCGGCTTCGACCCGATCGATAGCAAGCGTTTCCTTGGCTATTGCATCGACTGGAGCTGATTGAGCTTTCCCGAAAATAGACAGTGATTCACTTGGCATTAGCCGAGTTTAGCCCCGGAAATCGACAGCGATTTCCGGGGTTTGTATTTTGTATCTGCCTGTAGCGCTCTCGGTCTGACTTTGCTTCAGGATGTTCGGAATGGCTGATGAACAGCCGAAACAGCCAGCTTCACGCAAGGCCCGTCATCTAGTGTTGCTACCACAGGCAGAACGAGGAATTGATATGAGCCTTTACGGAACCATGCGGACCGGCGTGTCCGGAATGAATGCCCAGGCAAATCGTCTCAGCACGGTGGGCGATAACATCGCAAACGCCAGCACGGCCGGTTACAAGAAATCGTCGACCCAGTTTTCGTCGATGATCCTGCCGTCTTCCGAAGGCTCCTACAATTCCGGCGGCGTCAACACCACGGTCCGCTATTCCATCAACGATCAGGGCGCCTTCAGCTACACGACCTCTTCAACCGATCTGGCTATCGATGGCGATGGTTTCTTCATCGTCGCTGGAGCCGATGGCACCGATTACCTGACACGCGCAGGGAATTTCGAAGTGCAGGAAAACGGCACGCTGCAGAACTCGGCTGGCTTCACCCTGATGGGCTATCCTTACAAGGCAAATGAGGATCCCACGATCGTCATCAATGGTTTCGAAGGTCTGACGGAAATCAACGTCACATCCGGTGGGATGACGGCAACGCCTTCAACGGAAGGTCTCGTGGCAGGCAACCTGCCAGCCAAGGAAGCAATCGGATACAAAAAGTCCTCTTCGCTTGTCGCCTATGACTCGCAGGGCAACGGTCGACTGCTGAACCTGACCTACGAAAAGACGAACGACAACGAGTGGGAATTGTCAGTCGACTTTACCGATTCCGGGACGCCGCCAGTCACCACCAACCTGTCGACCACAACACTCACATTCGACGCAAAGGGCAAATTGACCGCGCCAACGGCGCCGATCACCACTACCGCCATTCCATCCACCAGCCTCGGCGGTGCTGAACTGGGTGCGCTGGACATCGACCTCTCAAAACTATCTCAGTTGGGCGCCGCATACTCCATTACCGGTAACATCAACGGTCAGGGTGCAAGCGCCGTCGACAAGGTCGAGATCAGCAAGGATGGCGTCGTTTCCATTCTCTACAAGAACGGCCAATCGGTTCCGACCTATCGTATCGCGATGGCCAACGTGCAGAGCCCCAACAACCTTCGGCCTCTTGCTGGCAATGTCTACTCTCAGAGCAATGACTCCGGCGTGGTCGTCATGGGCTATGCGGGTTCTGTCGGCTACGGCAACATTCTGTCCGGCGCGCTGGAAGATTCCAACGTCGATATTGCCGAAGAGCTGACCACGATGATCGAATCGCAGCGCAGTTACACGGCCAATTCGAAGGTCTTCCAGACCGGCTCCGAACTTCTCGACGTACTCGTGAACCTGAAGCGCTAACGCCAGGGCTCTCGCTGGAGTAATGTGACATGACGCTTTCCACCGCACTGAATACAGCCCAGGCCATATTCAACAATACCTCGAAGCAGACACAGGTCGTTTCGTCGAATATCGCCAACGGTCAGAACGCGAACTATGTTCGCCGTTCCGCCTCGTTGACTACGGCTGGCAACGGTGCGCTGGTTGCGTCTGTCGACAGAGCCCAGAACAATTCGCTGCTTCGGCAGACCATCACGGCAACCTCCGTTTCCACCGGCCAGTCCACCCTTCTGACCGGTCTGCAGGAAATGCGCGACCTGATGGGCAACAACGAGTATGACAACTCGCCGAGCCGGCGGCTTCAAAACCTCTTCGACCAACTGGGCTCCTATGCTGCCTCGCCGACGTCCACCACGCTCGGATCGACCGTCGTGTCGAACGCGCAGGATCTGGTTGATACGCTAAACAATATCTCCGCTGGCGTTCAGGGCATTCGAACCCGCGCCGACGCAGAAATCCAGAGCCAGGTCGACAAGCTGAATGGCCTGCTATCCCAGTTCGAAGCAGCCAACAATCAGGTTGTCGGCGCGAAGATCACGGGATCGGATGCCAACAACGCGCTGGATAGTCGCGAAACGATCCTGAAGCAGATTTCCAGCATCGTGGGTGTCTCGACCGTCGTTCGCGACAATGGCGATATGGCCATCTACACTTCTGAGGGCACCACGCTTTTCGAAACGATTCCGCGCACGGTATCGTTCAACTCGACCAATGCCTACGCGGCGAATGTCACCGGCAACCCGATCTACATCGATGGCGTTGCAATCACGGCAGGAGAGGGCGGAGACACCAGCGCATCCGGTTCGCTCCAGGCACTTCTGCAGATCCGTGACGAGATCGCGCCGAAATTCCAGAGCCAGCTCGACGAAGTCGCACGCACCCTGATCGTGTCCTTTGCCGAAACCGGTCCTTCCGGAGCGCTGCCGCCTCTTGCGGGTCTCTTTACCAACGGCGTGGATGATGCGGTCGATGCGACCGGCACCGTCATTCCCGGTCTTGCCGCATCCATCAAGGTCAATCCCTTGGCGAAAGGCAATCCGACCATGATCCGCGATGGCGGGTTCAATGGCGCTGCCTATGTCGTCAACACGGGCGGCTCAGGCTACTCGAAGCTGCTCGACAGCTATACGCAGGCGATGAAGACGACCCGCAGCTTCGACCAGGCGACGGAGGTGAAGGGCACCCTGAGCCTAATGACCTACTCGTCGGCTTCGACGTCCTGGCTGGAAGCGATCCGTAGCACGGCCACCGCTGCAAACGAAACCAAGACGGCCATGGAGGCGCGTGCTTCGGAAGCCTACACAAGCGAAACCGGCGTCAGCCTCGACGAGGAGCTCTCGCTGCTTCTCGATATCGAGCAGTCCTACAAGGCGGCGACCAAGCTGGTCAGCACCATCGATGAAATGATGGCAGCCTTACTACAAGCGGCAGGATAAGACATGAAGACTTCATTCAGCTCGACGATTTCAGTTCAAACCAGCCTTAGAACGGCAATGGCGAAAGCCCAGAATGAACTGATGAAGGCAAACGAGGAGGTCACCACCGGCGTTCACGCCGACATGGGTGTCTCTCTCGGATCGCAGACCGCACGCAATCTTGATCTGACGCGCGATGTCATGCGGATCGAGTCGCAGCTGACAACAAATTCGGTCGCCGTTACGCGTCTGGACTCTTCCGAGGCGGCACTCAGCAACATGTCGACATCGGTCGACAAGGTTCGCGGCGCACTCGCCTCGCTGACCTCCAGTGCCTCGACCCTGGACGATGCCCGACGCACGCTGACCTCCGCGCTCGATTCGTTCACCGATGCGGCGAACTCGTCGGTTGCTGGTGAATATCTGTTCGCGGGCACGAACACCGACGTCAAGCCGCTGACATCCTTCACGGAAGCCGGATCGCCATTTAAAGCGGCTTACGATGCGGAACTGAACCAATTCTTAAGTGCCAACGGGATACCTTCCAAGAGCGCCATGACGGCAGCTCAGGTGGACAGTTTCTTGACGGATCTCGAAGCAAAGTTCAGCGGTACCACGACCTTGACCGACCCGCCCCACGCGGGCCAGGCCGGACAGGATTTCTGGACCACGTTCGTTTCCAATGCGAACGATACGAACATGACGACGCGCATCAGCGCCAATGAGGTGGTCGATACATCCACCAATGCGAACGGGTCCGGTTTCCGCAGCTTCGTCTTCGCCGCCGTCGTTTCCAACGAATTCTTGACGACCGACGTCCCGGAAGCTTCGCGGCAGGCAGCGGTCAAGGTTGCCAGCGGTGCTATCGGCCGGGCTGAAACCGGGATCACCGCGGCTCGCTCAAATCTAGGTATTTCCAGCGAGCGCGTGAAGAATGCGAATGAGTCTCTCGAATCCCAGAAGAAGATCTTCGAACTTCATCTGAATGATCTGCAAGGTGTCGATGCCTATGAGGCATCGACCCGCGTAACATCGCTGAAGGCTTTGCTTGAAGCGTCTTATACGTTGACTTCAAGAATACAACAATTGAGCCTCGTAAACTTCCTTAGATGATTGAAGGAAGTGACTGAAAATGAAGGATACATGAATGTACCAGTTTTCATATGCCGAGATCATGGAGGACGACGTCGCGGACGCCAAAAGCCGCGAACGCCAGGCGCTCGATCGCTCGATCGAGCTGCTGAAGGCGGCCCGTGATTCTACCGAGTATTCCGGCACAACTATCGAGGCCTTGTTTTTCACCAGGCGTGTCTGGATCCGCTTTATCGAGGATCTACGCCAGCCGGAGAACGAGCTCAACGCCGAGCTGAGAGCCAACCTCATCTCCATCGCCATCTGGATCTTGAAGGAATGCGAGCGGATTCGTCAGAGACAATCGCAGAATTTCCAGGGCATCATCGACGTGACCACCATCATCAGGGATGGACTTAAATGAAAAGTACGCTGCGCATTTCGCTGAAGTCTGGCGAACGAATCTTCATCAATGGCGCGGTATTGCGCGTTGACCGCAAGGTAGCCCTTGAGTTTCTCAATGACGTGACATTCTTGCTGGAGAACCATGTTCTGCAGCTGGAAGACGCGACCACCCCTCTGCGTCAGCTTTATTTTATCGCGCAGATGATGTTGATCAATCCGGAAGGCAAGGAGCAATCGCTCGCCATGTTCCGGAAGTCTATCACGATGCTGCTGGCCTGCTTCAAGGATGACGAAGTTCTAGCCGAACTGAAGCGCATCGATGCAATGGTTGTCAGCGGCCGTGCCTTCGATGCCCTGAAGGCCATCCGCGGCCTCTACGCCATTGAGGATCGTATCCTCAACAACCAGGAAATGACGCCGGCTACGGTCGAGCAGATTCGCCGGGAGATCGCGCCATGGCGGTAGATTCGGTTTCCAAATCGACCACCGCGTCCAACCCTTGGGCCAATGCCGGGGCTTCGACCAAGGATACGGACAAGGCAAGCGTCAACTATGACAGCTTCCTGAAGCTTCTCATCGCACAGATGAAAAACCAGGATCCGACCTCGCCGATGGACGCGTCGGAGCAGATCTCTCAGCTTGCCTCCTTCTCGCAGGTCGAACAGACCATCCAGACGAACAACCACCTGAAGAGCATGCTTCAGGCGGAAGCCCTGACGCGCGCCGGTGACATTGTCGGCAAATACATCATGAGTGCCGATGACACCGTGACCGGCAAGGTCAAGGAAGTTCAGGTCTATTCGGATGGCGTTATGGCTGTGACGGAGGGCGGCGGCAAGGTTCTGCTGCAGGCTGGTGTCGTGGTGTCTGACCGCGAAATTCCAAAGCCGACGACAACGACGACGAGCGCGACCGGTTCATCGACTGGCACAACGACGAACACTAATACGAATTCGAACAACGGCAGCTCCAGCTGAACGGCTGAGCCGTCGTCCTGAGGGGTTCGTGGCATCACATTTGACCTCTATCCGCGCAAATTTGCGTTTCCACCTTTGCGCGGAGATGGTCTAAGCGAAGAGCTTGGACGGTCCTGAATGATTCGGGGCCTTGGAGTGGCGATATGAACGAAGCCGATGCCCTGGAGATCATGCAGGCAGCAATGCGCACCGTGCTGATTGCAGCCGGTCCCGCAGTTCTGGCGGGCATGCTGGTCGGTGTCGTCATCGCCTTTATCCAGGCCCTGACACAGATCCAGGAAATGACTCTGACATTCGTCCCGAAGATCGTCGCGATCCTTCTGTGCTGCGGTCTTGCTGCTCCCTTCATCGGATCGCAGATTAACCTGTTCGCGGAACTCGTTTTCTCCCGCGTCCAGTCCGGCTTCTGACGCCCTGAACAATCCTGCCATCCTCGCGCAAGCTTCAGCGCCTATTCTCTCCATGACGAGGTGCGTTCTGCGCACCGCCTTCTCATGAGGAGATGGAAAGAAGCGATGGCACAACCACCTGCATTAGCAATTCCGAAGGTTAATCCCAGCGGCCGCGATATTGGCTTTGCCACAGGCATTATCGCAATCCTGTGCGTGCTCTTCCTGCCTATTCCGACCTTCCTGATTGATATCGGTCTGGCATTTTCCATTGCCTTTTCCGTCCTTATCCTGATGGTCGCGTTGTGGATCCAGCGACCGCTGGATTTCTCATCATTCCCCACGATTCTCCTGATCTCGACGATGATCCGCCTGTCGCTGAACATTGCGACGACACGAACGATCCTGTCTCATGGTCACGAGGGGCATGATGCTGCCGGTGGCGTGATCGCGGGCTTTGCCTCTCTCGTCATGTCCGGCGACTTCATGATCGGGGTGATCGTCTTCTGTATTCTGATCACGGTGAACTTCATCGTCATCACCAAGGGTGCGACGCGTATCGCGGAAGTCGGTGCCCGCTTCACCCTCGATGCCATCCCCGGCAAGCAGATGTCCATCGACGCCGATCTTTCCGCCGGTATCATCGATGAAAAGGAAGCACAGCGCCGCCGTCGGGAGCTCGAAGAAGAAAGCATGTTCTTCGGGGCCATGGACGGTGCGTCGAAGTTCGTCCGCGGCGATGCGATCGCCGGCCTCCTGATCACGGGGATCAATATCTTCGGCGGCATCATCATCGGCTACTTCCGTCATGGCATGGAAATCGGCCAGGCAGCCGATGTGTTCGTCAAGCTCTCCGTGGGCGACGGTATCGTTTCGCAGGTTCCGGCCCTCATCGTGTCGCTGGCAGCTGGCTTGCTCGTCACCCGCGGCGGCAGCTCCGGCACCGCTGACAAGGCCGTTATCGATCAGTTGGGCGGCTACCCGCGCGCGCTCTGGATGTCTTCGGGCCTGATGGCGACGCTCGCTCTTGTTCCGGGCCTGCCCTTCATTCCCTTCGTCGCACTTGGCGGCATCATGGCATTTGGTGCCTGGATCGTTCCGCGCCGGTTGGAAGCCGAAAGCAAGCAGCGTCGGGATGCCGAAGAAAAGATGGCAGTGCAGACCAAGGAAGCCGACAAGGACTCCGTGAAGTCGATGCTGAAGACATCCGAGATCGAGCTGGCCCTAGGCAAGCAGGTTTCGACACGTCTTCTGGGCGCGCATCAAGAGCTTGCGTTCCGCGTCGGCAAGATGCGAAAGAAGTTCGCGACCCAGTACGGCTTCGTCGTGCCTGAGATCAAGGTTACCGATGACATCGCCATCCCTGAGAAATCCTATCAGATCCGCATCCATGGCACGACGGTTGCGTCCAACATGCTGCGTGTGGGCGATGTTCTTGTCGTGACCGGCTCCGGTCGCAAGCCCAGCATTCCGGGGGATGAGATCCGCGAACCGGCCTTCGGCATGCCTGCCATGTCCATTCTCGAAACCTTTGCGGAAGACCTGAAGCGTGAAGGCTTCCACCCGATCGACAACGTCTCGGTCGTGTTGACCCATATGAGCGAAGTCATTCGCAACAATCTGCCGCAACTTCTGTCCTACAAGGATCTGAAGATCCTGATCGATCGAATGGATCCTGAATACAAGAAGCTCGCCGATGAGATCTGCTCCTCGCACATGTCCTATTCCGGCCTGCAGGCGGTTCTGAAGCTTCTTCTGGCGGAGCGCGTTTCCATCCGAAACCTGCATCTCATCCTGGAAGCGGTGGCCGAGCTTGCTCCCCATGTGCGCAAGACCGAACAGATCGTGGAACATGTGCGAGTGCGCATGTCCCAGCAGCTTTGCGGCGACCTCGCCGACAACGGCGTGCTTCGTGTTCTACGTCTCGGAAGCAAGTGGGATCTGCTATTCCATCAGGCACTGAAGCGTGATGCCAAGGGTGATGTGATCGAATTCGATATCGATCCCCGACAGCTGGAAGAATTCAGTGAGCAGGCAAGCCGTGTCATTCGTGAATTCATGGACCGTGGTTTGCCATTCGTGCTTGTCACATCACCTGAAACACGCTCCTATGTGCGCATGATCATCGAACGATTGTTCGCCACCCTGCCTGTACTTTCCCACGTGGAACTGGCAAAGGGACTCGAAATCAAGATTCTAGGCTCGATTGGATGATAACCGACCCGCAGGGCTCAATGCTCGCCTTCTTTCTGGCTTTTTGCCGGATTGGCGGCTGCTTCATGGTCCTGCCGGGTTTTTCTAGCGCACGCATTCCCTTGAACGTTCGGCTGATCGTAACGATTGCCATCACGCTCGCGGTGCTGCCCGTCCTCTGGCCCACCATTTATAGCCGGACAACAGCACCGACGGCAGCCTATATGGGGCTGATCTTCTCGGAGCTGTTCATTGGTGTTATGTACGGCATGATTGCAAGGCTCTACGTAATTGGTCTGCAATTTGCAGGGGCCGTTCTGACAAGCTCGATCGGCTTTACCGCGCCCGCCGGACACGACATCCTCGAAGACACATCAGAAACCAGTGTCACCAGCTTTCTCACCTTCAGCGGGCTTCTCCTGTTGTTCATGATGGATTTCCATCATGTCGTATTCCGGGCGCTGGTCGATTCCTACGATACGACCCCTCTCGGCGCTCTGATCGAACCCCAGAAGATGCTGATTACGCTGACGGATACTCTGCGCGCCTCGACATCAATCATGCTGCGCCTGGCCAGCCCGTTTCTGATCTTTGGTCTTCTGTTCAACGTGGCCGTCGGCCTGATCAACAAGCTTGCTCCGCAGATCCCTGTCTTCTTCATTTCGACGCCATTCCTGATCGCGGGCGGCATGTTTATGCTCTATCTGGCCATCGGCGCCATGATACGGCAATTTGCCGAAGGTTTTGAAGTCATGTTCAACGCATTCTGAGGGTGCCATGGCTGGCCAGGAACCACGTTCGAAAAAGTTGAAACGCCTCGTCAACGTCCAGCGACAGCTGGAGCGGATGGCAGAAGGAGAGCTTGCAGCCAACACCGAGCAGCGTCGGGAGGTGGAGCAATCCATGGACGTCGTGATGGAAGCGATTAGTTCCAGCAAGCCGATTCATATGCAATTCTCTCGTAACTACTCCGAGCGCTATGGTCGTCTGACAATCAAGGACAAGCAGCTTGCCGGTGTGCAGCAGGTTCTGGAAAGCAAGGTTCTGCGCGAAAGAACCAAGGGGGACCGGCTCGAGGAGCAGATGAAGGAGGCGCGTGAACTCGAAGATCGGGAGCGCGACGATAATGCCGTGTACGAGCTTCTGGAGCTGACCCTCCTGACCGGTTCTGGCAAGGACCACAATTGATCCTTTACGATTTTTTTCGTCTTAATCTTTGGATTTTTTGATCAATAATTTATTGAATACAAATACTTACAGATTAAACAATTTTCGCGCGCGCAATCCATAAGATGCAACTAATATTTTTTGCGTTGTCTCCAATTTTGCCAGGATAACGCCAGCCTGCAGCAAGGTTCACTCAGCATAATCGCTTGCAACACGACATGAGGGCTCCTTGTTCCGTGATCTCAGTGCGGCTGCTGTCGGCAGATGATCGATCACCCGGTGTCCGTGCGTTCGGCAGGCATTCGTTGCATCTGTGTGTGCATACAGCCTTCCGGTCCAACTGATGGAAAGACCGCGAGGCCTGGATGTTGCAGGTCGCGGCGCTTGTTCAACGAAAGGAAGTTGAGATGGCAATCTCTCCTCCAACAGATCTTGTAATGGATGTGCTGCGTGCGGCCGATCCGACCGCCGTCCAGGAGGCGCAGGCCAAGTTGACTGCGACTCGCGCGGCTTATAGTGCGACGAAGCTCGCAGCCGCCGGGAAGGGCTTCGGTGCCGCTTTGGAAGGGCTCGATGGTATTGGACACAAGACCCGTGTCGATGTTGCTCACGAAAGCAAGAAGTCCGCGGAAATGCCGGAAGAGTATCGAAAGTTCGAGGCTTCGATTCTTCAGAACTTCGTCAATACGATGATGCCGAAAGACAGTGAAGCGGTCTACGGCAAGGGTTCTGCTGGTGAATTCTGGCAGAGCATGATGTCGGAGCAGATCGCCGATCAAATGTCCAAGAGCGGCGGCATCGGCATTGCGGAGCAGGTGTTCAAGCAATCCCTGGATCGCATGCGCAATGAAGCCACGCCCAATGCAGCCACCGACAAGGACAGCCGCAATCGTGCAATCAGCATGATCGACGAATTCGAACGCAAGGTCTTCGATCTGGCGCCGTCAGAGCGCAGCGAGGCATAATATGAATACCATTGGGGCAGAAAACATGGATGTCATTTCCACCGATTATCGCATCAAGACGGTGCTGGGCCGCCTGGAGATGATCATCGACAATGAGAACGAGCGAATCGGCAAGGACGCGATGTTCGACCTCAAGGTCTCGAATGCGCACAAGAGCAGATGCCTTTACGAATTGACCATGCTGGTTCGTACGACCGATCCCAAGGAACTGGCTCTTAACCACAAGCAGCAAATGCATGTTCTGAAGGACAAGCTTGCCTTGAATGCCCGCCGGGTTGAAGCGCATCTTCATGCCGTGCGGTCGGTCGCCGACATTCTCAAGAATGCCGCAAGGGATGCCGATGGCGATGGCACCTATACTCAAGAACAATTCCTCTACAGCGAAGTCTGATGATCAAACTCCTTCTCACCGGTCTCTGGGTATGCGCCGTGACCCTGGGCGCGGTCTACGGATCCGTCCAGATGTCCAAGCCGAAGCCTGTCATCGACGAAGCAACACAGTTGCGCAACAAGTCGGAACTGGTGAAGGGAGAGGGCATCAACGTGCCTGTGCTGAGCAACGGCGCAGTTCAGGGTTACTTCATAACCCGCATTTCCTTCCTGATGGATAAGGAAAAGATCAAGGGAGTGCATCTTCCAACGACCGAACTGATGACTGACGAACTGTTCACCCTGCTCGTCGGCAACAAGATGGTCGATCTGGGCAATACCAAGGCCTTCGATCTCGACGGTTTTCGAAAGACAATAAAGGAAAAGCTAAATGAGCGATTCCAGGGCGAATATGTCCTGGATGTGCTGGTCGAACAGCTGGATTATCTCTCCAAGGACGACATCCGAACCAATGGCGAGCGTCCGCAGGGAAAGCAGGTTCAGCCGACAAAAATTGTTGAAGGCGTAAAACTCGAAGCTCCCGCGAAATCCGGTCACTGATCGTATCCAGTCGGGCTTACTCCCAGTCTGCTTATCGCTTCAGGTTCTGTTGAAACGGGCTAGGGAGATGAGCAGGATCCGCTCGACCGCATCGCTATGCGCAGGGCAGGAAATACGAACGCAACCAATCGAGTGAATTGATGCTCCGTTCTGATGCAGGCAAGCCGACCGCAATATATAGACCCCGACCGGGCTGCCGGATGGGTTGTCGGCCTGTCAATTGGCAGATTGGGGTGCTGACATGACCTTTTTGAGATCCGTTCGGGGGGGGAAAACTCAGCTTCGGCTTCTGCCTCGATTTTTCCTTCCACAGCAAGCTGGAAAATCTTTCTCTCCTCGAAGCGATGACGGAGGTGCGGGTCGGTTATCGGGCTGTTTCCTTCGTCAACCTGCCGCAACTTCTCAAGAGTGCCGTCAATCCCGCCTATCGCGAGCGCCTTCAACAACGAATCCTCTTGCCAGGTACGCCGGGCGTCGCAAGGATAATCCGGGTGGTGACAGGCAGATCCTTGTGCACTGCAATGCCGCCTCAGGATTTTGTACCTGTCCTTCTCTCTTTCATGGCAGAGCCGCGCAGGATTGTGCTCGCTGGACGTGATCGCATCCGTCTTTCGGCAGCACGGGATCATATTCGCGCGCAGGTTCCCTGGCATCAGGTCTATGCAACCCATCTGCCGCCTGCTGGCCCCGCGGAACAGACTGATCGGCTGCGTGCCGAGATCGGTGGTGTTCGTCCGCATCTGGTCCTCCTGGATTGCGAGACGCTGCGCGACGAAATCGTCATGGAGTCGGCGCTTGCCAGCGCCTATGACGGCTTGGCGTTGATCGCGCCTGCCTATTTTGCAAGTGCCCCAGCCATTTCCAACAGTTCCAGCCTTGCTGACGACCCCTCGTTAACGATTTGTTCGCCAAATAAATTTAGCTTGTCTTAATCAAAGGCAGGCGCGTCCATGCGCGCCAATGGCATGGTTGACACGACGATGGCGATCGGCAGCGGGAAAAATGTGCGGCTTGCAGAGCCCGAATCACCGGATGCTTCCAACAGGAGCGTCGGCAAATCACTGCTGTCTGGCGCAATCCTTCTATCAAGCGCAGCCCTTGGTGCGTTCATCCCGGGCGTTCTTCCCTTCGATCTGCAGCAGAGCTATCAGGCGTCCGCCGTCTACTTGGTCAAGCCGTTGCCGCCGTCGACGGACGGGATCGCTGAAGCCGCCCGCGCGCGGCTTGCACAACAAGAAACTCTGAACGCCATTGCAAAACAGCTCGATTGGAACCGGTTGGGGGAAACGGGAGAACAATCGCAGACAAGCCTTGGCTTCCTTAGAGAATTGATGACCGGCAGGGAAATGACGCTTGGACGCTCCGAAGCGGCTCAACGTGAGCGACTGGAGCGAATGCTTCTGGTTTCTGCGGCGGGCTATCCGGGCGGTATTCTTGTCTCGGCATCCTCGACTAACGCGCAGTTTGCCGCCGACGCAGCCAATGCAGCCGCGATGCAACTCGCTTCGCTTGAAGGTGGAGCTTCGTCCTCCGGAATTGGCTCTCAGATCGATATTGCCCGAAAAGCGCTCGAACAGGCCCAGATCGCGCTCGACAATGCCGGTGTTACAGATGAGGCAGTACGCGCCGAACGCCAGATCGAGGTTGAACGCGATGCCTTGGCCGCCGATGTCGAGCGGCTTCAGGGGCAAATAGACGATCTGACGAAGCAGGTAGAAACGCTCCTGAAGATGAAGTTCTCGGATGTGCTCTCTCAGCCATTGCCTGAGGAACTGGCTCAGACCGGCTTGGAGAGCCTGCGCCAGCGTTACCTTTCGGCTCAAATGAATGTTGATCAACTTTCTGCCGAACTCGGTCCCCGGCATCCGCGTTTCCTGGCCGCGAAGGCTGCCGTTGACGAAGCGCGGGCCGCAGTTGCCAAGGCCTTGTCAGGCATCGTGACTGATCTCAACCGGCAGAAAGCCCGAACCGCCAAGGAACTCGATGACGTCAAGCCGAAGCTCGAAATGCTGCAGAAACGAACCGTTCCAGAGCCTATTACGCGACGTCTTGAGCTTGAAAAGAATGTCGAGAATGCGCGAAAAATCTATCTGGATCGCCTCCGCGAGGCTAACATATCCCAGGCCTCAACGGTCAGGGCAGAACTGACCACAACAGCAACAGCGACCAATGCGTCGGCTATCGGGATGCCGCATTGGATCTATATGATGTTCGGAGCGCTGGCGGGGCTATGCATTGGTGGTGCCTGCCTTCCGGCAAGGCGTCTGTCGCATTCGGTGGGTAGTGCCGATTCTCCTGAGATTTATCCGCTCATCGAGGATGTCGAAACTGCCAATCACGACGTGTCTCTGGTCGTAGAGCCGCAGCCGGAACGGGCTCCCACTTTCATGCAGCCCCCTGTTCCTTTGCAACTCACTGAGCAGACACTGCGTGAACTGGACGAGGTTGCTCTGGATCTCGGCCAGCCGAAGCCCCGCCATGAGCCGGTTCGCTTGCCTCATTTCGAGGATTATTACGATTCCAATTTCGATCAGATGCAGGATCGCGCGTCTGACGGACACGAATACGGCGAGCGACGCGCCAAGGTTGAGGAGCTTGAAGCGGTTGCAGCGAATGACGATCGCTCCCTGGCCTGGCTGACAGAGCTTGTTGTTGCGAACAAGATGTCGGAGGCAAGTGGTGAGCCGCTTCCATACCTTCTGGCTTCAATTCTAAAGGATCGCAGTTTTGCCAGTGAAATCCCCGAGGCTACGGACGAGGCAACCGAGGCTGAACTTCAGCAGCTTCTGGCTGAGCTCGAGATCCTGCGGCGCGAATTGGCGCAGCACGAAGCCGCTGAACGACAAAACCGCTTCGCAATGGCAATCTGAAGACGGATCCTCATCCGCTATCGGGTTATGGTCCGGCCCCTGTGCAGGGGATTGTGCCTCCCTCTTGCATTCCAACGCCCGAGAGCCTAGTCACCTGCTTCTGAAGTTCGTCTAACACAAGCAGGCGCTTGAAGGGACTTCGGATCCCTGATGGTGATCATCAGCAAATGGGTACGGTGAATTGTCGAGGTTCGGCCTGATGCCTGATCTGTGCGACCACCCGGCCTTTCAGATGCATCACATATCTGGCGGTGGTTCGGCGCCTGAGCAGGAGGGCATGCCTTGGCAGATATCATTGATGGCAAGAAATCCGCAGCAGTGGTTACCGATGCGGTGAGCGAGGCTGCTGGCCGTCTTCATCGTGAAGCGGGGTTGCAGCCGGGGCTCGCCGTGGTCATTGTCGGTAACGATCCTGCAAGCCATGCCTATGTCGGAGCCAAAAGTCGCATGGCCAAGAAGTGCGGCTTCAACTCCATGCAATACACGTTGCCGGAAGAGACGACGCAGGATGAGTTGGAACAGCTCGTCGAAAAGCTGAACGCTGATCCGTCGGTCCATGGCATTCTGGTTCAGCTGCCGCTGCCAGGGCATCTTCAATCCGAACCGGTGATCCAGTCCATTCGCCCGGAAAAGGATGTAGATGGGCTTCACATCGTCAACGCAGGCAAACTTGCGACGGGCGATCTCGCAAGCGGATTGATCTCCTGCACACCCGCTGGCGCAATGCTCCTCCTGCGTGATCGCCTCGGCGCCGATCTTTCCGGCCTGAACGCGGTCGTCATTGGTCGCTCCAATCTCTTTGGGAAGCCGATGGGCCAACTGCTTCTCGCCGCCAACGCGACCGTCACGATGGCTCATTCGCGGACAAAGGATCTGCCTGCTGTTTGCCGCGGCGCCGATATCCTCGTTGCTGCCGTTGGCCGCGCTCAAATGGTCCGGAAGGATTGGGTAAAGCCGGGCGCAACCGTTATCGATGTCGGTATCAATCGGATTGCCGCGCTTGAGAAGGGCGAAGGCGGCACGCGTCTTGTCGGTGATGTGGCCTTTGATGAATGTGCTGCTGTTGCATCCGCAATCACCCCTGTTCCGGGCGGTGTTGGCCCAATGACGATTGCCATGTTGATGGCAAATACCGTGATCGCCGCCTATCGATCCGTGGGTAGGCCGATCCCGAAATTCTGATCCGCTTCAGGCGGGTGCCACCGCCGTTGAGGCGCGCAGGATCAGTTCGGCGCGCCAGAGTTCCCGTTGCTGCGCATCAATCTCTTCGCCGTTCACAGCTGCAATCAGGCGTTCGGCGACCCGGCGTCCCGCCTCCCGGATCGATGAGCGCGTGGTGGAAAGCGGCGTACTGAAATGCTCCGGTCGCAGCAGATGCAGGTCGTCATCATGAGCGATAAGCGAGATGTCGGCACCCACTTCCAGACCTGCCTGTCGGATCGCCCGTACGGCTCCGAGGGCGAGAACCGTACTGGCGCAAAGGACGGCAGTCGGAGGGTCTTTGTGTTCGAGAAATCGAGCCATATGCTGGAAGCCATGGCCATCTGTCATCACGGTACTGCTCACCAAAGCGGGATCGAGCGTAAGTCCGCGCGCCCGCAGCGCTTTTTCGACTCCCTCTCTTCGCCGCTGTGCAAAATCGAGATCGGCGGGACCGTTCAACATGGCAAACCGGCGATGGCCAAGGTCCAGCAGATGCGCCGTGGCTTCGGAAAACGCACTC
Source organism: Affinirhizobium lemnae (assembly GCF_022968395.1). Taxonomy (GTDB): domain Bacteria; phylum Pseudomonadota; class Alphaproteobacteria; order Rhizobiales; family Rhizobiaceae; genus Neorhizobium; species Neorhizobium lemnae. The sequence goes on from NZ_JALJQZ010000001.1 coordinate 154,625, forward strand.
TCGTTATCGACGTCGAGATAGGGATAGTCTTCCGTGAGGTTCATGGATCGACCATGAACGATGAAGGGCAGGGGCAAGGACTTTGCCATGGCAATACGTGGATCCCGCTCCCGCATGTAGGCGATATAGTAGCCGTCGATAGAGCCGCTTGAGACAAGATTTCTGATCGCCTGTTCTTCCTGATCGCGCTCAGCTGGCATGATGACGAAATGGAAGTCGTGCTTAAGACATTCGTCCGCAAGTCCGCTCTGGAACTCTGCAAAATGAATGTCGACCGGTTGTTCGGGTGTAATGGGCATGATGATGCCGAGCGATCCCACTTTCCCGGTCGCAAGCCTTCTGGCCACCCGGTTTGGCCGGTAGCCCGTTTCTTCCGCTGCCTTCAGAACGCGCGCGCGCGTCTCTTCGTTTACCTCCGGATACCCGTTCAAGGCGCGACTTATGGTCGTCTGGGACAGACCCAGGAGATTGGACAATTCCTTGAGATTCACAACCCTTTACTCCCTTCGGGCTGCTGAGAAATACCGTATTACCCTCGTTCAAAGCGCTTCGGAAGCCAAAATTTTATATTTCAGAAAAAATCAACAAATTCGAATTCTTGGCGCTATGCCCTGTGCTATTTCGTCACGTTTGCTCGTGATAGGTGTAGTATCGCTATTGACTCTCCCCCACATGCTGTGTGTATTTGATTTCCAAAGCGCTTTGGAGACGCTTTAGATTTTGGTCCGCCGGGCCAATCCGTTTATGATGGGAGGACGATTTATGAAACATTTCCTGCTGGCTGGTGTCGCAGCCTTGTGCCTTGGCGTGGCTTCAGCATCCGCTGCCGATCTCAAATTCGCACCGGGTCAGGATGCGAAGTTCAACTGGAAGAGCTACGAGGACTTCAAGAAGGCCAATGCCAACATCAAAGGGCAGACGCTGACGATTTTCGGGCCCTGGCGTGGCGATGACGAGAAGCTTTTCCGCAGCGTTCTCGCCTACTTCAACGATGCGACCGGCGCCAATGTTCAGTATTCCTCCTCGGAAAACTACGAACAGCAGATCGTCATCGATACGCAGGCCGGTTCGCCGCCAAACATCGCCATACTGCCGCAGCCTGGCCTTTTGCAGGATCTGGCAGCCAAGGGCTTGCTGGTTAATCTCGGTGCCGAGACGGGCAAATGGGTGGAAACGAATTATGGCGCGGGTAAGTCCTGGGTGCAGCTCGGCACCTACAAGGGTAAGGACGGTAAGGATGGCTTCTTTGCATTCCCTTACAAGGCGGACCTGAAGTCGCTTGTCTGGTACGTTCCGGAAAACTTCGAGGAAGCCGGTTACAAAGTGCCGAAGACCATGGAAGAACTGGTCGCGCTTTCCGACAAGATCGTGAAGGATGGCGGAACGCCCTGGTGCATCGGTCTGGGGTCGGGCGGTGCGACCGGCTGGCCGGCAACCGACTGGGTCGAAGACCTCATGCTGCGCATGAATACGCCGGAAACCTATGACAAGTGGGTCAGCAACGAAGTCAAGTTCAACGATCCGAAGGTCGTGAGCGTTATCGAAGAATTCGGCAAGTTCGCCAAGAACGAGAAGTATGTAAACGGTGGCGTTGCCGCCGTGGCCTCGACGGATTTCCGCGATAGCCCGAAGGGTCTCTTCGGCATTCCGCCCAAATGCTATCTACATCATCAGGCCTCCTTCATCCCGACCTTCTTCCCCGAAGGCACGAAACTCGGCACGGATGCAGACTTCTTCTACATGCCGACTTTCGCATCCAAGCCGGAACTTGGAACGCCTGCACTGGGTGCTGGTACACTTGTAACCATCACGAAGGATTCGCCAGCCGCCCGCGCGTTTGTGGAATTCTTAAAGACCCCAATTGCGCATGAAATCTGGATGGCGCAGTCTGGCTTCCTCACGCCATACAAGGGTGTCAATACGAACGCCTACGCAAATGATGCCTTGAAGAAGCAGGGAGAAATTCTTTCCACTGCCACCACCTTCCGATTTGACGGATCTGATCTGATGCCTGGCAAGATTGGTGCTGGTGCATTCTGGACCGGTATGGTGGATTATGTCGGCGGAAAATCTGCTAAGCAGGTGGGTGATGAAATTCAGAAGGCCTGGGACGGTCTGAAGTAAGCTCGCGATTTATGGGCTACCGGACGTCTATTCTCCGGCGGTCCGCGAGGTCTAGTAGCAATTCGACGGGAATTGCTGCGCCCTGATGAGACGCCGCCTGAAGCTTGAGGCTTCGGGCGGCGCCTTGCCCAAGAATCCGGCATGATCAGCCGGACAAGAAATGGCCCGAAGCGGGGCTTGTGAGGAGGGGACATGGTTTCGCAAATTGTGTCGGCCATCGGTGTGATGGTCGTTGGCGTGTTTATATGTGCGCTCTACTACTGGATATCCGACAAGGTTCTGAATACCATCTTCCCGGTTCCGGTGGGAAACGTCACGCTTGCTTCCCGCAATCTCAATCGCCGTGCCGTTGTGCGTCCCTGGTTGTTCCTTGGTCCGGCTCTGTTGCTGCTTGGCATCTATCTGGTCTATCCGGTGGTCGCGACTTTCATCCTGTCCTTCTATGACAGGGCAGGTGTGGAATATGTCGGCTTTGCGAACTATCGTTGGGCTTTCCTCGATTCCGGCTTTCGTCAGTCCATCTTCAATAACATCCTCTGGCTTGCCGTCGTTCCAGCCGCCTGCACCTTCTTTGGGCTCGTTATCGCAGTCCTGACGGATCGCATCTGGTGGGGCAATATCGCAAAGAGCATTGTCTTCATGCCGATGGCCATCTCCTTCGTCGGCGCTTCAGTTATCTGGAAGTTCATCTACGAATACCGCGGTGGCAACGATACGCAGATCGGCCTGCTCAACGCCATCGTCACCTGGTTCGGTGGCGACCCGCAAGTGTGGATATCGATTCCCTTCTGGAACAACTTCTTCCTGATGATCATCCTGATCTGGATCCAGACCGGCTTTGCAATGGTCATCCTGTCGGCGGCGCTGCGAGGCATTCCCGAGGAAACCATCGAGGCCGCGGTCATCGACGGCGCGAACGGCTGGCAAATTTTCTGGAAGATTATGGTGCCGCAAATCTGGGGAACGATCGCAGTCGTCTGGACCACGATCACCATTCTTGTTCTCAAGGTTTTCGATATCGTACTGACCATGACCAACGGGCAGTGGGACACCATGGTTCTGGCGAACTTGATGTTTGACTGGATGTTCCGAGGCGGCGGCGATAGTGGGCGAAGTGCTGTCATCGCGCTCATTATCATGGCAGCTGTCACGCCGATAATGATCTGGAACATTCGGCAGGCCAACCAAGACGCAGGAGGACATTGATATGGCAAGCCTCACCACCCGTCTGAAGCGTGTCGGTCTTCCACGCCTCGTAGTTCACCTTTCCGTCCTGTTCATCGTCATACTTTGGCTGATCCCGACGCTCGGTATTCTGGTCACCTCCGTCCGAGACAAGGGCCAGATCACGACCTCTGGCTGGTGGACTGCGTTCGGCAGTTCCTCGCAAACAAGCGCCGGTCGACTGGGCGATCCTGGCACCGCCAAGCAGGAAGGCTCAAACTACGTCATCAGGGGGTCCGTGTTCGAAAACGGGCAAAGCGGAACCGTCAAGGCCTTCGGCACACGTGTTCAGGAGCCGGCTGCCTTTCCGGTGGGTAAGCCTGCCGATCTGGGCGAAGGCGAGACGCTGACCGTCCAGGAGGATGGTGCTTATGTCTATTCCAAGAACGCGCCGTTCGAAGGCTCGCGCGGTAAGCGCATCTACTTGACGGTAACGACACCGCCCACATTCACACTCGATAACTACCGCACTGTTCTCTTTTCGGAAGGGATCGGTCAGGCCTTCATCAATTCACTAACGGTAACGATACCCGCCACCATCATTCCCATCCTGATCGCAGCCTTTGCTGCCTATGCTCTGTCGTGGATGCATTTTCCAGGGCGCGCGCTGATCATAGCGCTGGTCGTCGGTCTCATTGTCGTGCCGCTGCAAATGTCACTTATCCCGCTCTTGAGGCTCTATAACGAGGTGGGTAATTTTCTTGGAACGTCGTCCAAGACTTACGCAGGCATCTGGCTGGCCCATACTGCATTCGGCATGCCGCTCGCCATCTATCTGCTTCGAAACTACATCGCGGGCCTTCCCAAGGAGATCATCGAGAGCGCACGCGTCGATGGTGCTTCCGACTTCGAGATCTTCCTGAAGATCGTGCTGCCGCTATCCTTCCCGGCTTTGGCGTCCTTCTCGATCTTCCAGTTTCTTTGGGTCTGGAACGATCTGCTGGTGGCCATCGTCTTCCTGGGCACGGGCCGTGATCAACTGGTCTTGACCGGAAGTCTGAATGCACTGCTGGGGTCACGCGGCGGGAATTGGGAAATCCTGACGGCTTCTGCCTTCGTCACCATCGTTGTGCCGCTGGCGGTCTTCTTCGGACTTCAACGCTATCTGGTACGCGGTCTCCTTGCCGGTTCGGTCAAGGGCGGCTGAGTATCTCTTCATTCAAGGTTCAATCTGCATGACTGTTTATCCTCAGACGACCGAAGCGCCGGATACCGACTGGTGGCGTGGCGCGGTCATCTATCAGATCTATCCACGCTCCTATCAGGATTCGAACGGCGATGGCGTCGGCGACCTGAAGGGTATTACCGCACGTCTACCGCACATCGCGGCGCTCGGTGCGGATGCCATCTGGATTTCGCCCTTCTTCCCGTCTCCCATGAAGGATTTCGGTTACGATGTTTCGAATTATACGGATGTCGATCCCATGTTCGGAACGCTGTCCGACTTCGACTCGCTAATTGCGGAAGCGCATCGCCTGAAGATTAAGGTGATGATCGATCTGGTCATTTCGCACAGCTCCGATCAACATGCATGGTTTATCGAAAGCCGTTCCAGCCGCGTCAATCCCAAGTCGGACTGGTATGTCTGGGCCGATGCGAAGCCGGATGGCACCCCACCCAACAACTGGCTGTCGATTTTCGGCGGGTCGGCTTGGGCTTGGGATCCCACCCGGATGCAGTATTATCTGCATAACTTTCTGACGTCCCAGCCGGATCTCAACCTGCATAATCCGGAAGTGCAGGACGCCCTGCTGGAGGTGGTTCGCTTCTGGCTGAAGCGCGGCGTCGATGGCTTCCGTCTGGACACGATCAACTTCTATTTCCACGACAAGGAACTGCGCAGCAACCCGTCGCTTGCACCGGAGCGGCGCAATGCCTCGACCGCGCCGGCCGTCAATCCTTATAACTTCCAGGAGCATATCTACGACAAGAACCGCCCGGAAAACATCGACTTCCTCAAGCGATTCCGCGCAGTTCTGAACGAGTTCCCGGCCATTGCTGCGGTGGGCGAAGTGGGTGACAGCCAGCGTGGTCTCGAGATTGTCGGCGAATATACCTCCGGCGGCGACAAGATGCAGATGTGCTATGCCTTCGAATTCCTTGCACCCGACCCGCTGACGCCGGAGCGCGTGGTGGAAGTGCAGCATGCTTTTGCGGAAGCGGCACCGGAAGGTTGGGCCTGCTGGGCATTTTCCAACCACGATGTGGTGCGTCATGTGTCGCGCTGGGGCGCTGATGTCATCGATCGCGAAAGTTTCGCAAAGCTGCTGGCCTCGATCCTGCTGACGCAACGGGGTTCCGTCTGCATCTATCAGGGCGAGGAATTGGGGCTCACCGAGGCGGATATTGCCTTCGCCGACCTTCAAGATCCCTATGGCATCCAGTTCTGGCCGGAATTCAAGGGCCGCGATGGCTGCCGCACGCCGATGGCCTGGGACGATCACTCTACCCATGCGGGCTTTTCCGGTGCGGAAAAGACCTGGCTGCCTATCCCGGTTGAGCATCAATTGCGGGCGGTCAATGTGCAGCAGGGCGATGAGAACTCCGTCATGGAGCATTATCGTCGCTTTCTCGCCTTCCGCAGGCAGCATCCGGCCTTTGCGAAGGGCGAGATCGAGTTCCTCGCCGTGGATGGACCGGTTCTGCGCTACCTTCGCAAGCTCGGAAATGAAGTCGTGCTCTGCATCTTCAATATGAGCGGGGAAGAAACCACGACGGAGCTACCGTCCGGCGACTGGAGCCTGCTGGAAGGCCACGGCTTTGCCTGCGAGGTCACAGAGCGCAGCGTGACGCTGCCAGCTTGGGGTGCCAGCTTCGCAAGGCATGCCTGATGGAAAACTCCGGGGGCGATCCTTTCTCCCCCGGAGCGTCTTGAGAATGAGCATCGCGACGCCCATCGGCGGCTAAGCGACGGACAAAAAATGGGGAGAGACATGACGGGATTGGTGCTGAAGGATATTCGCAAAGCCTATGGACAGGTCAAGGTTCTGCACGGAATCGATCTGGATATCGCCGAGGGCGAATTTGTCGTGTTCGTTGGTCCGTCCGGCTGCGGCAAGTCAACCCTGCTGCGCATGATTGCCGGGTTGGAGGAAATCACCAGCGGCGACATGTTCATCGATGGCAACCGTGTCAATGATGTCCCGCCCTCGCGGCGTGGTATCGCCATGGTTTTCCAGTCCTACGCGCTCTATCCGCACATGACCGTCTACGACAACATGGCCTTCGGCATGCGGATTGCGGGCGAAAACAAGCAGGAGATTGACCGCCGTGTTCGCTCTGCGGCGGACATCCTCCAGCTCACGCAATATCTGGAACGCCTGCCCAAGGCGCTTTCTGGCGGCCAGCGTCAGCGCGTTGCCATCGGTCGCGCCATCTGCCGCAATCCCAAGGTCTTCCTGTTCGATGAGCCGCTGTCGAACCTGGATGCGGCGCTGCGCGTGGCGACCCGTATCGAGATCGCCAAGCTGAAAGAGCAGATGGCCGACACGACCATGATCTACGTCACCCATGATCAGGTCGAGGCCATGACACTGGCCGATCGGATTGTCGTTCTGTCCGCCGGACATATCGAGCAAGTCGGTGCACCGCTGGAACTTTACGAACGCCCTCAGAACCTCTTCGTTGCCCGCTTCATCGGTTCTCCCGCAATGAACGTCATCCCTGCGACTGTGGTAGACACCGGACCTCAGACGCGGGTCGATCTCAAGGGCGGCAAATCGGTTCTGGTGCCGGTTGCGACCGATGCGTCCGAGCGCGGAAAGGTGGCAAGCTTTGGTATTCGCCCAGAGGATCTGACCGTTACGACCGGTGAGGACTATCTGTTCGAGGGCAAGGTTTCCATCGTCGAAGCTCTCGGCGAAGTCACGCTTCTCTACATCGAGGGCCTGACGGATGAGGAGCCGATCATCGCCAAGCTGCCGGGCATCCACAAGGTAGAGCGTGGCCAGTCACTGCGTTTTTCAGCAGATTCGCAAAAGATGCATCTTTTCGACGCTGCAGGCCAAACCTATAGACGATGAGTTAAGGCTGTTGGCATTCTGGTTGTCATGAATGTGCTGATAAAGAGCAACTGCGTGCCAACCAAACCGTCTGTTAAGCTCTCGAGGCTAGGCTTTTCGCATTGAATGCAGTGAAATGCCGGGGCTGCCATGACAACGAGCCAGAAGAACTATCTGAAGCGCGAAGAATCTTTCATGTACGACCGCGAAAGCCGGTTCAAGATGGAAGATACTATGAATGCGGGCCGCATCGAATATACCGAAAAGCATGTCATGCACATGGCTGCCCGCCGTTGCGACGTCGTGCGGATTTCGATGAGCGGCGCTACCCTGACATTCCTCACCAAGACGGATCTGCCGCGTGAATTCGTGCTGGATATCCCCGATGCCCGCATCATGAAAATCGGCTGCGTGCTGATGCGTCAGAATTCCAACAATTCTGCCGAAGTCCGCTTCCTGCGCCTGTTGACGCAGAAGGAGCTCGACCGCATCTTCATCTTCTCCACCCATCCGGCGCATAAGGACAAGACGCTGGATGTGCGAAGCTGGTAAACCAGATCGTACTACTATGTATGACGAAGGCCAGAGGGACCTGTCCTTTTCGAGGCCGAGCTTCGCTCCTCTGAGAAAGCAAACACGGTATACCCCTGCAAAAGCTTGTTTCGCGAAGTTAGCGGCGCGCGCTCAACAATCGGCTTCTTCGGATCGCGACAAAAATCCGTCCATCTATCGACAGAAGACCAACAGCAATCAGAGCCATGCCCGCCAGATGGTTGATTGCCAGCTCCTCATCCAGAAATACCCTACCAAGCAGGATTGCGCTTACAGGGATCAGCAGTGTTACAAGCGAACTGTTTATCGCACCGCCCGTTGCGAGTATGTGGAAGAAAATGATGTAAGCCAGGGCAGTTGAAAATAGCCCCAAACCAAGAAGAGCTGCGATGGTTTGGCCGCTTGGGAGGGCTAAATTCCATGGCGAATCGATCATCAATACAATCGGTATCAGCATAACGGTCGTTGCCGCTGTCTGACCAAAAGCGCTGATTGCCGGTGCGATTTCCATGCGGCGGAAACGTCGACCAAATACGCCTGCGAAACCATATGATAACGCCGCCATCAAGCATGCAAGCAGAGCCGTGACAGGAAGTGCTTTGGCCGAGAAGGCATTCCCTGCCATGAGCACTGTGACCCCAAGGAACCCAAGGATAATCCCCGCCAATTTGTTCAGGATCATCCGTTCATCTACCGTAAGAAAATGCGCGACTATGATCGAAAATATTGGTGTTGTCGCATTGAGTATCGAGGCAAGCCCGCTGGCAATTTGGGTTTGACCCCAAAAAATTAGACTGAACGGAATGAGATTATTTAAAAGTCCCATACCGAAAAATGCTGTCCAGATCTTTGGAGATGCGGGAATTTGCAATCCCCTTGCTTTTAGGTAGAAGAATAGCGCGGTCGCGGCGATCGCGACACGGGCCATTACAATACTTAAGGGTGGTAGTTCAGAAAGCGCGACTTTAGAGAAGAAGAACGAGCCGCCCCATAAGACGGATAAAAAGATCAAAAGAGCCCAATCGATCAGACCCATGTTCTGCGTTTTCTTCATGATGCAATCCCACTGTGAATGTCGGCGCATAATGAAACTATCGGCAATCGGTCGCTCGCCAGATTCGGACTCTGTCCTTTCAGAGGCGTTTGCGCTGATGTAGCATCCGGAAATGAACTCGGATATCGCTCTATACGAACAGGCTTGGCTCGACCGTGATCCGCTGTTTGACGGCCGCTTTTTCATCGGCGTCCGAACGACGGGGATCTATTGTCGTTGTGTATGTCCGGTCCGCCTTCCCTATCGCCGCAACGTTGAATTCTTGCCAAGTGCCGCTGCGGCTGAATTGGCAGGTTATCGACCCTGCCTACGCTGCAGGCCGGAGTCGGCCCCATTTTGCCCCGCTTGGAGGGGCAGCGCAGCGACTGTTGAAAAAGCCGCACGGCTCATTCGGGAAGAGGGCGCGCTTGATAGATCTGGCGCAACAGTCGATGCGCTAGCGGAGCGGGTTGGCGTCGGTGGGCGCCATCTTTCTCGATTGTTTCAGAAGCATCTTGGGGCAAGCCCGACGCAGTTGGCAAAAACAGCGCGTATACAACGTGCGAAACGCCTGCTGACCGAAACGGATCTGCCGATAATGGACATCGCGTTGCAATCTGGTTTCGGAAGTCTAAGGCGCTTCAATGCGGTTTTTCTCGAAATCTACAAACGTCCGCCCACTGCCATTAGGCGCAAAATGGTTCCCGATCACCTTGGCTTAGGGGAAGTTTGAAGGGTGGTGTCCAGACACTGCCCTTCATTATGATTTGGTTCAGCTAAAAAACACGCTGGCACCCTGATCGGCAGGGCCGACATGGCGGCGGAACGGGGCGAAGAGTTCGCGGCCCATGCCGAACTCGTTGTCATCCAGATTGGCGGTTGCCAAGGCGCGCGTTGCGAACTCTGCCGCATCCACCAGCACTTCCAGCGTGCCGTTGACGGCATCGAGCCGAATGAGGTCGCCGGTCTGAATGCGGGCAATCGGGCCACCATCGGACGCTTCCGGGGTAACGTGGATGGCGGCGGGCACCTTGCCGGATGCGCCGGACATGCGGCCATCGGTCACCAGCGCCACTTTGAACCCACGGTCCTGCAACACGCCAAGCGGCGGGGTGAGGCGGTGCAGTTCCGGCATGCCGTTGGCCTTCGGACCCTGGAAACGGACGACGGCAATGAAATCCTTGTTCAATTCACCCTTTTTGAAGGCGTCCTGCAATTCCTGCTGATCGTGGAAGACGATGGCCGGTGCCTCGATCACATGGCGCTCGGGCTTTACCGCAGAGATCTTGATCACGCCCTTGCCGAGGTTGCCGGTCAGCATCTTCAGGCCGCCCGTCGGCTGGAACGGTGTTTCGATTTTCGTCAGAACCTTCGCATCGCCGCTTTCCTCGGGGCTTTGCTCGCGCACGACAGCGCCGTTCTCATCCAGCCTTGCCTCGACGGTATAGGCCTCAAGCCCCTGGCCGAACACAGTGCGCACATCGTCATGCAACAGGCCGGTCTTCAGAAGCTGCTTGATGAGGAAGCCCATGCCACCAGCCGCGTGGAAGTGGTTCACGTCTGCCAGACCATTGGGGTAGACGCGGGCAAGCAGAGGCACGGTATCGGATAGCTCGGAAATATCCTGCCAGGTCAGCACGATCCCCGCCGCACGCGCCATGGCGACCAGATGCATGGTGTGGTTCGTCGAGCCACCCGTGGCATGCAGACCAACGACGCCGTTAACGATGGACCGCTCGTCGATCATCTCGCCTGCCGGGGTGAACTCATTGCCAAGACCGGTAATCGAAAGTGCGCGCTTGACGGCCTCGCGCGTGAGTGCTTCGCGCAATGGCGTGCCGGGATTGACGAACGAAGCACCCGGCATATGGAAGCCCATGATTTCCATCAGCATCTGGTTGGAGTTTGCCGTTCCGTAGAAGGTGCAGGTGCCGGGGCCATGATAGGACTTGGATTCCGCTTCCAGCAGTTCGGCGCGACCGACCTTGCCTTCGGCATAGAGCTGGCGAATGCGCGACTTTTCGTCGTTGGGCAGACCGGATGTCATCGGTCCCGCTGGAATGAACACGGCTGGCAGATGCCCAAAGGTCAGCGCAGCAATCACCAGACCGGGCACGATCTTGTCGCAGATGCCGAGATAGACGGCTGCATCGAACATGTTGTGCGATAGGCCGATGCCCGCTGCCATGGCAATCGCATCGCGGGAGAAGAGAGAAAGCTCCATGCCTGGCTGGCCTTGGGTCACGCCATCGCACATGGCAGGAACGGCACCGGCAACCTGTGCTACGCCACCGGCGTCCCGCGCCGCCTCGCGAATGATCGGCGGGAAAATCTCATAAGGCTGATGGGCAGACAGCATATCGTTATAGGCGGTGATGATGCCGAGGTTCGGCACGACATCGCCCGCAAGAGCAGTCTTTTCCGAGGGGGAACAGACAGCGAAGCCATGGGCAAGATTACCGCAGGAGAGCGTGGAGCGGTGAACGCCGCGGGAAATAGCGCTCTGGACCCGGTCGAGATAGGCTTCGCGATGCGGCCTGGAACGCTCGACGATACGGCGGGTGATTGCTTCAATGCTCGAATGGGCAGCCATGCTCAATCCTCCTTCAGATGCAACAGCACGGTTGGGAGACCATGCTGGCGCAATGTGTACTTATCTAGTTTCATATGCTGCTTGAAAGGCAGCGTCGGGTTCGTTCAGGGCGCCCAGTAAATCTCGACGGTCGATGGCGCGCGGTTCAACATGGCGCGGATCGGCATCTCGAACACGTCCGTTCCGGCCTCTGCCTTTTCCAGAACCTGTTTCTTCGCATCACCTTCGATGTGCAGAACCAGAAAGCGCGCATCGGCAAGGCTCGGAAAGGTAAAGGTCAACCGCTCTTCGCCAGCGCCTTCGGCTTCCATCGTCATCACGCCACGCGGTGCATCGGCGTCGATTGCGCGCGCCAGATGGTTGCCGCCCGGGAAGAAAGACGCCGTATGGCCGTCCGCTCCCATGCCGAGAATGACCACGTCGAACGGATTGCCGATGTCTGCGGTCTTCTCCGTCGCAATGGCCGCGGCCTGCAGGGCGGAGGCGACATCCTGGTACAGTGGCTGGAAGTTTGCAGCCGCAGCCCGGTTCTTCAACAGGTGCGTTGCGACCAGCAAATGGTTGGAGCGCGGGTTGTCCGCCGGAACGAACCGTTCGTCGACGAGAGTGATCGTCACGAGGCTCCAGTCGAGATCATGCGCCGACAGGTCTTCAAACAGCCGCTTCGGTGTTGATCCGCCAGAGACCGCCATGGAAGCACTGCCGCGAGCAGAAATCGCATCACTCAGCTGTTTCGCGATATCCGTGGCCAGATTTCTGGCCAGCGCCTCTGCGTCTGCGAAGGAATGAAGACGTGCCGCCATGAAATTACCCCTCGTGCCAGGTTCTGCCATCACGCTCGATCAGAGCGATGGATTGGCTGGGTCCCCATGTTCCGGCGGTGTAACCCTGCGCCAACTGGCCGGTTGTTTCCCAACCTTTGAGGATCGGATCCACCCAGCGCCATGCAGCTTCCACTTCGTCGCGGCGCATGAACAGCGTCTGGTTTGAACGGATCACATCCATCAGGAGCCGCTCATAGGCATCCGGATTGCGAACGTTGAACGCTTCCGCAAAACTCATGTCGAGCGATACGTTGCGCAGGCGCATCCCACCCGGGCCCGGATCCTTGATCATCAGCGACTGCTTGACACCTTCATCGGGCTGCAGCCGGATAATGAGCTGGTTTGCCGTGATGCGGCCAGCAGCGTTTTCAAAGATGTTGTGGGGAATCTGCTTGAAGGTGATCACGATCTCGGACATGCGGCCGGTCAGACGCTTGCCGGTCCGGATGTAGAACGGCACGCCCGCCCAACGCCAGTTGTTGATTTCGGCCTTGATCGCGACGAAGGTTTCCGTATTGGAAACACCGCCTTCTAGCTCTTCGAGATAGCCCTTGACCGGGCCGCCGGCAGAGGCGCCGGCGCGGTACTGTCCGCGCACTGTCATCTGTTCGACATTGCTGTCGTTGATCGGCTTCAGCGCACGCAGAACCTTGAGCTTTTCGTCCCGAACCGCTTCGGAATCCAACGAGGACGGCACTTCCATTGCGACAAGGCAAAGAAGCTGCAGGATATGGTTCTGCACCATGTCGCGCAGTGCGCCAGCCGTATCGTAATAGCCTGCACGTCCTTCAAGGCCGACCGATTCCGCCACGCTGATCTGCACGTGATCGATGTATTGCGCATTCCATAGCGGCTCATACAGCGCGTTTGCAAAGCGCAGCGCCATCAGGTTCTGAACCGTTTCCTTGCCGAGATAGTGGTCGATACGGAAGATCTGCTCTTCCTTGAACACCTTGCCGATCGTGTCGTTGAGCTCCAGCGCCGAGGCGAGATCGCGACCGATCGGCTTTTCCACCACGATGCGGGTCGATTTGGTGATCAGCTTATGATCACGGATCTTTTCTGAAATGGCACCGAAAATAGCAGGTGATACGGCAAGATAGAAGGCGCGAACGCGATCCTTTCCGTCGTCCAGAAGCTTCTTCAGCTTGTCCCAGCCACCGTCGGATTTCGCATCGACAGACACGTAGAACAGCCGATCGAGGAAGATTTTCACCTGTGCGTCGTCGTATTCGCCGGGCTTCAGATGTTCCTTCAGGGCCGTATCTGCAAACTTGCGGAATTCATCATCATTTAAGGCGCTGCGAGAGGCGCCGATGATGCGGGTCGGCTCCGTGAACTGACCCTCGATCTGGCGGTGGTATAGCGCTGGAAGCAGCTTGCGCTCGGCAAGGTCTCCGGTGCCGCCAAAGACGACATAGTCAAAGGGTTCCACGGGTATGATCTGGCTGCTCATGCCTAACTCTTTCGAAGTTCGGGGTTCGCTACTCAATAATCTAATCGATTTAAAAAAGCCAGCCCCTTTCGTCGGGATCTGCTTTCCACATCAGAAACGGTCGCGTAGGGCGTACCATGTCAGCGCCAGAAACAACAGCGGACTTCGCAGGCGCGAACCGCCGGGGAAGGGCGGAACCCTCAATTCCTTGAGTATATCCAGTTCGTTGCTGTTTCCGACAATGGCATCGGCATACATCTTGCCGGAATAATTGGACAGCATGACCCCGTGACCGGAAAATCCGCCGATTGAGGTAACGCCGGGCATGACCTCTCGCACAAAGGGTTTACGCGGCATCGTAATGCCGACAGATCCGCCCCAGCCATGCGTGATGCGGATGTCCTGAAGCTCCGGATAGATTTCCGCGATCTGCCTGCGGATGTGCTTCGAAATGTCACGAGGACTGTCTGCGGTGTAGGCCTCGCGTCCTCCAAACAGCAGCCTGTTGTCACGGCTCTTGCGAAAATAACGCACCACGAAACGCGAATCGGCCACCGCCTCCGAACCGGGGAGAATGTTCGGGAATGCGTTCAGCGGTTCGGTGGCCCCGATGAAGGAGCGGATCGGCATGACATGAGCCGCTGTCTGGGGTTCCAGATTGCCGATATAGGCGTTGGTCGCAATCAGCACCCGTTCTGCGGTGATGGTACCGCGCGGGGTATCGATCGTCGTTTTTCCGCTCGCGGGCCGAAGGGCATTCGCCGGCGTCATCTCATGGATTTTGGCACCTGCCTCTGCGGCAACGCGCGCCAGTCCCACAAGCAGCTTGAGAGGATGAATGTGCCCTGTACCCATGTCGCGAATGCCATGGTGATAGCGGCTGGAACCAAGACGCTCCGAAGTTTCCGCTCTGTCCATGAAGCGCACATGCGGGTAGTTGTAGCGTGTCGCCAGGATCTCTGCCGAGCGCCTGTAATCCCGCTCATAGGCCTCTTTATGCGACACATTCATCTGGCCGGGGATATAGTCCATATCGATGCCATGGATCTCGGCGAACTCCAGCAGATGCCGTTTGGCATTCTCGGCAAGATCGAAGAGAAGTTTGGCCCGCTCATAGCCCAGTTCTTCCTCCTGCTCGTCCGGCCAGGCGCGCTGACCGGTTCCAAGCTGGCCGCCGTTACGTCCAGAGGCTCCGTCTCCGAAACGTGAAGCCTCGATCAGCGCGACCGATGCCCCACGCTTGGCCAGATTGTAGGCCGCTTGAAGCCCGGTGTAGCCGCCGCCGATGATGGCGACATCCACCGTTACGGAACCATCAAGGGCCGGATAGTCCGGTCGTTCTCCAAGGCTGTCCTGATACCAGGAGATGCCGGGTGCAATCGGGCTTTGCCAGTTCATGTGCTGCGCCCCGCATCAAACGTTCAGGAGCAGGAATTCACGCTCCCATGGGCTGATCACCTGCATGAAGGTTTCGAACTCGCCACGCTTCACGCCCGCATAAAGGCCGATGAACTCCTTGCCGAACACCTCTTCCAGCGCTGGTTCATCCTCGAGAAGAGCCACAGCCTCCAGCAGGCCGCGCGGCAGCTCGATCGATCCCTCGTTTGCGGAATCATAGGTCGGCTCCGTCGGCTCGATGCCTTTCATGATGCCCAGCCAGCCGCAGGCCAGCGAGGCGGCAAGCGCCAGATAGGGGTTTGCATCCGAACTTGGCAGACGGTTTTCCACGCGTCGCGCAGCCGGTTCCGAAATCGGAACGCGAAATGCCGTCGTGCGGTTGTCATAGCCCCAGGCATTGTTGACAGGGCATGCCATGTCCGGCGTCAGTCGCCGGTAGGAGTTCACGTAGGGCGCAAACATCACCAGCGAACTCGGCACGTATTTCTGCATGCCGCCGATGAAATGGAAGAAGGCGCGGGAAGGCGATCCATCCTCGTTCGAAAAGATGTTCCTGCCGGTTTTGGTATCCACGACCGACTGGTGGATGTGCATGGCAGAGCCGGGCTGGCCCTGCATGGGCTTGGCCATGAAGGTCGCATAGATCCCGTGCTTCAAAGCCGCTTCCCGAATCGTGCGCTTGAACAGGAAAACCTGGTCCGCCAGTTGAATGGGATCGCCGTGCCGCAGATTGATCTCCAGCTGAGCCGGTCCCTCTTCGTGGATCAGCGTGTCGATCTCCAATCCCTGCTTTTCGGAGAAATGGTAGATATCATCGATCAGCTCGTCGAATTCGTTGATCCCGGCAATCGAGTAGCCTTGACCGCCAACGATCGACCGGCCGGATCTGCCTTTCGGCGGATGCAGCGGGTAGTCTGGATCTTCATTAATCGCCACAAGATAGAATTCAATCTCTGGCGCAACGACAGCCTTCCAGCCCTTTTCCTCGTAAAGGCGTAAAACGTTCTTCAGCACATTGCGCGGCGTGTAGGGCACCTGTTCGCCCGTCGTGCCGACGACATCACAAATCACCTGCGCAGTCGGGTCCGTTTCCCAAGGAACGACGGAAAGCGTTGAAAGATCGGGCACCAGCTTCAGGTCGCTGTCGCGCGGTTCGTAGCGAAAGTTTTCCGTCTCATCCGGGTATTCGCCGGAAATCGTATGCCGATAAAGCGCAGACGGAAGCGCCAGCGAGGTATTCGAGGTGAACTTCGATGTCGGCATCATCTTGCCGCGTGGCACGCCTGCAAGATCCGGCGTGATGCATTCCACGTCCTCGATACCACGAGCCTTCAGCCAGGCTGCAGCCTCGCGCCAGCTTGAAACACCGCGCAGCGAGGTCAAGGGTGGCTGCGTGGCGGCAGATTTGAGAATGCTTTTCGAAGCAGGTGCAGACGGCTTCTTTCTGGGCGGCATGATTCACCGGTCGTTGTTGACGATAGCATCGCATCATAGTCGCAACCACATGATTGGCGAGGCCCCAGCATTGACTTTATCGGCATTCCGACAAACACAGAAGCCGGAAATGACCAAGGGACTGCGGGCATGAAGCCGATATATGATGTGATTGTGCTGGGTGCGGGCGCTGCGGGCATGATGTGTGCGGCACAGGCAGGTCAAAAAGGCTGCTCGGTCCTGGTGCTGGATCATGCGCGCTCACCTGGCGAGAAGATCCGTATCTCCGGTGGCGGTCGCTGCAACTTCACCAATCTTCATGCAAGCCCTGCCAACTACATTTCGGGCAACCGGCATTTCGCCAAATCCGCGCTTGCGCGCTACTCGGCAAAGGATTTCGTTGCCCTGGTGGATGCCTATCGTATCCCCTGGCACGAAAAGATGCTCGGCCAATTGTTCTGCGATGACAGTGCAAAAGACATCGTGCGATTGTTGCTCGAGGAAATGCGTAAAGGGCAGGTGGAACTGCATTTGCAGCAGCCGATTTCTGCGGTCGAGAAGACGATTGATGGTTTTCGGGTTCGCCTTGAGCATACGGATGTTGAGGCCAGGGCCTTGGTCGTTGCCACGGGCGGCAAGTCCATTCCCAAGATGGGCGCAACCGGCTTCGCCTACAAGCTGGCTGAGCAGTTTGGTATTGCCGTGACGGAGACCCGGCCGGCCTTGGTGCCATTGACGCTCGACCCAGCGCTGCTTGAAAAGCTCTCGCCTCTCTCCGGCATTGCGGTTGATGCGCGGGCATCCTGCGGGAAGACCGGATTCGAAGAGGCGCTGTTGTTCACACATCGCGGTCTGAGTGGGCCTGCCATTTTGCAGATCTCTTCCTACTGGCGCGAGGGGGACGCAGTCAATCTTCACCTGCGTCCGGACTTGAACATCCTGCAGCGATTGAAGGATGGCAGGCAGGCAAACGGCAAGCAGGCGATCCAGACCGTGCTTGGCGATATTCTGCCAAAGCGGCTCGCTCAGTTTGTGTCGGATGAAAACGGGTTCTCCGGAACCATGGCCGAGCAGAGCGATCGAAAGCTTCAGGCGGTTTGCGACACTCTGCAGAACTGGCAGATCTGTCCAGCGGGTTCGGAGGGCTACCGGACTGCTGAGGTAACGCTGGGCGGTATCGATACGAATGAGCTGGATCAACGAGCCATGCGGTCTAAAAAGGTTCCAGGTCTCTATTTCATCGGAGAAGCCGTCGACGTGACTGGCTGGCTGGGCGGATACAATTTTCAGTGGGCATGGTCATCAGGCTATGCATGTGCCGAGGCTTTGGCGAACAGGACACCTTATGCGTGAATTAGTATTTCTTTGAAGTCAGAGATTGGTAAAATCCTGCGTAATTCAAATGCAACTAATTGATAGAATTAAAATTTAAATCTGATTCTTGCTTTATTTATTTTTCGTTCATTGGTGGGTGCGAGAACTTGAGAGAACAGCCCGATCAAGGCTGATAGCGCTAATTCAGCGACAAATGATTCAAGGGGAAAAGCATGATGATTGATCGCATGCTCGCACGTTTTAAAATTCAGACTAAAGTTATTGCCTTCATCGTTCCCTTCGTCGTTTCTATCTCCGCTGTGGGCCTTTCAGGCCTTTACGCGTCGAGTTTGCTGCAATCGCGCATGGATATGTCGAACTCGGTCCTGCAGTCGCTCAGCGGCTTTAAGGATGTCTATTCCGGCATGGGTTCCTTCCTCCAGAACACGACGGAAGAGGCGAGGTCTAATCTGAAGAAACAGATTGAGATGCAGTCCAGCCTACTCAAATCGGTTCGGTCCGGAGCGAATTCCGATGAGAGCCTCACCGAAATAGAAAGTGCTGTGAAGGGAACGGAAGCAATCGGTTCACGTGTCGATCAGCTCTGGACCCAGTATCAGCAGGAATCGACGGTCCGTCAAAACCTTGACAATGGTCTCGCGACTTTGGTGCGCAGCCAGACGGATCTGCTCAATTATGCCACCAGCGCACGCGAAAACCTTGCAGCCGATGAAACCAGGGCAAAATCTCTCCTTCGCGATGCGGAAAAACTGACCCGCGGTGCCAATGTGATAGCCAAGCTGGTTGCTGATTTCAACGGCAAGGCCACGCCCCAGGAGAAGATGGATGTCCTAAAAGAGCAAGTGGGTGATTTCGCCCAGGCCGTGACAGCCATCGGTGAATCCCTTCCTGCCGAGCAACAGGCGCTTGCCGGACAGCTGACGGACAACCTCAAGCAGATCCGCGATCTGATGGCGATTCCGACTGCGAGCGAAACGGCGGTGGACAACATCGACCGCATCGTCAATCTGATGCGCCCGTTCTCCATCCGGCTGCAGGGTCTCTCCACGCTGAAGGCGCGTCAGGCCATGGAGGTCTTTGGCCAGCTTGACGAGCCGATTGCCCGCGCCACCCAGTTCCTTGCCACGACGAGGCAGATCTTCGATGCCATCCGCGCAATTGAGTTGAAGTCTGCCCATTATGGTGCCAAGCCCACCTCGGAAGGCCTGCGCGAATTACAGGACGTCTTGATGACGCTGGAAATCCCGGTCGGTGTCCTTGAAGCGGATAAGAATTCGTCCGAGCAGGTGCGCCAGCGCGCTGCCGCGATGCTGCCCATCTCCGCCAAGATGGACAAGGACGCAGCCTCGCTCTTGGAACTTTCGACAAAACGTGCTGCCGAGTTCAAGGCCGCTGCGGCCGATATCGATCGAATTTGGGCGACGCTGACACGCTTTGCAGCTGCCCAGCGCGATGCGGCTGGTGCCGAGCGCGACAAGGCAAACCAAATCTCTGTCACTGCTATGATGCTTGGTATTCTCGTTGCGATCTTCGCTGGCGTTGGGCTTGTCTTTACCTTCAAGGGGCCGATTCTTGCGATTTCAGCTGCGATGCGTCGTCTTGCCTCAGGGGATCTCGAAACCTCCATCGCTGGTGAGCAGCGTCGTGATGAGATTGGCGACATGGCGCGTGCTCTCGGTGTTTTCAAGGAAAATGCCCAGGAAAAGGTCCGTATCGAAACCGCCAGTGAACAGGAGCGTGCCGCAGCAGACGAAGAGCGCCGCCGCAACGAGCTTGAGAAGGAGGAAGCCGATCGACAGATCCAGTTCGCCGTCGGAGCGCTCGCGCAGGGCCTTGAGAAGTTGGCCGCCGGTGATGTTTCCTCGACGATCGACACTCCTTTCGTCGGTCGCCTGGAACAGCTTCGCGTAGACTTCAACGCGTCGCTGACACGGCTGCAGGATACGATCGGCCTCATTCAGGAGAATGTGGTCGCCATCCAGACGAATGTTCGCCAGATGTCGCAGTCGACTGACGATCTGTCGCGCAGAACCGAAACCCAGGCAGCTTCGTTGGAGCAGACTGCGGCAGCCGTCAGCGAGGTCACCTCGAATGTTCGCTCCGCTGCCGACCGGGCACGCGAGGCACATGCCATCGTTGATGAAACGCGACGCAATACGGACGGATCCCTGGTCATCGTTCGCAATGCCGTATCTGCAATGCAGCGGATCGAAGGAGCATCACAGAAGATCGGTCAGATTACAGAGGTCATCGATGCAATCGCATTCCAGACCAACCTTCTGGCGTTGAATGCCGGTGTTGAGGCGGCGCGTGCAGGTGAGGCCGGCAAGGGTTTTGCCGTCGTCGCCCAGGAAGTGCGTGAACTGGCGCAACGCTCTGCGGGCGCTGCCAAGGAGATCAAGGAACTCATCACCGCCTCGACAATTGAAGTTGACAAGGGCTCCGATCTTGTACAGCAGACCGGACAGGCCCTCGAGACGATCGGTGATCAGGTAACGCGCATCGCGCAGCAGGTGGAGAGCATTGCTCATGTTTCGCGCGATCAATCCTCTGCCTTGCAAGAAGTGAACGGTGCCGTGAACCAGATGGATCAGTTGACACAGCAGAATGCCGCGATGGTTGAGGAAACCAGTGCCGCAAGCCGTCAGCTTGCCGATGAGGCCGATCAACTCGTCGAACTGTTACGGCAGTTCAAGGTCACTGGTCGTGCGAGCATGCAGCATGCTCCTGGAATAAATCGGGCTGCCTGACGCGTTTTTGTACGAAAGATATGTATACTGTGAACCTCCCGGCTGTCAGTTGGGAGGTTCTTTACTATGTGCTCGTAGGTGAAACCGTGACGCCCCGGGTCTTCAGCAGTTGTTAAGCGACGTATTCCATGCTGATCTCCTGCGCTCGAAGAAACGTAGTACAAAGCATAAGACTTCGAGCCGAGTGTAACAGTTAGAGGATCATGCAATGCAGAAGCAACGTGCACGTGCCATCGCTCTCACCCTCGCACAGGAGCAGGCATGTTTTCGCCTTCGGCTTCTGGCAATTTCCGGCTTCGCCGTTCTGGCGCTTCTTTGCCTGTCTATGTGACATTGGAAAAATGTCAGGGGCAGCAGCAAGTTTAATTGAGCGACCGACTGCCCCATATCCCCGCTTTCTGCATTAATACGTGTTAGGTTAGAAATTTATATCTCTTTTACTGACCCTTGGTAAGTTGACAATGATCAGTCGTTCTTGGGGGTCCACATGTCTAAATTTCTTCCGGCCTCGGTTACGGCAAGGATAGTTTTTCTCTGTCTTCTCCTTGTTGTCGCCGCTGTTGGTAGCATTACCGGTATGACCTACTGGAACGTGCGCGCCGACATCACAGACAGGTCGAAGGACGATGCTCAGTCTGCCATGCGCGCCATGGCGACGCTCTATACAGCTGCTGTTCCGATGTCTACAATGCAGATTAAGGATGGCATTGTAAGCGCTGTGTCACAGTCCGGAAAAGTCACCGTTTCCGATCATGTCCTGGTTGATCGGGTTGCCCAATCCATCAATGGCGTTGCAACCATCTTCGAGAAACAGGGCGCGGATTTCGTCCGTATCTCGACTAACGTCAAGAAAGAAAATGGCGATCGCGCTATTGGTACGAAGCTGGCTGCAGATCACCCCGCGCAGCCATATCTTGCGCGTGGCGAGGCCTATTACGGCCCGGCTACTCTATTCGGCCGAGACTTCGTCACCGGCTATTTCCCGGTCAAGGATGCTGCGGGGGCAACGACAGGAATGCTGTTCATCGGCATTCCGCTCGAAGTTTACTTCGCCAAACTCAAGGCGTCTGCGACACTGATGCTGTTCACTGCTCTCATAGCGATCAGCTTTGTCGGTATAATCGGTGTCGTTTTGCTACGCGGACTGGTGCGTCCACTGCCGGTTCTGACCGAAACGGTGCGCGCTATTGCCGATGGTCGGGACGTTACAGTACCTTTCACGGATCGATCGAACGAGTTTGGCAATATCGCCCGTGCGCTCGAAATCTTCCGCAGAAATGCAGAGGAGAAGCAGATGGTCGAAGCCCGGTCCGAACAAGATCGCGCCAAGGCTGATGCAGAGCGCCTGCATCACGATGAAGAGAAGGCGCGTCTCGACGGTCAGATCGATCAAGCCGTCGCGGAACTCGGCTCCGCCTTGGCCCGTCTCGCCCAAGGTGACCTAACCCGCACGATCGAAACGAAATTCGCCGGTCGGCTTGAGCAGTTGAGGCAGGACTTCAACGCGTCGATCACGCGGCTGAGAGAAACGATCTCGCAGATCCACGGAAGCGCGGTCACCATTGAAAACGGCACTGCAGCACTCAGCCAATCATCCGGCGATCTGGCTCGGCGTACGGAATCGCAGGCTGCCTCGCTTGAAGAGACCGCCGCAGCCGTTGACGAAATTACAGTGACCGTCTCCAACTCCGCCGAACGTGCCCGTGAGGCAAATCTTGCCGTCGCCTCGACCCGTAAGACGGCGGACAGTTCCGCAACGGTGGTCAACAGCGCCGTCGAAGCCATGTCTCGCATTGAGGAAGCGTCTGGCAAGATCGAATCCATTATCGAGGTCATCGATGAGATTGCCTTCCAGACCAACCTTCTTGCTCTGAACGCTGGTATCGAGGCAGCGCGCGCAGGCGAGGCAGGCAAGGGCTTTGCCGTTGTGGCGCAGGAAGTGCGCGAACTGGCGCAGCGTTCCGCCAGTGCTGCGCAGGAGATCAAGGCGCTTATCAATCAATCGAGCGCCGAAGTGCAGAATGGTTCGGAACTTGTGCAGCAGGCGGGCAAGGTCCTTGCCAGCATCAGTGAGCAGATTGCCGGGGCAAGCCATCACGTCGAGTCGATTGCCACTTCCAGCCAGGATCAGTCGTCAGCATTGCGAGAGATCAATACGACCGTCAACAAGATGGATCAGTTGACCCAGCAGAACGGGGCAATGGTTGCCGAAACCAATCAGGCCAGCGCGAGATTGGCTGCGGAAGCCGCCCTGCTTCGCGAACTGGTCCAGCAATTCCGTCTGGAGAACACGACGTCTGGTACGCGGCGCGCAGCCTGATCCCGGCTCGACACATCAAAAAAGGGCGGTCCGCAATGGCTGCCCTTTCTGTTTTCAATCATGACAAAGAGATATTGCCTACCTCGGTTGCGCAACGACAACCGGTATCATGAGGTCGCCCCAGTTTCCGTTGCCGCCGTGGTGGCGGGCTGAGCGGACGAGCTCAACCGAAACGCCTGCCTCGACTGCTTTCATGACGGCGTGGTTCAGCCGATGCAGCTCGTTTGCAAGCATCCGAATGGCAGATTGCTGGTCAGTGCTCATCGATGTTGCCTGTTCTTCGGCACGTTCCTTGACTCGGGTCTGGGGTGTCATGGCATTTCTCCTCTTGTGTTGGGGGTTCTTGAACGGTTGCAAATGGGGTTGAAGCCTCGCCCTTGAGGTCAGGTTGGGGAGGGCGAGGCTTCGCGAGCTTACTCCGCCGCAGGGCGGAATTGCTCATGTTCGGTCGATTCCTTCATCGCCGTCGTGGAGGACTGGCCACCGCTGATGGCCAGCGAGACGGCATCGAAATAGCCGGTACCCACTTCGCGCTGATGCTTGGTGGCCGTGTAGCCATTGATTTCAGCGGCAAATTCCGCCTCTTGCAGCTCCGAATAGGCCGCCATCTGGCGCTCTTTGTAGCCACGCGCCAGTTCGAACATGCCGTAGTTCAACTGGTGGAAGCCAGCCAGCGTGATGAACTGGAACTTGTAACCCATGGCGCCCAGTTCGCGCTGGAACTTCGCAATGGTCGCATCATCGAGGTTCTTCTTCCAGTTGAACGATGGCGAGCAGTTGTAGGCAAGCTTCTTGCCCGGATGCGCCTTGTGCACGGCCTCGGCGAATTTGCGGGCCTGCTCAAGATCGGGCTTGCCGGTCTCCATCCAGATCAGGTCGCAATGAGGCGCATAGGCGATAGCGCGAGCGATGCAGGGCTCAATGCCGTTCTTGACCTGATAGAAGCCTTCAGACGTGCGCCCGGCATCGTAATCCACGAAAGGACGATCCCGCTCGTCGATGTCGGATGTCAGCAGTTTCGCCGCTTCCGCATCGGTTCGTGCCACGATGAGTGTCGGAACGCTCATGATGTCGGCCGCCAGACGTGCAGCGTTCAGGTTGCGGATATGCGCAGCGGTCGGGATCAGAACCTTGCCGCCCAGATGGCCGCACTTCTTCTCAGAGGCCAGTTGGTCCTCGAAATGAACGCCAGCGGCACCGGCTTCAATGAAGGCCTTCATGATTTCGAAGGCGTTGAGGGGTCCGCCAAAGCCGGCTTCCGCATCGGCGACGATGGGTGCAAACCAGGTCTCGACAGAGAGACCCTTGCCTTCGGCGGTCTCGATCTGGTCTGCCCGCTGCAGGGTGCGGTTGATGCGCTTGGCAAGCTCCGGCGCCGCATTGGCCGGATAAAGCGATTGGTCCGGATACATGGCAGACGCCGTGTTGGCATCTGCCGCAACCTGCCAGCCAGACAAGTAGATGGCCTTCAGGCCCGCGCGAACCATCTGCATGGCCTGATTGCCGGACAGTGCTCCGAGTGCGTTGACGAAATCTTCGCGGTCGAGCAACTCCCACAGACGGATCGCGCCACGCTCAGCCAGCGAATACTTTATCTCGACCGAGCCGCGCAGACGCTTGACATCGTCTGCCGTGTAGGGACGCTCGATGCCGTCAAAGCGGCCTTTGGGTGCGGTTGGAACAAGATTGTAAAAGTCTGTCATGGTTCTCTCTCCCGATATATATTCGCGGCTAGGACAGAAGATCTTCGCTGCCTTTTGATGAGAGTAGATTTACATTGCGTTGCAAAATGACGCCAGAAAATAAGCAAAATCAGCATGATGAAAGAGGTTAGGATGTATTGTAATTTACAAAACGCCTTGTAAACTTGTCAAAATTGTAAACTCTCCCTCTGTTAGCGATTGTCAAAGGATGTGACATGGCTGAACGCAAGATTTTTGCAGGACCCAAAGTGCGGCGCTTGCGACAGAGCCTGGATCTGACGCAGACGGCCATGGCGGAGGGGCTGGGAATTTCGCCATCCTACTTGAACCTCATCGAGCGAAATCAGCGACCTTTGACGGTTCAATTGCTGCTCAGGCTGGCGTCCGTCTACAAGGTCGATCTGGAGCAGTTGCAGGCTGAAGTTGGTGGTGCAGCGGCTCAGTTGCGGGAAGTCTTTGCTGATCCGTTGCTGGCGGGTGAAATCCCTGGCGATCAGGAATTGGTCGATCTGGCTGAAGGGGCTCCGAATGCGGCAGGCGGCGTCCTGAAACTGTATCGCGCCTATCGGGAGCAGGCGGTCAGGCTCTCCGATCTCGCAGAAATCCTGGCGCGCGAAGGCCATGAGACATCTGTCTCCGGAACCAGATTGCCGATCGATCTCGTACGGGAAAAGCTGGAGGGACGCTCCAGTTTCTTCGCGCGGATCGAGGCGGCCGCGGAAGCCTTCCTGGCCTCTCTTCCATCAGCGGATGATCCGGCCGGTCAATTGAAGGCGTGGCTGAAAAGCAGTCATGGCATCTCGGTGCGCATCCTGCCGGTGCATGCCATGCCAATGTTGAGGCGCCGCTACGATCGGCATTCGATGCGGCTGTTTTTGTCAGAACGCCTGTCTCTTGCGGAACGTCGTCGCGAGGTGGCGCAGGAGGTTGCCTTGCTGGCCCTGCGGGAAGAAATCGCTCAGGAGCTTCAGGATCTTGCATTGCCGGTCGCGGAGGCGCAGCGGATTGCCCGTTTCGAGCTGGCGCGGCTCGGCGCGCTGGCGCTGATGATGCCGTACGGTACCTTTCTGGCGGCGGCACAGCGTGCGCGTTTCGACGTCGAGATTCTGGCGGCTCGGTTCGATGTGTCATTCGAGCAGGCGGCATTCCGCCTGTCCATGCTCGGCAGACCCGGCAGTGCAGTGCCTCCGTTTTTCATCATGGAAGTGGATCACGCGGGAAACCATCTGCGTCGCGCGGGCGTGCAGGGCTTTCCGAAAGCAAGGTTCGGCGGCAATTGTCCGAAGCTCGGTCATCACCTTGCGTTCTCCCAGCCCGGTCAAACTCTGGTGGACTGCGTGGAGATGCCGGATGCAACGCAATTCCTGACGATCTGCCGAACCATCGACGGCCCCCATGCCGCCTATGGCGAAAGGCTTCGCCGGACGGCGCTTTTGCTCGGCTGCGAGCTGGAAGCCAGCGGTGACATGATCTATCGCCAAGCGGCGGACATGCCTGCGGCACGTGTTCATACGGGAACCGCGTGCCGTCTTTGCGAGCGGCAGGGCTGTCTGTCGCGGGCAGAGCCTCCGGTCACGCGTCCGCTCGGGCTGGACGAGATGGTGACCGGGCTGAGCGCCTATGACTTCCAGTAGAGCCAATTTGAACAAGCCTTGTGCGCTGCCGAACATTTAGGCTTGTGGCACACCTTTTTCCTTTCTACTCTTCTGAAACGACGTACAAATTCCGGGCGCGTTCGACGCGAAGCCGGAGAAGAATGGAACAGGAGTTGTTATGAGACAGACCACCTTGCGCCTCGTCGCTGCCGGCGCCGCTTTGGCAACGACAATCCTCACGACCTCCGCCCTGCCAACCATGGCGTTGGCGCAGGAACGCGTGGTTCATGTCTACAACTGGTCTGACTATATCGATGAATCGATCCTGGAGGATTTCACCAAGGAAACCGGTATCAAGGTTGTCTATGACGTCTTCGACAATAACGAGATCGTCGAGACAAAGCTTCTGGCAGGCGGCTCGGGTTACGATGTCGTGGTACCCACCGGGCCATTCCTTGCCCGTCAGATCAGCGCCGGTGTCTTCCAGAAGCTGGACAAGTCCAAGCTGCCGAACCTCTCCAACATGTGGCCGCAGGTCATGGAGCGCCTGGCGAAGTATGATCCGGGCAATCAGTTTGCCGTCAACTATATGTGGGGCACCACCGGCATCGGCTACAATGTCGACAAGGTAAAGGCGGCTCTCGGTGATGTTCCGATCGATAGCTGGGATGTTCTCTTCAAGCCGGAAAACGCCAAGAAGCTGAAGGGCTGCGGCATCAACATTCTGGATGCGTCCGACGAAACCTTTGCAATTGCGATGAATTATCTTGGCAAGAATGCCGACAGCAAGGCCTCTGCCGATCTGGTGGCCGGTGGCGAGGTCTACAGGAAGATTCGCCCCTATGTGAAGAGCTTCAACTCTTCGGCCTATATCGATGAACTGGCGAACGGGGATACCTGCATCACCATCGGCTGGTCGGGAGACATTCTCCAGGCAAAGAAGCGCGCGGTTGAAGCGAAGAACGGCGTCAAGGTGAACTACGTCATCCCGAAGGAAGGCACCTACATGTGGTTCGACAACCTGGCGATCCCGGCAGATGCCAAGCATGTCGAGGAAGCGCATGCCTTCATCAACTACCTGATGAAGCCGGAGGTGATAGCCAAGGCCTCGAACTTTGTTCAGTATGCCAACGGCAACCTCGCCTCGCAGAAGTTCATCGATGAATCTGTGGCGAAGAACCCGTCAGTCTATCCGAAAGAGGCAACACTCGCAAAGCTCTTCACCATCTCGCCCTACGATCCCAAGGCCCAGCGCGTCCTGAACCGCGAGTGGACGTCGATCAAGACCGGCAAATAAGCGTTGAACGAACACATTGCCGGAGGTTCCGGCAATGTGAAATTGTTGGGTGAAGCAGGGGCTCGGGCATGGCCAGATCTTTGGGACCGGTAAAGCGCAAATTCTCTCCCTGGACCGAGCCGCATGCCGTGCCCTTCATCCGCTTTGAGAACATTACGAAACGATACGGCGATTTCGTTGCGGTCGATAACCTGTCGCTTGATATCTATGAGCGGGAATTCTTCTCGCTCCTGGGGCCGTCGGGCTGCGGCAAGACCACGCTGATGCGCATGCTGGCGGGCTTTGAGGCGCCGACCGAGGGACGCATCCTGTTGCAGGGCAAGGATCTCGCCAACACGCCACCCTACAAGCGCCCCACCAACATGATGTTTCAGAGCTACGCGCTCTTCCCACATATGACGGTCGAGAAGAACATCGCTTTCGGCCTGGAGCAGGATGGCCTGCCGAAGGGCGAAATTTCGGCGCGTGTCGATGAGATGCTGAAGCTGGTGAAGCTGGAAGCCTTTGCCAAGCGCAAGCCCGCACAGCTTTCCGGCGGACAGCGGCAGCGTGTGGCGCTGGCGCGCTCGCTTGCCAAGCGCCCGAAGGTTCTTCTGCTGGACGAGCCGCTGGGTGCTCTCGACCGCAAGCTGCGCGAGGAAACGCAGTTCGAACTGATGGATATCCAGCACACGTTGGGCCTGACATTCCTGATCGTCACCCACGATCAGGAAGAGGCGATGACCGTATCCGACCGGATTGCGGTCATGGACAAGGGTGTTGTGATGCAGGTTGCAACGCCTGCCGAAATCTATGAGGCGCCGAACACCCGTTATGTCGCCGAGTTCATCGGGGATATCAATATTCTGGAATGTGCTGTTGTGGCAAACACGGGCGAGATCCTGCAGCCAGGTCATCCACCGGTCGTCAGGCTGGATAGCCGGGGCGTTCCCATCGCCGTGGAGCAGGAATGTGCCGCCGTTACCGGCGCATCCGTCGCCTTTGCCATAAGACCTGAAAAGGTCCGCATCGCGCTGGATCAGCCCGTCGATGTCAGTGTCAATGCGGTCCATGGCGAGGTCTGGGATATCGGCTATCTCGGAGATTTTTCCGTCTTCCTCGTCAAGCTTGCCGATGGGCGTGTCGTCCGTGCGGCGCAGGCAAATGTGTCGCGTCTTGTCGATCGGCCCATCACCTTCGGCGACATGGTCTGGCTCACATGGCCGCTTGATGCCGGCCTTGTCTTGACGCGTTAGGGTGAAGCCATGGCAGAGATTGCAGCCCCGACCCATCGCAACCCCGCCCGCTGGCTCGTCGTAGCCATACCCTACATCTGGCTTGTGCTGTTCTTTGCCGCGCCCTTCTTCATCATCCTGAAGATATCGCTGTCGGATACGGCCATTGCCATGCCGCCCTATACCCCCGTGTTCGTGGGTTTCGGTGACATCAGCTCGTTCTTCGCCGGGCTGGATCTCGATAACTACAGCTTCCTGACCGAGGATCCGCTCTATCTCGATGCCTATCTCTCCTCCCTGCGCATTGCCTTCATCTCGACGCTTCTGCTTTTGCTGATCGGATACCCCATGGCGTTGGCCATGGCGCGGGCACCCAGCACGATCCGGCCAACGCTGATGATGCTGGTCATTCTGCCTTTCTGGACCTCCTTTCTCATTCGCGTCTATGCCTGGATCGGCATCCTGAAGCCGGAGGGGCTGCTGACGCTTCTGCTTCAGACGCTCCACATTCTGGGGCCGGACGATCAGGTCCAGATCTATCGCACCGATTGGGCGGTCTTCATTGGCATCGTCTACTCCTATCTGCCCTTCATGGTCCTCCCGCTTTACGCGGCCCTGGAAAAAATGGATGGCACGCTTCTGGAGGCGGCAAGCGACCTTGGTTGCCCGCCCTGGAAAGCGTTCTGGCGAATTACATTTCCGCTATCGCTGCCGGGTGTGATCGCAGGCTCGATGATCTGCTTCATTCCGATCACCGGCGAATTCGTGATCCCCGATCTTCTGGGCGGCGCGAGCACGCTGATGATCGGCAAGACACTCTGGACCGAGTTCTTCGGCAATCGCGACTGGCCGCTTGCGTCTGCCGTTGCCGTCCTGCTGCTGCTTGCGCTGGTCGTTCCTATCGTCATCTTCCAGAACCAGCAGCGGAAGGTGTCATGACATGAAACCATCGCGCTTCGACAGCACCGTCCTGACGCTCTGCTTCGCCTTCCTCTATATCCCGATCATCATTCTCATCGTTTATTCGTTCAACGCGTCGAAGCTGGTCACCGTCTGGGGCGGCTTTTCGCTGGAGTGGTACAGGGTGATGTGGAGTAACCAGGGGCTCATGGATGCTGCCTGGGTCACCGCGCGGGTCGGGATGCTGAGCGCGACACTCGGCACGATCCTTGGAACCCTCGCAGCCTTGACGCTGGTGCGCTTTCCACGGTTTCCGGGACGTATTCCCTTTACCGGGATGATCTATGCACCACTTGTCATGCCGGAAGTGATTACCGGTCTGTCCATGTTGCTGCTGTTCGTGGCCATGAATATCGACCGCGGTTTCTGGACGGTAACGATCGCTCATACCACTTTCACCATGTGCTATGTGGCAGTCATCGTGCAGTCGCGCCTGCTGACCTTCGACAGATCACTGGAAGAGGCTGCCATGGATCTCGGCTGCCCACCGGTCAAGACCTTCTTTCGCATCACGCTGCCGCTCATCGCGCCGGCCATCATCTCGGGCTGGATGCTGGCCTTCACGCTGTCGCTGGATGATCTGGTGATCGCAAGCTTCACGACGGGGCCGGGGGCCACCACGCTTCCCATCAAGATCTATTCGCAGGTCCGCTTAGGGGTGACGCCGGAAATCAATGCCATCTGTACGATCCTGATTGGTCTCGTGACGATCGGTGTGATCTGCGCCGCCATCAGTTCTAAGCGAACGGAGCTGCGTCGTATCCGCGACGAGCATGATGCCATTCGCGCGGCAATTTAAAGCTTTCTCAGGGTCGTGAGGGATCAGGGGTCTGAATTTGTTCGTGAATGGGCCAGATGACAGGATTTGGCCACGCCCCCCCAATGAACAATCGATGGCTTCTTGTTCCATCTTCAATCGTTGCCGAAAGTGAAAGGCTTCGACTTTCATACGGAATAACACCTGCAAGAGTGAGCCGGTACGGGGCGGCGACCATAAATGCAGAATTGAGTTCGGCACTGCTGCCATTTATCCTCCCCGCCGCTTCCAAAGTCTCGAAACTGGTAGAGCTTTGACCTGCCTGCTGGAGGGAGAAATACGAGGCTCCGTCAGCCAATGTCATGAGCCCTGAAAGATCGAGCCCGCCGATGTTTCCGGCTTTCGCCTGAAAGCGGAAATCGCCCGTCACATCGTTAGAAGATGCCTGTAGTAGCGTTTTCGAAAGCTTCATCCTGGCTTGCAGACTGCCTGTCCCCGTGATGGAGGGCGAAGACCAGGCAAGCGCTTTCCCAAGGCTGGCGAGATCGACATCCTTGGCGGCAATCCTCAGCTTGGTGGAAAGCTCTGGCACCTGAAGCAAGGTCAGCTCGCCTGTGAGACTACCCTTGAAGAGATCGCTATCCAGAACCTCGATTTGCGTCTGGCTGGCATTCGAGACGATGCTCACAGCCGCATTCTCCAGTGTCACGGGACCAAGTGCCGCAGAGGCCGCCGAAAACCGCACATCGAGGCCAATCTGACGTTCGAGAAGCGTCGCGCGCTTGGTTTTGTCGGAGCCGATGGTCTGGTCCTCGCTGGCTATAACATGTCCGAGTTTCGCAAGATCAATGGTATCGAAGGCGAGAGTCCCGGTCAGCCGAGGTGGACTGGACGGTGTCGCCATGGCCAGATCCATGACCCCGGTGCCTTTGGTGCCGTTGGCTGCGACCGAAAGCTGGTCGAAACGCAGAACGTTTCCGATCGTCAGCAGCTTGGCCGTCAGCGAGAGGTTTGTCAGTCGATCGGCGATGTGGACAGGGATATTTCCCCATGTCACGGCCTCTGCGACTTTGGGCACGGAAATCTTCAGGTCACCAGACATGAAGGCATAACGCTGCAGATCTGCGGCGCCGCGGAAGCTTGCTGTTACCAGCGGAGACTGCAGTGTGGCATCCACCTCGCTTCCCCTTCCGGCAAGCAGCAGCAGCGGGTTCACGGCGCTGACATCCAGCGATACAGGCTCATTGTTTGCGATAGCCTCGATTCGCAGGCGAGCAGACCGTGAGAGCCGGGGCCAGTCGAGGCTGCCCTCGATCTTGTCGATCAGAATAGAGCGTCCGGTCCGGTCTTCGATCCGCAGAGAGCCCGAAACGATCGAAATGTCGCCGATCACCGGGTCGCGTTCAAGCTGCAACTGGCTGTCAACGGCAGACTGAGACTGTCCGATTCTGTGCAAGGTTTGGCCAAGAACGCCATCTGAACTCCAGTTCAACGACCCATCCTGATTTTGGCGCAGAAGGACCTGCGGCTCCGTCAGAGTAAAGTCCTGAAACACAGGTGTTCCCCGCAGTGCCTCCCAGATGCTGAACCGTGCCGAGAGAGATGTCACATGGCCAAGTATGGGAGCATCAGGTCTGTCTTCTTGGCGGATGGCGATATCATCAATCTTGACAACCGGTCGGGGCCAGAAGCTGAGCGAAGGCGTTCCTCGGATGACCACATCATGGCCCAGCCATTCTTCGACTGCGCTTTCCATGCGCTCACGAACGAGATCGGAGGAAACAAGCAGCGGCGAAAGCAGGCGGAACAAAACCAGCAAGACAAGCACGAGCCCAACCGCCGCAAGGGCAATTCGGACCGGCATGGTACGGAGCAGGTTCTGGTACATAGACTGAGTTTTCACGTGTTTAGATTGTGCCGCATTGTCGTTTGCCTTGTGGGTTACCGGATTTATTGCTGGCTTGCAAACAACAGCGGCTCGAGCTCTTTATCTTGCAGTGCAACATGCTATAGCTTGGCGATCAGGGTGGAGGTGTATGCTGATGACAATTGAAATGCCGCTTTGGACGCCGACCGAAGACTTCAAGAACGCGCAGCCATTGTCGCGTTTCATGACATGGTTGAGCGAGCGCGAAGGGACAACATTCCCGGATGTGGATGCGCTTCATGTCTGGTCGGTCGAGAATCGAGGTAAATTCTGGTCCGCCATCTGGGATTTTTGCGGTGTCGAGGGCGAGAAGGGGGAGCATGCGCTGATCAATGACGGTCGCATGCTGGAGGCCCGTTTCTTTCCTGATGCGCGGCTGAACTTTGCCCAGAATCTTCTCAGGCAATCTGGTGAAACAGATGCCTTGATTTTCCGGGGTGAGGACAAGGTGTCCTATCGCTGGAGCTGGGATGAGTTGAAGGGTCGAGTCTCTCGCCTGCAGCAGGCTTTTGCGGCAATGGGCATAGGCGAGGGAGATCGCGTTGCAGCCATGATGCCGAACCTGCCGGAGACGATCGCCTGCATGCTTGCGGCAACGTCCCTCGGTGCCATCTGGTCGTCATGCTCCCCTGATTTTGGTCCGCAAGGCGTGCTCGACCGGTTCGGTCAGATCGAGCCGAAGCTGTTCATCACTTGCGACGGCTACTGGTACAATGGCAAGCTGCAGGATGTCTCTGCCAAGGTGCGGGATGTGGCTGCCGAACTCAAGGTGCCAGTTCTGGTCGTTCCCTATGCGGGAGATGCCGCCGCATTGGCCGGGTCAATCCCGAATGCCCGGACGCTGGAGCAGTTTATTGAAGGTTTTGAGGTCCGGCCGCTTGAGTTCCGGCAGCTTCCCTTTTCGCACCCGCTCTACATCCTGTTCTCCTCCGGCACCACTGGAGTTCCGAAGTGCATCGTGCACTCTGCCGGCGGAACTCTCTTGCAGCATCTGAAGGAACATGTTCTTCACTGCGGCATCCAGCCTGGCGACCGTCTGTTCTACTACACCACCTGCGGATGGATGATGTGGAACTGGCTGGCCTCCGGCCTTGCTGCTGGTGCAACGCTCTGCCTTTTCGACGGGTCCCCGTTTGCGCCGAACGGAAGCGTGCTGTTCGATTACGCTGCAGAAGAGAAATTTGCCGTTTTCGGTACCTCCGCCAAATATATCGACGCGGTTCGGAAGAGCGGTCTGGAGCCGTTGAAATCGCACGATCTGAGCGCCTTGCGTCTGATCACCTCGACGGGATCACCTCTCTCGCCGGAGGGTTTCACCTTCGTCTACGAGGGCATCAAGCGGGACGTGCATCTGGCGTCCATCTCTGGAGGCACCGACATCGTGTCCTGCTTCGTGCTTGGCAATCCGCTGAAGCCTGTCTGGCGCGGTGAGATCCAGGGGCCGGGTCTTGGACTGGCGATGGATGTCTGGAACGATGACGGGCATTCCGTGCGCGGCGAAAAGGGTGAACTCGTCTGCACGAAGGCTTTTCCCTCAATGCCGGTGATGTTCTGGAACGATCCGGACGGCAAGAAATATCGCGCCGCCTATTTCGAGCGTTTCGACAATGTCTGGTGCCATGGCGACTTTGCCGAGTGGACGAGCCATGGCGGTCTCGTCATTCATGGACGTTCGGATGCAACGCTCAATCCCGGCGGCGTGCGCATCGGCACCGCAGAAATCTACAATCAGGTTGAGCAGATGCCGGAAGTGCTTGAAGCGCTGTGCATCGGTCAGGACTGGGATGATGACGTCCGGGTCATCCTCTTCGTGCGTCTGGCCAATGGCCATACCCTCGACGACAATCTGGTGGCGGCCATCAAGAATCGTATCCGTACCGGCTGCACACCGCGCCATGTTCCCGCAAAGATCATCGCGGTCTCAGATATTCCCCGTACGAAGTCCGGTAAGATCGTGGAGCTCGCCGTCAGGGAAGTCGTTCATGGTCGTCCGGTCAAGAACAAGGAAGCCCTGGCAAATCCGGAAGCGCTTGATCTCTTCGCCGATCTGGCTGCTCTCAAGTCGTGAACCGCAATAGGACTAAGTTTCACTATGTGGCGGAATTGTCATCCGGTGAACCAAAGACCTAACCATCATAATAAGGTATCGTGTTTTAATCCCTTGTTAAGATGAAAAGGACACCATCGAGTATCGATCCATGAAGCGGCAGGAAATTGTCATCATGGGTCGCTCTGGAGACAATCCATCAGCATACTTTAAACTCACAGGCAGCTTCGGCTGCCTTTCTTCTTATTTTTTGTCAGAAATGGAGCTGATACGCTTCGGTTCTGAGCAACTCAGCGCTCCATTGTTCTGGATACAAAAAGAACCGGAATGAGACCGACCAGCACGATGATGAGGGCGGCGACAGAGGCATCTTCCACTTGCGCTCTCGATGCATCCTCATAGACCAGCGTCGCCAGCGTGTTGAAGTTGAAGGGGCGCAGCAGGATCGTGGCCGAGAGTTCCTTCATGGTCTCGACGAACACGAAGAGGCCGGCCGTCAGCAGCGCTGGCCGCATGTTTGGCAGAAGGACGAACAGCAAGGTTTGTCGTCGGTTTCGGCCCAGCGTTCTTGCCGCCATATCGAGATGCGGCGAAAGCTTCTGGAATCCGGCATCCACTGTGCCCTCCGCCATCGTCAGAAAGCGCACGCTGCAGGCATAGAAGATGGCGAAGCCGGAGCCCGAAAGAAGCAGGCCCGTGGAGATTCCCAGATGCGCACGCAGGATTGCGTCGAGCGTGTTGTCGAAGGCGGCAAGCGGAAACAGGACTCCGATTGCAAG
Source organism: Affinirhizobium lemnae (assembly GCF_022968395.1). Classification (GTDB taxonomy): domain Bacteria; phylum Pseudomonadota; class Alphaproteobacteria; order Rhizobiales; family Rhizobiaceae; genus Neorhizobium; species Neorhizobium lemnae. The sequence goes on from NZ_JALJQZ010000001.1 coordinate 189,927, forward strand.
CACGGTTCCCGGTATGCCATAGCCGAGTGACGCGATACGGCCTGCCAACCGGGTAGAATGGCTTGTGTCCTTGCGGTGCGTGTAGGCAAGCATAAAGCCGATCATCACCGTTGCCAGTGCTGCGGCGGCCGAAACCTGCACGCTGTTCCACAAGGCCTTGATCAGTTTCGGTTCTGCAAGCAGTTCCAGCCGGATGCTTGCATAATGCACCAGCATTGCGAAGGGGAGAAGGAAGCCCAGCGCAACAGGCAGAAGACAGGCGACAGCGGCCAGCGAGCCGCTCCCAAAACCAAGCGGACGCCGCACATGGTCATTCACGCTGGATGTCGTCCGGTTTGCGGAAAAACGCTGGCGACGCCGTGCGATCCGCTCAATGGAAATCAGAACAATAACAACGGCAAGCAACACGAGTGCCAGCTGTGCAGCACCAGACAGACTACCGCGGTTGAGCCAGCTGTCGTAGATCGAGAAGGTGATTGTGTTGACGCCGAGATATTCAACCGCGCCAATATCATTCAGCGTTTCCATCGCAACCAGTGTCAGGCCGATTACAATAGCGGGTCTCGCCATCGGAAGCTGAATTCGCCAGAGCGTTCGCCAGAGTCCGGAACCCAGCGTGCGCGCCACATCGCTTGCCGCGCGCCCCTGCATCAGGAATGTCGCCCGGCAGGCGAGATAGATATAGGGATAAAGCACGCTGGACAGGATCAGCACAGCGCCACCGAGTGACCGGATGTCTGGAAACCAGTAGTCGCGCGCCGTCTTGAAGCCAAGGGTCGAGCGAAGTGCTGTCTGGAGAGGCCCTGTGTAGTCCAGGAATTCCACGAAGGTATAGGCTGCGATGTAGGAGGGTATCGCAAGCGGCAAGACGAGCGCGACCGATAGGATGCGCCTGAATGGAAATTCGAACGTCGTCACGAGCCAGGCGGTTGCAATACCGAAGAGGGCGCTGAGCACTCCGGTCATGCTCACGAGGAGAAACGTCCGGCTCGCGGCTTTTGGCAAGACATTGACCAAGACATGAGAAAGGCTGTCCGTACTGCCGGAAAAGGCGATCCAGACCACCGCGCCGAGCGGCACCGCCGATATCAGTGCGACAAGCACCGCCAGAAAAATGAGCGAGCGAGTCTCTTCCTTCACTACGCGCGGATAATCATGACTGGCTCGAGGCAAAACCGGCATCCCTTCTTCGTCCGGTCCCTCTACATCAAGACATCAGGAATCGGAATGCCGTCCTACGCGATCCGTTCAATTCGCCAGCACACGGGGCGAGGGGAAGGTGATCTCGACCAGCGTTCCTTCGTTCGGTGCCGAATGGATGGTAAACACAGCGCGATTGGCGTCTACCATAGCCTTCGTCAGAGGAAGACCAAGCCCTGTTCCGTCGCCACGCTTCCGAGACGCACCGGCCACCTGCCGGAACGGCTTCATCGCCAGTTCGAGTTCGGAGCGTGTCATTCCGATGCCCGTATCGCGCACCCGCAGCACCACGCTGCCATTGGTCTCGTAGGACGTTGAAACTACGATCTGTCCCCCCGATGGCGTGAAGCGAATGGCGTTGGACAGGATGTTGAGGACGATCTGCTTGACTGAGCGAAGATCTGCCACCACCGGAGGCACTGCATGGCTGAGCGCCGTGCGGATGATAACGCGCTGGGTATTTGCCTGTGGCTGAACAAGCGAGACGGCTTCAGCAATCGTCTCGTTAAGGCCAACGGAAACAAAATCCAGTTCCATCTCGCCCGCCTCGATCTTGGAGATATCCAGAAGATCGTTAACGATATCGAGAACATGGCGACCTGAGCGGCCGATATCGTTGGCGTATTCGATGTAGCGTGCGTGTCCGATAGGGCCCAGCCGCTCGGTCGCCATCATGTCGGCAAAGCCGATGATTGCATTCAGCGGTGTGCGGATCTCGTGGCTGACATGCGCGAGGAAATCGCTCTTGTGGGCGTTCGCCGTTTCGGCTGCGCGCTTGGCGCTGCGCAACTCGTCCTCGGTCCGCTTCCACTGGGTGATATCGCGAATGACCGCGCAATAGCCATTGGAAGACGTAAGCTTGCCGATCGTCATGAAAAGCGGAACGAAACCACCGCCCGCTTCACGTCCGATCACCTCACGCCCATCGTTCAACAGGCTGACGACGCCGTGGCTGCTGAGACCATGCAGGTAATCGAGAACGGATTTCTGGCTCTCATGGGCAAACAGCATGACGAACGGCTTTCCGCTGGTCTGCTCGTTGTCATAGTTGAACAGCGCATTGGCGGCCCGGTTCATGGAACGGATAGTTCCGTCAGCACCCATCAACACAACGCCGTCCGTCGCGGTATCCAGGATTGCCCGCAATTCCTCGACCTCGACCTGCAGACGGGAAATCTCGCCTGCCTGCCGCGCATGCTCTTCGAGCGCTTCTGCCGATATGGTCGGCGCAACTTCTACAGAGGGCTCTGTCATCTCCACAGTGGCCTGGCTCGGCATCAAGGCGAGAATGAGAGCCGTTGCGCCATCGTAGCGAACGGATTGCAAGCGCGCCGTTACGGGAACGATGGAATCATCCTCGCGAACCACTACCATGCCGCCGGCTTCGTGCGTCTTGTCGTCGAGATCCTGACGCTGCAAAAGCGCATCGAGACCGCCAACGGCGTTGAGATCTTCAAGACCCGCATAGCCCGTGAGGCGCAGGAACTCCGGATTGGCATGGATAAGGGTATCGCCGCTATGGACCAGCAGAGCGACTGGCATCTGATCGATGATCTCGGCTGTCAATTCCGGCCGGGGACGCAAGGGAATGGCCTGTGCATAGGCTTCCGCAAGCGAGATTCGGTTATCGTCGGCAGCGGTCTCACCATCCTTTACCGCTTCGCTTTCTTCTGTCTGCACGTCGGGATCGGCTGCATCGACAGGCTCTTCGTCAGCTTCGAGCAGCGAGCGGGGCGCAAAGGATGCGGCCGAAGCAGAAGCAATCGGCGCTACTTCGCTATCTGCCTCTGCCTCTGCCTCGGGAGTGTCCACTGCCTGCACGTCGCTCGGCTTCGGATCCAGCTGTTCCTCCGCTGTGACTTTCGGCATTTCCGCTTTTGGATCCTCACCGCGGCGAAACGCGTCCAGCTTTCGGGCGATCTCGCGAAACGCTGCCTGTTCGCCCGCCGTTAGGCCATCCTGCAGATTGCTCCGGCGTTCGTCGAAACGGATAACCTTGTCGGAATAACGCAGGCCCGGATTTTCGATGATGCGCAGAACGGGCTTTTCGAATGCGGGCAGAGGGATCGGGGTATTGATTGCAGCAGGCGCGTCAGTCGGTGTAGCCCTCTCGTCGCCTTCCTCTGGAACCCACTCGTCCAGCTCGACATAGTAGGCTTCGACCTCTTCCTCCGTTACCGCGTCATCACCGATCGTGCTCTCGTCCGTCGTCTCTGCAATGGGCTGCGATGCATCCGCATCAGCGGGTTCATCGCTTGCCATTTGAGACGCGGCGTCATCGGACTGCGGCACGGTTTCGGCTTCAACCTCTGTTGTCTCAACCTGCGCGTCTTGAGATTCCGCCGCCGTGACAACCGGTGTCAGATCTAGGTTCTCGTCTGTTCCATCGCTGTTCGCTGCGTCGTTCGTTGCGTCTGGCGCCTCCTCGGCTGCGCTCTCATCCTGCGTCGCATCCTCTGCGATCACCGGATCCGAACCGGTTTCCAGGAACGTCAGGCCGATTGCGTGCTCGTCCTCTTCCGCGTCCGCAAGCCGGATGATGCCAAAACCCCGGAAGCCATCGAATTCACGATTGCGCGAATAGGTTGGAAGTGCTGCCAAATCGATAGGCACGACCGCTGATGTACCCTCCACAGGCCACCAGATCGTCTTGCCGGACCAGGTGTCACGCCGGTTCAGCAATTCGGCAATCTTTCCTTCCGGATCGAGATTGAACAAGGCAGCCACGTCCGTAAAGGAAAGGCCGACGATTTCTGCGGCGTGCGGTCCGACGGATGCGGCCAATTCCGGCGAGATCTCGCTGAAATAGCCATCGGCATCGATTTTCCAGACAAAACGCGTGGCGCGGGTCTCGCGGCGCAACGACCGGTGCGGGGATACTGGCTGTGCCGCTGAGCTCTCCAGATCGCTTGCGTCAGGAATTAGCGCGCTGTTTGCGACGCTCTCTTTCAGGGGTTCGACCACCGCTGCGGAAGTCTCCGTCTCGTCAACGATGTCTGCATGGTCTGCCGGATCTTCATCGCCCTGCGACACGAAGTCAGGATCCTCGTCGAGTTCCTCCTCCATGTCATCGATGGAAGTTACTGCATCAAGCGCCGTCTCGAATGCAGCGTCCGCGACATTGCCGCTGGCAGTCGGTTGATCCGCGATAACATCCTCCGCGACTGCAGTCTCTGTTTCAACCTCTTCGATGGTCGGGGAGGGTTGAACAAGCATCACAAGGTAAAGAGCTGGCTCATCGCTCAGGCGCGCGATGGCTGTTGGAAGGCTTCCGAAACCGGTCGGTACGGCGCGTTTGATAAGCCGGTCCGGACCGGACCCGGCAAGCCTCACCAGCAACTGTATCGTCTGGGCAGACAAGGCAAGCCCGGAAAAGCCGGACGAGGCGGTGATCACGTCCCCCTGATGGTCCAGAACGGCCATATGGGTAGAGGGGTCATCGAAACCCTGCAGCATCTGGCTCGCGCTGGTCAGGCTTGCCGGCTGCGCCTCGCCGGCTGGGACCGCGAGAAGCACGGCATGGTCGCCGTTCGGAAGGGAAATGAGTTCCAGATTCGCCTGTACGGTCACCCGGTCAAAACCCGCAGTCATGCGAATGAGAAAACTGCGCGTATCTCCGGTGTTCTGCAAGGGGCGCGCGCTGGCCTTGGCCTGCCTGAAGGTCAGGTCCGTTGCGGGCGGCCCCTGTTCGATCAGATCATAAATGCTGGCCTGGCCGAAAAGCTGCGCACCGGCCCCATTGGCCCAGATCACCTCATCCATTGCGGCCGAGAAGATGATCACCGCTTTGCCCGCGGCATAGTTCAGCCTCACGCGCTCATGCACGGCAAGATCAATGAATGGGTACTGTACAGAGGACATGAAGCTTCCTTGCACCGGGACCGTCACCATTTGTTAAGACGGTAGATTAACACATTGTTAGTAACTTCCCAGCCCTCGGGCGTCCATGCGGCAGGGAGAATAAAACCCGAACAGGGTTAATCTGTAAAATATTATTGTGCAGCGCACAAAAATATTGCAACGCACAACGAAACCCTCTATATAGGAGGTCATGGAGCTTTCCTGATTGGGGCTCACCAAAAAAAGGACAGATCACATGGCATACAGAACTGATGACATTTTCTCGTTCTCGACCTTCGATCCGAGCAAGCTGACGGACAGCTTCCGTGAATTCGCCGAGAAGGGCGCAACGCAGTCCCGCGAAGCCTTCACCAAGATGAAGGACGCTGCTGAAGAAGCGACCAAGGTTGTGGAAACCACCATGCAGACGGCCCAGTCCGCCTCTGTCGAAATCGGCCTGAAGGCCATCGACGCAATTCGTACCAATGCTGACCTGTCGCTGACGCACATGGAATCGCTCCTGGGCGTCAAGTCCGTGGCGCAGTTGATCGAGCTTCAGACGGCCTTCATCCGGAAGCAGGCTGAAGTCGCGGTCGAGCAGGCCAAGGCTTTGCAGGAAACAACGCGCAAGGTTTCGGAAGATGTGTCCAAGCCTGCCAAGGAAGCGGCTGAGAAGGCGTTTTCCACTTTCAAGCCTGCCTGAACCATATCCTCCCAAGGATAGGCCGGACATTCGTGTCCGGCCATTTTTGTATGCGGGGCAAAAGAAGGGCTTGCAAAAACAACGCAATCCTCTTATGTCACGCCGCAGAGCAGCGGATCGAACGGTCCGCAGCCTGATGTGCGGTTGTAGCTCAGTTGGTTAGAGCGCAGGTTTGTGGCACCTGAGGTCGGAGGTTCGAGACCCCCCAACCGTACCATTTTTCCCTTAGGATTGAAGTTGTTACTCGGGGACGAAACGTGCTCTGTTTTGTCCGACGATCTCCTGTAAAAACGAAACGACGGTCCTGATGCGTGCCATGTCACGCAGGCTCTCGTGATAGTTCGTCCAGTAGGCGCGGCGGATTGAGATAGCCGGAAGAATACGGCGCAGTTCCGGCACTTGGCTTGCGATGTAATCGTGCAGGATGCCGATACCAGCGCCTGAGCGAACCGCCTCAGTTTGACCGATTGCGCTGGAGATTTCGAAACTGGCATCCCAGTTGCGCATGATTTCACCGGTGAAATTCAGCGACGGGGAAAAGATCAGATCTTCCACATAACCGATCCTGGCATGATGCCGCAGGTCTTCGACATCGCGCGGGGCGTCGTGCCGCTTGAGATAATCCTCGGATGCATAAAGTCCGAGCGTGTAATCGGTCAGCCGTGCGCAGATCAGTCGCCCCTGCGAGGGCTGCTCGACAGTAATGGCAATATCTGCCTCTCGCGAAGACAGCGAGAAGGAACGAGGAACGGGCACAAGTTGGATGCGCAGGTTCGGATGCCGACGCATCAGAGGTCCGAGTCTTGGGGCCAGAAATGATACGCCGAAGCCATCCGGAGCGCCGATCCTCACGATGCCTTCTATCGGAGCATCGACTTTGCCTGCTCGTGCCTGCGCCGCCAGCATCTCGGTCTCCATGCGTTCTGCCGTGGCATAAAAGGCATGTCCTTCTGCCGTCAGATCGCATCCACTGGGCTTGCGGATCAGGAGCCGCGTCCGCAATTGCTCTTCAAGCGCATTGATGCGCCGCCCGAGCGTTGCGTGATTGAGCCCGAGCCTTCGAGACGCCGAAAGCAACTGGCCTTCGCGAGCCACGGCCAAAAAAATGCGCACATTGTCCCAATCCATCGACACTGCCTCAGACTATAAAATTTGCACAATGGATGCGTAAATCATGCTGTTGTCTTGTGCAAATGAAAGCGCATACTGCGGCCACAACACTGGAGGAACACCATGTATCAAATCGGACATTTCATCGACGGCAAGAAGGTCGCCGGTACATCGGGCCGCAAGCAGGGCATCTTTAATCCCGCTACAGGCGAAGTGCAGGGTGAAGTCGCTCTTGCCAGCCAGGAAGAACTGAACGCTGCTGTTGCCAGCGCCAAGGCTGCGCAGCCGAAATGGGCTGCCATGAACCCGCAACGCCGCGCACGCGTGTTCATGAAGTTCGTTCAATTGCTGAATGATAACATGGATTCGCTCGCCGAAATGCTGTCGCGCGAGCATGGCAAGACGATCGAAGACGCCAAGGGCGATATCATCCGCGGGCTGGAAGTCTGCGAATTCGTCATCGGCATTCCGCATCTGTCCAAGAGCGAGTTCACGGAAGGCGCTGGTCCGAACATCGATATGTATTCCATCCGCCAGGCTGTCGGCGTCGGCGCAGGCATTACGCCGTTCAATTTCCCGGCCATGATCCCGATGTGGATGTTCGCGCCGGCAATCGCCTGCGGCAACGCCTTCATTCTGAAGCCATCCGAGCGTGACCCTTCGGTTCCGATCCGTCTGGCCGAACTGATGATCGAAGCCGGTTTGCCGGAAGGCATTCTCAACGTCGTCAACGGTGACAAGTCGGCTGTCGATGGCATCCTCACCCATCCGGACATCGGCGCCGTTTCCTTCGTCGGCTCCACGCCGATCGCTCGTTATGTCTACGGAACGGCGGCCATGAACGGCAAGCGCGCCCAGTGCTTCGGTGGCGCCAAGAACCACATGATCATCATGCCGGATGCCGATCTCGATCAGGCTGCCAACGCGCTGATGGGTGCGGGTTATGGCTCCGCCGGCGAGCGTTGCATGGCCATCTCCGTCGCTGTGCCGGTGGGTGAAGATACGGCGAACCGCCTTATCGAGAAGCTCACACCCATGGTGGAAAGCCTTCGCATCGGTCCTTACACTGATGACAAGGCCGACCTTGGACCGGTTGTCACCAAGGAAGCACGCGACCGTATTCTGGGCCTCATCGACAGCGGCGTCGAAGCCGGTGCAAAGCTTGTGGTCGATGGCCGAGACTTCAAACTCCAGGGTTATGAAAACGGCTACTTCATCGGCGGCTGCCTGTTCGACAACGTGACGCCGGACATGGACATCTACAAGACCGAGATCTTTGGTCCCGTTCTCTCGGTCGTCCGCGCCAAGACCTACGAAGAAGCACTCGATCTGCCGATGAAGCATGAATACGGCAACGGCGTTGCCATCTACACCCGCGATGGTGATGCAGCTCGCGACTTTGCCAGCCGTATCAATATCGGCATGGTGGGCGTCAACGTTCCGATCCCTGTACCGCTGGCCTATCACTCCTTCGGTGGCTGGAAGTCTTCATCCTTCGGCGATCTAAACCAGCACGGCACGGATTCCATCAAGTTCTGGACCCGGACCAAGACGGTGACCAGCCGTTGGCCTTCCGGCATCAAGGAAGGCGCCCAGTTCGTCATGCCGACGATGAAGTAATCATCACTCGATCAGACCAGAAAGGCGGCTCGCGTAGCCGCCTTTTTTTGTGTGCGTCTTGCTGAAACGTGTCGTAGCCAAGAGTGTGAAGCGGTTTTGCGATAACGACACGCTTTGAAACGAAAACGGCCCCGCCGGTCGGGCAGGGCCATTCAAAATACTGGTCACCGGACGCGTTTACGTCACTTGCTGACAAATCGTCCCAACTGATGACGGATTGATGCCTTGAAATCAGATACGATCTGGTCGCCTTCGTCGTCTGCCACTTTTATCGCCAGTCGCACCATGCTGACCGTCAGGTGACACATGACGAAGGCGGTACGAACAAATTCCTCACGCAGGTTGGCCGGAACGAAGGCTTCCGAAGCTTTGCAGAACATGTCTGCGATCTGCCTCGCTTCCTTGATATCGATATCCTCGAGCAGCTTGTCCGCCTGTACTGCATTGATCAGATCCTGAACATGCGGATGGGAGCGTACGAAACTCGCATAGAGTGTGATCATCTCTTCCGCAGCATCGGCAATTCCACCCGCTTCGTTGATCTGAGGCAGGGCGCCCGCAAGGATCGAACGCAGTTGTGAAATATAACGCTCGTACAGTGTGGCAATAATCGCCGTTTTGTTGGGGAAATACTGATAAACGGAGGCAATCGGCCCGCCTGACAGGCTGGCGATTTCCTTCATCGTTACCGCGTCGATCCCCTTCTGGCCGATCAGGTCCATCGCCACCTTCAGGATCTCATCGATCCGCTCGCGGCTGCGTTCCTGCTTCGGAATGCGGCGCAGGGCAAAATGCGAACCTACATCACGCCTATCGGCCATCTGGTTTCCCGTTGCGTCCATTCTAATTCTCCCCTCGACAGGTGCGCCTGGCAGCATAACAAGTATTCCTTGCAGAAAACTTGCGAATGCACGTTCGGCGAAACCTTCACGCATTTTTAACTGGAGAAGCCCGTATCTCTCCAAGCATTACATCCGCCTTGAAGTCAGACCAGATCGAACGACCTGAACTGAGCTTCATCGACATCACACATTGTCAGATTGCATCCGAAGATCCTGACTTTCTCATGTGCGGCCTAACAGAATTTCGAAAAACTTAACTGCTTCAGTAAATAAGAAGCATTCCTTTGTTCTTGGTCGCTCATACAGCATACTGCCCGTGTAAGCTCATGTCTGACAGGTTATCAAAACGCAATTTTTGCTTCGCGCTTGCATCTGCAACGTTTGCGCTTATCTCTGTCAGTACTTCATGTTGTACAGGGGTTCAACTGCATGAACCCATGAATATCTCATTTTTTGAATACGGTTTTTTGTAGATGATTATTTAGCGCTTCCGGACCCATGCGATCATAGCGGGCATTAGGAATGACAAAAATATAAGTCTTACAATATGATGCGTACCGACATAGGCAGGATCGGCATGAAGTATAATGGCCATGGCGGCCATGGTCTCAAGTCCTCCCGGGGCAAAAGCTATGAGGGCCGCTGGTAGAGGAACGCCAAGTAAACGCGACACTCCAATTGCAACGGCGACAGAAATGACACCGGCGATGATGGTTGCGGTCAGACCTGCCATACAGGCTGATCTCAGGTCTGACAGGCTGACGCCCGCAAATCTCGATCCTATCATGCTGCCAAGAGCGACGTAGACGGGGACCTGAAGCCAAATCGGAATGCCACCTTCAACAACATGGGTGAGGTGCGCCGCGCTTGAGACGATCATTCCGCCAATCAGCAGAGCAGCCGGTACGCGAAGTCTGTCCAGGCCGCGACCAAGCAGGAAGCCAACCGCTCCCATCATCGAAAGAGCGAGGGGGGTGATTGTGGTGGAGGCGACCGGCATCGGCGTGCCAATCGGGGCACTCATCTCGACAAACAAGGGCACAAGAAGCGTCAAGGCCAGAACTCTCACGCTCTGAATGACACCGACGCTCACGAGATCGCTTCTGACCCCCGCAGCCAGTGCAAGGACATAGCTGAGATGTCCAGGGCAGGCCGCCAGCATGGACGTCATGGGGTCGTATCGGAAAACCGCCTTCAGGACTGCATAGACGATCAGCAGAAGAGCAAGCGACATGGCCGCCAGCGTGATGAAGCTGAGGGGCCATGCCTGTGCCGCTGAAAGAACCTCCGGCGTAACACCGGATCCCATCGACAAGCCGACCGACAGGAAAGCAACGTTGCGTACAAGGTGGGGCACCTGGAGATCAAGCCCGGTTAGGCTGCCAAGCGTTACCAATGCCGCAGGTCCGATGAGATAAGGAGCGGGGAGTGAAAGCGCCGAAGCAATCAGGGCGCCCATCAAGCCAAGAGCGGCGGTGATGGCAACCGGCCAGATATCCTGCGAGAACATTTTCACCTAGCAGCGCTGTGTTGCAGACCAGCCAAGTGGTTGGCCCTCGCGTTCAGCCTCAATCCGGGTGAACGCGCCATGCGGTCATCAGGCCGGCAGAGCGGCACGCGGACGCGGCGCAAGGTCATCGAGCCCCAGCAGGAAGTTGATCTGGGGACGTGCCTTTACCAGATCGTCGATCGAGTATTCCGTCAGGACGTCGAAGAAGGCATTCAGCGCCTTGCGAAGCGCGGAATTGAGGCCGCAGCTATCGACAAGGGGACATTCGACGGCGCCGTCTTCGAAGCATTCTGCCATGGCAAAACTGTCTTCCGTCACCTTTACGACGTCGAACAGGGAGATCTTGTCGGCTGCACGGCCGAGGCGAACCCCACCATTGCGGCCGCGGACAGTCTCAATGAGACCTGCCTTTGTCAAAGGCTGCAGGATCTTGAACAGAAACAGTTCGGAGACGCCATAGGCCTTGGCGATCTCAGGGATGCGGCTCAGGTTGCCATCATTGGCTGCGCAGTACATCAGCATACGTACGGCGTAATTCGTCTGCTTGGTCAAGCGCATGCCAGTCTCCGTGTTTCCCGTTCGACACACATATAAGCCTTGAGCTTCTTTTGAACAATTCCAAAATATGAAAATTTTGTTCATCTTAAGGTGGGCCTCACAGGGCCGTGAGTTGACTGTGCCCCTCTTTTCCTGAATGAGCCAGTCCAGAATTATTAGTGGAGGGATACATTCATGAAAAAACTCACGCGCATTGCTCTGGCGGGCGCTCTGGCGCTGATGTCGTCTACGGTTGCTCATGCCGCAGGTGAGGTGAACATCTATTCCTATCGTCAACCCGAACTGATCAAGCCGCTTCTTGATCGCTTCACGAAAGAAACCGGCATTGCAACCAACGTCCTGTTCCTCGACAAGGGACTGGTGGAGCGTATCAAGGCTGAAGGGGTAAACTCCCCGGCGGACGTCATTCTGACGATCGACATCCAGCGTCTCACCGAAGCGAAGGATGGCGGTGTGGTCCAGCCGGTGAAGGACAATGCGCTCATCAACAAGGACATTCCGGCGTCGCTTCGCGATGCGGATGGAGAATGGTTTGGCCTCACCACCCGTGGTCGCGTGGTTTATGCCTCCAAGGATCGCGTCGCCCAGTCCGAGATCACCTATGAAGAACTGGCTGACCCGAAGTGGAAGGGCAAGATCTGCATTCGCGATGGACAGCATGCCTATAACATTGCTCTCTTCGCCTCGATGATCGCCCATCACGGCGCAGACTATACGCAGACATGGCTGACGGGCCTGAAGAACAACCTTGCGCGCAAGCCGGACGGCAATGATCGTAGCCAGGCGAAATCCATCATGGCTGGCGAGTGCGACATCTCGCTCGGCAACACCTACTATGTCGGCCTGATGATGACAAACGACAAGGCGCCGGAAGAGAAGGAATGGGCGAAGTCCATCAAGGTTCTGTTTCCGAACGTCAAGGATCGCGGAACGCATGTGAACGTGTCAGGCATGGCGCTTGCGAAGAATTCTCCCAACAAGGCCAACGCGCTGAAGCTGATGGAATTCCTGGCGTCGGTCGAGGGCCAGAAGATCTATGCCGAGCAGGTATTCGAGTACCCGGTCATGACGGGCGCTGAGCCATCCGCAATCGTCAAGTCCTTCGGCACCATCAAGCCGGATACGATTGCGCTGACCGAGATCGCCAAGCATCGCAAGCAGGCATCGGAACTGGTCGACAAGGTGGGCTTCAACGAAGGTCCTTCGAAGTAAGTCTGTCGTAGATCAGATGTCCGTCATTGAAACGCCGTTGGTCACTCCATCGGCGTTTTTTACGTCGTTCAGATGCCAAGTCGGTCTCTCAGCCCATACCACCACGCGCCGAGCTGCGTGATCGGCACGCGGAAGCGGCTTCCTCCGGGGAAGGGCAGGTTCGGTAGCGAAGCCCAGACATCGAAGCGTTCCGCATGGCCCGCCACCGCTTCGCCCAGAATGCGGCCCAGAAGATGCGTCGTCGTCACACCGTGACCGCTGTCTCCATGAGAGAAATAGACGCGCGGTGAGAGACGCCCGATATGGGGAATACGGGTCAAGGTCAGGGCAAAGTTTCCGCCCCAGGCAAAATCAATGCGCGTCTGGGCCAGTTGCGGGAACGTTTTCAGCATCTTTGGCCGGATTGCCTCGGCGATATCATGCGGATCGCGCCCATCGTATCCGATGCCGCCGCCGTAAAGAATGCGATTGTCGGCTGTCCGGCGAAAGTAATCCAGCACATAGTTTGCGTCCTCGACGCAGAAATCCGCCGGCAGCAGAGACTGCGCCAGCGCTGGATCGAGCGGTTCCGTTGCAATGATCTGGCTTGAGACAGGCAGGACCCGCTCGCTGATCGCCGGAAACTGCGGGGCGAGATAGGCATTGCCGCAGATCAGAACGTAGTCACAGGTCACGGAACCCGCAGCCGTGCGCACGACCGGTCGCTCGCCATCGTCCATCTGCAGAACGCGAGAGCGCTCGAAGATCCGGCCATTCTGCTGTTCGAAGGCCCTGGCTTCTCCAAGAACCAGATTGAGCGGATGAATATGCCCGCCCAGGCGGTCGATCATGCCGCCGGCATAGCGATCGGTCTGCACATAGGCTCCCACTTCGGATCGCGAGATCATTTCGAGACCGGGATGGCCGTAGCGCTCCCAGTCCTGCTTGTGCACCTCCATCTCGCGCATCTGTTTCTGCGTGAAGGCTGCGAAGAAACCGCCCTCCCGCAGATCGCAATCGATAGCGTAGCGGGAGATCCGCTCCCGGATGATCGCGCCGCCTTCGAGCGACATTTCACCCAGCCTGACGGCCTTGTCCTTCCCGTAGCGCGCCGAGATCGTTGCCAGATCCCGACTATAGCCGTTGACGATCTGGCCGCCATTTCGTCCGGACGCACCGAAGCCGATGCGTTCCGCTTCCAGGATAACGACGGAGAAACCTCGTTCAACGAGAGCAAGGGCTGCCGAGACGCCTGTAAACCCTGCGCCGATGACACACACATCGCATTGCAGATCTTCCGCCAGCGAAGGCCGAATGCGCCTGTCGCGGGCCGATGCCGCGTACCAGCTGTTGGCATGACCAGCATTGTCTGACTGCGCGGATACGGACGTCATTCGGCTCCCCGCTAGATTGCAAATCGCTCCGGGCGATAGGCTGAGGCATCCATGAAAGGTTTTTCACCACAGATGGCTTCTGCAATCAGGCGGCCCGTGACCGGCCCGAGCGTCAGGCCATGATGCGAATGGCCAAAGGCAAACCACAGGCCATCATGACGCGGCGCCTTGCCGATGATCGGCATCATGTCGGGCGTACAGGGGCGCGCTCCCATCCAGGGTTCGCGGTCAAGGCGCTCGCCAAGCGGAAAGATCGTCCGGGCTACGGCTTCGGCGCGCTCAAGCTGCACAGGCGTTTTTGGTGCGTCCCGAAGCGCAAATTCAGCACCGGTCGTCAGCCTGATGCCCTGGTTCATGGGGGCGAGGAAATAGCCGCGTTCGGCATCCATGGTCCAGCCATTCAACACCTTGTTGTCGCGCGTGCCGTAATGCATGTGGTAACCGCGCTTCACACCGACGAGGAAACGATAGCCGAGCGGTGCCGTGACGGTATCAGACCACGGGCCGAGAGCGATGACGACGTCTTTCGCCTCGATGGTGCCTTCATCCGTCGTCACCCGCCACCCGGCGCCGGTGCGCACAAGCGTCGTCGCATCGCCGCGCACAAACCGTCCGCCGAGCCTTTCCAGCAGCTTTACATAGGCCATGGTCAGCGCGTGCGGATCGAGCACCGACCAGGGTTCGACCCAGGTCAGGCCACCGACAAAGTCGTTTGAAAGATGCGGTTCCTTCTCGGCCAGTTGCCTGGCATCCAGCACCTTGAAATTCAGGTCGTATTCCCGCTTCAGCCGCTCGGCCTCCCGGACTTCCGCATCCTGTTTGGCCGGTGTGCGGAACGCTTCCGTCCAGCCGTCCTTCTTGATCAGATGCTCGCAATCCGCTTCACGGATCAGGGCATCGTGTTCGGAGATGGAATGCTCGATGAGAGGCGCATAGGCCTTGGCGATAACCTGATGCCGGCTGACATTCGAATTCCACCAGTACTTCGCCAGAAACTTCGCGACCGATGGAACGGCGCTCAGGTGATAGTGCGCGTCGATCCGGTTGTTCAGCGCATAGCGCAGGATCATGCCGATCTGCTGGGGAAAGCCATAGGGAACAACGCCTTCGCGCTGAATGAGGCCGGCATTGCCGTAGGAGGTTTCTTCGCCGGGTTCGCGGCGGTCCACCAGAACAACGGATTTTCCACGTTTCGCCAGGTGCACGGCGGTTGAAACGCCGATGATACCCGCACCCAGAACAATTGCATCTGCCGACATGAATGACTGTCTCACGCTGTATTGAATTCGTGGGTGACCATGCGTCCGTGCGGGATCGCTTGCAAACGAAAACTGCAATCGGGGCATCAATCCCTGTTCTTGAATGGGGCACGGAACTTCTGACACGGCCTCTTGTTGGGCGGGCTCTCAACAGGAAGGAGAAACTCATGTTTTATACCGACGGAAAGCTGCAATATCCGGTGCGTGTCGAAAAGCGGGATCCGCTGTTTGCCCGTGCGCTTCAGCAGGCGATTGGCGGCGTGGAAGGCGAGATCCGGGTCGCCATGCAGTATTTTTTCCAGGCCTGTGGAGCACGAGGAAATCCCAAGTTCCGCGATCTCTTGATGAATACGGCAGCGGAGGAGCTGGGCCATATCGAAATGCTGGCAACAGCCGTCGCTCTCAACATGGAAGGCGCCCCTCTTTCGGAGAGGGAGGCAGTGGCCAAGGATCCCGTCGCCAGCATGGTCATGGGGGGCATCAATATGAAGAACATTCTGTCCGCAGGGCTCTCCGCCATGCCGGTAGACAGTGATGGCGTGCCCTTCGACATGTCCCACATCTATGCAAGCGGCAATATCGCCGCCGACATGACAGCCAATGTCGCGGCGGAATCCACCGGAAGGGTGCTGGCCGTTCGCCTGTACAATATGACGAATGATCCGGGCATGAAGGACATGCTATCCTATCTGATTGCGCGCGATACCATGCACCAGAACCAATGGCTGGCCGCGCTGGAAGAACTTGGCGGTCACCAGGGGGCGTTTCCCATTCCCAACAGCTTCCCTCAGGAAGACGAAAAGCAGGAATTTTCCTATGCCTTCCTCGGCTTCCAGGCGGATGGAGCGCCGCCTGTTTCCGGGCGATGGTCCGAGGGGCGCTCGATCGATGGCAAAGGCGAATTTACAACCACGCCCCTGTCCTCAGCCCTTGGACCGGAACCCGTGCTGGGTAAGGCCAAACCGGGAAGCGGTGCGCAATCCGAGCAGATGTAGTCGTCATTTTGCGTAGTGGGTCGGGCCCCAGCGTCCCGACGGCGCGTACCTTTTTCCAGCTTTAGCATGGGAGAAGGGCATCCCTGACGACAGATCTTTTCAAATCTCGCGTGCTAGGTGTTTGCCCGGACATGGCCCGGAACCTCGTCGGTGGAAAAGTGGCGCATAACAGTCAGGCTTCCAGCCGACAGCCGGCGATATTTATATGATATATACAGCAGCCTATATTACAAATTTCGCTGGATAGATAACAGGAGTAATGAAATGCGTAGACGTGTGTTGTTGATGCTCGGAATAATTCTTCTCTTAATTGCAGTAGCATCACTCTTGGAGAGGCCGAACTCGACGTCCGGCCATGCTCCGGGGCAGCCATCGCCCCATGCCATCGACCAGTAATGCGCAACTCACAACAAAGCGGGAGCGGCAATGCAGCACCCGCTTATAGTGAGTGGGACTTTACTCAGTTTAGCTGCAATGCCAGTTGCGCACGGGCCCGGTTGACGCGGCTTTTTATGGTGCCAACAGGGCAGCCGCATCGTTCAGCCGCAACTTCGTAACTTTGGCCTTGCAGAAGAATGATATCGACTGCATCGCGATAATGTTCCGGTAGGCTGAGTAACGCGCGGTGGAACTCGTGTGCGCGCACCGACCATTCTTGCGGCGCATTCACGGTGGATCGCGCGGACGCACAATCTTCAAGCCCAACGTTTTCACGCTTCGCCAATCCGAATTTCGTACAAAACGTATTGCGCAAGATCGTGAACATCCAGGATTTGAGGCTGGTTCCTTCCTGGAATTTGTCAATGTTAGCAATGGCGCGAACCAAGGTTTCCTGGACAAGATCGTCGATGTTGCTCGGACTTCTATCCAGCCTTCTCGCGAATGATCTGAGTGCGGGTATAAGTTCTATCATTTCAGCCTGCACGCGGTTGCGGCTGCTTGGATCGGTCATGATGGTTGGCCTCCATTCCCTATCCGAAGTTGAACAAGTGGGCAGAGCATAAGTTCCACTCTTTGCCGTAAAACGCGACACATTGTCATCTAACGTACGGACGGCTCTTTAGACCATGTTGATTACCCCTGGAGCGGAGATCGACCGATTGGGGGGCTTCTGTTAGGCCCAACCGTACATGCCACGAGGAGAAGGGCGCGTGGCGTAGCTATAATGGCATACATCCAGGCCCTTCAATAAACTGGACGGTTGGTTTCAGCCAACACTCCGCCGGACTGCCTTGCAAACCGGCAGATATTTGGAGTTCCGGACACGCTCGTCGCTTTGCCGGGGTAAAGCGGCGTGGCCGGTGGGCGACCTGTAATTTCGCCATTACCTTCGGCTTTTGCCTTGGACGTATGGCCAGATTATGCCTAGGGGCAAAACTCCTGATCCTGACTAAAATCCATTACCGCAGAATGATTCAGACAGGTCGGGCTCCACTCTGAGCGCTGCCGGGGAACCTCAGCCTGCATCAGACAGTTGGGGCCTCAGGAGGATATAGACATGGAGCCAACACAGAAATCCAGAGCGTCGCTGCGCCGGATTTTCATGGTCGCCGCCACTGCCGCGATGTTCGCCAGCCCGGCGGGATCGTTTGCCCAGACGCCGTCTGGAACGACGAACTGTCAGGTCCCGCCGCAACAGCAATCGCAAAACGGTCAGGCAGCCAATGGCCAATCCGCCAACGAGGATGCTTCTTCGCAAAGCCTGAGTGGTAGCCTGGCTGATTGTAACGGAGTTCTGAAACCACCTGCGACGGGCGATCAGCAACTTGTGGAACCCGCACCCAAGACAGGCAATATGCCTGTGATCCGGCCCGGGAAATCCCTAGAGTATCCGCCTTGATAAAGTGGGTTTTGGCTCCCACTTGATCAAGACGGATATTCTAGGCCAGCAGGGCGGTTGACTTCCATCAAATCCGGCGTGTGAGCGCAAAAAAGAAGCGGCACTCGAACCGCTTCAGTGGGGCCGCTTCGTCTTTTTTGTAGCAGGGTTACCGCTTGGTCTTGACGGGCTGGGGCGTTGCCTTCGCCATTCGCATGGCGCGAAGTTTCTCGGTTTTCTTTTCCCGAGCAATCGCCTCAGAGTCGATAATGGCCTTTGCCGCCCTGTCTGTCGCTTCCGCCCGGTCACGCGGCGAAAGCTTGGCGGGGGTTAAAGTCGCTTCTTCCATGGACATTGGGACCTACCTTTCTCGTCAAACGGAATTGCAAAATCGTCCGGTCAGCGGCCTCCTCGGCCAACTGCTTTCTTGGGCGCCGGCAGAAGGCCTTCACGCTGTGCCTTCTTTCGCGCAAGTTTTCGCTGGCGGCGGATGGCTTCCGACTTTTCTCATGCGCGCTTTTCGGACGGCTTTTCATAGGCGCTACGCGCCTTGATCTCCCGGAAGATACCTTCACGTTGCATCTTCTTCTTCAAGACCCGGAGGGCCTGATCGACATTGTTATCTCGAACTAGAACCTGCAAAACATCTCCTTTGCATCGTAACCGTTCAAACCTTGCAGCTTGTTACCGGTCCTATGCTAATGGTATCAAGATCGGCGCGCGGCGGCCGAAGTTGACATGTGCCTGCGTCGCCATGTCGTCGATCGACGACCTCATGTCACAACTTATGTAGGGCGCACTCAAAAACCTTCAACCCTGGCAGGGCCAGCGGGTCTAACCGATGCTTAAATCAACTTATCATATTTATTTGGCTGAGATATATGATAAGTGAGGGATCCATGCTGATCCGGCGGCTGCCGGATCGTGGAACTACTATGAAAAGCACGTAGCGAAAGGGAGGCATTCATGACCATCCATCAAAATCTCATTGCCGGTGAATGGGTCGGCACACAAGGTTCGGAAAACATCAATCCGTCCGATACCAAGAACGTCGTCGGCGTTTATGCGAAGGCCTCTGCTGACGATGCCAAGGCGGCTATTGCCGCAGCCAAAGCCGCATTCCCGGCCTGGTCCCGTTCCGGCATTCTGGAGCGCCACGCGATTTTGAAGAAGACGGCGGATGAGATCCTCGCCCGCAAGGAGGAACTCGGACGCCTGCTTTCGCAGGAAGAAGGCAAGACTCTTCCGGAAGGCATTGGCGAGACCATCCGTGCCGCGCAGATCTTCGATTTCTTTGCCGGTGAAACCCTGCGTCTGGCAGGCGAAGTGCTTCCCTCCGCGCGCCCGAACATTGGCGTCGAAATTACCCGCGAGCCGCTGGGTCCAATCGGCATCATCACGCCGTGGAACTTCCCGATCGCCATTCCCGCCTGGAAGATTGCCCCGGCACTTGCCTATGGTAACACGGTGGTCTTCAAGCCAGCGGATTTGGTTCCCGGTTGCTCCTGGGCCATCGTCGACATTCTCCATCGTGCGGGTTTGCCAAAGGGCGTGCTGAACCTTGTGATGGGCCGCGGCTCGGTTGTTGGTCAGGCCATGCTGGATAGCCCGGATCTCGCAGGCATCACATTCACCGGCTCCACCGGCACCGGCAAGCGCGTGGCGCTGTCTTCCATCGAGCATAATCGCAAGTTCCAGCTGGAAATGGGCGGCAAGAACCCGATGGTGGTTCTGGATGATGCAGATCTTGGCGTTGCTGTCGAAGCGGCTGCCAATTCCGGCTTCTTCTCCACGGGCCAGCGCTGCACTGCCTCTTCGCGCCTCATCGTCACGGAAGGTATTCACGACAAGTTCGTGGCTGCTCTGACAGAACGTTTGAGCAAGCTGAACGTGGATCACGCACTGAAGGATGGAACACATATCGGCCCGGTGGTCGATGAGAAGCAGCTCCAGCAGGATTGCGATTACATCGAAATCGGCAAGCAGGAGGGCGCCAGGCTCGCCTTCGGTGGAGAGCGTATTGAACGCGATACCCCCGGCTTCTACCTGCAGCCGACGCTGTTCACCGAAGCAACAAACCAGATGCGCATCTCGCGCGAAGAGATCTTTGGGCCTGTTGCGGCCGTCATTCGCGTCAAGGACTACGAGGAAGCCCTGGCGGTTGCCAATGATACGCCATTCGGCCTGTCTGCCGGCATCGCCACGACCAGCCTGAAACATGCCACCCATTTCAAGCGCAATTCGGAAGCAGGCATGGTCATGGTCAACCTTCCGACCGCCGGCGTCGATTTCCACGTGCCCTTCGGTGGCCGCAAGGCTTCCTCCTTCGGCCCGCGCGAGCAGGGCAAATACGCGGCGGAATTCTTCACCGTCGTCAAGACCGCCTACACACTGGCTTAAGTCATCCATCAGGCAAACGATCAAGCCGACGGGGTCTCTCCGTCGGCTTTTTCAATGATGACGTGGTTGCTGCTTGCCTCACAACTCTTTTGCAAGACTTGGGCGTACTTTCAGTTTATGAAGGCGAACCAGATGTTTAAAGCATTTCGCGCAAAAGTGTGCAGCGGTTTTGCGATAACGACATGCGATAAAAAAGCAGTTAAAGCGTCAGGAGCGAATCTGAAAGACCGCGACACGCTTTAAGGGGGGAGATCGATGATAGACATTTTGGTTTCGCAACTCACGGATCCGTTTCGCATCGGCATGATGTTCTTCCTGCTCGTCACGGCGATCCGCACGCGCGATACGATGGGCATGAAGGCGCCTCTGGCCATGGGCGTGGTCTTCGTTGCGATCCTGCTGCCCATGACCACGGCGGCCAGCGCAGAGGTTGCGCGTTTCACGTCCATCGGCCTTGGCATCGTTTCCAATGCCGTTATTCTCGGCGTATTTCTGGTCGGCTGGTTCTTTTGGGAAAAACGAAAAAGTTGATCTTGAAATACAAAACAGGCTGGCGGTGAGGCCAGCCTGTCACATTCCTTCAAAAGGAACCGTCTGGATTACTGTGCGTCGTCCGCAAAGATATCCTTTTTGTGAGTGTTGCCCGGAACCAGCAGTGCACCGATGACGACAGTCGCACCAGCGATGATGATCGGGTACCACAGACCACCATAGACGTTGCCCGTCTGCGCAGAGATGGCGAAGGCAGTTGCAGGCATCAGGCCGCCGAACCAGCCGTTACCGATGTGGTATGGCAGGGAGAGGCCGGAGTAGCGAATGCGTGTCGGGAAGAGTTCGACCAGCATGGCTGCAATCGGGGCATAGACCATCGTCACCAGAATGATGAGGTAGGTCAGGATCAGGACCACGGTAATCTTCTGGCCGCTGAAGATATCGAAGAAATGGGCGGCCTTGATGACGGTCGTATTCTTGTCTGCGGAAGCCGGGTAGCCGGCAGCCGTCAGAGCATCGTTGACAGACTTTGTAAAGGCAGCCGGAGCCGTCTTGGCGGCATCGCCTGCAAGCTTGGTCGCGTCATAGGACGGGATGACCGTCTCGCCAATCTTCACCTGTGCAACCGTTGCCGCAGGGTCCTGCACCGAGGTGTAGTTGACCGAGGAACGGGCAAGCGTCGACTTTGCGATATCGCAAGAAGACGTGAACTTTGCTGTGCCGACCGGGTTGAACTGGAAAGAGCAGTCGCCCGGGGCTGCGGTGACAGTGACGACAGTCTGCTGTGCGGCATGGAGTGCCGGGTTGGCGACCTGCGTCAGCAGAGGGAAGACAAATTTGTAGGTCAGTGCCGCAATCAGGCAGCCTGCAAGGATGATGGGCTTGCGGCCGATCTTGTCCGACAGCGAACCGAAGAACAGGAACCCGCCGGTGCCGAGGATGAGCGACCAGGCAACCATGACGTTTGCCGTGAAGCTGTCGACCTTGATGACGTTCTGCAGGAAGAACAGTGCATAGAACTGGCCGGAGTACCATACGACGGCCTGACCAGCGACGAGACCAAAGAGTGCGATGAGTGCAAACTTGCCGTTTTTCCAGGTGCCGAATGCTTCACGCAGCGGCGCCTTGGAGGCAGCACCCTCTTCCTTCATCTTCTTGAAGGCAGGGGATTCGTTCATCTGCAGGCGGATATAGAGCGAAATCAGCAGCAGAATGATCGAGCCGAGGAACGGAATACGCCAGCCCCAGAGATCGAAGGCCTTGATCATGCGTGGCGTGCCATCCGGGTTCATGACGGCAGCACCGGCTGCATCGAGAACCGCAGTAGGAGCCCAGTTGGCGTTCACATAGCTCTGCACGGCCAGAATAACCACGAGAGACAGTAGAAGGCCGAGCGTCGCGGTCGTCTGGATGAAGGCCGTGAAATAACCACGCTGGTTGGACGGTGCATGTTCGGCCACATAGACCGCGGCACCGCCATATTCGCCACCAAGTGCCAGACCCTGAAGCATGCGAAGCACGATCAGGATGATCGGTGCCGCCGCACCCCAGCTGTTATATCCCGGCAGCAGGCCCACCAGGAAGGTGGAGAAGCCCATGATGAGAATGGTCATCAGGAAGGTGTACTTGCGGCCGACGAGATCTCCCAGCGCGCCGAACACCAGCGCGCCGAACGGACGCACGATGAAGCCGGCAGCGAAGGCCAAAAGCGCAAACACGTTCCGCGTGGCTTCTGGGAACGCGGTGAAGTACTGCGCGCCGATGATGGCGGCCAGTGAACCGTAGAGATAAAAGTCGTACCACTCGAAGATTGTACCGGCAGAAGAGGCCATGATGACCTTCTTTTCCTCTGCGGTCATGGGCCGTGAACGGTCCCTCGCATTCATCTCGATTGCTGCCATGTATTCCTCCTCCTTGTGTCCGGCCTGTCGACCGGAAAATGTCTTTCAACATCCATCGCGATCGCCACCTCCGTAGCTTTCGCTTGCCTTAAGTTCGGCCCTCTACCGCCTCAAGGCTTTCACGTGCCCCCATGGCGGCACGCCCTCCAGTTCCCATTGGTCCATCTAGGTGGACCAAGCTTGCCCTGCGTATCCATCATCGTCAAAACGATAACCTGGGATTTTGAAGCTAGCACAGGCCTGATGCCTGAATCAGAACGACTTTGGTCTAAGAGAAAAGATAATGCAGGGTAAAATTGAATAAATATATAAAATGCAACTCAGATCGTATGTTCTTGTGTGCTGCATCTGCTCAATCAATGTGTCGATGCATAGGATCGCTGAGTGTGTGGGCAGTTGAGAAGTTTCAAATGTTCAATAAAGAGAACGAGGTAGAAACGGGTCCATGAAACCTTCCTGTCTTGTGCACTGCGATTGGAGTGTAGTCGATGAAAAACGGTGGATGACGCTCGCCTGTCGCTACGGAACGAATTGGCTGATCTCTGCTCCTGAAAAAGTTGGATCGACCATTTCCCTGTTCGATCGAATCGCCAAGCGAAATCAGGGAAATGGTTGTGTGTTTTTCGGTTTCGACTTCCCGATCGGTGTTCCAAACACTTATGGCGAAAAGACTGGCTTCGCGAATTTCCGGGATCTGCTCGATGTGCTTGGTCACGATGAATGGTCGGACTGGTTTCGCCCCGCTGACAAACCTTCAGAGATTTCGCTGAGGCGTCCCTTTTATCCGGCGCGCTCTGGCGGCACGCTTCAGGCACATCTGTTCGAGGGCTTGGGTATCGGGAGAGAGAATTTGCTGCGTCTGTGCGAGCGTCCGGCTCCAGGCCTTTCGCCA
This sequence comes from Affinirhizobium lemnae, assembly GCF_022968395.1. GTDB lineage: Bacteria > Pseudomonadota > Alphaproteobacteria > Rhizobiales > Rhizobiaceae > Neorhizobium > Neorhizobium lemnae. Next base: position 213,653 of record NZ_JALJQZ010000001.1, read on the forward strand.
CCTTCCATGCTGTTCTGGACCATGGGTGCATCGCAGGTGGGCAAGGCGGCAATTGCCGGGTGGCGAGAACTGATCCAGCCCTTTCGTCAAAGGATCGGCATCTGGCCCTTCGATGGCGGTCTGGTTGATCTGTTTGGAGCCCATAAGATAGTCGTCGCAGAAAGCTATCCGGCGGATGCCTATGCGAAAATTGGCATTCCGCGAAACCCGGTATGGAGCAAGCGAAGGCAGGAGGACCGGCAGCGGTTCGCGCCCACTATCCGGCAATGGTTGGCGGCGAGGCCGGATCTGCAACCGGATGACGGGCTGCTCGAAATGATCGACGATTGCTTCGGCAGTGATGCTAGCGGCGAAGATCGCTTTGACGCGCTGATGGGCCTGCTTCCGATGATCGAGATCGTTGAGGGAAGACACACCGACGGAGTGCCGGATCTGGCGGCTTGTCGTGATTGGGAAGGCTGGATCCTTGGGCGCAGGTTGACAGCCCCAGATCACGAAGCACCATGAGTTCTCGATTTATTTCGACTTCGCTTGAGGATATGACAGGAGGAATCGATGCCGCTGTCAGACAACATGGCGGGGCATCACCCGACGGAGACATGGGCATGATATCAGGACGATACTATTCCAACATGGGCGGACTTCCGGGGCAGACGGAGCTTCTGTCGAGCAAGGCAACGTTCAAGACTGCCTATGCAGTCATCCCGAAGCGGGTCATGTCGGATATCGTCACCAGCGTGCTGCCACATTGGGATGCGACGCGCGCCTGGATCATCGCCCGACCGATGACCGGTTTTTCCGAGACCTTCGCGCAGTACATCATGGAGGTCGCGCCTGGTGGCGGCAGCGAAAGGCCCGAGCCGAACGCGGCAGCCCAGGCAGCCATCTTCGTGGTCGAAGGCGAAATGACCATAGTGCTGGATGGCACAGCCCACGAATTGCGCGAAGGCTCGTTTGCCTATCTGCCTGCAGGGGCGAAATGGACCCTGAAGAACAACAGCCAGAGCCTCGCCAAATTCCATTGGGTGCGCAAGAAGTTTCAGGCTGTCGAGGGGCTGGAACTGCCTCCTGCCATCTTCAGCCATGAGGATGACCACCAGCTTTCCGCCATGCCGGATACCGATGGAAAATGGGCAACCACTCGCTTCATCGATCCCGCGGACGTGCGCTACGACATGCACCTGAATATCGTGACTTTCCAGCCGGGTGCGCTCATTCCGTTCATGGAAACGCATGTCATGGAGCACGGTCTCTATGTTCTGGAAGGCAAGGCGGTCTATCGCCTGAATGATGACTGGGTAGAAGTCGAGGCCGGAGATTTCATGTGGCTGCGCGCCTTCTGCCCGCAGGCCTGCTATGCCGGTGGACCGGGGCGCTTCCGGTATCTGCTCTACAAGGACGTGAACCGCCACGTCGATCTTTGGTAACCTTGGGATAACGTACACGTTAACCCGACGTCATTCTCGGCCTTCTGCCGAGAATCTACTGAAGTTGACCAAACCAGTTGGTTGTAGATGCTCGGGACAAGCCCGAGCATGACGGAAAACAGTTGAATACCCCCGATGAAATCTCATCAGGGGTATCTTGCGTTGCATCAAGCAACACGCTTCACAGAATTGTCGGGTCGCGTGTCGTAACCGTAAAACCGCTTCACACTTTTACGCGACACGCTTCAGGGCATCGCCGATCATGGAAACGATCGTCTCGATCTGTTCCTTCTCGATGATCAGCGGCGGCGAGAGAGCAATGACATCGCCCGTCACACGGATCAGCAGGCCCTTTTTGAAGCAATCGACGAACACGTCATAAGCGCGCGTTCCCGGTGCACCATCACGCGGGCTAAGTTCGATGGCGCCAACGAGGCCGAGATTGCGCACATCCACCACATGCGGATGACCTTTCAGGCTATGCAGCGCCTCCTGCCAGGTCTCTGCCAGACCGGCAGCGCGCGTCAGAAGGTTTTCTTCCGCATAGATTTCCAGTGTCGCAATGCCAGCGGCGCTGGCCACCGGATGGCCGGAATAGGTGTAGCCGTGGAAGAGCTCTATGGCATTCTCCGGTCCGTTCATCAGCCCGTCATAGACCTTGCGGCTGGCGAATACCGCGCCCATCGGGATGGCACCATTCGTCAGGCCCTTTGCCGTGGTGACGAGATCCGGCACGACGCCGAAATAGTCGGTTGCAAAAGGTGTGCCGAGGCGACCGAAACCGGTGATGACTTCATCGAAGATCAGCAGGATGCCGTATTTCTGCGAGATCGCGCGAATGCGCTCCAGATAGCCCTTTGGCGGAAGGATGACGCCGGCAGAACCAGACATCGGCTCGACGATGACGGCGGCAATGGTTTCCGGCCCATGCAGTTGGACCAGGCGCTCCAGATCTTCCGCCAGTTCCAGACCGTGCGCCGGCAGACCCTTGGAGAAGGCATTGCGCTCGATATCCAGCGTATGGCGCATGTGGTCGGCTGGGATCTGCGGGAAGACGCGACGATTATTGACGAGGCCGCCGACGGAAATTCCGCCGAAGCCGACGCCGTGATAACCCTTCTCGCGACCGATGATGCGGCTGCGCGTACCCTGGCCGATGGCGCGCTGATAGGCGATCGCGATCTTCAGGGCGGTATCGACGGACTCGGATCCGGAGCCTGTAAAGAAGACGCGGTCAAGCTCAGCGGCAGCACCACCCGGCGCGATCCTTCCCAGTTTTTCGGCAAAATCGAACGCGATCGGATGGCCCATCTGGAAGGTTGGGGCAAAATCCAGCGTGCGCAGCTGTCGTTCCACGGCATCGGCAATGCGCTTGCGACCGTGACCGGCGTTGACGCACCAGAGACCCGCCGTTCCGTCCAGCACCGTATTACCATCGACGTCGGTGTAATACATGCCACTCGCGCTGGCGAGCAGGCGAGGAGCGGCCTTGAACTGACGGTTCGCCGTGAACGGCATCCAGAAATTTTCCAGCGTCGGTGTGTTGGATTGCTTTGTGTAGTCCATGGCGGTTCGGCTCCTTCGGCACAGCATGTCATGCTGGTGTGGGCGATTTTTGAGATGCCAACAAGTCCTTTTCTCTCAATCTGTAAGCTATTGATTTTTCGATATAGAAGTTGCAGGATTTGCGATATCTTCAACATCCGAAACAGTGGATCTATCGTGTCTGTCGATGTGGGTAACCGTCTTCGCCATCTGCGCATGGCCCATAAGCTTTCACAGCGGGAACTGGCCAAGCGCGCTGGTGTAACAAACTCCACTATATCGTTGATCGAATCGAACGCCTCCAATCCATCCGTTGGGGCACTGAAGCGCATTCTCGATGGCATTCCCATCGGGCTCGCCGAATTCTTCGCCTTCGAGCCGGATAAGCCGAAGAAGGCCTTCTATGCGGCAGAAGAGCTTGTCGAGATCGGCAAGGGCAAGATCTCCTATCGCCAGATCGGCGATAATCTGTTTGGCCGTAGTCTGCAGATCCTGAAGGAATGCTATCAGCCGGGCGCCGATACGGGCAAGGTCCCGCTTGTTCACGAAGGAGAGGAGGGCGGTATCGTGCTGTCCGGCCGTCTTGAGGTGACGGTGGATGAAGAGCGCCGGATCCTCGGACCCGGCGATGCCTATTATTTCGAGAGCCGCAGACCACATCGTTTCCGCTGTGTCGGGCCTGTTCCCTGCGAGGTCATCAGCGCCTGCACGCCGCCAACCTTCTGACATCAAACGGAGCGCATCAATCCGCCATCCACTTTCAGGCTCTGGCCGGTGATATAGCCCGCACCTTCGGAAACGAGGAAGGAGATGGTGGCCGCGATTTCCTCCATCGTGCCATAGCGCTTCATCGGCACGCTCTCACGCCGCTCCTCCGTGCCGGGCAGACTGTCGATCCAGCCTGGCAGAACATTGTTCATGCGCACATTGTCGATGGCATAAGTATCGGCAAACAGTTTCGTATAGGCCGCAAGACCCGCACGGAACACGGCAGAGGTGGGGAACATGGGCGATGGCTCGAACACCCAGGCGGTCGAGATGTTGACGATGGTGCCAGCCTTTTGCGCCTGCATGATGGGCGCCACCAGTCGAACCGGGCGGATGACGTTCATGAGATAGACATCCATGCCGGTGTGCCACTGCTCGTCGGTGATATCCAGAAGCTGCGCGCGCGGTCCATGGCCGGCAGAGTTCACCAGCGCGTCGATCCGGCCCCACTTTTCCATGGCGCCATCGATCAGCCGCTTGAGATCATCGTTCGATTGGTTGGAGCCGGTCACGCCGATGCCGCCAAGCTCTGTGGCCAAGGCTTCGCCCTTGCCGGAGGAGGAAAGGATGGCAACCTTGTAGCCATCGGCGGCGAGCCGCTTTGCGGCTGCCGCGCCCATGCCGCTGCCGCCCGCCGTAATGAGTGCCACTTTCGTCTCTGACATGATCTCTGCCTCCATAAGCTACAGCGCGGCGCGTTCGATTGAACGCGCGAACGACGCTGTAAGACTTTAAATTAATGCATATCGCGCTCAACCGAATCCGGTTGAGCGCGATATGCATTAGTGAGGCAGAGATATCACGGAAGGGAGCGACTGCAAGGGTGTTTCCAACCGGGAGAGGCGAGAAGCCTATTCAATACCGAGCTGTTCCGCCGTAATCCAGAACACTGCATCCTGGGATTCTGCTGTCTCCAGCCAGGTGAATTCCAGATGCGGGAATTCCTCTTCCAGAATTTCGCGACCGGAACCGATTTCGCACAACAGGCCGCCCTCGGGCGTCAAATATTTCGGTGCCTCGCGCAGGATTTCGCGAACGAGATCAAGTCCGTCTTCTCCGCCATCATGGGCCATGCGCGGCTCGGCCTGATATTCCGGCGGGTAGCCGGCAAGGGCTTCATGATCCACATAGGGCGGATTGGTGATGATGAGATCGTAGCGTCGTCCATCAAGCGGCTTGAAGAGATCACCCTGATGAAGCGTCACCTGACCCTCCACCTCGTGCTCGGCGACGTTGAGCCTGGCGACTTCCAAAGCATCGGCTGACAGGTCAACCGCATCGACCTCCGCCTGCGGGAAGAACTTCGCCATGATAACGGCCAGACAGCCGGAACCGGTGCAGATATCCACGGCACGTTCCACCATCATCGGATCCGGCAGCCAGTTGGAGCCATGCGGGTTGGTGTATTCCGCAAACAGGATTTCGCCGATATGCGAGCGAGGAACGATGACCCGCTCGTCCACATGAAAGCGCACACCCTGGATGTAGGAATGACCGGTTATGTAAGAGGACGGCTTGCGTGTGGAAACGCGCGTCTCGATCCGCTCCGCCAGAAGCTTGCGTTCGTGGGGCAGAAGTCTTGCATCCAGAAACGGGTCCAGCGTATCGATCGGCAGGTCGAGCGAATCGAGCAGCAGGAAAGCAGCGTCATCGCCTGCATTTCTAGTGCCGTGACCATAGGCCAGATCTGCCGCGTTGAAGCGCGAAATGGCATAACGCCAATAGTCGCGCAGCGTTACGAGTTCCTGAGTGATGAGGTCAGTGTTCAAGATCGTCTCACTTCCTGACTTGGGTTATCGCAGTTCCAGGTTATGGCACTTATAAAATATGGTCGTGCAAAACTGCCCTCGCTGTAGAATGGTGCGTGCGGCTGGTCAACAGAGTGAAGAACAACGGTGAGAAACAGAAATGCGCGCGGTCAGCGACCGCCAGCCCGGTCTCCGGGAAGGGTGCTGGGCAAAGCCGGCAAGCCGAAACTGAAGGCTGCGCCAAAGGCGGCTGCGGGCCAGCGCGTGACCCTGGCGCGGGCGCTTTCCAAGCTTGGCTTCTGTTCGCGCACGCAAGGGGAAGAACTCATGCGCGCGGGCCGCGTTTCCCTTGATGGAAATATCACGACTGACCTCGAAACCTGGCTGGACCTCGACACCGCAAATATCAGCGTGGATGGCCGACCGGTCGTCGCAGAAGACCATGTTTATCTGATGCTCAACAAACCGCGCGGCCTCGTCACCACCCGTCACGATCCGCAGGGTCGGGCAACAGTCTATGATTGCCTGAAACATCTGCCGGACCGGCATGTTTCCCCGGTCGGACGTCTGGACAAGGCGAGCGAAGGCCTGTTGCTCTTCACCAACGATACGCGATTTGCTGATGCCCTGCTCGATCCCAGAACGCATGTTTCTAAAACTTACCATGTACAGATCGATGGGCCTGCGGACGACACGCTCATTGAGGGCCTGCGAGCCGGCGTGGTGCATGACGAAGAAAGACTGAGCGCCAGACGCGTGGATGTCTTGCGGCAGGGCGAGAAAAACGCCTGGCTGGAAATTGTGCTCGATGAGGGCAAGAACCGGCAGATCCGCCGAATGCTGGAGGCGCATCAGGTCGAATGTCTCAGGCTCGTGCGCGTTGCTATCGGCGATCTGACGCTTGGAGATCTGGCAAAAGGTGAAAGCCGCAATCTAATGGAAGCCGAGGTCCTCGCACTCAAGCGGCTTTCTGGTTGACGTTAACACACGTCTTGAAGGGTGATGGAAAGCAGTTCCAGTTCCTGTCCGCCCGCCATGACGACATCGCCCACACGTTTTCCCACAAGCTGCCTCGCAACGGGCGATACGTAAGAGATGCTGCCTGCCTTGGGGTCTGCTTCATCTTCCCCCACGATCCGGTAGGTCTGAACCCTGCCGTCCTCCCTTGAGAAGGTGACGGTGTGGCCGAAAGCGACCACCTCGGTATCTGTCGGATCCGGTACGATCTGGGCAGTCCTTACCCGTTCCGTCAGATAGCGCAGGTCACGCAGCGGTCCGGCAGCCTGTCGTCTTCTTTCGTTAATGTCGTCGATTGCGCTGGACGCCTGGTAGGCCTCTCGCGCTTCCTCCAGCTGCCGCTTCATTTGCTCCAGTCCAGCCTCGGTCACAAGGTTTGGATGCGGCGATATGGGGCGGTCCGGCAACAGGGTTTCCGCTGCCGTTTCTGCACTCTCTTCATTTACGAAGGCCACACTCATGACGGACTCTTTCTTCTGGACTGCTAAAGCGTGTCGCGATCTTTCAGATTCGCTTCTAACGCTTTAGGTCTTTTCTCATCGCATGTCGTTATCGCAAAACCGCTGCACACTTTTAGCGACGACATGCTTCAGCAACTACATGATGCTCTTTGAGTTTCCGCATTGTACGTTTGCGCTGAGAGCGTGTTGCAGGCAGGAATCAATGTCAAATTCATTGCACTGGTGCAGTCGCGTGCGGCGATTTCTCGTTAAGGAAATGCAATGAACCAACGGATGAAGTGTACAGCTCCAATCTGCGATATTGGGAGGTGCTCTAAATCATATTTATGCTTTGCACAGAATAAGGCTTAGGCGAACCTGTCATCTACTTTGCCACGAAAGTCCGCAAGAAGTTGCACTATCTCGGGTCAACCCATGATGTAATTAAGTACAAACATCACCTAACGTCTGGAGGTTTTTTGGTTGGGAGACATGGATTCTCATATGATTTCAAAGGCTTAACAAAATCGCCTTTGATTTCCTATGTTTTCCTGCCGCGAGCGACCATGGATGCTATCTTTGTGCCCTGGCTTTGGGCCGACGTCAACATGGCGGGAGAGCGGCATTTATTTCCGCTCAAGAACGCACTGCTGACGGCTGATATTTGCGACCTCGGATGAGGTGATTAGCGTAAGTAAAAGTTGACCATTATGGGGTTCGGATGGACGCCAGTTTGCGCGCCGCGCCGCCTACAGCCTGCTGACCTTCTCCGTCGCATGGCAGGTGTGGGGCTGTTCCCTAGGGCTTTGGCAAGGGTAACCGTTCCGCTCCCGCATGGTTCATTGCCCTTTAAGTACGAGGCTGGGCAATAACGAATTCGACGCCAAGAGCGACCCGGGACAGCTCTTGGGCTACCGCGAGCTCAATCGCTGTCGAGCCATCATCAGTCGGAGTGATGGAAAATTGATTGTTGAATCGGTCTTCTAGTCTTGTTGCTTCGCTTCTAAATCGTTCGGGTAGGGCGTCAAGGATGGTCTCCTTGATGGTTGCCGCCGCTTCCCCAAGAGGTGGCAACTCAGATCCGGAGAGCCTATTCGCTATGCGACTGCTCAGATCTTGGATGTCACTAGTCTCTATATTCGATGACTCTGAACAGAACCAGGCCGTTCGACGTCCGGGTTTGAATACAATTCGTTCTTGCTCGCCGGAGGCCGCAGCAGCCCGCTCTCTAGCGTATTCAAGAAGCGCTTCTTTGTGTCGAAGTGATAACTGCGGTTGCGGACAAGAGCCGCCAGTCGCAACAGTCCCCAGAGCACTTCCTTGTCCAGATCGCTCCCGTCAAACAGAACATCGGTCCGGCTAATTGCAGCAGCAGCTTTATCCGTGCGTCCAGAGTCCATCTGGAATTCGTGCTTCCTTGCCCCGAAGATCAGTCTAGCATGCGATACTATTTTTTCGATCTTCGTGCATTCGAGAGCGCCGGCAGCCGTCTTGTTCAGTGTGAGGTCCCGATAAGCAGGCTTTCGTCCGCCGGCCTTGTCGGCGTTGAAGCTGTTTTCTGCATGAAGATTGACACCTTCTGCCAGCCAAGTTGCATGAGTCCTGATCGAGAATGCGACCGCATTCCGCACGACACGGACGAAGGCCTTGTTTCTCTTGATGTCTGACTGGCCGACGCTCGTGGTGTAGTAGTCCATGGCCTTGCGGACGAGCGAGTTGAAATCAGCGCCCGCATGTCCGGAGCAGATGTCCACGGAGTGCGCAATGATCTTGCCAAGCCTGATTTTGCGGGTGAGACGAGTCGCATCTCGTTTGCCGCCAACGCGCGCCAGCAGCTCGTCCATGTTCTGTGGCAGAAGGAAACGAAGCTTGTTGTTGTCGCCGGTTCTCAGGGCTTCCAGCAAACGTGTGCTCTCGGCAAGAGAGCGATAAAAATGCCGGATGCGATTGTGAAGGTTCCACAGTTCCTGGCGCTTCTCTTCCGGAATAGAGGGGTCATTCAGAACTTTGCCGAAGTGGTCGTATAGAGCGGCTCCGATCCTCTGTCTGGGGCGACCCTTGCGCGATTCGGCTCTGAACCCCTCGATGATCTGACGAGCGACGTCGCCGTGTCGAGTGTAGAGATCTTCAAGCTCTTCCGACCAGACCTTGTGTTTTTCAAAACCCTCAAGATCACGGGGGTCGGTCGCATTGAGTGTGATGATCTCACCGCGCTTGTTGATGAAGCCGTAGCCTGTCGGCCGCTTGTCACTCTTTCGCTCTTTGCCCTCGATCGTCAGTTCCTGCAGTCGGAGATGATCTTCGATCTTGCCGGCAGCCTCGCGGTAGGCTTCAGCGCCTGATGCGCCAATGGGAACTTTAAAGACGGATGTCCAGCGAGTCTTTGAGACTGGGGCTCCGCTCGTGCTACCGCTAGCAGCCCGCGCTTCGACAATGTCCTTGGCATTGTCATCTGTCTCCGGCTTCTTCCAGTTCACTTCATGCCGGGCATAGGGATGAACCTTGGCCTGCCAGCGCTTAAGATATAGCTGATATTCAGGATCCTGCAGCGGCACGTCCTCGAACTGCAGATCGGCGAAAAGATTCCAAAGGCAGGTGCCGAGATGAGTTCTCGCGATATAAGAGGGCAAATCGAACTGCCCCATCTTCTTGGCTTCGATCGGTGGATTTGCTCTTGAGCATCAATCCGCGTGAAGGGAGTGGCCGGCGTTCCTCCTGAGCGGCTGGAGGGCCGCCTTTATTCTCTAGCTCGGCCGCGACGTCCCTCAAATCGTGTGTAGCTGGTTCCCTTAGATCTCAGTAAGCGCATTCTTGCCCCCTCAGCTGTTACCAGACGAAGCATGAATTCAGCATATGGTTGCAGGGTGGTGCAGCGGGTTATCTTTGGGCTGAAATAGGTCAAACCAAATTTTTTTGGATAAGGTGACATTGACTGCCAAGACGGAAAGGGCAGCCCAAATTCTATGGGTGCCGACCGCACGCAAAAAGCGGACACGGAAAGCATGTCCTTATCCGTTCGCCCGGTTCAAGATCGCGGAGCTTTGATAGAGCGGTGTCAGGCAACGATCCCAGCGTGAACTCCTGCTGCTTCGAACAACCTTACTCCCTTGAGGCGTACATGTATGCTGATCCGGATAGGTGCTTAGGCAAACTGTTCCGGTTGCTGATTGCGTCAACAATCTAAGTAACTGAGAATAAACGAGAAAAAGAGTTTGGCTGGGGAACCTGGATTCGAACCAAGATTAACGGAGTCAGAGTCCGCCGTTCTACCATTGAACTATTCCCCAATCGCAAGGAGCTACGCCCTTGTAATGGCGATGCAGGCTTTCGTCGGAGAAGAAGCCCGATGCATTTTTACCCCGCAACATCGTGAGCGCCCTTCTAACAGAATTCCGCAGGTGATCAAGAGCGGTCGGCAAGTTTTTTGAGGAGAGCTGAAATTTTCCCGTGTGGTGAAAAATGCGCCGTCCGTCGGGGAGCATTCTCGGCATGATTTGCCTCTTCAAGCTTTCTGGATAAAGCCATTGGCGAATTCGCCAGAGGCTGTTATCCTGTTGCCAACGAAACGATTAACGCCGCTGCGGGCAAGCAATGCTCTGGGCGCGGCCATGGAATAAGACAGTGATGAACCCCGATAGCGGCGGAAAGCCGCCCGTAGGTGGTACGTCGGCAGATGGGCGACCCGGGGGTAAACCCCGCCGTCGCCGCAGGGCGAAACGGGGCGGCAAGCAGATTGCTGCGCCTGAAGGCTCGCGTGTACACGACGCGCAGGCCCGTTCTGAAGTCCGACGGCCGGAAACACAGGAACAACTCTCCCCGCGAAAGCGAAAGCGCCGCCGTGCGCGTGGCAACGGCCAGTCTGGCGGATCGCCGGGCGGTAGCGCGGGTGCGCAAGCGGGCGCAGCGGGACCTGCAAATGCCGATGCTCAATCGGGGCCGGACGCGACGTCGGCCAAGTCGGCTAACGCGGCAGGTCATGCGCCAAATGCAGGCCGGCGCAAGGGGCGAGGCAAGAAGGCGCACCAGGCGCGTGGTCTGCAGGGGCGCCCGCTCGCCACGCAGTCTCATGGGCATGGAAAGGGCGGGGCGGGTGCGAAAGCGCTCCAGACTTCTCCCTCGATGGCAACTACTGGCACGGCAAAGCCGCATCAGGCGAAAGGCGGCCATTCAAAGGGCCCGGCGCACCTCAGGCATGCTTCCGATCAACCGGCACGCACGTCATCTGGCGGTGACCAGTTCGCGGACCAGCGCCGACGCTCGCAGGCCGATGATCTCTACGCGGCGCTCGATCTTGGCACCAATAACTGCCGTCTGCTGATTGCACAGCCAACGCGCCCGGGGCAGTTCCGCGTCGTGGATGCGTTCTCGCGCATTGTTCGTCTGGGTGAAGGACTGGCCGCGACCGGAAGGCTTTCCGACGAGGCCATGGATCGTGCCGTAGAGGCGCTCAAAATCTGCGCTTCCAAGCTTGCCTCCCGCCAGATCCGCAAGATGCGTTTGATTGCGACGGAGGCCTGCCGTGCAGCGGCCAATGGCGAGGATTTCCTTGAGCGTGTCACCCGCGAGACCGGACTGACGCTGGAAATCATCGATCGGGAAACGGAAGCGCGGCTTGCCGTCTCCGGCTGCTCGTCGCTGGTCGGGCGCGAAGCGCGCTCGGTCGTTCTGTTTGACATCGGCGGCGGCTCGTCTGAAATCGCGGTCATTCGCATTCAGGACAATCGCTCCAGCCGGTTGGCCAACCACATCACGCACTGGACATCGCTGCCGGTGGGCGTGGTTACACTTTCGGAGCGCCATGGTGGGCGCGATGTCACACCCACCGTTTTCTCGGCCATGGTGGCGGAGGTCGAAACCATGCTTGCAGGTTTCGATTGCCCGAACTTTGGTGAAACCGACGGTCAGGAGCCGGATCCCGAATTCCACCTTATCGGAACCTCTGGCACGGTAACGACGCTTGCCGGCGTTCACCTCGATCTGCCACGCTATGATCGCCGCAAGGTGGATGGGCTCTGGTTGTCGGACGCGGAAGTCAGCGCCATGCAGGAGAAACTTCTGTCCTGGGATTTCGAGGGCAGGGCAACCAATCCCTGCATTGGGCCGGACAGGGCAGATCTGGTGCTCGCCGGATGTGCCATTCTGGAGGCTATCCGCCGTCGCTGGCCATCGCGACGCATGCGTGTCGCCGACCGCGGCCTTCGTGAAGGCCTGCTGACAGATATGATGGCGGATGATGGTGTCTGGCGCCGCGCGCGCGGACGCCGCGCTGAACATTCGGCCCGCAGTGCCGGGGAGACGCACAGATGACGAAAACACCGATCGGCCGAAAGCTCGGTCAAAAGGTCAAGAAGGGCAAGCTCAAGGCGTCGTCTCGCCGATGGCTGGAGCGTCATATCAACGACCCCTATGTCCAGCGGGCGAAGCTGGAGGGATATCGCGCCCGTGCCGCTTTCAAGCTGCTGGAAATCGACGAGAAGCACCAGATCCTGAAGGGCGCTCGCCGGATCATTGACCTTGGCGCCGCGCCCGGAAGCTGGTCGCAGATTGCCGCGAAAGTGACCGGATCGACGGAGGAGGATGTGCGCGTTGCGGCCATCGACTTCCTCGAAGTCGCACCCATTCCCGGTGTCAAGATCCTGCAACTCGACTTTCTGGATGATGATGCGCCACGCCAGCTGATGGAAGCTGTTGGCGGAACGCCAAACCTCGTGATGTCCGATATGGCGGCGCCGACCACCGGCCACCAGAAGACGGACCACCTGCGCACCATGCATCTGTGCGAAGTGGCGGCCTATTTCGCTGTAGAAGTTCTGGCGGAAGGTGGGCACTTTCTGGCGAAAACCTTCCAGGGCGGTACGGAGAAAGATCTGCTGAACATGCTCAAGCAGAATTTTCGGCAGGTCATGCACATCAAGCCTGCCTCCTCCCGTTCCGAATCGGTCGAAATGTTCCTGCTGGCCAAGGGCTTCAAAGGCCGCAAGGCTGTTCAGGATGCGGAAGATGCTACAATCGAGAGCGAGACCGCTGAGGAGTAGCAGCGATCTATTCGCCCGGCGCCTCTGCCGGATCGGCGGTTCTGATGCGATGGCCGGAGACGCTTGCGCCCGCATGGCGCGGTAGCGAGAGGATCGGGATGATCGAACAGAGCGAGATCGCCGAGACGATCAGGAAGGCCAGATGAAAATCCGCCAGTTGCAGGTGCGTTCCTGAGATATAGGAGGAAGACTCCAGTACGAGCGCTGCAAAGGCCACGCCAAGCGCCAGACTGACCTGCTGCATGACGGAACTGATGGACGTTGCCTGGCTCGCCTCGTCATCTCCGATGTCGGAATAGCTCAGAGCATTTGCGCCCGTGAAGAACAGCGACCGCGCAAGGCCCGATGCAAATAGGAAAAACGTGATGATGAGCGGCGGCGTGGCTGCAGTGAACAGCGCGTTCACGGCGGTCATTGCCGCACCTGCGACGCTTGCGCTCATGAGTGCCGTTCTGAACCCGATGGCGGCGAAGGCACGCTTTGCAACAAACTTGACTGTCAGCGCGCCAGCAGCCCCGGCAAAAGTGGTGAGGCCCGATTGAAACGGCGTCATCCCGAAGCTCAGCTGCAACATCAACGGCATGAGAAAAGGAACGGCACCGGTTGCTATTCGAAAAAGCGAACCGCTGGTGGTCGCAGCCCGGAAGGCCGTGTTGCGGAAGATCTCCAGTTTCAGGATGGGGTTCGGGTGACGCCGCGAATGCAGGATGTAAAGCCCTCCGCAGAGTATGCCCAGCAGCGTCGTGCCGATGCCGATCGCTGGTGGCAGAGCCGGAAGACTGACGACGGATAGCCCGAACACGAGTCCTGCCGCCGCAACAGCGGTCAGAACGAACCCGATCTTGTCCAGCGGCGGCGCTCCGCGGGGAGGAATCTCCGGAAGATGCACGGAAGATAGCCAGATGCCGATGATCCCGATCGGTACATTGATGATGAAGATCCAGTGCCAGGTGAAATAGGTGGTGATAAAGCCGCCGATCGGCGGACCGGTCAGCGGGCCGACCAGTGCCGGAATCGTTAGCAGCGCCATGGCCGAAACGAGATCCTTGCGGTCCGTCGTTCTGAGCAGAACGAGGCGACCGATGGGTGTCATCATCGCGCCGCCCATGCCCTGCAGGAAGCGTGACATGACGAAGCTGAAGACGGACGAGGAAATCGCACAAAAAATCGAGCCGACGACGAAAACGCCGATGGCCAGCCGAAAAACGTTCTTCGCGCCGAACTTGTCTGCCATCCAGCCGCTGATCGGGATGAAGACCGCCAGCGACACCATATAGGAGGTAAGCGCCAGCTTGAGCGTGATCGGGCTTACGCCGAGATCCATCGCGATGGCCGGTAAAGCTGTCGAGATAACGGTGGAGTCCATGTGTTCCATGAACAGGGCTACGGCGAGGATCAGCGGTACGATGCGGTTCATGCGGTCACGCTCAACAAAGATTGTGTCACTCACTACGCCCCTCGCTTTCGCCTCGCCAGTGCTTTCACGCGACTGTGAGCATTTTCACGTCTACGTGAGCGGAGTTTTCATTATCGATACCTCCATTATCTCTCGGTCCGGTCGCGCAATCACGACGATCCGCGATTATCGTACTGTTTGGAGGGATAGATGGCAGGATGGAAATTTGGACGGCGCGCACTTCTGGGCGCAACCGGTGCGGGAATTTTGGCGGCGCCGACAATTATCTCGAGTCGCGCCTTCGCGCAGACCGCTCCTCAAGCATCGACGGATAAAAGCATGACGACACAATTGCCGCCGGAGACGCACAGCTTCAAGCTGGGAGACTTCAAGGTTTTCGTTCTGAAGGATGGGGCAAGACCCTCCGGCAAACCGAATGAGACCTTCGGCACCAACCAGAGCGCGGATGCTGTCGGCGCCCTGCTGGCCGAGAATTTCCTGCCGAAGGACCAGTTCGTGAACTCCTTCGCTCCGGTCATTATCGATACCGGAAGCGATGTGGTGCTGTTCGACACGGGCCTTGGCCAGGCCGGACGCGCACAGGGTACGGGCCGACTGCTGGAAGGCATCAAGGCCGTTGGCTACAAGCCGGAAGACGTGACTGTTGTTGTAATCACCCACATGCATGGCGATCACATTGGCGGCCTGATGGAAGATGGAAAGCCGACCTTCGCTAATGCGCGCTACATCGCGGGCCAGGCGGAATATGACTTCTGGACCAATCCTGCCCGGGCTGGCACACCTGCAGAAGGCGGCCAGAAGGGCGTTCTGGCAAACGTCAAGCCGTTGGCGGAGAAGACGAAGTTCGTTGGTGACAATGCGTCCGTGACCTCCGGCATTACCGGCATGGCGGCCTTCGGTCATTCGCCGGGCCACATGATCTACAACGTCGAATCCGCGGGCAAGCGCCTGATCCTGACGGCAGATACGGCAAACCACTATGTGCTGTCGCTTCAAAAGCCGGAATGGGAAGTCCGCTTTGATATGGACAAGGCAGCCGCCGCCGCGACCCGCAAGAAGGTGTTCGATATGCTTGCGACCGACAAGGTTGCCTTCCTTGGCTACCATATGCCGTTCCCGGCGGTCGGTTTCGTGGAAAAGAAGGATACCGGCTACCGATTCGTGCCGAAGAGCTACCAGTTCGACATCTGACAGCAGTCAGTTTTATGGATCTGAAGGCGGGGTATCGGAAGAAGCCCCGCTTTTTGCTATTCCCATCCTGTCATAACCGTGTTACCAGCCCTCGCCAACTTCCCATTCCTGAAGAACGCTTCCGGTATCTCCCGCCGGGACGGGCTTCCTATATTGTAAGGAAATTGGCCATGGCTCGAATCATTGAATCCGCAACGGGCGCCGAAGCGCTGACTTTCGACGACGTGCTGCTGCAGCCGGGTCATTCCGAAGTCATGCCCGGACAGACGAATATAGCCACGCGCATTGCCCGCGACATCGATCTGTCGCTTCCGATCCTGTCGTCAGCCATGGATACGGTCACGGAAAGCCGTCTGGCAATCGCCATGGCACAGGCCGGTGGCATTGGCGTCATTCATCGCAATCTGACCCCTGTCCAGCAGGCCGAAGAAGTACGCCAGGTCAAGAAGTTCGAGAGCGGCATGGTCGTCAATCCGGTCACCATCGGTCCGGATGCCACGCTGGCCGAAGCTCTCTCTCTGATGAAGGCGCACGGCATTTCCGGCATTCCGGTGGTTGAAAACGGCGGTCGTCCCGGTCGGCTTGTCGGTATCCTCACCAACCGTGACGTTCGCTTTGCCTCCAATCCGAACCAGAAGATCTACGAATTGATGACCCGCGAAAACCTCGTGACGGTCAAGGATGGCGTAGACCAGCAGGAAGCCAAGCGCCTGCTTCATTCCCACCGCATCGAGAAGCTGCTCGTCGTCGACAATGACGGACGCTGCATCGGTCTGATCACCGTCAAGGACATTGAAAAGTCGCAGCTGAACCCGCATGCGGCCAAGGATGCGCAGGGTCGTCTTCGCGTTGCCGCTGCAATTTCGACCGGTGACGACGGTGTCGAGCGTGCCGAACGCCTGATCGAGGCGGGTTGCGACGTGATCGTCGTCGATACGGCGCATGGACATAGCCAGAAGGTTCTGGACGCCGTCGCACACGTCAAGAAGATGTCGAATGCCATCCGCATCATCGCAGGTAATGTGGCAACGGGCGAGGGAACGCGTGCGCTCATCGATTCCGGTGCCGATTGCGTGAAGGTTGGTATCGGTCCCGGTTCGATCTGCACCACACGCGTTGTGGCAGGTGTTGGTGTGCCCCAGCTTGCAGCCGTCATGGCGGCTGTCGAGGAAGCCAACAAGCACGACATTCCGGTTATCGCCGATGGTGGCCTGAAATTCTCCGGCGACGTGGCAAAAGCCATTGCCGCCGGTGCATCTGCCGTCATGGTCGGCTCGTTGCTGGCCGGAACGGATGAAAGCCCGGGCGAGGTCTATCTGTACCAGGGTCGTTCCTTCAAGGCCTATCGCGGAATGGGGTCCGTTGGTGCCATGGCGCGCGGTTCGGCAGACCGCTATTTCCAGGCGGAAGTGCGCGATACGTTGAAGCTGGTGCCGGAAGGCATCGAAGGTCAGGTTCCCTACAAGGGTCCGGTGTCGGCCGTGCTTCATCAGCTTGCGGGCGGCCTGAAGGCGGCCATGGGCTATGTGGGTGGCAAGGACATCAAGGACTTCCAGGAAAGGGCGACCTTCGTACGCATCTCCGGCGCTGGCCTACGGGAAAGCCATCCGCATGGCGTCACCATTACCCGTGAAAGCCCTAACTATCCCGGCAGCGGCGGTTAATAAATAAAGTTCCATCTTCGCGACAGGCGCCATTGCCAGCCGCAACGCCCTGACTATTCTGGTGCTGCCCTGTTCATCACGCGGGGCTTCAGGGGATCAGGGGTAGACAATGAGAAAACTGATTGCAGTCGCAGTTCTGGCCGCTCTTCCGGCCTTTCCCGTCCTCGGCCAGACGGTCGAGGCCGGTACTTATGATGTCCGCGGAACCAATCTGGACGGCAGCAAGTATCAGGGCACGGCCCGCATCAAGCTGACCAGCGAAACGACGTGCTCCATCGAGTGGAAAACGGGCTCAACGTCGTCTACAGGTATCTGCATGCTCTACGAGAACGCGTTTGCCGCCTCCTACATTCTTGGTAAGGATGTCGGTCTGGTGGTCTATGAGGTAAAGGGCGATGGCGTGCTGGAAGGCGTCTGGACCGTATCCGGCGAGGATGGTTCCGGCACCGAGACGCTCCGTCTTCGACGTCAATAAGGGTAGGCACCGGAAGTGGCCACGTATTGCGGGAATGCCTGGAAAGGAATGTGAATGATTTCGGATCAATCCATGATCTGGCCGATGTTTGCCCATGTCGTGCTTGTCTTCGTGCTCTACGTGCTTCTGTCACGCAGGCGCGTTGCGGCAGTCAAAGGTGGGCGGGCAACAGTGGCCCAGTTCCGCCAGAACCTGAGCGAGCCGGAAGACAGCCTGTTTGTGCATAACAACCTGAAGAACCAGTTTGAACTGCCGATCTTCTTCCATGTTGCCTGCATAGCGATCTACATCGTCAATGCGGACAATATCGGTACGGTCCTGCTCGCCTGGCTTTTTGTCATTTCCCGCTACGTGCACAGCTATATTCACATTTCCACGAACCATATTGCCCATCGTAGACCAGCTTTCATTGTGGGCTTTGGTGCGCTACTGATCATGTGGATCTGGCTCGCCATCTGGATGGTGCTGACCTGAGTCAGATGCTCAAATCCAGGTAGTTGAGGCAGATCAACACGCCGATGCTCAATCTCATCTAGACAAGGTTCGGGCTGCTCGACCGCCCGGACCTTGTTGTTTCTAGATGGAGTTCAATCATGGCTTGGACAATGAAAGCTGCCGTGGTGCGTGCCTTCGGGCAGCCGCTCGCAATCGAGGAAGTGGCAGTTCCGGAGCCGGGCCCAGGCCAGCTTCTCGTGAAGTACATGGCGACTGGCGTGTGCCATACGGATCTCCATGCCGCCAATGGCGATTGGCCGGTCAAGCCGAACCCTCCCTTTATTCCGGGCCATGAGGGCGTGGGCTTCGTGGCCAAACTCGGTGCCGGCGTGAAATCCGTGAAAGAGGGCGATCGTGTGGGCGTTCCGTGGCTGCACACGGCATGCGGTTGCTGCTCGCCCTGCCGCACGGGATGGGAAACATTGTGCGGCTCGCAGCAGAATACCGGCTATTCGGTCAACGGCACCTTCGCACAATATGGCCTGGCCGATCCCGCCTTTGTCGGAAAGATACCGGACAATCTCGAATTCGGACCGGCAGCCCCGATCCTGTGTGCGGGCGTGACCGTCTACAAGGGTCTCAAGGAAACGGAAGTCAGGCCGGGGGAATGGGTGGTCATCTCGGGCATCGGCGGGCTGGGCCATCTGGCCGTTCAATATGCCAAGGCCATGGGCATGCATGTTGTTGCTGCAGACATCTTCGATGACAAGCTGGCGCTGGCCAAAACCTTCGGTGCCGATCTGACCGTCAATGGTCGGGATGCCGATGCCATCGCGCAGGTTCAGAAGGCAACAGGTGGCGTTCACGGCGCATTGGTGACGGCTGTCTCGCCCAAGGCTATGGAGCAGGCCTATGGTTTCCTGCGCTCCAAGGGCACCATGTCGCTCGTCGGGCTGCCACCTGGTTTCATCTCTCTGCCCGTGTTCGATACGGTGCTGAAGCGCATCACCGTGCGCGGATCGATCGTCGGCACACGGCAGGATCTGGAGGAAAGCCTGATGTTCGCGGGCGAAGGCAAGGTTGCCTCGCATTTCTCGTGGGACCGGATCGAAAACATCAACGACATCTTCCACCGCATGGAGGCGGGCAAGATCGATGGACGTATCGTCCTGGATCTAACAACCTGATTCTCACGTAGAAGTGTATGCGAAGACAATAATGAGCGGCTGTCTGGCCGCTCGACTTGTTCCATCTTCTTCGCATAACGATCAAACGGAGGAAGAGCAGTGACCGAAGAAGCGGGCAAGCCGAACATCACGCAGGCCATGATCGACGCCTACGATGAATACACCCATCTCAGTCTTGACCGTCGGAAGTTCATGGAAAGGTTGACGGTCCTTGCAGGCTCTGGCGCAGCCGCGGCAACCATCGCTCCCATGCTCGCGGCAAATAGCGCGCAGGCCGCCATGGTGGCTGCGGATGATAGCCGTGTCGCCGGTCAGGATGTCACCTATCCCGGTGCCTCGGGTGAGATGAAGGGCTATCTCGTCACGCCGAAATCCGCTTCTGGCCCATTGGGATCTGTCATCGTCATCCATGAAAATCGCGGCTTGAACGAGCATATTCGTGATGTCGCCCGCCGCGTGGCTGTCGATGGCTTCGTGGTACTTGCGCCGGATTTCCTGTCTCCGCAGGGCGGCACACCGTCGAACGAGGACAAGGCACGCGAGATGTTCAGCACGCTCGACATGGCCCAAACGGTCGCCAATGGCGAGGCCACACGGGCATTTCTCGCCAAGCGTCAGGGCGCCAATGGCAAGGTGGGTGCGGTTGGTTTCTGCTGGGGAGGCGGCCTGGTCAATCGCATGGCCACCAAGTCACCGGAGTTGAACGCAGGCGTCGCCTATTATGGCACGCAGGCACCGGCAGCCGATGTTCCTGCCATCAAGGCGCCGCTCCTGCTGCATTATGCGGGTCTCGATGAACGGATCAATGCCGGGATCGACGCCTACAAGAAAGCGCTGACGGATAACGGCAAGACATTCGAGATCTTCATCTATGACGGCGTCAACCACGCCTTCAACAATGATACCTCGGCGGCGCGCTACGACAAGGCTGCAGCCGATCTTGCCTGGAGCCGCACGACAGCCTTCTTCAAGAAGTATCTGGCCTGATCGCAGTGGATGTTGCCCGGTTACCAGCCGGGCATCATCGGTATGCTGCGCAAGCGTGTTCCGCTGCGGCCGAACGGCTTGATTTCCGCGCCATCCACCTCATCGGCAGCCACCGTCGACGAAATATTGTCGAGACATGCGGTGATGTGATCCGTGATCGCCGTCATCAGCGAAGTCGACAGACCGGGGCGTTTCATCAAACCGATCTGGACCGGGGGCAGCGAAGGAAAGCCATCCGTCTGCGTAAGAACTTTCATGCCAGGGCGAAGTGCCGATTCCGGCAGCACCGAAACCGCCATTCCAGCCAGCACGGCCGCGGCGACCACGGTTGAAGACCAGCTTGTGAACAGAATCTGATAGTCGCGCCCATCCGCATCGAGCGCCGAGCAGGCAAGCTGTCGCCAGTTGCAATCACGGCGTCCAACGGCCAGAGGCACAGGCGCGCTGTCCCGCAGCGGATGATTTGCCGATGCGACCCAGCACAGCGGCTCGGTTCGCACCACATCCGATTGCCGCGCACGTGGATTATGGGTCACGAGCGCGATGTCAAGTTCGCCTCTTGCCATCTTCTCGGCCAGATCGACGGAGGGCTCGCAGACGATGTAAAGCTCGACATTCGGATGTGTCTTGGCAAAACGACCAATGATTTCAGGCATGTAGCGGTCGGCATAGTCATCGGGCGTGCCAATGCGCAAGGTGCCTTCAAGACGGTTGTCGTCAAATGCGGCGATTGCTTCGTTGTTGAGGCGAATGATGCGGCGCGCATAGTTCAGGAGTTTTTCACCTTCCGCCGTAAGCCGGTTGCCTCGTCCGTCCTTGGTGAAGAGCTGCTTGCCGACTCGTTCTTCCAGACGTCGCATCTGCATGGACACCGCGCTCTGCGTCTTGAACACGCGGTCAGCTGCCTTCGTGAAACTGCCCGCGTCGACGATTGCGACGAAGGTATGCAGCTGATCTATATCCAAAGGTGCAGACATTTGTTTTATCCATCAGGTTCTCTGATGTTAATCATTAGAAACATTCGTTGGACTGATCAATATGAATTCGGCGATAACTAAAACATAGCAAAGCGACATTGACCCCCAACGCCGCCAAATGCTGTCACTCCTGTGCAGCCGTGCAGGAGCGAGCTCCCTCGTGCCGAATCGAAAGGATACTCCCATGCGCACGACCGACCGGACCTTTACCCCTGCACTGGCTACTGCTGGCAAAGCCGAAACACGTTTCTTCGCCTCGGCTGTATTCTGGGTCAAATCCGTATTGAACGGTCTGCGCAATCGACAGGCGCTGTCAGCGATCGCAGAGCTTGACGAAGTCCATTTGCGAGACATCGGTCTTAACCGCCGGGACGTTGATCACGCACTTGAAACGACAGGTCTGTTGAAGGATCCGTTCACGCTCTTGCCGCCTGCTCCTCGTCAACGCAGCACATTTTCTCCGTGAGGTGACAAGCCCAACCGTTGGGCTGAGTTCAAACTTCAGGTGGCCTATCCTGCCGCCTTGGCATTTCGGGTCAGGTGATACGCCTCCCGCCTGTTCGGAATGCTCCAACTCGAATTTTCCCCGCAGGGTACGCCAATATCCCTGCCCCTTGCCCGGCCGGTATGCCCACCTGCCGGGCTTTTTTTATCGTGGAAGGGGCTCAGCCGTCACTCTTGCTTGGCTCTGCGGCTGCACCGCGCCGGTAGCCTTCCAAGAGTGCTTCCATATTCTTCTGATAGGCTTTCTGGACCTCAACCCCTGTATCGAACATGGAATTCAGCATAGACCGGAAAGCCTCGCTATCCGGCTGGGGTACTTCTGCCTGCGCCTGTGGCTGCGCGGCTTCCTCGGCTGGCTTGGATTGCAATCCGCGGGTCATCATGTCCTGAAATGCTTTGGCGAAGGGGTTGTCGAGGAAGGGATTTCCGGTCGCCTGCACCTTCTGTTCCTGCTGCTTGTCCAGCCCCCAGAAACTGCGCACAGCCTGGAACATCGGATTATCAAGGGAGAAGGGGTCGGCTTGCGGTTTCGGCTTCGGCTGGAAACCAATGGCCTGTAGCCATTGCTCGCTCATGCGGGTCATGGCGTCCGGCGAAAAGGCATTGTTTGGCGTCATCTGGCCGCTCATCTGCTTGAACAGTCCGCCCATCAGCGTATCTGCCATGGCAGGCATCATCTGCTTCAGCACGTCTTGCCCGATGCCGGTCAGTTGTGCGGCCTGCTCTGCCACCGCTCGGGAAACCTCCTTGGAACCGAAGAGCTTCTCCAGTACGGCATTGCCATCCATCATGCCCTGTGGGGTAAAGGCCTTGCTGACATCCTCGAAATACTTGCCATAATTGCCGGAATACATGGCGCTCATCAGCGAGCTCATATCGTAGGGATTAGTACTCGATCGCTTGAAACCGGAGGAGAAGGCAGGCAGCAGTGCGGCCATGGCCTGCGCTGTCTGCTCCTGCGCCAAATTGAACTGCTTGGCCATGGCATCCATGGCTGCACCGTTCTGCGCTCTCATGATCATATCGAACAGCGGCAGCATTCTATGGCTCCTCTCTGGATTGTGCTTATGACCGCACTATAGCGCATCCGGTAAACTGTGCAGCGGTTTTCGGAGGTAATTCAGAGAGAAAGGGGGGAAGGGGCATGGCCCCTCCCTGATCATCAATAACCCATCGTCAAACGCTGATGGTCAGTATTGGTATTCGTCGAAAACCGGATCGACCGATCCATTCCAGCGCCCGTTGAAGAGAACGAGCAGTTCTTCCGCAAGAACACGTTTCTTCGCCAGAATTTCTTCAAGCGGCTGCAGGAAGATGCGTTCATCCTGACCATCGCCGTTCAGGCGAGCACGCCGCTTCAGACCATCGGTTGAAATTCGTACGATCTCGCGTGCCGTCTCCATCAGCGGATGTCCGGCAATCTCGGCCTGAAGGCCCGCTGCCGGAACCGCATCCCGAAGAGCCTGCACCGCCTCGAAGCTCCAGCCTGCGGTCACCTCCTCGGCAGCCGCCATGGCGGTGTCATCGTATAGTAGACCGACCCAGAAGGCGGGAAGCGCGCAGATGCGACGCCACGGGCCGCCATCCGCTCCACGCATTTCCAGGTAGCGCTTCAGCCGCACATCCGGGAACAATGTCGACAGGTGGTTGGTCCAGTCGCCCATATTGGGCTCCCAGTCCGTGACCTCGCCTTTCAGGGCGCCATTCATGAACTGGCGGAAGGTCACGTGGGTGCAATCATGATAGCGGCCGTCGCGCACGATGAAATACATCGGTACATCCAGTGCCCATTCCACATAGTCTTCGAATGTGAAACCATCGCCGAGAGCTTTGGGCAGCAAGCCAGAGCGCGCATTGTCGGTATCGCGCCAGATCTCGCCGCGCCAGCTTTGCAGACCGTTCGGCTTGCCTTCCGTGAAGGGTGAGGAGGCAAACAGGGCAGTCGCGAGCGATTGCAGCTTCATCGAAAGCTTCATCTTCCGCGCCATATCGCCCTCGGAAGAGAAGTCCAGGTTCACCTGGATGGTGCAGGTGCGATACATCATGTCCAGGCCATGACGTCCCACTTTCGGCATGTAGCGCGTCATGATGTCGTAGCGGGATTTCGGCATGCGCGGCGTCTCGGCCAGCGTCCATTTCGGACTACCGCCGATACCAAGGAAGCGGATGCCCATCGGCTCCGCTATGTCGCGCAAGACGGCAAGGTGCTGGTTGGATTCACGACAGGTCTGATGCAGGGTCTCAAGCGGCGCACCGGAGAGCTCGAACTGGCCGCCGGGTTCGATGGAGATCGCACCCATGCCGGACTGCTCGCCCAGGCCGATGATGTTGTCGCCATCCATGATCGGTTCCCAGCCCAGCTTTTCCTGCATGCCGTTCAGCAGGGCGGAAATGCTGCGATCACCGAAATAGGGAACGGGACTGTTATCCGCCCGGAAGAACGCAAACTTTTCATGCTCGGTGCCGATCCGGAAATCGCTTTCCGGCTTGCAGCCCTTTGCCAGATAGTCGGCCAGTTCAGCCGTAGAGGTCAGCGGTGTGCTATCGGTAGTGTCACGGGCCATGGGAGACCTTGTTCAATGAAATTGCGGATGGGATTCCGATGATGGCTGCTTGAACCGGATCTTTGATCGGTGCAAGTGAATTTCTTTTGCAAGTCAGATTGAATATGCACTGGATGACCAATCACCAATTGCAGCCTGAACCACGGCAAGTGCTGCAACGGCTGCCGTATCCGCCCGCAAGATTCGCGGACCAAGCGGAATTGCGGTGACGTAGGGAAGGGTGCGAAGCCATTGGCGCTCCTCCTCGGAAAAGCCGCCTTCCGGACCCACGAGCAGTGCCAGCTTGCGTTCGGAAATTCCAGAAAGGACGGGTAGGGGGTTCTGGCTTTCCTCGCCTTCATCGCAGTAGATGATGCGGCGGTCCTTCGGCCAGGTTTCCAGCAGATCGCGCAGGCGAACAGGCGTGCGAACCTCCGGCACGGAAAGAATTCCGCATTGCTCTGCGGCTTCCACGACATTGGCCTGCAAACGATCCAGATTGGTGATCTTGCCCTGGACATGCTGTGTCATGACCGGCTGAAGCAGGCCTGCGCCCATCTCGACGGCCTTCTGCACCAGATAGTCCAGCCTCCCCACCTTCAATGGTGCGAAAAGATAATGAAGATCCGGCAGCGGTGTCTGGGGTCGCGTCTGCTCCACAGGCGCCAACAGCAGTTTCTTGCGGCTGGGAAGCACCAGCCTGGCACGCCATTCGCCATTTGCACCATCGAAGATCAGCACGTCGTCATCGGCCTGCATACGCAGCACGTTGACGAGATAATTGTACTGATCGGCCGTGGCCTCCAGCTCGGCGCCAGCCGAAATGGCAGAGGCAACGAAGAGTCTTTGCATACGGAAGTTGGCGCGCATCGGGAATGCCTGTTCAGCCTAAAAACCGCAACATAAGCATCACCACGCCACCTGCAAGGGCCGCCGACAGCGGAACCGTGATCATCCATGCTGCAAGAATGCTCAGCAGGTGCGATCGGCGCACCAGGCGTCGGCGTCGTTCTTCAGCCTGATTGACATCTCGCGGGGGCTTGCCCGGGGCGACTTCGGTCATCCCCTGTTCTTGTGCAGTCAGGGAAAGATAGGTCTGTCTCTGCGCAGACCGGCGAATGTACCATTCGCGAAACAGCCCGACACCGAAGACTGAGCCGACAGCGATGTGCGTCGAGCTCACCGGAGCGCCGATGCTGGAGGCTAAAATGACGGTGACCGCGGCCGAAAGAGCAACGCAGTAGGCCCGCATCGGATTGAGCTTGGTGATCTCCTTGCCAACCAGATTGACCAGTCGCGGTCCAAAAAGTAGCAGGCCAAGGGCAATTCCCAACCCGCCGATCGTCAGTTCCCAGAGGGGTACGGACTGCATCTCGAAATTCTGGGATCCTTCCAGGGCAGAAACGATGGCCGCCAGGGGTCCGATTGCATTGGAAACATCGTTCGCGCCATGAGCAAAGGAGAGCAGCGCCGCAGAAAAAATCAGTGGAATGCGAAACAGCACGCGCAGGGACTGGTTGCGGTTCTCAAGTCCTTCCGCGCTTTTTGCAATTATAGGTTGAATTATCATCCAAACCAGGACGCCGGTCACGAAACCAATACTCAGCGTGACGTGCATCGACAGGAATATAATCTCGTTTGGCAAAACGATGAGGATATAGGTGGTGAAACTGCCGAACATCAGAGCAATCAAAAGCGGCACCCAACGCCGGGCCGCGGCAATCTTGTCGGGCGTATAGATGATGAACGTCTTGATAAAGGCGAGCATGGCCACGGCGATCAGCGCACCGAGAAGAGGCGATACGACCCAGCTGATTGCGATGCCGCCGAGCACGGACCAGTTGACGGCATTCACCCCCGCAGCTGCAACGCCAGCGCCCATGACACCACCCACGATCGAATGGGTGGTCGAAACCGGTGCGTTGATCCAGGTTGCGATATTGATCCAGGCTGCTGCGGCAATGAGAGCTGCCATCATGATCAGCGACAGTTGAACTGGTCCCTGCACCATGTTCGGTCGCACGATGCCGATCGCGATTGTCCGCACGACATCGCTGCCGGAGATCAGCGCGCCTGCGATCTCGCAAATCGCCGCCAGCACAAGGCCCGTTCCGATGCTCATGGCACGCGCGCCAACCGCAGCGCCAATATTGTTGGCAACGTCGTTTGCGCCGATATTCATGGCCATGTATGCGGCAAGCGCCGCCGCAAGGACAATAAGAATACTTTCCGGATGACCCGTCATGGCGCCCACGGCCATCAGCATCGCTGCGACGACAAAAAGAAAGGCCGCTCCGGGGGCAGCCAGCCTGCGCCCGATATGGCGCGAGGCATCCTCGACAAGGTTAATCTTTTCCAGATCTTTATCCAGCGTTGCTTTGCGCAAGGACTTTCGCCGGTTCGCCTTTGATGGGTCAGGATTATTCACGCAGCCTCAAACCGCCATCTTTGTATTGCCGATGTAATCAGCGGTCTTTGGCAGACGGTTGACAATTTAGCGACCGACGGCCTTGAGCGACGAGCTCACGCGATGATCGGGATGATTTCCGAAAGCAAGGATGAGGTTGCGCAGTTCCGGTTCCTGAACGCGCGATGCCGCCGTCTGGCAATCGGCCCAATCCAGATCGCGGACACCCTTTTCCTTGAAGTTATCCACCATTGCGTCGACGCGTAGCGGATGGACCTGAACCCGAACAGGAACTTTCAAGCCATTCTTGAGCTTCTTGAGATATCCAAAGTGACCAAAGGCTTCCTTCTCGGCAGTGCCGCGCACCCCCGCTTCCTCTAAAGCTTCACGCTCGGCAACGGCATGGGCCTTCTTGCCCTTCATCGGCCAACCCTTGGGGATGACCCAGCGTCGGGTTTCGCGGCTGGTCAGAAGCAGGATCTGGAGCCCATGGATGGAATCGATCCGATAGCACAGTGCGGCATATTGCTGACGCGGCGGTCGCCGCATCATCAGCAAAATGTTTTCCGTTATGCGATCGAGCAGACTCACTTTCCTACATCTCCTTTCTGCGACCGATTATGACGCAAGAATCAGCCCTTGCACAGCTGTTCAGTATATATAAAACAATAGTGCCGACCTTTGCTCCTCGTCTAGAAACAGATTTTACGGGCGATAAGTTGCATGAGCCTTAACCGGTCACCACCATTGCAGGCATCGAGTTTCAGATAAGTCTGCTTTGGCAGCGGCACAAGCTTGATGCGCCTACACGAAAGTGAGAGGAATGCGATATTGACCAGATGAGGGAGGCAGTCTTGTCTGACGTGATTTCGTTTCTTCAGCCGCGCGAAAAGGTGCTGGCTCGCCGTTCTACAATCATCGCGGATCTGGCGGATCTGCTCCCGGCCGATTGCCTGGTGCATGAGCCGCGCGAACTTGTTCCCTTCGAAACGGACGCCTTCGTCGCGTATCGTCGGCTGCCGCTGGCCGTCGTTTTGCCTCACACCACCGCCCAGGTGGCGGCAGTGCTGAAATACTGTCATCGCTATGGCGTCCCTGTCGTGCCGCGGGGCGCTGGTACCTCTTTGTGTGGCGGGGCCATTCCGCAGGAGGACGCGATCGTCATCGGTCTGTCGAAGATGTCGCGAATTCTCGAAGTCGACTTTGCCAATCGCACGGCAACCGTGCAGGCGGGGGTCACGAACCTTTCCATTTCGGACACGGTCGGGCCCGAGGGCTATTTCTATGCTCCCGACCCAAGCTCGCAGCTCGCCTGCACCATAGGCGGCAACATCGCTATGAATTCCGGCGGTGCCCACTGTCTGAAATATGGCGTAACGACCAACAATCTCTTGGGCGTCAAGATGGTGCTGATGGACGGCACGGTCATCGATCTGGGCGGCAAGCATCTGGATAGTGCCGGTTACGATCTTCTGGGCCTGGTTTGTGGATCGGAAGGCCAACTTGGTATCGTGACCGAGGCAACAGTGCGCCTGCTTGCAAAGCCGGAAGGGGCGCGTCCGGTACTTTTCGGCTTCACGAGTTCCGAGGAGGCCGGGGCCTGTGTGGCAGATGTCATCGGGGCGGGGATTATCCCCGTGGCAATCGAATTCATGGACAAGCCAGCCATCGAAATCTGTGAGGCCTTTGCCAAGGCTGGCTATCCGCTGGATGTCGAAGCCTTGCTGATTGTCGAGGTTGAGGGGTCCGAAGCCGAGATGGAGGCCATGTTGGCCAGCATCGTCGAGATTGCCCGTCGCCACGGCGTCAAAACCGTGCGTGAAAGCCAGTCTGCCACCGAGGCGGCGCTGATCTGGAAGGGCCGCAAATCCGCCTTCGGCGCAACCGGGCGAATCGCGGATTATATCTGCATGGATGGCACGGTGCCGCTTAGCCAGCTTTCCTATGTCCTGAAGCGTACGGGTGAAATCGTCGAAGGGTTCGGCCTGCGTGTCGCCAATGTCTTCCATGCGGGGGATGGCAACATGCACCCGCTGATCCTGTTCAATGCAAACGATCCCATTGAGGCGGCCAAGGCGGAAGCCGCTGGCAACGAAATTCTGAAACTGTGCGTCGATGCCGGAGGCTGCCTGACCGGGGAGCATGGCGTTGGCATCGAAAAGCGGGATCTGATGCTGCATCAATACACGCGGGCCGAACTCGATCAGCAGATCCGTGTCCGGGAAGCCTTTGACGGTCAATGGCTGCTCAATCCCTCCAAGGTCTTCCCGCTTGACGGACGGCCGCAGACTGCCGGTGCCGCATGAGCCTTCTTCTGGTCCCGACATGTGAAGACGAGGCGGCGGATATGATCCGCGCCGCCGCCGAAGCAAAACGCAGTCTCGCAATTTCTGGCGGCAATACCCGCAGCGGCTTCGGTCAGCAAGTCGAAGCACAGGGCGTCCTGCGTTCGCCCGGACTTTCCGGCATTGTCGCTTATGATCCGGCAGAAATGGTTTTGACCGCACGCGCTGGAACGCCGGTGGCCGAGATCGATGAGGCGCTTGCCGAAAATGGCCAGATGCTGGCCTTCGAGCCCATGGACCATCGCCCCGTCATGGGCACTTCGGGCGAACCGACAATCGGCGGCATCTTCGCAACCAATACATCCGGTCCCCGCCGGTTCGTTGCCGGTGCAGCGCGTGACAGCCTTCTGGGCGTCCGCTACATCAATGGTCGCGGCGAGGTTCTGAGAGCCGGTGGACGTGTGATGAAGAATGTCACCGGCCTGGATCTCGTCAAGCTGCTGGCCGGCTCCTTCGGGACACTGGGCTTTCTGACCGAAGTTACCTTCCGTGTCCTTCCGCGCCCGCAGGACCAGCGCACCATCATTCTCTCTGGACTTGACGATGGAGAGGCCACTCGCGCCATGGCGATTGCCATGAGCCTGTCGGTCGAGGTCTCAGGCGCGGCACATCTGCCGGAAAGCGTCAGGGGCCGCTTCCTGAACGCCACTCTGCCGGACGGACCCGCCACGGTTCTAAGGCTCGAAGGCCTTGCCGCATCGGTGGCCGTGCGTGCCGAAAAACTGGTCGCAACGCTGCAATCACTTGCGCCCATCAGCCAGTTGGATGCCGAAGAAAGCCGCGTTCTCTGGCAGGAAATCCGCGATGTCAAACCCTATGTCGATGGCACGATGAAGCCCTTGTGGAAGGTCTCCGTCGCGCCCACCAGCGGTTTCCAGCTGGTCGCGGCCCTTCGCTTGCAGGCGGGGATCGATTGCTTCTACGACTGGCAAGGTGGCCTTTTGTGGATGCGCATGGAATCCGAGCCGGAAGGAGAACTCGTGCGTCACGTCATGCATCAGATCGGCGGCGGCCACGCGACGCTTGTTCGGGCGAGCGTTGATATGAGGGCAACAGAAAACGCGTACGAGCCCTTGCCCGCAGCGGTTCTTGCGCTTCAGGCAAGGATCAAGAGCCAGTTGGATCCAGCCGGCATTTTCAACCCGGGCAAGATGGCAAGAGGCTGAGCGATGCAGACCAATTTCACCGCCGAGCAGCTTGCCGATCCCCATGTGGCAGAATCCGAGGCCATTCTGCGCCGCTGCGTGCATTGCGGTTTCTGCACGGCGACCTGTCCCACCTATGTGACGCTGGGCAACGAGCTGGATAGTCCGCGCGGGCGCATCTACCTCATCAAGGATATGCTGGAAAACGGTCGCGCCGCCGATGCGGAGGTCGTCAAGCATCTGGATCGCTGCCTGTCCTGTCTTGCCTGCACCACCACCTGCCCCTCGGGCGTGGACTATATGCACCTGATCGACAATGCTCGCGTGCATGTGGAAAACACCTACCGCCGCCCGCTGGTCGACCGGTTGATCCGCAATGTTCTGGCCTTCGTTTTGCCATACCCTTCGCGGTTTCGCGCGGCGCTGAAACTTGCCCGGATGGGCAAACCCTTCGGTCCGCTGCTTGGCCGCTTCTCCCCGCTGAAGCCGCTGGCGGCCATGCTGACGCTTGCACCCGCAAATCTGCCGCAGCCGCTGCCTCAGCAATCCCGGCCGCTTGCCGTCCCGAAACGAGGTCGCGTTGCCATACTGGCCGGATGCGCCCAGCCGGTTCTTGATCCGCGCATCAATGAGGCAACGGAGCGGCTTCTCACCCGCCTTGGCGTCGAGATTGCCCGCCCGAAAGGGGAGGGATGCTGTGGCGCGCTGGTCCACCACATGGGTCGCGAAGAGCAGGCGCTGGATTTTGCCCGCCGCAATGTGGACGTGTGGATCGAAGAGGTCGAAAAGCGTGGCCTCGATGCCATCATCATCACCGCATCCGGCTGCGGCACGACCATCAAGGATTACGGCCATATGCTCCGGCTTGATCCTGCATATGCGGAAAAGGCCAGACGGGTTTCAGCGCTGGCCAAAGACATTACGGAATATCTGGCCATGCTCGATCTGCCAAAGCAGGAGAGCCGCGGCCTGACCGTGGCTTATCACTCCGCCTGTTCGATGCAGCACGGTCAGAAGATCACATTGCAGCCGAAGGCGCTGCTGCGCAATGCGGGCTTTGCGGTGCGCGATCCGACGGAAGGGCATCTGTGCTGTGGTTCTGCCGGAACCTATAACATCCTGCAGCCGGAGATTTCTGCCCAGTTGAAGGCGCGCAAGGTCAAGAACATCGAAGCGACGAAGGCCGATATCATCGCCACCGGCAATATTGGCTGCATGACCCAGATCGCCAGCGGCACGAAGACGCCCACCGTCCATACGGTGGAGCTTCTGGATTGGGCCTATGGCGGCCCGAAGCCGGATAAATTGAGCTAACCAGGAATGCTGGCGGTCGCAGAAATCGCCGCCAGCATCCAGAATTCAACCGCCAAAGATCGTGCGCAGGATATCAATGCCGCGATCCTCGAATGCGACAGCACCCTGCTTGTTGCCCGGGCCGATGACGATCACCTTCGCGCCAATCTGGGCACGGGAATAGAGATGCTCGACATCCTTGTTCATCATGCGAATGCAGCCGGATGACATGTTGAGACCGATTGTCCAAGGCTGGTTGGTTCCGTGGATGCGGAAAATCGTGTCGCGGCCACCTTTGTAGAGATACATGGCACGGGCACCGAGCGGATTGTCTTCACCGCCCTTCTGGACGACAGGAAGATGGTGACCCTTGCGAGCCTCACGGGCAATCATTTCCTTAGGCGGACGCCATTCCGGCCATTCCTCTTTCCGGCCGATCTTGACGATGCCGGACCAGCCGAAGCCTTCGCGACCAACGCCGACGCCATAGCGAATGGCCCGGTCATTGCCTTCAACGAGGTAGAGGAACTTGTTGTTGGTATCGATGATGATCGTACCCGGCGCTTCCGTCGTCGCCAGCCGAACGACGCGCCTCTGGAACTTTTCGTCCGGTTCGCGACGCTGTGCAACGAAGGTCACGTCGTTTGATCTTTGCGCTGCGGGCTGCTGTCCCCGCGTAAAAGCGGATGCTGTATCAAACGATGCCAACAACGAGCATGCCGCTAAGCCAAGCGCCATGCCATGCCTGAAAACTGCCATTCCCCGTCCCCCTAAAACTGGCTTTTGCAAGTTCGCAAAGTTTTATTGATTTGCCAGAGAATGCAAGTGGTCCGGCATTGCAGCGTCCGAAAACTCTGCCATGCCGCGACTTTTACATCACGATGACCTTCGTGCCGACATTTACGCGGCCGTAGAGGTCCGTCACATCCTCGTTTCGCATGCGGATGCAGCCGGAGGAAACGGCACTGCCGATCGTCCACGGCGCGTTGGTCCCATGAATGCGGTAGAGGGTGGAGCCAAGGTAGAGGGCGCGCGCACCAAGCGGATTTTCCGGGCCGCCTTCCATCTTCACTGGAAGATAATGGCCCTTTGCGGCTTCACGCGCGATCATTTCCTTAGGCGGATGCCAGTCCGGCCATTCCGCCTTGCGGGTAACCGTATGGGTGCCCGCCCATTCAAAGCCGGGCTTGCCGACACCAACGCCGTAGCGCTTGGCCTGTCCGCCTTCCATCACGAGATAGAGGAAGCGGTTGTTCGTATCGATCACGATCGTGCCGGGCTTGTGCTCGGTCTGGTAGGCCACCATCTGCGGCAGGAATTGCGGTTCGATCTGACCCTTGATGACGGGAACGCGCTGCATGGCCGCCTGCTGGACCGGTGCCTGCTGCGCTGGCATGCGGTTTGGCCGAATCTGCGTCGTCTGCGTGCGCGGCACGACATAAGCCGGTTGATGTGAGGGATAGGCATAGCGAGGCTGCGCCGCATCGCGCGTGGCCGGGTCCCGGTAATCGCGAACGCCGCGCTGCATCGGCTGAACACGGTAGCTGTCGGGAGCGCGAACCTGCCCGCCGAGTTGCATGACCCAGGGAGCGGTAAGATCGGGGCTCACCACGACCGGTGGACGTTCACGGTAACGATCCTGCGCCGTGGCTTCGGTGGCCGTCAGTCCCATCGTTGCGCACAACATCAGGACCAGTGATTTCGCTCTGCTGGGCATGGTATCCCTCTTCCTACATTCACTATGGCAGTGGCTTTGCTGCGACCGTGACCCAAAGATTAAAGCGAATGGTAAATTTCGGGTGGTGCGAATGCCGTGAATGCCGGAAAGCTTTCGGCAAGGTTAATCGCCGGTTTTAAAACATGGTTGATAGCTGTTAAACCGAAGCGGCTTGTAGATCGGGGAGGATTCGCGGTGGAAAAATCTGGCATTATCGAGGGCCCGGATGGCCGCTGCCGCTGCTTCTGGCATCAGAACCTGCCGGATTACATCCGCTATCATGATGAGGAATGGGGCCGCCCAGTGACGGATGACAGGCGGCTGTTCGAGAAGATCTGCCTCGAAGGGTTCCAGTCGGGCCTGTCCTGGCTGACCATTCTGCGCAAGCGCGAGAATTTTCGTGCAGCCTTTGCCAGCTTCGATTTCGAAAAGGTTGCGCTGTTCGATGGTACGGATGTCGAACGTCTCGTCGCTGATGCGGGCATCATCCGCCATCGCGGCAAGATCGTCTCGACCATCAACAATGCTCGCAGAGCCATCGAATTGCGCGACGAGTTCGGTTCGCTGGCGCGCTTCTTCTGGTCCTATGAGCCAAAGCCGGAGGAGCGTCCATCCGTCGTTGATCTCGAACACCTGCGCGCCAATCCAACGACGGCGGTCTCGGTTCGTCTGTCGAAGGATCTGAAGAAGCGCGGATGGACGTTCGTTGGCCCGACGACGGTCTACGCCTTCATGCAGGCCATGGGGCTGGTCAACGACCACATCGAAGGCTGCTGCATTCGCGAGGAGACCGAGGCCCTACGAACGGATTTGGTTCGACCATAAGGCCTATTCTATGGTCCTGGAGGTTGGAAAACCTCCAGGTCTCTTTCGCACTTAAATCAGCAAGTTCGTTCTTGCCGGAATTCAGGGGAGATTGACGCCCCGGTCGTCATCCTCACCCACAACGCCGGACGTCATAAACCCACCGCCATCCCAAACGATATAGAGATACTTGCGCTCACCTGGCGCTGGATCGCCTACCCAATCGTTTGTCGCAAGAAAACGCCGTTGTCCGCTTGCATAGGCCTTTTTAATTTCACTTGTCGCGTCGCGAGTTTTTTCCCAAACTCCATAGCCTGCATAGGTGATGTTGATAGCCATGACGATCCTCCGTGGCAAAAGCGCCGGGGAAACCGTAACTTCACATTACATAAAGCAATAACAAATTGTTCTGAATTATGTAAAAGGAAAATTCGCTTGTGACTATGTATCCAGTCTAGAATTGAAATGGCAGACTTTAACTCGAAAAAGTCAGGTTATGATTCAGATATTGGAATCTATATTTTTGATCAGGTTTTCCAAATCTCTCAGATCTTTAATTTCCCGAAACCGCGGCGCCTCTGTCGGTTTGTCGACATGCTCCAGCACCCAGGTCAGTTCATGCGGCACGAACACGCCCCAGGCGCCAGCGGCAATGGCGGGGACAATGTCGGATTTCAGCGAATTGCCCACCATCATGGCGCGCTGCGGCCCTTCTCCATACTTGCCGAAAATCCGTCTGTAGGTGGTCGCCGTCTTGTCTGACACGATTTCCACCGCATCGAAAAAATCGCCAAGCCCGGATTGGGCCAGTTTCCGCTCCTGATCGAACAGATCTCCCTTGGTGATCAGGACGAGAAAATACTGCCCGCGTAGACTTTCCAGAGCCTCTCGCGCATACGGCAGGCATTCTACAGGATGCTTCAGCAGTTCGCGCCCGATCATCAGGATTTCGCTGATGGTTTGGCTTGGAACCCTGCCTTCCGTCACCTCGATGGCGGTCTCGATCATTGAGAGCGTGAAGCCCTTTATGCCGAACCCATAATGGGCGAGGTTGCGTTTCTCCGCCTCCAGTAGCCGCTCGGACACGTGTTCGCCTTGCGCATACTCTGCCAGCAGATCACGGAAACTCTGTTCCGTGAAACGGTAATATTGCTCGTTCTGCCAGAGCGTGTCGTCGGCATCGAAGCCGATCATCGAGACTGGGCGTATCGTCAAGGCGGCCTCCTCTTCGAACCTGAGTGTAGTGTCAGACTGCCGCGAGACAATGGCGCGGGCGCGCCATTGTCGAAATCGGTCAGCAAGAGTGCGTCAGCCGCCGTTCTTGGCCAGCCAGTCCTGCATCATCTTGATCTCGGCCTCCTGGGCTGTGATCACCTCCTCGGCCAGTTTGCGAATGGCGGGATCCTTGCCGTATTGAAGCTGGATCTTGGCCATGTCGATGGCGCCTTGATGGTGCGGGATCATGGAGCGCACGAAATCGACATCCGTTTTGCCGGTGTAGGGCACCATCATGTCCTTGTGCATCTTGCTGTTCGCCGCTTCGAAGGCTTTGGTCGAGGCGGATTTGTCCATGGCCATGCCCTGGTGGCCCTGATGCCCTTTCATCTTGATGTCCTGCGACAGGGCAGGGGTGACAGTGATGCCGAGCGCCACGATGGCAGCAGAAAGCATTGAGAGCTTCATGGTTCTTCTCCTGAATGGATCTTGAGTTCTGGGAAGGCACACAACTCAAGCGCGGGGAGGGGGAACCAGCGGGCGCGGGGTTTCGTCGCTCATGGGAGACATCAGTGCAGGTGCGGGCCTATCCGGTGCCGCAATCGGGCCTGAGGTGAAGATGAGCGGCGGCGGCAGCGCGGTACAGGCGATGCAGAACGCCATGGTGCAATTGGCGGGCAGAAGCGGACAATGCCAACTGTTATCCCGCGGCGAAGGCGGCGCATCTTGAAGAGCTTGGTGATGCGCGTGGGAAACGCTCGCCTTCGTCGCCATCATCTGCTCGTGGCTCATGCCATGGCGCGGGGCATTATCCAGTATGGTGACCGGCGGTGCCATAGCCATGGCTGGCATGAACCCCTGAAGGGTTAGCGCAAGCAGCATGAGGAGTTTTGCGAAACGGTGCATACCCGTAAAACTAATGGCACGAATGACTTTGACAAGTGAATTCGCAGTCATGTTTTTGATCGGTCAAATCTGTTCGTCAGACGGCAGCGACTCGGCAAACCGTCGCCGAGTTCCGTCTTCCTCTCGCAAGCCTTGAAACATGATCCACGCAAAAGCGACCAGCGGTTTTGCGCGGATCATGCGATAGAGTCATGGGTTAAAGCGTCTTCAGATATTCCAGCAGAGCCTGTTTGTCCGAATCCGGCAAAGCAGTGCCGAACTCGTGGCCGCAACGGCTGTTACCGGAATTGCGCTGGTCGCAGCCTGTCGTCACCGTCGTTGACTGCAAGCCGGTTTGGGTGGCAGCAAGGCCAACCTTCTTGATATCGTAATCCCGGCCTACGGCGAATTGGGTTGGTCGTTGCGCCGCAGGCTTCAGCAGATCCTCCAGCGTCGGCACAGAGCCGTTGTGTAGGTAAGGTGCTGTTGCCCAGATGCCCTGAAGCACGCGGGATTCATACTTGAAGTTGGTCGAGCCATCAGTCGCCCGCGCGGTCATGAGTTTTTGATTGTCACCGCGCGACTTTGGGAAGGCCAGCTTCAACTCCTGAAGTGTTCCGGGTAGGCGCGCTTCCGGCAGATCAGCCATGTCCCCCAGCACGGATGGTGCTGCGGCTAAAAGTGTCTGAGCATCTTCCCGCAGATCGAACAGCTTGCTGCCGTAATATTGCAGAATGCTGTTGGCTACACTCACAGTCAGAATGTCGAGCGAAGAGGCGGTCTTGCCCAGTGTGTCATGCGCAAAAGGAATGCGTGCACCCTCCATTACCCCGGTCTCTGCTGTCCAGTTCAGTATGTCATACTGGCGGCTATCGGTTCCAACGTCCAGAAGGGGCGTGGCCCAGGTAGAGTTGAGCAGCCTCGGCTGGCCGGGCTTAATGCCATGACAGTCGGCACAGCCATTGTTGCCCGGTTGATTGAAGACAGCCTTGCCCTTTTCGGCCAGTTTCTGATTGACCGGGAACGGGAATTTCGGCGGGCCCATCTTTTTGATCAATCCTTCCAGAGTGGACAGGCCACTGAAATTGACAGAGTTGCCCGCCAGATAGTCATATCCCAGCAGAGACCATTTCTCTTTCTTCGGTGCAAACTCTCCAAACACGCCGTAGACTTCGCCCACATTCCGCGCCAGACCAAGTATGTCGCTGCCATTTTCCGCAAATCCGGGCCATTGCGTCTTGTCCTGAATGGCGGCATTCCAAAGGAATGGATAGCGCACTGGCGCATCGGCAGGCTGGATGTTAGCAACCAGAAGGTTGGATGGCGGTGGGCCAATATCGAGACCGGTCAACCGGTTGAAGATCATGCCAACCGCATCGAGGCGCCCCACACCCCAGTTTTCATGCGGAACACCATTCTTGACAATGGCATCGAAACGCTGCGCCCAGAGTGTGAATTCTGTTTTCAGCCAGGATAAACTGTTGGGATCCTTATACTGCGTGCCAAGTACTTCCTTGGCAAAGCTGTCGAACGCGGCGGCGTTTGTCGCAACGGCCTGCGCCGCCGTGTTCAGGTCAACCATAAGGCCATGGAAATTCACAAGCGCCGGACCGCCATCAATGCGGTAGCGCGTTCCAGATACCGCGATTTCACGGGTATGACAGGCGGAACAGGTCATGCCAACCATTTGTTGTGGAGCGGCACCCGTAACCGGAAAACCGACCGGCAGTCCCTGCGACGGCCCGTTCATCGGAAGATAGCCATAACGTTGCAAGCCGTCTGCAAGGAAGCTCGTTCCATCCGGTTGTTTCAGGGCCTGCATCCATGACAGCGCAATCAGGCGTGAGCCCTGATCTTGCGTATAGTACAACGTTCGCGTCGTTGCGTTCCAGTCACTCCCCTGATCTGCGTAGACAATTTCCTGCGCGCTTACGGGGTGCGAAGCTACGCAAAATAGCCCCAGCGCGAGAACCGCGCCCCTCATAAATATGCTCGTCATTTTAAAATCCCCAACCCGTAGTAGAAAACAAACGCCACGCTTATAATGCGATGATAAGTTGAAAATTACAATTATAAACAATAAAAAATCCCCTCAGGGATGAATATTCAATTCTAAGTGTATTGTAGAGCTATGAAATTTGTTGTTTGCCGCCACATTTTCTGCTCACCGCCGCGGCCAATCACGCCAGTTCTCTAAACAGCAATCACCCGGTGCACCGCCTCGTAATCCCGGCTGTCTTCACCAAACGGCACCACCGGCCAGTTCCAGTGACGGGCGCTGGGAGGGGCTTCGATCCCGGCCAGAAGATCGCCGGTCTCCAGCACCTTTCCCTGCCGGTCGGTCACCTGATAGGCGACATCCGTCACAAGGCAGGCCTTGCAGGGCAGTCCGGATAGGCCTGTGAGATGGGCATGGATTAACTGGGGTACTATCAGGTCCGCCTGACCGGGCCTCTTTTCCAGTTTGCGCCGTGCGCCGACCCCGATCTGGGATAGGAGATTGGTGGATGCCACGAAATCCAGATAGGGCACCTGCCGCAGGAATGCCAACGGCTCCACTCGTGCGCCCTTGAGGGCGTCTTCCAGTCCCGATACATCCCGCGTGATCAGCCGGACCTTGCCTTTGCCACGAAGCGCGACCCATGCGCGAACGCTGGCAAGATGAACGAGATCCACCAGCACCACCGTATCGAAGGCTTGGACAAGCTCATCCATCGGCACGTCGCGCAAGAGGCCGGACCCGAGCACGACCGCGGTGCGCCTCTGCCTGAGATCGGAGACGGCGTGAAGAATATGCGATTTCGTATTCGCCTCATGCGTTGCCCAATCGCGCTTGCAGCGCTTCGCCCGCGCCCACAGCCGCACGGACGACGAAACATGGCGGCGAAAGTCGGCAGGTGTGACGGCAAGGCTTGCCGCATATTGCAGGGCTTCGGGGATCATTGATGCAATCGAAACTTTCAGGTTAGCGCCAGGAAGGATGCAATTATATGCTTGGCCTAGCTGCGCCGCCACCCCTTCGGCCTTGCCGCTTCAGCCTTCATCCTCTAAGAAACCGCTCAAAATTCCGGCCATTTTCAAGGGTGCCGGTGGCAAGGAAGATCACCATGAGCGACAAGCAGAAGAAGCCCCAGAAACTGAAAGCCCGCCTGCCGCGCGGCTTTGTTGATCGCACTGCCGCCGATATCCATGCCACCAACGAGATGGTCGCCAAGATCCGCGAAGTCTACGAGCGCTACGGTTTCGACCCGATCGAGACGCCGCTGTTCGAATATACCGATGCGCTGGGCAAGTTCCTGCCCGATAGCGATCGCCCGAACGAAGGCGTGTTCTCGCTGCAGGACGATGACGAGCAGTGGATGTCTGCGCGTTATGATTTGACGGCACCGCTCGCCCGCCACGTGGCGGAAAACTTCAACGAGATCCAGCTGCCCTACCGCACCTATCGCGCAGGCTATGTGTTCCGCAACGAGAAGCCAGGTCCGGGCCGCTTCCGCCAGTTCATGCAGTTCGATGCCGATACGGTGGGCGCTCCGGGCGTCAACGCCGATGCCGAAATGTGCATGATGATGGCCGATACGCTGGAAGCACTCGGCATCAAGCGCGGCGATTATGTGATCCGGGTCAATAACCGGAAGGTTCTGGATTCTGTGTTGGCAGCAGTAGGCTTATCCGGTGAGGACAAAGTTGGTCAGCGCCTGTCGGTTTTGCGAGCATTAGACAAGCTAGATAAATTTGGCATTCCTGGTGTTGTGCAGCTTCTTAGCGTGAAGGGGCGTACTGACGAGAGCGGTGATCATACCAAGGGAGCCGGGCTCGATGATGCTCAAATTATGAGGCTGTTGAATACGCTTGGCTGGGGCGCTGAAGGGAGCGGTCCAAATAGTACCGTCGATGATCGATTAACTATCATGAACCTCCATGATCGGCTCGTAGAATATGAGGTGCCTACTGAAGGTGCAACTGAGCTGTTGCATATACATGATTTGGTGCGCGCTGCTGGTTACGATGCGACCCGCATCAAGATCGATCCTTCAGTCGTGCGCGGCCTCGAATATTACACCGGTCCCGTCTACGAAGCGGAACTGACCTTCGATGTCACCAATGAAAAGGGCGAAAAGGTCGTCTTCGGCTCTGTCGGCGGCGGCGGTCGTTATGATGGTCTGGTCTCCCGCTTCATGGGTCAGCCGGTTCCGGCCACGGGCTTCTCCATCGGTGTCTCCCGCCTGATGACGGCGCTGAAAAACCTTGGCAAGCTGGGGCAGGATGAGATTCTGGCGCCGGTTCTCGTCACCGTCATGGATGGCGATGTCGAGGCCATGGGCCGCTACCAGCGCTTCACTCAAGGCTTGCGTAACGAAGGCATTCGCGCCGAAATGTATCAGGGCAACTGGAAGAAGTTCGGCAATCAGCTGAAATATGCCGACCGTCGTGGCTCTCCGATCGCTATCATTCAGGGCGGCGACGAGCGTGAACAGGGCGTCGTACAGATCAAGGACCTGATCGAGGGCAAGCGTCTGTCGGGTGAGATTACCGATAACACCGAATGGCGCGAGGCCCGCGTTGCACAGGTCGTGGTGCCGGAAGCGGAGCTCGTCGCGAAGGTCAAGGAGATCCTTGAGCAGCAGGCCGAGGATCGTCACCGGGCGAAGGGTGATTAATCCCATGCCTGTGGTTTACCCCCCTCTGCCCTGCCGGGCATCTCCCCCTCAAGGGGGGAGATCGACTCGTGGTGAGCGCCGCGTACTCCCGCTGATCTCCCCCCTTGAGGGGGAGATGTCACGAAGTGACAGAGGGGGGTGCCGGGACATCAAGTTGGGGTTAGACGCCTGCTCCAAGTCTTCTCCCCCCTTGTGGGGGAGATGGGCGGCAGCCCAGAGGGGATCTTTCATGGAAGGCAGGCTGATATGCCACTGACCGACATGCCGGATTTTGCCGGGATCATTCTGGATGATTTCGCCACGCGCAATGCCACGCGGGTGGATACACCTGTCATTTTAGCCGCCGAACCCTTTCTCGATATGGCGGGAGAGGATCTGCGGCGGCGGATCTTCCTGACGGAAAACGAGCGGGGCGAGAGCCTGTGTCTTCGCCCCGAATTCACCATTCCCGTCTGCCTGCGCCACATCGAAACGGCGACAGGCACGCCGAAGCGCTATTCCTATCTGGGGCAGGTGTTTCGCCAGCGCCGGGAAGGGGCCAACGAGTTCTACCAGGCAGGCATTGAGGATCTCGGCGAAAGGGATGCAGCCAGCGCCGATGCCCGCATCGTTGCCGATGCGCTGGGCTGCCTGCAAAAGGTTCTGCCGGACAAGGCTTTTGCCGTGACCATCGGGGATCAGGCCGTCTTCGAAGCGGTGGTGGCGGCCCTTGGCCTTCCCGCCGGCTGGCAGCGTCGGTTGGTTCGCGCCTTCGGCCAGACGGATCTGCTGGAAGCCATGATTGCGCGCCTGGCCAAGGCGCAACCCGTGGGGGGTCTGTCACCGGAGGTCGAGCTTCTGCTGGACACCGGGGACGAGGCAGGGCTGGTGACGCATCTGACCAATGAGATGGACCGGACCGGCTACCTGACGAATGCCAGCCGTTCGCCGGAAGAAATCGTACGCCGTCTCAAGGAGAAGCGGCTGCTGGCGGGCGTTTCGCTGGACGCGACCAAGCTCGATGCCTTGAAGGAGTTCCTCTCCATCAATGTCTCGCTTCGCTATGCCCCGGGTGTGCTGGCGGATTTCGCGAAGTCTGCCAATCTCCCGCTGGAAAAAGCGATTGAAGGTTTCGATGCCCGCGTAGCGGCCCTTGGCAAAGCTGGCGCTTCACTGGCCGATATCACCTGGCGTGCAGCCTTCGGTCGTCCGCTGGACTACTACACGGGTCTTGTGTTCGAGATCACCGTGCGGGGCGGCCATGACGTGCTGGTGGGCGGCGGCCGTTATGACCGCATGCTGACCCTGCTCGGCGCAAAAGACCATATCCCGGCTGTCGGTTTTTCCATGTGGCTGGACCGGATTGAAAGATCTTTGGAGGTAACACGATGAGCATCACCATCGGGCTTCCCTCCAAAGGCCGCATGAAGGACGATGCCTCCGCCATCTTCGAGCGGGCGGGCATGAAGATCGTCGCCGTCGGCAATGACCGCTCCTATCGCGGTCGCGTCGAAGGCTTTGACGATGTGGAAATCGCTTTCCTCTCAGCCTCGGAGATCTCGCGCGAGATCGGCAACGGCACGGTGGATTTCGGCGTGACCGGTGAGGATCTCGTCCGCGAAGGTCTGGCAGAAGCCGACAAGCGGGTGGAGATCGCAGCGCGCCTGGGCTTCGGCCATGCGGATGTCATCGTCGCTGTGCCGGACATTTGGCTCGATGTCGAAACCATGGCCGATCTCGGCGATGTGGCGGCGGAGTTTCGTGCCCGTCATGGCCGCCGTCTGGCGATTGCAACGAAGTATTGGCGGCTGACCCAGCAGCACTTCTCGTCGCAACACGGCATTCAATTGTATCGGATCGTGGAAAGCCTGGGCGCGACAGAAGGCGCGCCGGCAGCCGGACAGGCCGATATCATCGTGGACATCACAACGACCGGATCGACGCTGAAGGCCAATCATCTGAAGGTTCTTTCGGACGGCGTTATTCTTCGTTCCGAAGCCTGTCTCGTGCGCGCACGAAAGCCGGAGCATGAGGGCAATCCGACCGTTGCCCGTATTATCAAGGCCGTGCGAAGCGTTCTCTAAACCATTCTTGAATGCATGGAAAAACCCGCCGGATCCTTGTCGATCCGGCGGGCTTTTTATGTGCCTTGGAGGTCAGGCGAAAGATCAGGCCAGCGCTGGTTTTACGCCGCGACGGGCGTCGAGCGAGTAGGCGCCTGCGCCGACAGTGGCAAGCAGCAGATATGCGCCAGCGAGCGTGAAGTTCTTCATCATCATGATCTGGTTCAGCGTGTTCAGCCAGCCGAGAGCGGCTTCAGGCCAGCCCGGAACGGCAATCGTGCCGGAATGGAAGACAGCGCCGGTGAATATGCAGAATGCGGCAAGCGCAAAGCCCGTGAGTTTGGTCTGGAAGCCAACCAGGACGAAGAGGCCAGCAACCAGTTCGAAAGCGCCAGCCAGATAGGCAAGAGGCGTTGCAGCAGGAAGACCAGCCCCAGTGATCATGCCAGCTGTTCCTGAAGGATCGGCCAGCTTTCCAAATCCAGCGGTTAT
The DNA here is from genome assembly GCF_022968395.1 of Affinirhizobium lemnae. Lineage (GTDB taxonomy): Bacteria > Pseudomonadota > Alphaproteobacteria > Rhizobiales > Rhizobiaceae > Neorhizobium > Neorhizobium lemnae. The sequence goes on from NZ_JALJQZ010000001.1 coordinate 257,019, forward strand.
GAAGATGAAGGAGAGGAGGATGCGCGCAACAAGGATCAGCGCATTGTTGGTCGAGGACATAGATAGACTCCAGAGAAGGCCTTGGGAGGCGTTAAATTGTATGGAGTGACTATGCGCCAGATTATCGCGCCGAGAAAGATGAACGAACGGCAACGAATTGTTCGATATTAACGAACAACAATTCCGTGATCGGAACGGGATGGCCCCGGCCGCGTTTATACCGCAAACCTGAATACTGATTTCATCTCACATTCAGGCGGCGCTGGGCAACCTGCGCCTCAGACACAAGCGTCGGAAGGAAACACCATGAAGAAAATCATTATCAGCGCGCTGGCCCTCGTCATGGCCTCTTCGGTTCCGGTCTTCGCACAGACCTATCGTTCCGAAGCGCGCGAATATCGTCAGGAGCAGCGCATTCATCGCGCCCTGCGCCAGGGTGAGTTGACGCCGCGGGAGGCGCAACGTCTGATCCAGCAGCAGCGCAGGATCGATCGTGCCCAGGCGCGCGCAGGGCGTGATGGCTATGTGACGCGGCAGGAGCGCCGCAAGATCGAGCGCATGCAGGATCGTGCGTCACGCAATATCTACCAGAAGAGCAACAATGGCCGCGGCTATTACTAGAGCGCTTCAGGGTTAAATGGAAACAGTTCTGTTTGAGAGGGCGGGAGCAGATGCGAGGAGAAGGGCGCGTGTCGTAGCCTCAGCATACGGCCAAGCCCTGCGACAAAGCAGATGACCCGCCATCTCAAACCCGGAGGGCCGGATCATTTTCAGCCATTACCTGCGGCTTTGGTCTCGACCGTACCTTGCGGGTATGCCCTTCGCCAAAAGCCTTGATCCTGACTGAAACCGATCACGGCAGAACGATTCCATTTAGCCCTGAAACGCTCTAAGGCGTCGCGTTGACAGTGCTGAATGCAAAAAGGGCGGCCTTTCGAGCCGCCCTTTCCGTATTCCAGATGCTGGAAGGCTTGGACTTAGAAGTCCATGCCACCCATGCCGCCCATGCCGCCAGCTGGCATTGCAGGTGCGTCCTTCTTCGGCAGTTCTGCGATCATGGCTTCCGTCGTGATCAGCAGGGAAGCAACCGAAGCTGCGTTCTGCAGAGCCGTGCGAACAACCTTGACCGGGTCAACGATACCCATGGCGATCATGTCGCCGTACTCGGAAGTCTGAGCGTTGTAGCCGAAGTTGTCGTCGTTCTTGTCGAGGATCTTGCCAACAACGATCGAAGCTTCGTCACCAGCGTTTTCTGCGATCTGGCGAACCAGAGCCTGCAGTGCGCGGCGAACGATGTTGATACCAGCTTCCTGGTCGTCGTTTGCGCCCTTGACGGAGATCTTCGTGGAAGAACGCAGCAGAGCAGTACCACCGCCCGGTACGATGCCTTCCTGAACAGCAGCGCGCGTTGCGTTCAGAGCGTCGTCGATGCGATCCTTGCGCTCCTTCACTTCAACTTCCGTTGCACCGCCAACGCGGATCACGGCAACGCCACCGGCCAGCTTTGCAAGACGCTCCTGCAGCTTTTCGCGGTCGTAGTCGGATGTGGTTTCTTCGATCTGAGCCTTGATCTGGGCAACGCGGCCTTCGATGTCAGCCTTCTGGCCGTTACCATCGACGATCGTGGTGTTTTCCTTGGAGATCGAAACCTTCTTGGCACGGCCGAGCATGTCGAGCGTGACGTTCTCGAGCTTGATGCCGAGATCTTCGGAGATCACGGTACCACCGGTCAGGATCGCGATGTCTTCCAGCATGGCCTTGCGGCGATCGCCGAAGCCAGGAGCCTTGACGGCAGCAATCTTCAGGCCGCCACGCAGCTTGTTGACGACGAGCGTTGCAAGAGCTTCGCCTTCGACGTCTTCAGCGATGATGAGGAGCGGCTTACCCGTCTGAACAACGGCTTCGAGAACCGGCAGCATGGCCTGCAGGTTGGAGAGCTTCTTCTCGTGGAGGAGAATGAAAGCGTCGTCCAGATCTGCAACCATCTTTTCAGGGTTGGTCACGAAGTAGGGCGACAGGTAGCCGCGGTCGAACTGCATGCCTTCGACGACTTCGAGTTCGGTCTCGGCGGTCTTGGCTTCTTCGACGGTGATAACGCCTTCGTTGCCAACCTTCTGCATGGCTTCAGCAATGTCGCGGCCAACCTGGGTGTCGCCGTTTGCAGAGATCGTACCAACCTGAGCAACTTCCTCAGAGGTGTTGATCTTCTTTGCCTTGGCCTGCAGGTCCTTGACGACTTCTGCAACAGCGAGGTCGATACCGCGCTTCAGGTCCATCGGGTTCATGCCGGCAGCAACAGCCTTCTGGCCTTCGCGAACGATAGCCTGGGCAAGAACGGTTGCGGTAGTGGTGCCGTCGCCTGCGATGTCGTTGGTCTTCGAAGCAACTTCGCGGACCATCTGGGCGCCCATGTTCTCGAACTTGTCTTCCAGTTCGATTTCCTTGGCAACCGATACACCGTCCTTGGTGATGCGCGGAGCGCCGAAGGACTTGTCGATAACAACGTTACGACCCTTCGGGCCGAGCGTTACCTTGACGGCATCAGCGAGAATGTCGACGCCACGCAGCATCTTTTCGCGCGCGGTACGGCCGAATTTTACTTCTTTAGCAGCCATTTTTTAAAACTCCTCTGAGCGGTTACAGCTCACTGTCGTTCAATCTTGTGATGGATAACGTCCCGACTGAAATCAGCCGATGATGCCCATGATGTCGGCTTCCTTCATGATCAGAAGGTCTTCGCCGTTGAGCTTTACTTCCGTGCCGGACCACTTGCCGAACAGGACGCGATCACCAACCTTGACGTCAAGCGCGACAACCTTGCCGGACTCGTCACGAGCGCCGGAACCAACAGCGACGATTTCGCCTTCCTGCGGCTTTTCCTTGGCGGTGTCTGGAATGATGATGCCACCCTTCGTCTTCTCTTCAGATTCGACGCGACGAACGACAACGCGGTCGTGCAGCGGGCGGAAATTGGTGCTTGCCATTGTCTAATCCCTCGATCAAATGACATTGACGGGTTTGAAGCCCGTATCATTGTTGTTAGCACTCACTCTGTACGAGTGCTAGCGGCGAACAGATAAGATTGAGCTGCGGCTGAGTCAAGAACGGGTTTCGTAAAAAATTGGCCGATTCTGAACGTCTTCCTGCTTCCTCGAAACCCGTGATGGAAACTCCGGCGCAAACCCCTGAATTCTCGGAGGTTCTGCGGGTCTTCGCCCGTATCGGCCTGTTGAGTTTCGGTGGTCCAGCCGGTCAGATCGCGATGTTGCACAAGGCTGTGGTGGAAGAAAGGCAGTGGCTTTCAGAGGAAAGATTTCTGCATGCCTTGAGCTATTGCATGCTGCTTCCCGGACCGGAAGCGCAGCAGCTTGCCACCTATATCGGCTGGCTCGTCAAGGGTGTGCGTGGCGGCATCCTGGCCGGACTCCTCTTCGTACTTCCCGGTCTCGCCGTCATGATCGGCCTTTCCACAGCCTATGCGCTATATCAACAGACCGATTGGCTGACGGGTCTCTTTTTTGGCCTCAAGGCTGCGGTGCTTGCCATCGTGGTCCAGGCGCTGGTTCGGCTCTCGGCGCGAACATTGAAATCAGGCTTTCATATCGCGCTTGCGGTCGGCGCCTTCCTCGCTCTCTTCGTTCTGGATCTGCCGTTTCCGCTTGTGGTTCTCGGCGCGGGCCTTCTCGGTTACTGGCGAAGCCGGTTCACCGCTCCCGTCACTCCGTCGATCGATGCAGGGGTAGGGCAGCCTGCTCTGGCATCCCAGATTTTGTCCCTGCTGTTCTGGGTTGCAATCTGGCAATCGCCGCTGCTGATCCTCTGGCTCGTCGATGGTTTCGAACCCTTGGCGACCCTGTTTGGCTTTTTCTCGCGGATGGCCCTGGTCACATTCGGGGGCGCGTATGCGGTGCTTGCCTATGTGGCGCAGGTTGTCGTCCAGGATTACGGATGGCTGAAGCCGGGTGAGATGGTCGATGGTCTGGCGCTGGCGGAAACGACGCCCGGCCCGCTTGTCCTCGTCCTGTCCCATATCGGCTATCTCGTCGGCTTCAGAACGGTGAACGGCATCGATCCGGTGATCGGCGGTATTCTGGGTGCGTTTCTGGCCGCCTGGGCGACCTTCGTGCCGAGCTTCCTCTGGATTTTTGCAGGCGCCCCCTACATCGAACGTCTGCGCGGCCATGCCCGCATGTCCGCGGCGCTGTCGGCCATCGCGGCAGCGGTTGTCGGCGTGATCTGCAATCTGGCGCTCTGGTTCGGCTTGCACGTGCTTTTCAAGGAAATGCATCGCATACCGCTCTTGCCGCCCATGCCGGGAAAGGATGCGTCGGGCCTTCTTGTGCCGGTTCTATCGTCCCTTGATCCGGCGGCCCTCGCACTGTTTCTGGTTTCCGCATTTCTTTTGATCCGTATGCAGGCTGGAATGGTGAAAGTGCTGGCCTTCTGTGCGCTGGCGGGCGTCGTCTGGCAGGTATTTACAAGCTGAACCAATCCGGCCACGCGTATCATGAACACACTGGCATCATTCGGCTTGACTGAAACTCCTTGCCAAGCCGGTCCGGCTTTGCCATGTCAGCACCAGTAGTTTTCATGAAAAGACCGGATGACCATGGCAGACCGCATCAAGACCCTCGGTGAAATCACAACCGGCTACGAGCTGATCCTCTCCGATGTCTGGGGTGTTCTGCATAACGGGGTGGATGCTTTTCCTGCCGCCTGCACGGCGCTGGAAGAAGCGCGCAAGGCCGGTCTCACCGTTGTTCTCATTACCAATTCGCCGCGCCCGGCGCCGGGTGTCATCGACCAGCTGCGCGTGCTGGGGGTTCCCGACAGCGCCTATGACCGGATCGTCACCTCCGGCGATGTGACCCGCAAGCTGATCGCCGAAGGCCCGAAAAACGTGTTTCTGCTCGGCCCGGAGCGCGACATGCCGCTGTTCGAGGGGCTCGATGTGAACGTGACCGGCGAGGCGGATGCGGAGGCAATCGTCTGCACCGGCTTCTTCGATGACGAGAAGGAAGTGCCGGAAGACTATCACGACATGCTGGTGCGCTTCGTTGAGAAGGGCGCGCCTCTCATTTGCGCCAATCCGGATCTGGTCGTCGAGCGTGGCCACCGCATCATTCCGTGTGCCGGTGCCGTTGCCGCCTATTTCGAACAGCTGGGCGGTTCCACCCGCATTGCCGGCAAGCCCCATTCGCCGATCTATGAGGCCGCCCTTGCGGCAGCGCGCGAGGTGAGGGGCGAAATCGACCTCGCCAAGGTCATTGCCGTGGGCGACGGCATGCCGACCGACGTGAAGGGCGCCTTGAGCTATGGTCTCGACCTGCTCTACGTCTCTGGCGGTATTCACGCCGCTGAATATACGGTCAATGGCCAGACGGACGAGGCGATCCTCAATGCTTACCTGAAGCGGGAAGGGGCGACGCCGAAATGGTGGATGCCGCGGCTGGCTTAGTGGGTGCCTGAACGATGACCGTGTTTCACCGAAACGAGAAGAAAGAGCCGCTGCCCGATAGCCTGAAGGGTGGTGTCGTGGCGATCGGAAACTTCGATGGCGTGCATCGCGGCCACCGCAGCGTGCTCGAACGCGCACTTGAGATCGCTGAACAGCGCGGTGTGCCCGCACTGGTTTTGACCTTCGAGCCGCATCCACGCACGCTGTTCAAGCCGGACCAGCCGGTTTTTCGGCTCACCCCTGCGCCGCTGAAGGCGCGACTTCTGGAGGCCATGGGCTTCCGCTCGGTCATCGAATATCCGTTCGATGCGGAATTTTCCAAGCGTTCCGCCGAGGAATTCGTGCAGTCTGTTCTGAGCGATTGGCTGCAGGCCAGTTCCGTGGTCACCGGCTTTGATTTCCATTTCGGCCGTGGCCGCGAGGGCGGTCCCGCATTTCTCATGGATGCGGGTCGACGCTACGGTTTCGATGTGTCGCTTGTTGATGCTTTCCGCGACGAAAATGCCGAGGTGGTTTCATCCAGCCGCATTCGGGACCTGCTGATTGCGGGCGATGTTGCCGAGGCTGCCGGACTTCTCGGCTATCGCTACACGGTGGAAGCCGAAGTGGTGCATGGCGAAAAACTGGGCCGCACCCTGGGCTATCCCACGGCCAATATGCGCATAGCACCCGAAGCTGGCCTGAAGCCGGGGATTTATGCCGTGCGCTTCCGTCGTGCAGACGGCACCATTCATGATGGTGTCGCGAGCTATGGCCGCCGCCCCACGGTGACGGATAACGGTGCGCCGCTGCTGGAAACCTTTGTGTTCGATTTTTCCGGCAGTCTGTACGGCGAAATCTGTGCCGTTTCCTTCTTCGGCTATCTGCGCCCGGAACTGAAATTCGATGGGCTCGATCCCCTGGTGGAGCAGATGAAGCGGGATGAGGAAGAGGCTCGCGCGCTGCTGGCTGGTGTCCAGCCGCTTGGTCCCGTAGATCGTGTCATTGCGTTTTGACTTGCCGCTCCTTCATTGAAACTCCTGTCAGGAAACCAGATCCATGGCCTCTACACCGCGCAGACCGGTCAACCCGATGGAGGCCGCCGAAGCCCTGTTCAAGCCCGCCAAGAAGCAGGCTGCACCTGCAGTTGAGCGCCGCTCTCCGCCCAAGGTGAAGGAAATGGTCTCGATCAAGCTCGACAGCGACGTGCTTGAGCATTTCCAGAATGATGGCCCCGGTTGGCAAGAGCGCATCAATGATGCTCTTCGCGCCGTGGTGGACGCACAGAAGGGTGAGTAGAATATCCCGGACGGCGCCCTCGCAAGCCCCTTTTCTTTATGGCGAAAAACCCCTAAAGAACCGGGCATCATGAAAGTTTTTGCTGCGGCCTCCTTGAAGCGAATTATCGGCCCGGCCTTTCCAGCCGCCTGAACGGTAGCGGAAAGGTCCGGGTTTTCCGTGCTGGTTCCAGCGCGACGTGCCGCCAGTTTCCTTATCCTGCGACCGACCGAGCGTCGCTTTTCCGATGGCTGATCCATGACCGACATCAAGACCGATACCGCAGACAAGCAAGATTATTCGTCCACCCTGTTCCTGCCCGAGACCGATTTCCCCATGCGCGCCGGCCTTCCCCAGAAGGAGCCGGAAATGGCGAAGAAGTGGAAGGACATGGGGCTTTACAAGCAACTTCGCGCCTCCGCCGCTGGCCGCGAGAAGTTCGTTCTTCATGACGGCCCTCCTTACGCCAACGGCAACATCCATATCGGCCATGCGCTGAACAAGGTGCTGAAGGACGTCATCACCCGCTCGTTCCAGATGCGCGGCTTCGATGCCAATTATGTTCCCGGCTGGGATTGCCACGGCCTGCCGATCGAGTGGAAGATCGAGGAAAAGTATCGCGAAAAGGGCAAGGACAAGAACGAAGTTCCGGTCAACGAATTTCGCCAGGAGTGCCGCGAGTTCGCGCAAGGCTGGATCAACATCCAGTCGGAAGAGTTCCGCCGTCTCGGCATTGAGGGTGATTTCGACAATCCCTACACGACCATGGCCTTCCACGCGGAAGCCCGCATCGCTGGCGAGCTCCTGAAGATCGCCATGAGCGGCCAGCTCTATCGCGGCTCCAAGCCCATCATGTGGTCGGTTGTCGAGCGCACGGCTCTGGCCGAAGCGGAAGTGGAATATGCCGAGGTCGAAAGCGACACGATCTGGGTGAAGTTTCCTGCCGTTGGTGCATCAGGCGATCTCGACGGTTCGTTCGTCGTCATCTGGACCACGACTCCTTGGACGATCCCGGGCAACCGCGCGATCTCCTATTCGTCACGCATCGAATACGGCCTTTACGAAGTCACTGCGGCTGCGAACGACTTCGGTCCTCGTCCAGGTGAAAAGCTCATCTTCGCCGACAAGCTTGCAGCGGATGCTTTTGCCAAGGCCAAGCTGGAGTTCAAGCGCGTTCGTCAGGTCTCGGCGCAGGAACTTGGCTCCATCACCTGCGCCCATCCGCTCGCACACCTTGGCTACACCTTCAAGGTGCCGCTGCTCGATGGCGATCACGTCACCGATGATGCAGGTACGGGCTTCGTGCACACCGCTCCGAGCCATGGTCGCGAAGACTTTGATGCCTGGATGGGGCATGGCAAGGCACTTGCCGAACGCGGCATCGACACGAAGATCCCGTTCCCGGTGGATGACGCCGGTTTCTACACGGAAGAAGCGCCCGGCTTTGGCCCTTCGGCTGAAGGCGGTGCTGCGCGTGTTATCGACGACAACGGCAAGAAGGGTGACGCCAACAAGCGTGTGATGGAGGCCCTGATCGCCGCCAACAACCTGTTTGCTCGTGGCCGTATCAAGCATGAATATCCGCATAGCTGGCGCTCCAAGAAGCCGGTGATCTTCCGCAACACGCCGCAATGGTTCGTCTATATGGACAAGGATTTGTCCGATGGCACCACGTTGCGCACGCGCGCCCTCTCGGCCATCGACCAGACGCGTTTCGTGCCTGCCGGTGGCCAGAACCGCCTGCGCGCCATGATCGAGCAGCGCCCGGATTGGGTGCTTTCCCGCCAGCGAGCCTGGGGCGTGCCGATCTGCGTCTTCGCCGATGCGGAAGGCAATGTCCTGAAGGATGAGAAGGTCAACGCGCGTATTCTCGAAGCCTTCGAGAAGGAAGGGGCAGATGCCTGGTTCGCGGAAGGCGCCAAGGAGCGTTTCTTAGGCTCCGAGCATGACGGCGACAAGTGGCAGATGGTCACCGACATCCTCGATGTCTGGTTCGATTCCGGCTCCACCCATACCTTCACCTTGGAAGATCGCCCGGATCTGAAGTGGCCGGCGGATGTCTATCTGGAAGGCTCCGACCAGCATCGCGGCTGGTTCCATTCCTCGCTGCTGGAAAGCTGCGCAACGCGTGGCCGCGCGCCCTACAATGCCGTCATTACCCATGGTTTCACCATGGCGGAAGATGGCCGCAAGATGTCGAAATCGCTCGGCAACACGGTGACGCCGCAGGATGTGATGAAGGAATCCGGCGCCGATATCCTGCGCCTCTGGGTCATGTCGACCGACTATGCCGAAGACCAGCGCCTCGGCAAGACGATCATCCAGACGAACATCGATGCCTATCGCAAGATCCGCAACACCATCCGCTGGATGTTGGGAACGCTGGCGCATGATCATGGCGATGAGATTGCCTATGCGGATCTGCCGGAACTCGAAAAGCTGATGCTGCATCGCCTCAGCGAGCTCGATCAGCTGGTGCGCAAGGGCTATGACGAGTTCGATTTCAAGCGCATCGTCCGCGCTCTGTCGGATTTCGCCAACGTCGAGCTGTCGGCCTTCTACTTCGATATCCGCAAGGATGCGCTTTATTGCGATGCGCCGTCTTCGGCTCGTCGTCGCGCGGCCCTTTTCGTCATCCGCAAGCTGTTCGATTGCCTCGTGCTGTGGTTTGCGCCGATGATGCCGTTCACCACGGAAGAGGCATGGCTGTCGCGTGATCCGTCCGCCACGTCCGTGCATCTCGAACAGTTCCCGGCAATTCCGTCGAACTGGGCAAACGAGACGGTTTCGGAAAAGTGGAAGCAGGTGCGCGCCGTTCGCCGTGCCGTGACAGGCGCTCTGGAAATCGAGCGCAAGGAAAAGCGCATCGGCTCTTCGCTGGAAGCCGCACCCGTCGTGCACGTGGCTGATCCGGAGCTTCTGAAGGCGCTGGAAGGTCTCGATTTCGCGGAAATCTGCATCACCTCGGATATTTCCGTGGTGGCAGGAGAAGGTCCGGCAGAGGCATTCCGTCTGGACGATGGCACCAAGGTTGCGGTCGAGCCGAAGCTTGCGGAAGGCGTCAAATGCGCCCGTTCGTGGAGGATCACCAAGGATGTCGGTTCCGATCCGGCATACCCGGATGTCTCGGCGCGCGATGCCGAGGCGCTGCGTGAACTGGCCGCATTGAAGTGAGTGAAGAATACCGGATGATTGCGCTTTGCCGCGTCATCCGGTAAGTCTGCCTGAAATTGGCCGGATTTTTCGGCCAATCGGGGTTTTGAGTGATCTCGCGCGCCAGGACGGGGCGCGTCTGGAAGGGTTGGTATGAAGACGTTGCAGGCAATTCGTGTAAGGCTCGGCCTACTCGCCGCGGCTGCGGCAGTGGTTGGTTTGTCCGGCTGCGTTTCGAGCCCGACCTATGGAACGAGCAAGACCGCCGGCGAGCAGTTGGTGGACGATCTGGGTTCCGCCATTTCGCTGGGTCCGGAAGACAAGCCAAGCACCAAGTACAATCCGCGTCCCGGTCTGGTGGTCAACAAGGCCCGCACAGATAACCTGCCGCAACCGCAGACCTCGCTTGCAAGCCGCGAAGCAAATCCGAACTGGGTCGAGTCTCCGGAAGAAACACGCGCACGTCTGCGTGACGAGGCGGAAGCCAACAAGAACAACCCGCATTATCGCTCGCCTCTGCTGGCTGGTGATGGCAAGGCCGGTACGATGACAGAGGCCCAGAAGTGGGAAGCCTTCCGTCAGGCCAAGGCCAATGCGGAAAGCCCGGGCATTGCGGGTCAGCGCCGCACGCTCACCGAGCCGCCGGTTCAGTATCGCGTGGCCGATAGCGCCAACCTGACCGATCTCGGCGAACCGGAACTGAAGAAAGAGCGTGAGCGCAAGAAGTCTGCCGCTGCCGCTTCTTCCAATTCGTCGTCCTGGTGGAACCCCTTCAAGTAAGGGGCTCCCGTCCCAGCGTCAGCCTTTGCCCGAAAATGCGCCATCTCGCTTGGCCTGGAAGAAATCCACCAGCAAGCGAGAAGTTGTCGTCTCTGCGAAGCCGGAATAGACATCCGGCGAATGGTGGCAGGTCGGCTGGTTGAAGAAGCGAACGCCGCTTTCCACCGCTCCCCCTTTGATATCTCTGGCGCCGTAATAGAGCCTGCGGATGCGCGCAAAGGAAATGGCCGCCGCACACATGGTGCAGGGTTCGAGCGTGACATAAAGATCTGCGCCGACCAGCCGCTCTTGTCCCAGGGCCTCGCAAGCCATCCGCAACGCCACGATTTCCGCATGCGCCGTGACATCGTTCCGCTCACGGGTGCGATTTCCGCCGCGTCCGACGATCTCGCCATCCAGCACCACAACCGCGCCGATCGGCACCTCATCGCGCTCTTTCGCCCGGATTGCCTCCTCGATCGCCGCATCCATGAAACGATTTGTCCCGCTCATGCGGCGATTCCCTCTTAACCCGGCGGGCCTGACCTGATAGGAACGGTCCCAACCTGCGTCGCGCCGGTTCAACCGAGATGCGACAAGACGTCATGACAGTCAACACACGCACTTAAGGTAGGACGCGATGTCCCACCCTCGCTTCAGGCAAACAACATATGAGCTTTAAAGACAAGCCGAAGCGCGAAGGAGGCAAGCCCTTCGATCGCGACAGGAAGAAACCAACCGCAGCCCGCAAATCCGATGATGGCGCGTTTTCCGCAAAGAAGGGCCCTCAGAAGCCCTTCCGCAAGCCAGCCGTCGATGCGTCGGCTGTGGCTGCTGCGACAGCGGACAAGCCGGAGCGCATTTCCAAGATCCTGGCGCGCGCAGGGATTGCCTCGCGCCGCGATGTCGAGCGCATGATCATGGAAGGCCGCGTCAGCCTCAACGGAACGGTGCTGGATACGCCTGTCGTGAACGCGACCCTGGCTGACAAGATCGAAGTGGACGGCCAGCCTATCCGCGGCATCGAGCGCACGCGCCTCTGGCTCTACCACAAGCCTGCCGGTCTGGTGACCACGAATTCCGATCCGGAAGGGCGTCCGACAGTCTTCGAAAACCTGCCGGAAGAACTGCCGCGCGTGATGTCGATCGGCCGTCTCGATATCAATACCGAGGGCCTTCTGCTGCTGACCAATGATGGCGGTCTGTCCCGCGTGCTGGAACTTCCCACCACAGGCTGGCTGCGCCGCTATCGCGTGCGCGCCCATGGCGAAGTCAGCCAGGAGCAACTGGACAAGCTGAAGGACGGCATTGCCGTCGATGGCGTCCTCTATGGTGCCATCGAAGCGACGCTTGATCGCACCCAGGGCCACAATGTGTGGATCACCATGGGTCTTCGTGAAGGCAAGAACCGCGAAATCAAGAACGTCCTGGGTGCTCTGGGGCTCGACGTCAACCGTCTGATCCGCATCTCCTACGGGCCGTTCCAACTGGGCGATCTGCCGGAAGGCCATGTGGTGGAAGCGCGCGGCCGCATGCTGCGCGATCAGCTTGGCCCACGTCTGATCGAAGAGGCCAAGGCCAATTTCGACGCGCCGATCTACAACAATCCGCCGCCGGACGAGGACAAGCCCGAGGTGAAGGCTCCCCGTGCCGAGAAGGCCTGGAGTGCTGGTGAAAAGCGTGCTGGTGAGAAGCGTACTGCTGAAAAGCCCGCTGGCAATCGCGATGATCGCGATGCACCGCGCGGCGAGCGTCGCGAGGGCGGCAGGTTTGGCGACAAGCCGAAGGGTCGCGGCGACGGCAAGTTTGCTGGCAAGGGCAAGCCTTCCGGCAAGTTCGATAGCCGGTCCGGGGGCCGCGACGATCGTTTCGAAGACGAGAAGCCCAAGAAGCGTGCGCCCATGGGCACATCCCGCACAGCTAACGTCTGGATGGCGCCCGGCGCTCGTCCCACCAAGGATGGAGGCGCTGGCAAGAGCTCGGCGCGCGCCGAGGCGGAACGCCTGTTCAACAAGCCGACCGAGGCTCCGCGTCGTCCCAACATCAACCGTGTCGAAGGTGACAGCGACTGGATCCGCGCCGAGGAAGCGCCGGCACAGCGTCGTTCTCGTGACGAGGATGGCGGCGGCTTCCGTGACCGCGGGGATCGCAGTGATCGTGGTGACCGTAGCGATCGCGGGCCACGCCAGGATCGCGGTGACCGCCCGTTCCGCTCAGAGCGTCCGGACCGTGGTGATCGTCCTGCGCGGGGAGAACGTCCCGAGCGTGGAGAACGCAGGGAAGGCGGAGACCGTTCATTCTCCGACCGTCCGCGGTCGAAGCCAACGTTCGGCAAGGATACCGGCGGCGAGCGCCCGACGCGCGGGGGCGGCGAACGCAAGTTCTCGCGTCCGCAGGGAGAACGCTCTGAAGGCCGTGGTCGTCCCTTTGGCGACAGGCCTGATCGTGGTGACCGTCCACAGCGCAGCGAGCGCGGAGATCGCGAAGGCGGACGCGGCGGGTTCGGCGGCAAGCCGGGCGGTCGCGCATCTGGCGAGCGCTCCTTTGGCGAAAGATCCGGTGGCGAAAGATCGGGCAAGCCAGCGGGCAAGAGCTTCGGTGGCAAGCCTGCCGGAAAATTCGGCGGCAAACCCGGTGGTGCGGGCAAGCCGGGTGGTCGTCCCGGTGGTTCCGGTAAGCCGGGCGGTCGTCCGGCTGGCGGGCGCGGTCCGGGTTCCGGTTCGCGCGGTGGCCCGAGGGGTGGTAAGGGTCCTCGCGGTCCGAGGGGCTAAGACGTGCGCATTGTCGGTGGTGAATTCCGTGGCCGAAGTCTCGCCACGCCAAAATCAAACGCGATCCGGCCGACCATCGACCGGACGCGGGAGAGCCTGTTCAACATCATCAGCCATGTCTACCCGGAGGCCGTGGATGGCAGCCGGGTTCTCGACCTGTTTGCCGGAACCGGCGCGGTGGGCCTGGAGGCTCTGTCGCGCGGCTGCCGCAGCGCACTGTTCGTCGAGAACGGCGTTGAGGGACGCGGTCTTCTCTGGGAAAACATCGAGCAGTTCGGCCTGCATGGCCGTGCTCGCATCTTGAGGCGGGATGCGACCAGTCTCGGCACCGTTGGAAACATCGAACCGTTTCATTTTGTCTTCGCAGATCCGCCCTACGGTCAGGGTCTCGGCGAGCAAGCGCTTCTTTCCGCCCATAAGGGTGGCTGGATTGCACCGGATGCGCTGGTGGTTCTGGAGGAAAGGGCGGATGTGACCGTGGCGTGCGATCTTGTTTTCCAGCCGCTGGAACAGAGGGTTTTTGGCGAAACCCGCATAGACTTTTTCCGCTACAAACCAGCCTGAAGGCAAAGCGCGATGACGACACGGATCTCCCCCGGCGCAGAGCATGTCGTCCCCTCAAATGGTGCTCCCCGCGTGGCCGTTGCCTTTGGCGGTGGCGGCGCGCGTGGCATTGCCCATATTGCCGTCATCGAGGCGCTTGATGAAATGGGCATTCGCCCAATCGCGATTGCAGGTTCGTCGATCGGTGCAATCTTTGGCACCGGCATGGCGGCAGGAATGAGCGGCGCCGAGATCCGCGACTACACGCTGGAAACGGTCGGCAACCGCAACGCTGTTTTCAACCGCCTCTGGTCGCTCGGTCCCGCCAGCATGCGCGATGGCATCGGCGGCTTCCGCCTCGGGCACTTCAACCTCGAGCGCATTCTGGAGGCCTTCCTGTCTCCGGCAATTCCGCAGAGCTTCAGTGCTCTGTCCATCCCGATGAAGATCGCCGTCACCGATTATTACGGCCAAACGGAAGCCATTCTGGAAACCGGCGATTTGCGATTGGCCATAGCGGCCTCTGCGGCAATTCCCGGGCTTTTCATGCCGGTGCGGATCAATGGCCGCATCATGGTGGATGGCGGTATCTTCAACCCCATCCCCTGGGAGCACCTGATGGAGGACTGCGACATCGTCATCGGTGTCGATGTCGTCGGCGCGCCGGAAGGCGATGGAACCCATCCGCCCAGCCGTTTTGATAGCATGTTCGGCGCCAGCCAGTTGATGATGCAGTCAGCCATCTCGCTGAAGATGAAGCTGCATCCGCCCCACATTTTCCTGCGCCCCTCGGTCAACCGGTTCCGTGTGCTGGATTTCCTGAAAGCACGGGAGATTCTCGAGGAGTCCCAGCCCGTCAAGGATGAGTTGAAGCGCTCCTTCGAGAAGTTGATGGAAGGCCGGGACCGCGACTGATACCAAATGTCGATGATATGAACCGATTGCGTGGGACCGGAGACCTTCATCCGAGGAGGAGCATACCGGAGAGCGATGCGCCTGCATCGGTCGAGGATTGCGACAAAGTCGGTGGAGGAAATCCGGCCCATCCAGAGGACCGGGCGATTTTGGTCTTCGGACGTCGTCGAAAATCCGCGCCGGACCTTCGGGTCCGACTGTGGTTTTCTTCTCGCCGCAAACCAAAATCGCTCCGGCGCAATCGGTCCCTATCATCGACATTTGGTATGAGATAGCCGCGCGGCTCAGGCTTGTCCCGCGGAATCGGCTTCGTGTGCCACCGGCTGCCTCTTCGGCTTGGTCAGAGGCTCCGGGCGAACCGGGCGCGTGTGGAGCATGTGCAGACCGGCGGTCAGTCCCTCGGCTGCCTGTATCTGCAGGCGTTCCTCGTCCCGCCGACGGATATCGGCGCCGATCTCGGCGGCTTCCGTTTCCGTCTTTCCAAGCGCCTCCAGCGTTTTCTGGCCGAAGAGCAGGCCGGATTCCAGCGTTTCGCGGATCTCGTAATCCACCTCGCGTGCCCGCAACGAGATCGTGTGAATACGATCATAGGAGCGTACGAACAGTTTCACCTCTGGAAACTCGGACCGGATGAGATCCACGATCCTGTCGGTGATATCGCGGCGATGCGTACAGATCGCAACGATCTTCGCCCGCTCGATACCCGCCGCCAGGAGAACCTCCTTGCGGGCGCCATCTCCAAAGTAGATGCGAAAACCGAAAGAGCTCGCCTGTCGGATGCGGTCCGGAGAATCGTCGATCACGGTCACGTCGCGGCCCCCGGCGAGCAGGATCTGCGCGGCGATCTGGCCGAAGCGCGAAAAGCCGATCATTAGCACATCCGCACCCGCACCTTCGAAATCCTCTTCTATTTCTTCTCGCTTCTGCTCTCCGGTGAAATAGCGCCGCGCAAGTGCTGAGCCGAGTGGTGTCAACGCCATGGAAAGCGTCACGCTGGCAATCAGCAGCGAGGATGCACCAGCCGTCAGAAGACCGGCGGAGACCGCCGTGGTGAACAGCACGAAGCCGAATTCACCGCCCTGCGGCAAAAGTGCTGCGATGCTGGCCGCATCCTCCTTAGTCGAACCCCAGAGGCGGCAGAGCACGTAGATTACCAATCCCTTGGCGATCATGAACAATGGCACGCCGGCCACGATCAGAAGCAGGTTCGACAGGATGGCGTTGAGATCAAGGGAGAGGCCCACTGCCATGAAGAACATGGCGAGCAGCAGGCCGCGAAAGGGCTCGATATCCGCTTCCAGCTCGTGGCGATAGGAGGATTCAGCCAGCATGATGCCCGCAAGAAAGGCGCCCATGGCCATGGAGAGGCCAACGAGTTGCATCAGCACGGCAGACCCCAGCACCACCAGAAGTGCCGCGGCAAGCATCACTTCGCGGGCGCCCGTCCGGGCAATCACCTGAAACATCGGCGTCAGCAGATAGCGACCTGCAACCACCATGGCTGCGACGGCGAGAATGGCGCGACCTGAATCGACAAGGATAGTCGATGTGCTGGCCTCCGGTCCCGAACCCAGAATGGTCACAAGCGCCAGAAGCGGCACGATGGCGAGATCCTGGAAAAGCAGGATAGAAAAGGCGCGACGTCCATAAAGCGCGTTGGCTTCGCCATTGTCTGCAAGGATCTGCAGGGCAAAGGCCGTGGAGGAAAGCGCAAGGCCAAAGCCTGCAATCACGCTTCCCTGCCAACTGGCAATATTGGCGAGATAGGCGAGACCTGAAAGAAGCAATCCGGAGAACAGAACCTGCGCGGTTCCGAGAACGAAGATATCGCCGCGCATCTGCCACAGGCGGGAGGGCTTCAGTTCAAGGCCGATGATGAAGAGAAGGAACACGACACCGAGTTCTGAAACATGCAGCACCTCTTCCGGATCGGAGATCAGCCGCAGGATCGGCCCGATGACGATACCGGCTGCGAGGTAGCCCAGAACGGTCCCGAGACCCAGTTTCTTGAAGATCGGCGCGGCCAGAATGGCGCCACCCAGCAGAAGCAGGGTTTCGTTGAACAGTGGATCGGGTGTCACCATGGAGCCTCTCGTCCGGATTGGGGGCTGACAAGAATCGCTTGCCGCACTTGATGCTTTGTTTAGTGCACAATACATGGTTCGTGAACGAAGGGTTTAAGCGAATGACATCCGAAATTGATTCCTCTGCCCTGGTGACCCGCGCCAGCGAACTTATCGATCTCGCCATGAAGGCCGGAGCCGACCAGGCCGATGCGGTCGTGGTACGCTCGCGCTCGCGCTCCGTCAGCGTGCGGCTGGGCAAGGTAGAAAATACGCAGAGCGCGGAAAGCGATGATTTTTCGCTGCGGGTCTTTGTCGGCCAGCGCGTGGCAAGTGTATCTGCCAATCCCGGTTTCGATCTCAAGGCATTGGCAGAACGGGCCGTTGCCATGGCCAAGGTCTCGCCGGAAGATCGGTTCGCCTGCCAGGCCGATGAAAAGGACCTGGCGCACAGCTATCCCGATCTCGATCTCTTCGATCCGACCGAAGTTTCGACCGATACGCTGACCGATGCAGCACTGGCAGCCGAAGAGGCGGCCTTAGCTGTCGGCGGTGTGACCAATTCCTCCGGCGCAGGCGCATCCGCCGGTGCTGGCGGTCTCGTGCTGGTTACGTCGCACGGGTTTTCTGGCAGCTACATGGCAAGCCGTTTCGGTTGTTCCGTCAGCGTGATCGCGGGCGAGGGCACGAAGATGGAGCGTGACTACGACTACGACAGCCGCCTCTACTTTGCTGAGCTGGACGATGCGCGTGACATCGGAAGACGGGCAGGCGAGCGCGTGGTAAAGCGCATCAATCCACGACAGGTACCCACGGCGAGCAACGTTACCGTTGTGTTCGATCCCCGCATTGCGCGGGGCTTCGTCGGTCATATTGCCGGTGCCATCAACGGCGCATCCGTGGCGCGCAAGACAAGCTTCCTGCGCGATCGCATGGGGCAACAGGTTTTGAAATCAGGCCTCAACATCACCGATGATCCGCTGATCGTGCGCGGCTCTTCCTCGCGCCCCTTCGATGGCGAAGGCGTCAAGGGTGAGCCCATGGTGATGATCGAGGACGGGGTGCTGAACCACTGGTTCCTGTCCACGTCCACGGGCCGGGAACTGGGACTGCCCACCAACGGTCGCGGCGTCCGGGGCGGCACGAGCGTCAATCCTGCATCCACTAATCTGGCCCTTGAGCCGGGTGACATCTCGCCGCAGGATCTGATCCGCAGCATTGGTAACGGCTTCTATGTCACCGAACTCATCGGTCACGGCGTCAACATGATCACGGGCGAATATTCCCGGGGCGCAACCGGCTTCTGGATCGAGAACGGCGAAATCACCTATCCGGTCTCCGAGGTGACGATTGCGTCCAACCTGAAGGATATGTTCATGCGGGTCACGCCAGCCAACGATATTGATCGAAGCTTCGGCACGGCTGCTCCTACCATCGCGATTGAAGGCATGACGCTTGCCGGACGCTGAAAACCCCAGAACAGACTGGAGCGATGATCTCGCGCTGATCCGCCGTGCAGCGCGAGAGGCGGGTGAAGTTGCCTTCGCTTTCTTCGGCCAGTCGCCAGAAGTCTGGTGGAAGACGGAGGGCGGACGATCCCCCGTGAGCGCGGCGGATTTCGCGGCAAACGACCGGCTTCAGGACATCCTGTTGAAGGCGCGCCCGAATTATGGCTGGCTTTCGGAAGAGACGGATGACGACGAGGCCCGTCTTGACGCCGAAACCCTTTTTGTCATCGATCCGATCGATGGAACCCGCGCCTTCATCAATGGCGAGAAGACCTGGTGCGTCAGCGTGGCCGTTGTCCATCGTGGAGAGCCTGTTGCCGGAGTCCTGTTTGCGCCGGCCCTTGGTGAGGAACTGTACGCGGCCATCGGTCTGCCTGCGGTGAAGGATGGCGTTTCAATAGAAGTCTCAAAGCCACGCGAGGGAGAGCTTCGGCAGATTGCGCTTCCGGAGGATATGCTGGCCCGCTTTCCGGACGATGTTCGAAGCACGCTCAAGCGCATTCGTCACGTACCCTCACTTGCCTATCGCATCGCCATGATTGCGGATGGCCGCATTGACGGCACGGTGGTAAAGCGGAATTCTCACGATTGGGATCTTGCAGCGGCAGACATAATCCTGCATCAGGCGGGCGGGCGTCTGGTCGATCTCGCAGGTAACCGCCTCGTTTACAACCGCAAGCGCGTCACTCACGAAGAGTTATGTGCAGGTGCCGAACATGTTCTGGAAAGCCTTGTCCTCGGTCTGCGATCCTGTTGACCTTTTTTGTGGAATGCCGCAGGAGAATAGGACGAGGGAGATTAAAGGATTAAGCTAATATGACCGATAGCGACGGCAAAAAGCAACTTCTTCACCTGGTTTTTGGCGGAGAGCTGGAAAGCCTCCAGAGTGTTCAGTTCAAGGATTTGAACGGGCTCGACATCGTCGGCATCTTTCCAGACTATGCGAGTGCCCTGCAGGCTTGGAAGGCCAAGGCTCAGGCGACCGTTGATAACGCGCAGATGCGTTACTTCATCGTGCACATGCACCGCCTTCTGGATCCACAATCCAACGACTGACGCAACCACGCCACTGGGTGCCGTTTTCGGCGCGTTTTTGACGTATTTTGACAGCATACGATTGCGGCATTCGGTTGGGGAGCGATTAAGTCGATGGTCTTGATGAGCGGATGGGGCAAGTGAGGAGCGGCATGGCGCAAGCAGCCCTTTTGGCGTACCGGCTGGCCGGAATCTGCGCCTATCCCCTCGCTGTCCCCTATCTTTCCTATCGCGCTTTCAAGGGCAAGGAAGACAGGGCCCGTCGGCTGGAGCGGTTCGGTCATCCCAGCCAGCCAAGGCCGCGCGGGCCTCTGGTCTGGGTGCATGCGGCAAGTGTCGGTGAAACCAATGCCGTCATTCCGCTGATCAAGGAACTGATGCGGCGCGAGATCCATGTTCTCCTGACCACCGGCACCGTCACATCCGCCTCGCTCGTGGAAACGCGTCTGGCAGGCGAGGTCATCCATCAATACGTTCCGCTCGATCTGAAATTTTCGGTCAAGCGCTTCATTGCCTATTGGCATCCGGACGCGGCCATTACGGCAGAGTCCGAAATCTGGCCGACAACGGTGGCAGAGCTCGCGCGCCGCAACATTCCGCAGATCCGGGTGAATGCGCGTATTTCCGACCGCTCCTTCGACCGCTGGAAGAACCATCTCTCCATTTCCGAGCTATTGTTCGGCAAACTCGCGCTTGTAGTGGCGCGTTCGGATGTCGATGCGGAACGCTTCAAGGATCTGGGCGCCTGGCCGGTGGTGATATCCGGCAACCTGAAGGGAGATAGCGATCCGCCGCCCTGTGACGAAGCCGTAGTTGCGCGTTACCGTGCCCAGATCGGCGATCGCCAGACCTGGGCGGCCATCTGCACTTTCGCAGGCGAGGAAGAGGGCGCTGCCTTCGTTCACCGCGCACTCAAGCCTCGGAACCAGCAATTGACGATCATCGTCCCGCGCCATCCCGAGCGCGGGGACGAGGTCGAGGCCATGCTGGTGGAAAAGGGGCTCGTCGTGGCGCGTCGTTCGCGCGGTGACGAAATCACACTGGAAACGGATATCTTCCTCGGCGATACGATCGGCGAGATGGGGCTTTATCTGCGGCTGACGGAGATTTCTTTCGTCGGTCGCTCGTTGACGGCGGAAGGCGGGCAGAACCCGATGGAGTCCGCGATGCTGGGCTGTGCGGTGCTTTCCGGCCCCAATGTGCAGAATTTCCGCGAGACCTATCAGCACATCGTTAAGCGCGGCGGTGCGCGGATGGTGCGTGATATCGAAATGCTGGCCAAGGCCGTTCATTATCTGATGACGAACGAGCAGGCGCGCTACAAGATGATCGACAGCGGCCACGAGGCAATCCAGGATATGCGGGGCGCCCTGTCCACAACGATCAAGGCGCTCGAACCCTACATCAACCCGCTGACGGTAACGGCCCGTCTGCGTCCTGCCGGTGCAGGTGGCTGATGGCAGACGCTGCGGACCTCTCCCACATCAAGGGCCTCCTGTTCGACAAGGATGGAACCCTCATTCGCTATGACGAAAGCTGGGGACCGGTGAACCGTGAGGCCGCGCGTATTGCAGCGGCTGGCGGTGGCGTGGAACTGGAGGAACGCCTGATGAACGCCTGCGGCATGGATCCGGCAACGGGCAAGACCCGGCCAGACAGCCTGTTTGCGGCGGGGACTGCTGCCGAGATTGCGGCTGGTTTCGTCACGGCTGGATCGCCTCTTGCTGTTGGTCCTCTGACGAATGAACTGGACGACCTCTTTGTCCGCGCATCCGATTTTTCAGTGCCGGTGACGGATCTCGGCGGCTATTTCGGACGCCTGAAGGCGCGCGGCTTCAAGCTTGGCGTCGCCTCCAGCGATAACGAGCGATCGATCCGCGAGACGGCCCGGCGGTTCGGCTTCATCGAGCATCTCGATTTCATTGCGGGCTATGACAGCGGCCATGGATGCAAGCCGGAACCCGGCATGGTGCTTGGCTTCTGCCAGGCCGTGGGTCTTGATCCTTCGCAGGTCGCGATGGTGGGCGACAACAATCACGATTTGCACATGGGGGCGGCAGCCGGTGCCGGCTTGAAGGTTGCCGTGCTGACGGGAACCGGCTCGCCCGCAACGCTGGAAGCCATGGCCGATCATGTGCTGGGCGATATCAAGGGCCTCGAAACACTGTTGCCGCAGGCCCAGACAGCATGATGATCCGATCCTTCGCATCGGATCGGAGGAGGGGTTAGATGGTTTCGGAAGCACCGCCATTCTGGTGGACGAAAGCCGATTGGCGTGCCTGGAGCCTGAGCCCCGTTTCCTATCTTTATGGCCGCATCGCCGGTCGCCGGATGGCCCGCATGGATCGCCCGTCTGTTCCGATACCTATTCTGTGTGTCGGCAATTTTACCGTGGGCGGAGCCGGCAAGACGCCAACGGCAATGGCCATGGCGAAAGCCGCCGTCGGTAAGGGTCTGACGCCGGGCTTTTTGAGCCGTGGCTATGGCGGTTCGCTCGATGTCACCACGCTCGTCGACCTGCATCACCACCGTGCCGACGCCGTGGGTGACGAACCGCTGCTTCTGGCGCGGGAAGCGAAGACGGTGATTTCACGCAGACGCTTCGAAGGTGCAGAGCGTCTGGTTGCCGAAGGCTGCGATTTCATTATCATGGACGATGGCTTCCAGAGCGCCCGGCTAACGATTGATTTCGCACTGGTGGTTGTGGATTCTGTGCGTGGGATCGGGAATGGTCATCTGGTTCCGGGTGGCCCGGTGCGGGCACCGATCGATCTGCAATTGCGGCAGATGTCATCCATGCTCAAAGTCGGCAATGGTCCGGCAGCAGATGCTCTTGTGCGCCGCGCCGCGCGAGCTGGTCGCCCGGTTCAGGTTGCCAATCTCGTGCCCATGGAAAATTCCGATCTTAAAGGCAAACGGGTCTTCGCCTTTGCGGGCATTGCAGATCCGGCAAAGTTCTACCGGACAGTGTCAGCTGTGGGTGCGGAACCGGTTGCGACGCGCTCCTTCCCCGATCACCATTATTTTGCCGAGGATGAGATCCGGGATCTGTTGGCGGATGCGCAAAAGCAGGATCTGCAACTGGTGACGACGGCGAAGGACCGCGCCCGTCTGATCGGACATCATGGGGCAGCAGAAGAACTGCTGCAGCAACTGGCTGTCGTGGATGTGGAGATGGTGTTCGATGATCCGCACGCGCCAGCGAAGATGATCGATCAGGCAATCCTCAATTGCCGCAATCGCCTGCTTAGCGCACGTAGAGCGTTTCAGGGCTAAATGGAATCGTTCTGCCGTGCTCGGTTTCAGTCAGGATCAAGGCTTTTGGCGAAGGGCATACCCGCAAGGTACGATC
>NZ_JALJQZ010000020.1 GCF_022968395.1 Affinirhizobium lemnae
CAACTTCATGGGATTCGTCAAACTCGCAGCCATCGCCATCTGGCTCAAATAGCTAAATCGTCACTACCGCCTAGTTAAACAGGGGTTTGATATGACGATCTCGAAGGAAGACCGCCATATCAAGACTGTCACATGAGGTCACAGCCTGGTTGATTATTCGAAGGTCTGCGATACGGACTGCCAAATGCCATTATCGGCAAGCCGACACCTCAACCGACTCGCCTGTGTTCCGAATGAAAACCGACCTGTACCGAAACCCAGATCCCGCCATTATCATAGCGCCATTCAAGCTGACCCTGATCGTTTAAGACGAGGAGAGAAAGCCAGCCATTGTCGAAAAGCGCGCGGACTTGCGGATGACGCCGCAGGATGTCGGAAATCGCTTCCTTTGGCGCCTCGACGGCAACCGTCAGCCGCAGTGGCTCGTGCACAAAGCCTTCCCCATCATGCACGGACTGCCAGGGAAGGCCGGCACGAAGGTTGCCGCCATTGCCCTCGAAGACCCCTATGCCGCCTGCAACATTGTGTAGCAACTTGTTCCCGGCTCCAAACAGCGAGGCTGCAACCGAGGAACCGAAATACTGGAGGCTGATCCAACTTGCCACCACGACCGGGGCTGTGAGGATGAGCTCAAGCACCTTGAAGCCTTCGTCCCTGCTCCAGACGTAATCATGCAGGAAAGCCTGCCCCTCCAGCGATCGCCCAGCCGTGCGCGCCCGGGGGGCGGCAATGAAGGCGCGGCACCCGGCCAGCCCGAGTTCGGGCCGAACTTCGGACCAGTTCTTCGCGCGTGCCATGACGTTGTCAGCGGTTGCTTGTGGAAGACGCCGCGCCCGCTCTGCCCGCGTCAGCTGTCCTGCCTGGCGCAACCACTGCCGGATCCGTACCAGATCCTCGGCACGGATATCGTGACCCAGATCCTCTTCAAACAGCGTGACGCTATCGGTGGTCGTATCATGCAGGCCACCGATGAAGACCGTGTCGGCCGGGATGACGATGCCCTTTTCGACGAGCTTCCGGCGAACCTCTGCGTTATTCAGGAGATCGGCCAGAAGGCGCGCATTGACATCCCCCGCATAACCGCCGCAGGCGCCGCAGTGAAGCGCACTGGCATAGGGATTATTGACCACATTGGCGCCGTGGCCGGAAATCAGTACATAGCGTGCGAAGCCTTCGGTCAAAGACATGGCCTTCAGGATTGTTTCGGCAAATACTGTGCGTGTATCTAGATCCAGATCCCCAGCGAAACGAGGCTTTGCCCTATCCGGCCCTTTGCTCTTGCCGTAGCCCAGACCATCCCGCAGAAGCTTGCCGGCATAGACCGGCCCCATGGCTTCGACAAAGGCGAAAGATGAGACGGCTGCAAGCTTGAAACGGCCCCAGGCACGCACAGCGCGCGCCGCGAAACGGGCCTGCCGATCAGAATCTTCATCGTGATCAACGGCGCTGCAACTGAAGACGGAAGGCTTTAGCAGAACTGGCAGGCGGTGCTCAGACACATCAGATGCAAAACCCTTGTGACTTGCGCCAAGCCCAAAGAAGCCGGCAAAGCCTAGGGTGCGGATTGCGGGATCAGTGCTTTCAAGCGAACGGCGAAAGACCTCTGAGCGCACATCGATGCAGAAGGCCGCCTGAAGCATAGGCCGACGTTCTGCAATCTTCACGTCCGAAGGTGCGGCAAGCGTGGCAGCAAGCCGCCGTTGCGCGGCCCGCTCTGCGGCCAGCTGCAGGATGCCATCGATCACGGTCTCCGGTTCAACCGAAACCGGCTCGGCATGTGTACGGCGGATCCGTTGCCATTGCCCTTCAATGGCTGCCTTGTGGCGTGCATAAAGCGCCTCTTCGAAAACGAGCCGGATCGCCAGCAGTTCGAGCGCTGTCGTATCCGTGCGACCTTCTACCTCCGCCTTGAAGTGGATGTGACGGGCATATTGCGCCCAGCCACCGAGTGTCAGCAGCAGTTGATGGAAATAGGTTCCCGGATCAGGACCAAGGCCGAGGGAGACCGCTGCGCGCTCGATTGCACCTTGAGGCGTTTCCGGCGTTTCATCGACATGGATGCTGAAGCCCTTAAGGCCAAGGATCTCCGGCGTCAGGTCATGGGTCGCAAAGGCGCGCCAGGCGGCATAGAGACCATTGCGCCTCGAAGCGGCCCACAACGCCTGACCCTGATCGAAGAAACCGGCGGCAAAAGCACCGATTCGCTCTGCTACCAGACCCGGCCAATCTTTACCTGTAGCCTGCGCGGCAAGATCGGCAATAGTGGGTAGCGATGCGACAGCTAAAGGTTCCGTTGTCAGTGCTAGCTTCAGCGCTGCCAGATCGAGACCATTGGCGGTGGCATTCGATTGTAGAGCTGCCGCGAGATCTTCATCCGTTATCTCTCCCTTGCTTACCTTATTGGCATAATGCGCGCGCGGCAGCGCAAGCCGCACTCCGCCAATTCGCGCAAGACGCGCAGAGGTCTGTTCGAAGGTCTCGCTGATCTGGCCGAGGAAAGGATTGACAGCAACGGTTGCCGTCAGGGGCCAGGCCGGAGGGATGGCGCGAACAGCCTGATCTGCCGCCTTTGCAAGCGCTTCACCGTGCAGCGTGTCGATTGTCGTTTCGGTCATCGGTTCATTCCTTGATGGCAGCAGGCGTTGCGGAAACGGAGCGGGAAAGGGTCCAGCCACCGAGCAGGCGATCGAAAATGGCATTCACATAGAGGCCGTTGGCGAGGTGCACACGCAGACCCGCCGCTGCCGGATGATAGGCCCAGAGCGGAAACAGCGACTGGGCGACGGCCACCACGCCGAAGGTAACGACGGCGAGCAGCATCAGGGTCCATTCAAGCGGACCAGGTTGCGGCGTTGCAGGTAGCGTGCCATGCATCATCTGGTCAGATATGCGCTGAAGAGCGAAATACGCGGTGGCGGCAGACATGGAATAGAGCGAGGTGCGCCAGGTAAGCGCCCAGGGGGCAGCATCTGCCAGACCCTGTGCGATGAGATAGGCAACCCCGAAGATGAGGATTGCGCCCAGCGCCAGCGCCTGAGGCGGCTTGTCGGCAAAACCGAAGAGCACGCCAATGACTGCGTAGATGGCAAGCGCAAGCAGAAAGGCGCGGCCCACCGCTTTGGTGTTCGGAATAGCCACCGGCCCCGGCCGACGGATGGAGGCTACCGTTTCGACCGCCGAGCCGGAGCCCAGGAAAGCGTGGGCCTTGTAGAGCGAGTGGGCCACAATGTGCAGGAGGGCGATCGGGAAGAGTGCCAGGCCACATTGCAGGATCATGAAGCCCATCTGTGCCACCGTGGACCAAGCAAGCGATGTCTTGACCGCCGACTGGGTGAGCATCACCAGACTGCCGAAGAGCGCCGTGAAGCCACCCACCATGACCAGAACTGCCAGCACGATTGGCGCCTGCAGCATGACATCCGCAAACCGGATCAGCAGGAAACCACCCGCGTTGACGACGCCCGCATGCAGGAGAGCGGAGACGGGCGTGGGCGTTTCCATCACTTCCGTCAGCCAGCCATGCGTGGGGAATTGGGCGGATTTCAGCAACGCCGCGATGGCAATGAGTGTGGCGCCAGCCAGTGTCAGTGGCAGTCCTTCGCCAGCCCTTGCGGCAGCGAGGATGGTAGCAATGTCACCGGTCTTGAAGGAAATGGCGAGCAGGACAACGGCACCGACCAGTGCTACATCGCCAATCCGCGAAACAATGAACTTCTTGCGCGCCGCGCGACGGGCCGCGATGCGATCCGGATAGAAAAGCAGAAGTTGGTGTAGCAGCAGGCTCGTTCCGACCCAGCCAAGGACCAGCTGCAAGAGCGTGCCGGACTGCACAAGCAAAAGCACCGCCGCGAGCGTGGCTGTCATCCAGCCAGTGAACGGCCCTTGTCTTTCCTCTCCGTCGAGAAAGGTGCCGGCATAGCGCAGCACCACCCAGCCGATGAAGGAGACCAATAGCAGCATGACCAGGCTGACGAGATCAAGCCGGCTTGCTAGCGCAACATAGCCGTAACCGACAGCTGGACTTGTTCCCGGACCATAAGCGAAGAGCGCGACGCCAGACAGCACCGCAACCAGAATGGCGGCGAGAGCAGCAAGTTCGGCAACGCGAATGGCACCGCGTGGGCGAAGGCCGGGGGAGCGGAAGGCATACCAGGAGGCACCGGCCAAAAGAAGAGGTGCAAGAAGCGGCAGAGCATGGATCATGGAATTTCTCCGATCTTGGCCCGCTGTCTGGGAGGGTACAGGGGCACTTCACGGAGGTGTTATCAGGTAGATGATCTCAATAAAAATACATTGTTTCTTCGATATCGTTCTATAAAATAGAACCATGTCTGATTTGAATTATCATCATCTCCGCTATTTTCGCGCTGTCGCCCATGACGGTAACCTGACCCGCACGGCGCAACGCCTGAATGTCTCTCAGTCGGCATTATCAATACAGATCCGGCAGTTGGAGGAACGGCTGGGGCATGCTCTGTTCGAGCGGCGCGGGCGCCAGCTCTATCTCACCGAGGCGGGCCGCATCGCGCTCGATCGTGCCGATACCATCTTCGCTGCCGGCGAGGAACTGATAGAAACGTTGAAGGAATCGGGCAGAAATCGCCGCGTCATCCGCATCGGTGCGCTGGCGACGCTTTCCCGCAACTTCCAGATCGAATTCCTTCGCCCAATCCTTGGGCGCACGGATGTCGATATGATCCTGCGCTCGGGAAGCACCGCAGAACTCTTGCGCGGGCTGGAGACGCTGAACCTTGACATCGTGCTTCTGAACCAGGCGCCCATGGCTGATTCTGTGACACCCTTCATTGCGCAGCATGTCTATCAACAGCGAATTGGCCTTATCGGAAAACCCACCTATGGACAGCCAGGTGCACGCTTGGCGGATCTGCTGGAAACACATCCCGTCATCCTGCCGACGCTGGAAAGCGGCGTCCGCGCACAGTTCGAAGCGCTTGTTGCACGGCTGGGTATTACGCCGCAAATCGCCGCCGAAGTGGACGATATGGCAATGATGCGACTTCTGGCACGCGAGGGAGCCGGTCTCGCCGTGCTTCCCCCTATTGTCGTCAAGGGCGAGCTTGAGGCTGGCACACTCTTTGAATTCGACGCGCTGCCAGGAATGGTGGAGTCCTTCTATGCGGTAACCATCAAACGGCGCTTCCCTAATCCGCTCATCCAGCCGCTGCTCAGCATTTCGCTTTGAACCTTGCAGAAGGCGTCGTTTCTCGCAGCTCTGCTCTGTCCCCGGTGTTTGATGGGGAGAGGCCGTGACCAATCTACCTCTTCCTTGCGCCAGAAAAGACCATAGGTCCTGATCAGTCGCCTTGAACTGTCTTCCATCCTAAACCCCAAACACCTTCAATACCTCGTCCCCGAAGTGGTTAATCACCTTCACTGCGATCCGCCCCGTGCTTGGCCGTGGGAACGGTCGTGACGTATCCGAATAGAGTGTTTCCCAGGCATCCGGGTCGATCTCGGCCTTCAGCGCTGTCTTCAGTGATTTGTAGGGGTCGTTCGCGCCGAGGAAATAAGCGTGGCGGACGAAGAAGCTTTCTTCGTCGTAGTCAGTATCGAGGAACCAGGTGGCGATGCCTTTCACGTCGTCGGAGCGAATTTCGCCGGTGGAGGGATCGAAGACGTCGACGCCGTGGACCTTGACCTTGATCTCGCCGCCGGTCGCATCGAGGATTTCCACGTCTGGTTCGCCGAAGACGACGAAGAGGTTGCCCTTGCCGGTGTTCTTCAGGTCCTCGGCCATGTGCAGGTCGGGGTTCATGCGGGCTTTCAGAATGGCGAGCGGGCCGAGGCGATTGAGGTCGGTCGCCTGGGCATCGAAGTTGAAGGCGCAGGCGATCAGCACGTCGAAACGGGCATCCGATGCCTCGCGGGCAGCAGCGGTGATCTGGCTACGGGTTAGCGTGCCGAATTCCGGGCCGATGAGGATTGCAGCGCGTTTTTCCACCGCGCCGCCATCGGCATAGCGGGCTTCGGCGGCGATGTATTTGCCCGGCCAGGGGGTGATGGCGCTGAAATGGATGGTGTCGCGCTTCTCCTGTTGGTGAACGCCAGCGGTGCGTAAGTGCGAAAGCACCATCTCGCCGAAATCCGCCTCCGGCATGTTGGCAGGTGTCGAGGCGCGGGAGGTGATCGCGCCCATCGCCGCCAGTTCGCCGCCGAGCGTATCGTCGCGGGCGGCGATGACACGATGCGGAGAGAGACTTTCGACCGTGAAGGGGCCGGCGACGCGCACTTTCGTCTTGTCCTCATAGGGGCGGTCATAGAGCAGTTCGACATCGGCGGCGCGGGCAATCGAGGCGTCAATCTCCTTCTGGCGCGCAATGCGGCCCTCCCACCAGTCGGCGTGCAGTTTTCGCGCTGTTTCGGTCACCAGATGCACCTTGCCCTGTCCGTCTTTGCTGTCGAGCCAAGCGCCGAGGTCTCGAGGGATTTCCCATTCCTCGAATGTGGTAGAAAGGGCATTGTTGAGTTGCTTTTGCAGCGGCTCAAGAACCACTTGCCATTTGTCCCAGATTACATCGATCTCGGCATTGTTGGCGATGACCTCAAGCATAATGTGTGGCGCGCGCTCGTAGACAAAACCTTGTCGAATGTCGCCACTCGTAGGTCTATCGGTAGAAACCTTGCCTGATAGCTCCTGTTCCTTGATACGGCCTTCCTTGCTGTCAGCTAACAGATAATACGGGTAGCGGCCGCTCATCAGTCGAGTCCGGGCCAATGCCAGCGCCACACGGGAAGTGTCGATGGTAATCCAGCGACGCCCCCACTCTTCTGCGACCATTGCAGTCGTGCCGGAGCCGCAAGTAGGGTCTAGTACCAAATCACCCGGGTCGGAGCTCATCAGAATACAGCGCTTGATTGCTTCAGTTGAGGTTTGCACCACATAGACTTTCGGATCGGTTCGCGACTGGATGCCTCCAATATCTGACCACATGTTCGTGTAGGAAGAATAGCCGAAGTCGGATAGCTTCCTCACATACCGTATTCCATTCCCCATCGGGGCTAATCGGGAAGCTTGATCCACCCTGACCATGCCCCTTGGATGAGACTTCCAGTGTAGCCCTTTAGGTGACGGATGTGTTTTCCCTCGATAGACAAATGAGTCGTCTTTTGTCGGGTCATCTGCAGACGTTGCATCGCCCAGGTCGATGTACTCGTCTGGATCAATCATCATGCCGAGCACATTTGAGTACGTGGACGCAGGTCGGTACTTTGTTGCCCCGATTTCGCCCGGTGCCTTCGGAAAACCTAGTTTCCGGAATTTTGTGTGGGCGGATGCTCTTGCATACCATATGATGTAATCGCAGACATTTGCAAGAACATCAGACGTGTTCCCAGTTGTCTTATTGTACGAAATGATGGAAACGAAATTATCCTCACCAAAAACCTCATCCATGACCGCCCGAACGCGATGCACATTCTCATCGCCGATCTGCACAAAGATCGAGCCGCTTTCGGTCAGTAGTTCCCGCGCCACCATCAGCCGGTCGCGCAGATAGGTGAGGTAGGAGTGGATGCCGTCCTTCCAGGTGTCTCGAAAAGCCTTCACCTGTTCCGGCTCGCGCGAAACGTCCTCCTTCTTGCCGTCCTTCACGTCCCGGCTCATGGTCGAGACCTGCCAGTTCGAATTGAACTTGATGCCATAGGGCGGGTCGAAATAGATGCACTGCACGCGCCCACGCATTTCCTCGCGCTCGGCCAGGCTTGCCATAACCTGAAGGCTATCGCCGAGGATCATGCGGTTCTGCCAGTGTTTTGTGTGCTGATAGAATTCGGCGCGCGCTTCCGGATCGGCAATGCCGTTGAAATCGGCAAACAGATCAGGCGCATCGGTGTTTTGCTGGCGCGTGCTGGTGGTGCGGCGCTTCAGGTCGTCGATGATGGCCTTGGGATGCACCTTTTCCTGAATATAGAGCGGCGGCGCATTGACCACGAGGTCCGACCAATCCTGCCGGTCCTTGCCGCGCCAGACCAGCTGGGCATCGCCGATCTCGATCTCGCCGGTCTCTGCCAGCTTCTTCATCTGCGTCGGCGTGATCTTGATCTTCACTCCGTTCCAGATGATCTGCGGATCACGGTCCATATCACGGTCGCGCACCTCGCCGTCCGCCAGCGGCCGATCCCGCGGCACCCGCATCTCGCGCGCCGCCTCGCCCAGCATTTCCTCCTGCTGCTCGTAAAGCGACGCCATTTCGGCCGTCGGATTGTTCAGCCGCACCGCCTTGTCATGGGTGAGCGTGGATACGTCTTTTTCGCGCGGGGTCTTGGCCATTACTATTCTTCAAAAAAGCTTGCAGTATCGATTTCGACGCGGGTGATCGCGACGGTCTTCCTGTTTTTGTCGACTGTGAAAAAAATGCGAGCTGGGAAACTGTCGCGAAGGGTCAGCGGATCGCCGGGCTCGTCGTAGACCAGTTCCGCATGTACCCGTCCAGGTGCTATGTTTTCGCCATCTTCAACGACAGCAGAATCCCCGTAAGCTTCCATGCCCTCGAAACGAGTGCCGGAAGACAGTTCGTCCAGGGGAGCCCAATCCGTCGTCTCCGCAAGAGGATAGTCTCTGGCAGCTTGCGCAAGCTTCTCTGGTAGTTCTTCGAACCAGACATCTTGTTCCGCTGATTGTATGCTGATTGCAGCTTTCATTCGCTTAGCATCCTGCTTTCGTACCGCCATTTAAGCGTGGCGGCGAGTCCGTCCAAATCGGACATGATGAATGCAGCATCGGCACCCATATTGAAAAGTGCTCGTCTGAACTCAGTTTTGAATTCGTTCGGTATCAGAAACTTATCCGTCTTCTTTGACAGATACCACGCTTTATCTGGCTGTGGCTGGATGCTGAATAACCCTCGTTGGCTGACGATACGCGCGGCAAGGGCCGATGGGCGGAAGAAGCCTGGCTTCTCAATCGACAGAGGGTCTACTTCAGTGGGATTGGCCGGGTCGTAAAAGCCGACCTCACCAGCTTCATAGGCGTAGATTTCTCCCTCCTGCTTGCTTTTCCCATACTGCCCTGTCGCAAAGTAGCACGCCACCAAAGGATTTGTGGTCCAGTCGAGCAATCGAGTGGGCAGGCCGTGGTGTTGCGCAACGGCAAGCCAATCCCAATTGTTCGTTAGTCTGCTCCGGTCGAGATGCGGTAAAGCAGATCGCTTGAATTCGTCTAGCAGCAACCTTTCAATTTCTGGCTTGTATGCTTGGCTTCTGCCGACGGTCGGTTTGAGGGCCCAATGCTGGGGCTGTCCGCGAAATACCCATCGATGGGAGGCATGGTTATGGACCCATTCAATGAACTCAGCGAACTTGGCCCTTGCCGCTTTGCGCAGCCTCGCCCTTTCCCTAAAGGAATTATATGCCGTGGTTCCCTTCATGATATTTTCCTTGTGGCCCTCGGCATCCCAGACTTCACGTGTGAAACCATTGAATTCATCAGCTTTTCATACTCCTCCTCCATCGCAAACGCGTCGCGGAATTCTGCGAAAGCCCAGCGGCCATAGGTCTTCAGATTGTTGACCCCCGGCACCCACATGGTCTCCATGGTCTGCGCCTTGATCTGCGCATCCAGTCCCCGGAAGCCTTTCACTTCAACAATCAGGTTCAGCGGATCCTCCGGCCCGTGTCCGTCATTCACCTGAATGATGAAATCCGGCAGGTAGCGTCGAGGCACGCTGCCGATGCTGTAGGGCACTTCGAAGCCGAGCGCCTGGTTCTTCACATAGGCGATGGTCGAGGGATGGGCTTCCACCACACGGGCAAACTCCGCCTCCCAATCACTATCACAGACCACATAGTTCACCTGGGAGAGCGAGGTGCGCCAGAGGTTCTGCTTGGTGGTGATAAAGGACACGAAATCCGTATAGCCGTTCGGGTTATAGGGATTGAGCATGGCCTTTACGACGCCGGTGCCATCTTGGCCGGCGCTGCGCACGATCGCCTGATAGATCAGTTCGCAAGCCTTTTCCGCCAGCTCTGCATAGGTGAGCATACCCGCCTTGGTGCCGCCGGTCAGCTTCAGGCACTGGTTGACCCAGCGACGGGTTATCGGTTGCAGCTGGTTATAGAGATAGTAGGGAACGTCCTGGTCGGTCTCACGGAAATAGAGTTCGATCAGCTTTTTGGTCAGATGAATGGCGACCGTGTTCGGTCGCGTGTCATTCAGCGCTTCGGGTGAAATCTCGTGTCCCTCTCCGACCAAACCTTCCAGCCGGACGCGACATGGACCGACCAGCTCTGGCGTCAAGGTCAGGCTGGAATCCTCGCTGAATGTCGCGGAAAACTTGTCGGACGGTAGTTCCGTGCGGTAACCGGCGACGCGCGGGAACCGTATGGATAAATGGGCGCGCTCTTTCATGGCCTGTACGCGCGTAACTGGCTTCGGCGGCGTGCGGACGACCTCCTGCGGCTCGGTGGCAAAGTCGAAGGGAATGCCAAGGATGTCTGCATATTCCGTATTGAACAGACCTTTGTCGTTCAGTTCGTAGGACTGCCGACGCAGCCCGCGGCCGATCACCTGCTCGCAGAGCAGCTGGGTGCCGAAAGCGCGCACGCCAAGAATGTGCGTAACAGTGTTCGCATCCCAGCCCTCGGTCAACATCGAGACCGAGACCACGCATCGGATCTGTTCGCCGAGCCGTCCCTTCTGGCCGACGGTATTCATCACCTCGCGCAATAGTTCCGCTTCAGTAATCTTGTCTGCTTCAGCCGCGCCATCACGCTCGGCTTTCTCTCGCTTGAACTGTTCGATCTCGATCTTCGCCATCTCGCGAAAAGCTGGATCAAGTGCTTCACCGGATTCCAGTTGCTGGCTATCGATAAGAAGCGTGTTCATCCGTGGCAGACGATTACCGGATCGGTCAAAATTACTGAACAGCTTCAGGTGACCCCTGTGCTTGTTCTGGCGTTGGCCTTCAACCTCTCGCTCCCAGCCCGATACCCATTCATAGACAAGTTTCGAGCTAGCGGTGTTGTTACACACTATGATGAAGACGGGCGGCACACCGATGCCGGCCTTTTCCCAAGCTTCATATTCCTTCTCGTAATGGGAATAGAGCGAATAAAGCGCCGTTTGCAGCGGCGACGGCAGTTTGAAGGGATCGAGGTCTCCGGATTTGCCGGCGCCCTTTTTCGGCATGTCCTTGCCAATATGGTCCCACAGATTGCGGTAGACCGGCATCGCCGAATTCACAGAGTTATCGGAGACCGGCACGCGCGGTAGCTTCACGATGCCGCATTCGATGGCATCGACCAGAGAGAAGTCGGATACGACCCAGGGGAACAGCGTGCCTTCCTCATATCCGGAGCCGCGCAGAAAAAAGGGAGTCGCGGAAAGATCATATACCGCCCGGACGCCGACCTTGCGCTTTAGAGCCTCGATGCCGGATATCCACAGACGCGCCGCCTCGTTGTTCTCCCTTGCTTCTTCCTTTTCCTGCCCTTTCAGCTCATCCTCTTCGTTGGTGTTGGGCCTTTCGCGGTAGCAGTGATGGGCTTCGTCGTTGATGACGACGATGTTCTTGATCTGGAGCAGATCGCCACAGGCGCGCTGGAGCATGGCTCCTTCAGTCTCCAGCTCTTCGATCTCTTCGTTCTTCCAACCCTTCATCAGGCGAAGGCCGACAGCATTCAGCTCATGCGCCTTGCGTCGCTGAAAGACATGATAGTTCACGATCTCGATCTTCGCCTTGTTCAGGTCCTGCATCATATCCTGCGGCACAAGCTCGCGGGTCCGGTAATAGCTGTTGGCGTCGGAGGGTTTGAGGACGCGCAGGCGATCCTTGATGGTGATGCCGGGCGCCACAATCAGGAAGCCGCGGGAAAACAGGCTTGAGTTCGGCTGGCGCGCCGCGTTGATCGACTGCCAGGCGATCAGCATAGCCATGACTGTCGTCTTGCCAGCACCGGTGGCAAGTTTCAGGGCTGTACGGAAGAGTTCAGGGTTGGCGTCCTGGTTGGCTTCTTCCAGATGGCGGAAAATATGCGCGTATTGCTTTCGATTACGTGCAACCTCCGCAAGCCAGATCGCTGTCTCCACGGCCTCGACCTGACAATAGAACGGTCGTGCTCCCGAAAACGCTTCGCTACGCCAGTGCTGAAGAAGCCGCTGAGTCGTAGGAGTAACACCCCAGTCGTTCGGATTGGGCAGGCTGCGCCACGCTGCGATATGCGTCCGGATTTCATTGATAATTGGTGTCGGATTGTAGCGGCTATCACCTTCGCCCGCCTGGTCGAGGTCGAGAGATGCTTGCCTTTTGCCGTCAGCCTTGCTCCTTCGGCTTTTCGGGACTGGTGCGATGTATTTTGAGCGTCGCCGCCCCTCGATTGGCGGGTGATCCAGCGGCTCCCCACTTTCAGACAATGCATGATGCCGAGTCGGAACCTCATAGGGCGAGTTAAGAATGGGTTCAGCGTAAAATGGTTTCGTCACTTGCAGTCGTCCCCAGGAATCAGGCTCCGCATTCAATAGCTGCAGCTAGTAAAATGCAACTCAAGATCAATTTCCGCCGGAGTTACTCTCGACGTCGAAATGTCGTGATACGGATCTCGCAGATGAGATGGACGAATATCGTAGGCATAGCTTTGGGCGCGGGTCGGCGACAAAGTTGGAAAACTTTGCGGCCAAATCGGAATTCACGTGAGCCACAGCTTTTTGAGTTCATCTGGTGTGATGCTGCATAAAATTTAATCGCTGCAATTCCATGTTAATAAATTTATTCGAATGTTATTCTAAATGGGTCTCCCGGTAATGCGGATCCTGTAACTTTTGGGGATGAAATGCGCCGTCGACAATTCATGGCTTTGAGTGCTTCCACTTTGGCTTTGCCCTGGGTCCGCCGTGCATTTGCGGGTGATGAAACTCCAATCTTTTATAACGCCACCGAGAAGCTTGATGATGCATCACTGCCCGCTAAAGCACTAAGATTGGCGTTGTCAAAGGTTGATAAGCCTTATGTCTTACAACAGTCACCAGTCGGGTATCCAACACAGTCTGGCCTTGTGAATGCTCTGGCGACCGGTGGAGACGTTGACATCTGCTGGGTTGGCGTCGACAGGACTGTCTGGGATGCGACCCTACCGGTGCCGTTCCCAATCGACGGCGGGCTACTCGGCTACCGCCTGTTCCTTATCAATGGTGAGCGGCAGATCGATTTCCAGAGTGTGAGGTCGATTGAAGCCCTTCGACGCTTCATCGCAATCCAGGGGCCAGGCTGGGGAGACATCGACATTCTACGTAATGCAGGCATCACGGTGCGCACTGGCCTCTACAAGAACCTCTTTCGTATGACCGTAGGCGGGCGCGCGGATTTCTTCCCGCGTGCAGCATTCGAGGCGATCAATGAACAGAAACAACGCGTTTCGACAGCGCCCAATCTCGCTGTGGAACAGAACCTGATCCTCAAATACAATTTTGCGCTGATGTTCTTCGTTTCTAAGAAGAAACCGGAGTTGCAAAAAGACATCCTGAAAGGTTTGCAGACCGCCCACGCAGACGGCTCATACCAGGCGATGTTCAAAACTGATCAAAATGTGGCCACCGCCCTTAAAGAGGGAAATCTCGAGAAGCGCATCTTGATCGAAATCGAGAACCCGACGCTGCCGAGGGACGTAAACGCTATCGACAGACGCTACTGGTTTTCCGTGTGACCGAAATCCCTATCAGGCGATTTGGACTGCCCAGTCCCATGATTGAAGAGGAATTAGATGAAGTCGTCCCTCAAGACGCAGATACTTGTGCCGACAATGTCATTGATGACGATTGGTCTGATCGCTGTTGGCGGGTTTGCGGCACTTTCGCGCGCAAACATGCAAGACGACATGTTTCGAAAAAAGGTCGATCTGACCGCCCAATTGGTATTGAGCGGGAGCGCCAATGCGCTGTGGCAATTCGATGATGCCATGGCAAAGGAGACGCTTGCCCCAGCAACCAGCGATCCGGATTTCCGCGCAAGTGTCATCTTTGACGAGAAGGGTAATCCTTTCTACTCGATTGGTAACACATCCATCATCGATGCCCTCAAGACACCGAATGGGCAGGAAGTCCATGGTTCGATACTGGTCAAATCAGTCCCCCTCGTTCGTACTGAAGAGGGCAAGGCCATGACGATCGGTCGGATGGCTATCGCTTTCGACGAGGGTGCGGCAGCAGCTAGCAGTCTGACGTCCATGCTCGCAATGATAGGCCTTGCAGGAGGCGTCCTGATCGCATCATGCATGGTACTCTTTCTTCTTTTAGCGCGTCAGTTGCGGCCTATCGGCGTTCTGGCTCAAGTTATGAGGCAGATGTCG
The DNA here is from genome assembly GCF_022968395.1 of Affinirhizobium lemnae. Lineage (GTDB taxonomy): Bacteria > Pseudomonadota > Alphaproteobacteria > Rhizobiales > Rhizobiaceae > Neorhizobium > Neorhizobium lemnae. Next base: position 14,299 of record NZ_JALJQZ010000020.1, read on the forward strand.
CATGGTGACTTTAAGGTCGAAGTGCCGGGTGTATCGCGCCGCGACGAATTGGGAGACATGGCGCGAGCGGTTGGCGTCTTGCGCGACAATTCGCTCAAGGCGCTCTCACTTGAAGACGAGACCGGGGAGATGCGGGCCCGCGAAGAGGCCAATCGCCAAGTTGAGCGGCAGCGGATCGAGCGGGAAGCTGAACAACTTCGTCTGGCAACCGATCTGCTCGGCGCGTCGCTTGCCAGACTTGCATTGGGTGACCTCACCTGCCGTATCGACACCGCCCTCGCACCGGAATACGAGCCGATCCGGGATAACTTCAATACGGCAGTTGCACAGCTGAGTGATGCTGTGAAATCTGTGATGGATTCTGTACGCAACATTGATGTTGGGACCAACGAAATCGCCGGCGGCGCGAATTCACTGTCCAAGCGCACCGAACAGCAAGCTGCGGCCCTTGAGGAGACCGCTGCCGCGCTGGATCAGATCACTGCAAATGTCTCCAGCTCAACCAAACGTACCGATGAAGCCCGCATGGTCTCGAACCGTGCCAACAGTGCTGCTGAACAGTCGACTAAGGTCGTTTCTCGCGCGGAAGATGCCATGCAGCGCATTGAAAACAGCTCGCAGCAGATCTCCAGTATCATTGGTGTCATCGATGAAATTGCTTTCCAGACCAATCTGCTGGCGCTGAATGCCGGTGTTGAGGCAGCCCGTGCCGGAGAGGCGGGCAAGGGCTTTGCCGTCGTCGCGCAGGAGGTGAGGGAGCTTGCACAGCGTTCTGCGCAAGCAGCAAAAGAGATCAAGGCTCTCATCAACACCTCGGCTGGCGAGGTTGGATCTGGAGTTCAGCTCGTCAGAGAGACAGGCGAGGCGCTAAAGGAAATCGGTAAAGACATTGCAGAGATTAATCTGCATATGGATGCAATCGCACTATCTGCGCGGGAGCAGGCAACCGGGCTTGGCGAGATCAATTCGGCGATCAACCAGATGGACAAGGCAACACAGCAGAATGCCGCGATGGTGGAGGAATCTTCTGCTGCGTCTGCCTCTCTAGCATCCGAAGCGACGAAGCTGCGCGACCTCGTATCCCGGTTTGTTGTCGACGAGCAGCGTCAAGCGCTGCGGGAGATGGAACGCCGGATGCAAATTGCCCAAAGTGTGAATTCCATAAGTCAGAAGCGACGGGTCGGCTAGGCAACGCTCTGTTACGTGGCAAATGGCCGTTGGGAAGAGTTCTGACATTGGCCCTTTAGGTGAGGAAAGAAATGCTCGCTCGTATAATTGCTAACCGATCCATTCAGACCAAGCTCATGATTTGCATGATCCCGATCTCGCTTTTGATCGTCGGGCTTGCCGCATTCACCTTCTTCACGGGCAATATGGTTAGCCGGAAAGTGCAGGGCACAGGAGCGAGCGTTACGGAACTCTCAGCCTTCAAGCAGGCATACTCCGAGATGAGTGACTACCTGAATGATACAACAATTGAGCGGAGAGATCAGTTAAAAGCGCGCCTTAGCGCCCGCTCCGAGCAAATCAGTCGGATGAGGAACGCTTACACTGGTACCGAGATGGATTCAGTGCTTGGCGAGATTGAGACCGCAATCAATAGCCTTCTTCCTCGCGTTGACGAATTGTGGGATCTTCATCAACGCACGGTTGGAGGGCAGCGGCATGTCCAAGAGCAAATTGATCTGATTAAAGTCGCTGCCGCCACCATCCATGAATTCATCGCGCAGTCGAATGTGGAGCTTTCGAGATTGAACGAGAGCGCCAAGGGACAGATGACAAGCGCTGAGCGGTTGACCGATGCTTCTAAGGATCTGCGCGCTATCTTTGACCAAATCGAAAATGCTGGTGATGGCCAGTCGCTCGCTTTGGTGCTGAAATCCCGTGAGCGCAGGATATTGCGGACGGAGGCGCGCCTAGCCGACGCGATGCCTTCGGATGAAGCGGAGTTCTCAAACATGCTACGGGAACGGCTGAAGAAACTGGCAAGCTTCGCACCTAAAGACGATCAGGAAGTGGTTGACGATACAACGCTCACAATGGCTCGACAGCTTTCACAGGAACTGGCAGTTGATCTGGATCGTCTCGATGCAGTAGCAGCAACGATTGCGCAATCTTCTTTCAGGCAGTTCGCTGCACTAGGCGCACATATTCAAGACGGAATGGCTATCGCTTTGTTCCAAACGAGAGTGAATGTTGCAGTCAACGAGACCGTGCTCGAGCTGACAACGCTCATGGGTGAGCCGACATCCGATCAGGCATCCAGAGTCCTTGAGAGCCTGAAGAAAATGCAATCTGCACTGTCTAGCGTACCCGGTGTGGCGGCAGCCGGTCAACTGCGCAGTCTGGCGCAGGCGGTCGTGGAACCAGGCGTTGCTTCCTCCGAAACCGTTTTCGATCTGGTCAAGCTTGAAGGAATGCGCGCCGAAACGTTCCTTTCTACGGCCGAAATCATTGATCGTGCCTGGGCCAAGATCGTGGCCTTCGCCGAAACTCAGGGTGAGGCAACCAGGCAGGTGACAGAACGGTCAACGGTTCTTTCCCTGGGAACCGCAGCCATTGCAGTTGTTTTCTCAATTTTTGCAACCTTTGCTCTATTAGTTTCGATCCGCCGTCCGCTCCGAAAACTGACTGAGACGATGAAGGGAGTAGCCTCCGGCCAGCTTGAAACAGAAATCATCGGGACAGATCGCGGCGATGAAATTGGAGCAATGGCTCGCGCACTTGGGATCTTCCGGTCAAATGCCGTTGAAAAGCGACGGTTTGAGGCAGAGGCCGTAGAGAATCGCAAACTTGCCGAGGCCGAAAGGCAGGCTGCGGATCGAGATCGCGAAGCTGCAGCGCGCGACATTCGTCACGCTATCGATGCTCTGGCATCCGGGCTGACTAGCGTATCGCGAGGAGAGTTGAATTGCTTTGTCGAAACACCCTTTGCTGGGAATCTCGACGAGATACGCCTGACATTTAATGCGGCGGTTGCCGATATGCGCAACACATTGGCGCGCGTGCAGGAAACCGCGTTTTCGGTGAATGAGAAGTCTCGAATTCTGAGTTCCGGCGCACATGATAGCGCCAAGCAAACGGAACAACAGGCCTCGTCTTTGGAAGAAACTGCGGCGACCATCGATGAGATGACGCAGAACGTCACCAGGTCATCGGATCTTGCGCTTCAGACCGATAGAATGGCGACGGAAATATTGGCTGACGTTAGGACGTCAGGCGAGGTGGTGGCGCAAGCTGTTCACTCCATGGAACGGATATCGGAAGCCTCGAAAAAAATCACGCAGATTATCGATCTGATCGACGCTATCGCGTTTCAGACGAACCTCCTCGCTCTCAACGCAGGTGTTGAAGCTGCCCGTGCGGGCGAGGCCGGCAAAGGCTTTGCTGTTGTCGCCCAGGAAGTTCGGGAACTGGCCCAACGTTCTGCCACGGCAGCGAAAGAAATCAGCCAATTGGTGGGCTATGCCGAACAAGAGGTCGCAGGAGGTGTAAAGTCCGTGGATCAAACCAGGAATTTCATTCACAGGATGAACGGCCGCATTATGGAGATCAGTCGCAGCGTATCCGAGATCGCCAGCGCCAGCCGCGATCAGGCAACTGGTCTACAGCAAGTCAACGCCGCCGTCGGCTCCATGGACCAGCTCACTCAAAGAAATGCGGCAAATGCGCAGGAAATACATTCGGCAAGTATCGCCCTCGAACGCGATGTTTACGAACTCTCAACAATGTTGGCACGATTTCAGCTTGGCGTGGATCAGTCTGTAGCCGAAGGGTCAGCACATACATCCCCCTCCTATTCAAGGCTATATAGCTCGTACCACTAATTTTGCATCACCTCGTGAGTTGCCCTGCTCTGCCCTTTACGGTCGCGGTTGATGCCGTGACCTATACGCCCGAAACCACCGAGACGCTTGATATCGAGAAGGATCAGTCCATCTGCCTCGGGCATTTTGGGGGACGTGTCAAGCGATCGGCCATCGCAGCACGTCCATCCTGCTCTAATCACTGACCTGGCGCGATAGGTGGAGATGCGGCGGGTAGATTGGGGCTCTTCTGATAAACGTTGAAGAGCTTGGCAAAATCGACCAATCCTGAATTTCCGGCATAGATAATGTCCCCGTTGGCCATCTGGAACTGCTGCATCACTGCGAGGTTCGAAATGTCCTTCATGTCTGCGCGATAAATTACAGGCTTTGTGGTAACAGCTGTCGAGGTTGGGACCAGTTTTCTGCTGCTCGCAACAATTGGCGCGAAGGTAGTTTGATTACGCAACACATAGACCTGGCTCGCATCAGCACGATCATCCAATAGCCCTCCAGCCCGACCAATGGCTTGAGCAAGAGTCAGCTGTCCCGGTTCGAATTTGAATTCTCCTGTACTTTTGAAGGCACCCATCACCATAAAGCTTGGGGAACGATCTTGCACAAAGATCTGATCATCGGGCAGCAAATAGACATTCTGCCGATCCTCATTGATCACTCGAGCTAGAGTTACACTTGCCTTTTTTGATCCTCGCATCAGCGTCACGGTGGCATTCGCTGGCGAGGAAAGTGCGCCGCCTGCCATTGCAATGGCATCGGAGACGCGCTCGTTGCGAGCCGATAGCGGGAAGCGGCCGGGCGAGTGTACGCTTCCGCCCACGGTAAAACCGTTCCCTGGACGATCCACCACTGTCACGACGGCTTGGGGATTGACGGCTGTTCCCTTCAAGCCCCCAACGATACGGCTCTGTAGTGCTTCCGCAGATGAATCCAGAACACGTTGCTTGCCAACGAAAGGTAGAACCACATTGCCCGAGGAATCAACGGTGAAGCGACCGAGGGGTAAGGTTTTTGAGTTAGCAGACGAAAAAAGACCCTCTTCACCCGTGTCAAAAATTGTGACCTCGATCACGTCTCCGCGCTGGAGTCGGATGTCGTTGCCTCCATTGGTCCGAAAAACGGAAAGGCCGGGTTCGTTTGGATCGTAGCTTGGCTGCACACTGGCAATTGACGACAGGTTAGCCTGCGATAACCTTACGACCGGAATGTCTTTCCCCGTAACAGGGTCTTTTGCGTCATAAAAACTCCCGGGAGACGGCCCATCCGAAGGTCTTGCACAAGCAACCAATAACAAAGAAATTAAGATTGCCCAGATCTTCTGCATGTGATTCCCGCAAAGCATGTTGATTCGCAGAAACCTAGCATTGAGAGTCAATGAGACAATATCACTTTCCCCAGCGCATTTCGTTTTTGCTGGAAACACATGACCTTGTGGCCAAACTGCAACGTAAAGTGCGTCATTATGTAAGCGGCGCTTTATTACGGTTGTTCTATTTAAACATGTATTCGTCAGGTCTAAAAAATGCGTTTATCCGGAGGCTGAAAAATCTTCCTCTGATTGCTATCGGTGCAGCGCCAACATCGGCAGCAATTGCCACTGAAGTGAGGTCTAGCACATCCCCTACATGATGATGCCGCACCCCAGGGCGAGAGACCATCCGCCTTGGTTTGTCGTAGACCTTCAGTACAACAACGATGAGATATCTCGTTGGATTGGACGGCAGATTCAAGAACACACACATCTGAGTTATGGACCGTGGTTGGTATGTGATGTGGCGCGGGAGCGCGAATAAGCAGCCGTTGATGATCGCGGAGCGACTAAAGAGATGGCCGCACCGTCTGCCTTACGAAGTTGGCGTTTGAAGCTCGCCAAGCGGCTGGGTTCCAAGCGCGCTCGCGTGGCCGGCCGTCCGCAAGCTGGCGGACCTGTTGCTAGCGCTTCCGAGATGGGTCTCCATTTCCATGGCAAGAAGCACGTCGTCTTCTAAAATTAGAATAGCGAGAGATCATGGGGGGCGCAGATGCTGTTTACGCTTGTTTTATCCATAGCACTGACGTTGACGAAATCTTCGATCCGCTGGCTCGCTTCTATGCAAGTTAAAGTCTGGTTGGTGAGATTCCTGGGTTATATTTGGAAAATCTTAAGATAGTAACGGCTAATTAAAGGATAGGTGCACAGTCGCGTGACCAGCAATTGACAGGTGATATGCATGACACAAACCCCAACACCCGCACCGAGGCGGCGTATGTTGAAGAGCGTGCGGTTGGTCTTCAACAATGGACATAGCGTCGTGAATGGCGTTCTCCGTGACATTTCCGATACCGGCGCTCGCGTGTCGGTAGAGAATGGATTGTCGTTACCTGATGAAGTCAAGCTCGTTTTGGACGATGGAGGTAGCCATCAATGCATTATAGTAAGACGAGAGTTGAAAGAGTTGGGTCTGCGGTTCACTTAGGATGCAAGCGGCAAAATTCATCAGCGGGCCATTTCCCCGACTGCGTCGCAATCCGCAAATTTCCAAGTTGAGCCGCCTGTCCTAGCCCGACGTTGATGAAATGGGATTTTGTTCTTCGGTCAGGCACTTGGCAATACGGCTTCGTCCGACATCAATAACGTGGCGCATTGCGGCAACTGCTTTTTCCGGATCGCGCGATGCAATTGCGTGGGCAATGCGTAGATGATTGTCGGCGATCACATCAATCATTTCCGGAGATTCCGCAGGTGATGAGAGTCTGAAGGATATTGCCAGTGCCGCTTCGATCAGTGCAGTCGCTGAACGCATGAAGGGATTTCCTGACATCCGGGCAATGGCAATATGAAAATCCAGATCAACCTTGGCTATAGATTCTGGTGTATGGGAGAGATTATCGAATTTTGCTGCGATGGCGTAAAGGGCAACGATATCGTCACTCGTGGCGCGTAGCGCAGCCGCAGCTGCAGCGGCAGGTTCTAGCGCCAAGCGAATCTCGGCAAGGTAATCCGTAAATGTCTGATCGATTCCCGCGTCGAAACGCCAACCCAATACATCTGGATCGAAGAAATTCCATTTGTCGCTCGGCAAGACGCGAGTTCCCACCTTCGCCTTTGGTTCGATCAGTCCTTTTGCCGCAAGGGTTTTCATTGCTTCACGAAGAACAGTTCGGGACACGTTGAACCGCTGTGTCAATTCGTTGTCGCCTGGCAGGATCGTCCCAACCTTTATGTAACCCGATACGATTGAGCTCCCTAGTTCAGCCACAACATGCGCGTGGCTGCTGTTCCGCTTCTTGCCCGTGATTGCTGATTCCAGAAGGCCCACAACTCTCTCCCTGACTTTTACTTGCGACTTCCGAAGCCGATTATCCCTGCGAATCGTACGCCGCTTCGCGACTTAATTACGAACCATCTGTTTTCCAAAACCAAAAGCGTTGTAAGATGCGTTATCTCTACTTTATGACGAACACTTCCGGGCTCCTCAAGTCAGGCTTCGTTAAACTAAATGTCGAAATTTTGCCAATCTATGAAGAGCATATAATCATACTTTTGAAAAGCCAATTCAATGTTTCCTGGCTAAGAGGTGCTTTCAAGTTCAATTTAAATCGATATAAATCTTGCAAATCGATTTAATCTTTGACGATTGGTGCCAGTCTAAGATGAAGTATCCCAAAAATCCGATCGCTTGACAAAGCCCGGCGTCTGCTAATAGTCATATTTTTGATGGCGCGCACGCCCAGGGAGCCGCTACGAGGGACTCGTAGCTTCACGAACGGAAAGTTATGGATGTTGAGACTACTGCAGGTTTCGGTCAATGGGCAGGCGCGTGTTGTTGCCTGGAATGGTGAAGACGACGCGCGGATCGTGGAAGGTGTAGCTTCCGTATATGATCTTGCCCAGCGCGCCATTGGCGCTGACTGCACGTTTGCCGAACAACTTTCGCAGGCCACTCTGGGTGAGGTTGTGGACCTTGATGCTGCCGCGCGCGAGAAGCGTTTGCTGCTGCCAGTGTCGAATCCGGATCCTGCACACTTCGTCGTCGCTGGCACTGGATTGACGCATCTGGGTTCCGCCGATGGCCGTGACAAGATGCATAAGGCGGCACAGTCGGCTGAAAAGCCAACGGATTCCATGCGCATGTTCCTCATGGGTGTCGAGGGCGGCAAGCCTAAGGCTGGCGAGGCCGGCGTGCAGCCTGAATGGTTCTACAAGGGTGATGGTTCGCAATTGAAGGCAACGGGCGAGGATCTTGTATCTCCAGCCTTTGCTCTCGACGGTGGCGAAGAGCCGGAGCTTGCTGGTATCTATCTGATTGGTGCGGATGGCACACCTTTTCGTCTCGGCTTCTGTCTCGCGAACGAGTTTTCCGACCATGTGACCGAGAAGGGCAATTATCTTTGGCTGGCGCATTCCAAGCTCCGCGAGGCGGCGCTCGGTCCCGAACTGCTGGTCGGTGATCTGCCGGATCATGTCGAAGGGACCTCGAAAGTCATTCGCGGGACTGACGTGATCTTCGAAAAACCTTTCCTCTCCGGCGAAGCCAATATGTCGCATACGATCGCGAACCTGGAGCATCATAACTTCAAGTACGATCTGTTCCGTCGTCCGGGCGACCTGCATGTCCATTTCTTCGGGACGGCAACCTTGTCGTTCTCGGAAGGCATCAAGACAGAGCCGGGTGACGTGTTCGAGATTGAAGCGGCACCGTTCAAGCTTCCGTTGCGCAATGCTCTGGCAGTTGCGAACGAGCGTCCTGTTTCTGTTCGCAAGCTTTGAGGTGATGCCTGTGCCGAATATTCGTCTTGCCATTGTCGGGCTCGGGAAAATCGCACGCGATCAGCATCTTGGTGCTATTGCGGCGACGGATGGCATTGATCTGGTAGCCGTTGCCAGCCGCAATGCATCTCTTGAAAATATCCACTGTTTCTCCGACATCGATGCCCTTCTGGCCTCTGATGTCGAGGTTGATGCGGTTTCGCTCTGTACACCTCCGCAGGGACGGTTTGAGCAGGCACGCGCGGCGCTGATGGCTGGAAAGCACGTGATGCTTGAAAAGCCGCCGGGCGCTACGATTGCGGAGGTTTTTGCACTGGAAGCTTTGGCGCGCAAACAGGGTGTCAGTCTTTTCGCGACCTGGCATTCTCGCGAGGCAGCCGCGGTTGAGCCTGCGCGCCGTCTTCTGGCCGAGCGCCGCATCCAGTCTGTCGAAGTCGAATGGAAGGAAGATGTTCGCCACTGGCATCCGGGGCAAGCCTGGATCTGGGAGCCAGGCGGACTTGGTGTCTTCGATCCTGGCATCAATGCCCTGTCGATCGTTACCCGTATCATGCCCGAGAGCTTCCATCTCATCTCTTCGGAGCTTTCATTCCCGGCAAACCGGGCAGCACCTATCGCTGCTGATCTGGAATTTCAGACGGCCAGCGGTACACCCATCAAGGCAGCCTTCGATTGGCGCCAGACGGGACCGCAGACCTGGGATATTCGCGTTTCCACACAGGAAGGCGATGTGGTTCTCACACACGGTGGCAGCCGCCTTACCGTCAATGGCGAGGCGCAGATCGTTGAGGAGGATCGCGAATACCGCAGCCTCTATAAGCATTTCGTTGACCTTGTCTCATCGAAGCGGTCGGACACAGACTTCTCCCCGCTGGTACATGTCGCAGATGCCTTTATGCTTGGCCGTCGCAATGTCGTTGAGTCTTTCGAAGATTGATTTGCGCCGTCTGAACCTATTCCTCTCGTGAGAAGAAGATCATGAGCAACGACAATTTGCCCACCAAAACTGCAACCGGTCCGAACGGAAAGCTCCGCTCGCGTGCATGGTTCGACAATCCTGCCAACGCCGACATGACGGCGCTCTATCTCGAGCGCTATATGAATTTCGGTCTCAGCCAGGCTGAGCTCCAGTCCGATCGCCCGATTATCGGCATCGCCCAGACCGGTTCGGACCTTTCGCCTTGCAACCGTCATCACCTCGAATTGGCAAACCGCCTGCGCGAAGGGATCCGGGAAGCGGGTGGTATTGCCATCGAGTTTCCGGTGCATCCCATCCAGGAAACGGGCAAGCGTCCGACAGCGGGTCTGGACCGTAACCTCGCCTATCTCGGTCTCGTCGAAGTCCTGTACGGTTACCCGCTGGACGGCGTGGTTCTGACTATCGGCTGTGACAAGACGACGCCTGCCTGTCTGATGGCTGCGGCCACCGTCAACATTCCGGCTATCGCTCTTTCTGTCGGTCCGATGCTGAACGGTTGGTTCCGTGGCGAACGTACCGGTTCCGGAACCATCGTCTGGAAAGCACGCGAACTGCTGGCCAAGGGCGAGATCGATTATGCCGGTTTCGTCAAGCTGGTTGCATCGTCCGCTCCTTCGACCGGTTACTGCAACACCATGGGCACCGCGACGACCATGAACTCGCTGGCGGAAGCTCTCGGCATGCAGCTTCCGGGCTCTGCCGCCATTCCGGCTCCCTACCGTGACCGTCAGGAAATTTCCTATCTTACCGGCCTGCGTATCGTTGAGATGGTGAAGGAAGACCTGAAGCCGTCGGACATCATGACGAAGGAAGCATTCGTCAACGCGATCCGCGTCAACTCGGCGATCGGTGGTTCTACAAATGCACCGATCCATCTCAATGGTCTGGCGCGTCACCTTGGCGTCGAATTGACGGTTGATGACTGGCAAAGGTACGGCGAAGAAATTCCGCTTCTCGTCAATCTGCAGCCTGCTGGCGAATATCTCGGCGAAGATTACTATCATGCGGGCGGGGTACCGGCCGTCGTCAATCAGTTGATGCAGCAGGGCCTGATCCACGAAGATGCCATGACGGTAAACGGCAAGACCATCGGCGAAAACTGCCGTGGCGCCGTGATCGAAGACGAGAAGGTCATCCGTCCTTACGATCAGCCATTGAAGGAGCGGGCAGGCTTCCGCGTCCTGCGTGGCAACCTCTTCTCGTCCGCAATCATGAAGACGAGCGTGATCTCCAAGGAATTCCGCGATCGCTACCTTTCCAACGCCAACGATCCTGATGCTTTCGAGGGCAAGGCCGTGGTGTTCGACGGACCGGAAGATTATCACCACCGCATCGATGACCCGGCGCTCGGTATCGATGAGAACACGGTTCTGTTCATGCGTGGTGCGGGTCCGATCGGTTATCCCGGTGCGGCCGAAGTCGTCAACATGCGCGCGCCAAGCTATTTGCTGAACAAGGGCGTTACATCCTTGCCGTGCATAGGCGACGGCCGCCAGTCCGGCACATCGGGCAGCCCGTCCATCCTCAATGCATCGCCCGAAGCCGCCGCAGGCGGCGGTCTGGCGCTGCTGAAGACCGGTGACAAGGTCCGCATCGATGTGGGTCGTGGAACGGCAGACATTCTCATTTCCGCAGAAGAGCTTGCAGAACGCCGTCGCGAACTGGAAGCAAAGGGCGGATATCAATATCCGAAGCACCAGACACCGTGGCAGGAAATCCAGCGCGGCATCGTCGGGCAGATGGAGACCGGCGCCGTCCTGGAGCCGGCTGTGAAATATCAGCGCATTGCTCAGACGGAAGGTATTCCGCGCGACAATCACTGATAGAAAAGAAACGGCAGGAATCAGGCTCTGATTCCTGTTGCCAACAATGGCGAGCTCGATGGGTGGCTCGACCAAGGAGGAGAGCAAGAATGAAGATTTTGAAGTATTTGACGACTGCTGCGATGTTTGCCGCAATGGCCTTCGCTGCTCCTGTCAGCGCTGCTGACAAGGGTCTGGTCGGCGTCGCTATGCCAACCAAGTCCTCCGCCCGCTGGATCGCCGACGGCGACAACATGGTGAAGGTTCTGAAGGAACGCGGTTACTCGGTTGACCTGCAGTATGCAGAAGACGACATTCCGAACCAGCTCTCGCAGATCGAAAACATGATCACGAAAGGTGCGAAAGTACTCGTGATTGCATCGATCGACGGCACGACGCTCTCTGACGTTCTGCAGCAGGCTGCCGACAAGAAGATCAAGGTCATCGCTTATGACCGCCTGATCCGCGATACGCCGAATGTCAGCTACTATGCGACTTTCGACAACTTCCAGGTCGGCGTTCTGCAGGCCACGACGCTGGTAAAGGCTCTCAAGGCTGATACCGAAAAGGGTCCGTTCTACATCGAACTCTTCGGTGGTTCTCCGGACGATAACAACGCCTTCTTCTTCTACAACGGCGCCATGAGCGTTCTCCAGCCGTTGATCGACAAGGGCGTTCTGAAGGTTGGTTCGGGCCAGGTTGGCATGGACAAGGTTTCCACGCTGCGTTGGGACGGTGCTACTGCCCAGGCTCGTATGGACGCTATCCTGTCTGCATTCTATGCCGACAAGAAAGTCAACGCTGTTCTGTCTCCTTATGACGGTATCTCCATCGGCATCCTCTCATCGCTCAAGGGCGTAGGTTACGGTTCCGGCGGCGTTGCAATGCCATTCGTTTCCGGTCAGGACGCAGAAGTTCCGTCAGTTAAGTCCATCATCGCTGGCGAACAGTACTCCACGATCTTCAAGGATACCCGCGAACTCGCGAAAGTTACCGTCGACATGGTTGATGCTGCGATGAGCGGCAAGGAGCCGACTGTCAACGACACCAAGACCTACGACAACGGTAAGAAGGTTGTTCCTTCCTACCTGTTGAAGCCTGTTGCTGTTGACAAGACCAACTGGAAGGAAGTTCTGGTTGGCAGCGGCTACTACAAGGAAGACCAGCTGAAGTAATTCCTGTATCGATAGTGCGGCGGCGCGTTCAAACCGCGTCGCCGTATTCTTTGTTTCCCATCGGAGATGATGGCATGCTCGCAAACGTCCATGCGGCTGAACGCCCACCGATTCTTGAAATGCGTGGCATTTCCAAGTCGTTCGGTGTTGTTAAGGCTTTGACCGACGTCTCGTTCACCGTTCGCGAGGGCGAAATTCACGCGCTCGTCGGTGAAAACGGCGCTGGTAAATCTACACTCATGAAGGTTCTGTCCGGCGTCTATCCGCATGGCAGCTACGAAGGCTCCATCCTGTTTTCAGGTGAAGAGCGCCAGTTTCGCGATATCAACGATACTGAAGCGCTGGGCATTATCATTATTCACCAGGAACTCGCGTTGATACCGCTCCTGTCCATTGCCGAGAACATCTTCCTCGCCAACGCTCCATCCCGTTTCGGCGTGATCGACCGTTCGGCCGTGCACGAACGCACCAAGGCTTTGCTGTCAAAGGTCGGCCTGAACGAGCAGCCGGATACGCTGATCACCAATCTCGGCGTCGGCAAGCAGCAGCTGGTCGAAATCGCCAAGGCTCTTTCGAAGGACGTTCGTCTTCTCATTCTTGACGAGCCGACTGCATCTCTCAACGAAACGGACAGTGCTGCACTGCTGGAGCTCCTCAAGGAGTTTCGTAACCAGGGCATCACCTCAATCATGATCAGCCACAAGCTGAACGAAATTTCCGAAGTGGCCGACCGCATCACGGTTTTGCGCGATGGCCGCTCTGTCGATACTATGGATTGCCACGCTGGCGTCGTGCCGGAAGACGAAATCATCCGCAAGATGGTCGATCGCGACATGGAAAGCCGTTACCCGAAGCGTACGCCGAAAATCGGCGAGATGATCTTCGAGGTGGATGACTGGTCCGTTTATCATCCACAGCACACGCACCGCCAGGTCGTGAAGAACCTGTCGCTGAAGGTTCGCGCGGGCGAAGTCGTTGGTATTTCCGGCTTGATGGGTGCGGGCCGCACCGAGTTTGCGATGAGCGTCTTCGGCCGTTCCTGGGGCCGCAATATCACCGGCACTGTGAAGATGCATGGCAAGCCTGTCGATGTCTCGACGGTCACCAAGGCGATCGATGCGGGTCTGGCCTATGTCACGGAAGACCGCAAGCATCTCGGATTGATTCTGGCGGAAGACATTCGCAAGAACATCTCGCTGGCAAACCTGCCGGGCGTCTCACGCAGCAGTGTGATTGATGACATCTCAGAAATGAAGGTGGCGCAGGAGTTTCGCGCCCGCATGCGCATCCGCAGCCACAATGTCTATCAGGAAACGGGCAAGCTTTCCGGCGGCAACCAGCAAAAGGTCGTGCTGTCGAAATGGCTGTTCACAAACCCTGACCTGCTGATCCTCGACGAGCCGACCCGCGGGATCGACGTCGGTGCAAAATACGAAATCTATTCCATTATCAACGAACTCGCGGATGCCGGAAAGGCAGTCGTGGTGATCTCCTCGGAAATGCCGGAGCTGATCGGGATTTGCGATCGCATCCTGGTCATGCATGAGGGCGAATTCGTCGGCGAAGTTGCCGGCGCGGAAGCCACCCAAGAGAACATCATGCGCGCTATCATGCGCCGCAAGGGGAGAGACGAATGAGCACGCCTGAAACAACTGCACCGGCACCGCAGAGCGTCGCCGGTTTCATCAAGGACAACCTGCGCGAATACGGGATGCTGATGTCGCTTCTCGTCATCGTCATCTTCTTCCAGTTTGCGACAGGCGGCATTCTTCTGAAGCCGCTGAACCTCACGAACATCATCCTGCAGAACAGCTATATCGTCATCATGGCGCTCGGCATGCTGATGATCATCGTGACCGGCCATATCGACCTCTCGGTCGGTTCCGTGGCAGGCTTCATTGGCGCAGTCGCCGCCATGATGATGGTGCAATACAACTTCGATTTCGTCACGGCCTGCATTATCTGCCTGGTCCTCGGCGGACTGATCGGAGCTGTACAGGGCTATTTCGTCGCCTATCTGAAGATTCCATCGTTCATCGTCACACTTGCCGGCATGCTTGTTTTCCGCGGGCTTATGATCGCCGTCCTCAGCGGTCGCTCGATCGGGCCGTTCGACGTCACGTTCCAGCGGCTGTCATCCGGCTTCATTCCGGAATTCATCTCGTCTGAGGGCGGGCTGTACTTGACATCGCTGATTCTCGGCATTGCGGTCGCCGCCTTCCTCGTCTGGCAGAACATCAAGAACCGCGGACGGCGCATGTCGCACGGTGTTGAAACCGAGCCGTTTGGTTTCTTTGTCGCAAAGAATATCCTCGTCCTCGCCAGCATCAGCTATGTTGCCTATCTGATCGCGTCCCATCGCGGTATGCCGAACGTTCTGATCATCATGGCCCTCCTGATTGCGGCGTATGGCTTCTTCACCAACCGCACGATCATTGGTCGCCAGATCTATGCTGTGGGCGGTAATGCGCGCGCTGCCGAACTCTCCGGCATCAAGACACAGCGCCTTGTATTCGGCACCTTCGTCAACATGGGCGTACTGGCAGCTCTTGGCGGTCTCGTGGTTGCAGCACGCCTGAACAGCGCGACACCGAAGGCTGGCGCAGGTTTCGAGCTCGACGTTATCGCAGCCTGCTTTATTGGTGGGGCATCTGCCTACGGTGGAGTGGGCAAGGTCACCGGTGCTGTTATCGGCGCCTTCCTCATGGGCGTCATGAATAATGGCATGTCCATCCTGGGTATCGGCATCGACTATCAGCAGGTGATCAAGGGCCTTGTTCTGCTCGGCGCAGTCTGCGTCGACGTCTACAATCAGCGTCGTTAAACATCCTTCCAACCATATCGACTATCTGACAGGCCGCGCATCGCAAGGTGCGTGGCTTTCGCGTTTCTTCATGTAGATTTTCTGGCGGGCTTGGATTCAATAGCGGCGTAGCTCACGAATTTTAATTGCGCAAATTAGCAGTCGTTCTTTCCTGCTCATGCGCAGTTACGCTCAACATAATCAGGACATTTCGGGCAGGTCGAGACTAACATTGCAATCAAATCAGAGGCGTTTTTGCCGCATAAGAAGCGGAAGAATAGCTATAAGATCAACCGGTGGAGTGAGGACGAGGAAGTTCTCCGAGTGCTGCCGGACATAGATTTAGAGTTTAACGAATGCACTTCTTTGGAGGAGAAGAACGTGACTTCGCATTGCAAATTATCATTTGCGCATCCGCCTGCCCGACCGGGCCAGACGCCTGATTTTTCATCAGTGGAGATTCCAGAGGCAGGGCTGTTGCCTGTTCTGCCGCTTGATGTGACCGCAGCGGATTGCGTTGAGCACGCGAATTCGCTCATCCGTGTCATGGATGAGAATGGCGAAGCCGTTGGGCCTTGGACTGATTTTCTATCGCGTTTCGATGTCGATACGCTCCGTGCCGGGCTGCGCGATATGATGATCTCGCGCACCATCGATATGCGCATGATGAATGCGCAACGGCAGGGCAAGATGTCGTTTTACATTCAGGGCGTCGGGGAAGAGGCGATAGCTTGCGGTTTCCAGCGCTGTCTGAAGCCAGGTGACATGAACTTTCCCACCTATCGCCAGCAGGGTCTACTGATTGCAGGCGGCTATCCGCTGGAAATGTTGCTTGGTCAATTCTATTCCAACGCATTCGATCCACTTCAGGGTCGCCAGCTTCCCACACTGCATTCCGCCCGGGACTATGGATATTTCACCGTTTCAGGTAATCTCGGAACGCAATATGTGCATGCGGTTGGCTGGGCCATGGCCAATGCGTTGACCCAGCAAGAGAACATCTCAATCGGCTGGATCGGTGATGGTTCAACTGCATCGAACGATTTTCATACCGCGCTCCTGTCGGCATCGTCCTACAGCCCGCCTGTTATATTGAATGTCGTGAATAATCAGTGGGCCATCTCTACCTACACCGGCGTTGCCAAAGGTAGGGGCCGAACTTACGCCGCGCGGGCTCTGGGTTACGGAATCCCGGCAATCCGTGTCGATGGCAATGATTATCTTGCGGTGCTGGCGGTTTCGGAATGGGCAACGCAGCGCGTGCGTGCAGGCCACGGTCCGGTGCTGATCGAATGGTACACCTACCGCGTCGGGGCGCATTCATCTTCTGATGATCCAAGTGCCTACAGACCGAGGGACGAAGGCAAGGCCTGGCCATTCGGCGACCCTGTAGAGCGACTGAAGAAACATCTCATCCATATTGGTGAATGGAGCGAGCAGCGTCACGTGCAGGCGGAAGCAGAGGTACTTTCACAAGTGGTGGAGGTGCAGAAGCGTGTCGAGGCGGCAGGTACGATGATCGATCCAAAGCCTATTCCGGGAGCCACCATCTTTAAGGGTGTTTATGCCGACATGCCGGAACACATCCGCCGTCAGCGACAGGAATTGGGGGTTTGACCATGCCACAACTGACGATGATTGAAGCCCTTCGTGATGCCATGGACGTAATGCTGGCGCGCGACCCGAAGGTCGTTATTTTCGGCGAGGACGTGGGCTATTTCGGTGGGGTTTTCCGCTGCACATCTGGTTTGCAGAAAAAGTATGGCGAGGAGCGTGTGTTCGACACGCCAATCAATGAAAGTGCGATTGTTGGTATTGGCATCGGCATGGCGGCGCAGGGCATGAAGCCGTGTGTGGAAATCCAGTTCGCCGATTACGTCTACCCGGCCTATGACCAAATCACGCAGGAAGCGGCGCGCATTCGACATCGCTCCAACGAACAGTTTTCCTGCCCCATCGTCATCCGGATGCCGACAGGCGGCGGCATCTTTGGCGGCCAGACCCATAGCCAGAGCCCGGAAGCACTGTTTACCCATGTGGCAGGCCTGAAGGTAGTGCAGCCTTGCACACCACACGATGCAAAGGGGTTGCTGATTTCTGCTATGGAAGATCCCGATCCGGTGATATTTCTGGAGCCCAAGCGGCTTTATAACGGTCCCTTCAACGGCGATCACAAGGCTCCGGCGCAAAGCTGGAAGAACCATCAACTGGGCGAGGTGCCAGAGGGACACTATTCTATCCCCATCGGCAAGGCGCGGGTTCATCGGGAAGGGTCGGCAGTTACGATCCTGACTTACGGGACCATGGTCTTCGTTGCGGAAGCTGCGGTAAACACTCTTGGTGTCGATGCGGAAATCATCGATCTGCGCTCCCTTCTGCCGCTTGATCTGGAAACCATTGAGGAATCCGTTCGCAAGACGGGGCGCTGTGTCGTCCTTCATGAAGCCACGAAGACCTCCGGTCTGGCAGGTGAAATCATCGCAATCGTGCAGGAGGCATGCTTCTACCATCTTGAAGCGCCGGTCCAACGTGTTACTGGCTGGGACGCACCTTATCCGCATGCACTCGAATGGGATTACTTCCCCGGTCAGGAGCGCGTTTGCCGCGCTCTTCAAGCAGTGATGGAGGCTTGATCATGGGTATCAAAACAATCCGCCTGCCGGATGTCGGTGAAGGTGTCACGGAAGCTGAAGTCACCGAAATTCTCGTCAAGCCCGGCGATCTTGTGCGCGAAGACGATCCAATCGCTGCCGTCATGACAGATAAGGCGACGGTCGAAATCACGTCTGCATACAGCGGCAAGGTTATCTGGATCGGCGGCGAAGTGGGCAAGACGCTGGCCATTGGTTCGGATCTCATCCGCATCGAAGATGAGAGTGCAGGCGGGGACGATACTGTTCCCTCGCTCACGCCTGCTGAAGCTCAGCCTGCTCCAGCTTCAACGCCCAGTATGGCGGCGCAGACGGAAAGCTGCCCGCTCAAAGCGTCACCTTCACTGAAGGTGGTCGAGACCCGGCCAAACGCAATCACCGCAACAGCAACGCCGCCGCGTGCAGAAGGTGCCGCAGTGCTTGCTTCCCCTGCTGTTCGGGCAAGGGCAAAAGAGGCAGGCATCGACCTTCGCCAAGTTGTAGGCAGCGGGCCGGCAGGGCGCATTACTCATGCCGATCTGGATCACCTGTTCCATAACGCTGGCCAGGCACTGCCGCGCAATCCGTCTGGACCGGAAACAGTGGAAACTGTGAAAGTGGTCGGTCTACGCCGTATGATTGCCAAGCGTATGAGCGAGGCAAATGCCACAATTCCGCATATTACTGTTGTGGAAGAAGTGGATGTGACCGAGATCGAGGCGCTGCGGGTCAAGCTCAATGAGGCGCGCGGCGACAAACCAAAGCTCACCATCCTACCGCTGATCGCCGCTGCTCTGGTCAAAGCCAAAGAAAGCTGCCCGAAAATTTTTGCCCGCTACGACGATGACGCCGAAGAGGTCCATTACTCAAATGCGGTGCATATCGGTATTGCGACGATGACGGAAGCGGGGCTGATGGTGCCCGTGGTGCGCAACGCACAGGCGCTTTCGCCCTACCAGCTTGCAGGCGAAATCACCCGGCTTTCGGAAGCCTGTCGCGAGGGTAAGGCCAAGCGGGAGGAGCTTTCCGGTTCCACCATCACCATCACCTCTCTGGGGCCGTTGGGGGCAATTGCCACGACACCGATCATCAACAAGCCGGAGGTTGCCATTCTGGGCGTTAACCGCATGGCAGTACGGCCAAGCTGGAACGGCAGCGCCTTCGTGCCGCGCACCATGATGAATATTTCGGCCAGCTTCGACCATCGCATAATTGACGGATGGGACGCGGCAGTCTTCGTTCAGAGGATGAAGACATTACTCGAAACTCCCGCCCTGATTTTCATGAAGGATTGATGGAATGACCGATCTTTCATGCAAAGTGCTGGTGCTTGGTGCCGGTCCGGGTGGTTATGTTTGCGCCATTCGCGCCGGCCAGGCAGGGCTCGATACGATCATCGTGGAAAAAGCTGCTCCCGGAGGCACCTGCCTGAACGTTGGGTGCATTCCGTCCAAAGCGCTGATCCATGCCGCTGAACAGTTTCACGCCGTCGCGGAGGCGGCAACCGGTAATTCTGCGCTGGGGATCACAACCGCCTCACCGAAAATCGATCTTTCCAAAACCATGGGCTGGAAGGATGGCATCGTTCGCCAGTTGACCGGCGGCGTCGGTGGACTGCTTCGCAAGGCAGGGGTTCGCAAGATTGAAGGTGAAGCCCGCATTCTGGACGGTAAGACCATTGAGGTGAGAACGGCTGAAGGTCTCTCTCGCATTTCTTGTGAGAGTTTGGTGATTGCTACCGGATCGGTTCCGATCGAGGTGCCGTCGCTGCCATTCGGTAGCAATATTCTCTCCTCAACCGAGGCGCTTTCGCTTCAACAGGTGCCGGAAACGCTGGCGATCGTCGGCGGTGGCTATATCGGGCTGGAAATCGGCACGGCTTACGCGAAACTCGGGGCGAAGGTGACGATCGTCGAAGCCAAGGCTCAGATCTTGCCGCAGTATGATGCCGAGCTTTCAAAGCCTGTTCTGGCTCGGTTAAAGGCTTTGGGTGTCGAGGTGCATCTGAACGCTCAAGCCGCAGGCTATGAGAACGGTGTCCTGCGGGCAAAGACGGCGGTTGGCGAACTGAAGATTGCCGCCCGCAAGGTTCTTGTCACGGTCGGCCGTCGCCCTGTGATTGCCGAATGCGGTGTTGCCGATCTGGGCCTCGATATGCAAGGCCGCTACATCAAGATCAACGGCAAGTGCCAGACATCGATGCGCGGCGTTTATGCCATCGGTGATGTGACCGGCGAACCAATGCTGGCTCATCGCGCCATGGCGCAAGGGGAGATTGCAGCCGCAGTGATTGCGGGCGAAGCAGCTAACTGGGACAAACGCGCCATTCCCGCCGTCTGCTTTACCGATCCGGAAATCGTTGTGGTCGGTCAACTGCCGGAGGAGGCGCGTGCGGTCAATGCGGAGGCGGCGGTGGCCACCTATCCGCTGCGCGCCAATGGACGTGCCATGACACTGGAACGGACCGATGGCTTCGTGCGCATTGTGCATGAAAAGGCCAGTGGTCTCGTTCTTGGCATTCAGGCGGTTGGCGCGGGTGTTTCCGAATTCGCCGGAGAATTTGCGCTTGCACTGGAGATGTGCGCCACGTTGACCGATATTGCCGCGACGATCCACGCGCACCCGACGCTTGGAGAGACTGTGCAGGAGGCTGCACTGGCGGGCTTGAGCAAGGCTCTGCACGCTTGAATAAGAAATGAGGAGGGATACCCATGGATTTTTCGCTGACGGAAGAGCAGGCCGCCATTCGCGAAATGGCAGAAGCCTTCGCCCAGGATGAAGTCGCACCACAAGCGATCGAGTGGGATCAAGCCAAGCAT
Organism: Affinirhizobium lemnae; assembly: GCF_022968395.1. Taxonomy (GTDB): domain Bacteria; phylum Pseudomonadota; class Alphaproteobacteria; order Rhizobiales; family Rhizobiaceae; genus Neorhizobium; species Neorhizobium lemnae. The sequence goes on from NZ_JALJQZ010000020.1 coordinate 35,081, forward strand.
TTTCCGGTGGATGTGCTGCGAAACGCCATGGTGCTCGGCCTCGGCGGTATCATGGTCTCCGATGCGCATGGCGGCTCCGGTCTCGGCCGGATTGAAGCGGTGCTCGTCTATGAAGCGCTTGCAAAGGGGTGTCCGGCTTTCTCCGCCTATCTTTCGATCCACAACATGGTCGCGAGCATGATCGACAAGCATGGCAGCGAGGTACAGAAATCCGCCTATCTGCCGCGCCTTTGCACCGGCGAATTGTTGGCCTCCTATTGCCTGACGGAACCCTCCTGCGGCTCGGACGCAGCGGCGCTGACGACCCGGGCTGAGCGTGATGGAGATGATTATCTACTGACCGGCCAGAAAATGTTCATCTCCGGCGCAGGTGCGACGGATCTCTATGTCGTCATGGCCCGCACGGGTGGCCCCGGTGCAAAGGGTGTTTCCGCCTTTCTGGTGGAGAAGGAAGCCGCCGGACTCTCCTTCGGTGCCAATGAAAAGAAAATGGGCTGGAATGCACAGCCAACCCGCACAGTTATGCTCGACAAGGTGCGGGTGAAGGCTGATGCCATGCTGGGTCCGGAAGGGGCCGGCTTCAAACTGGCCATGGAAGCGCTGGATGGTGGGCGCACCTCCATCGCCGCCTGTTCGCTTGGCGGTGCGCAATCGGCACTCGATAAGGCTATTACCTATACCAATGAGCGCAAAGCCTTCGGCCAGAAGCTGAACGAGTTCCAGGCCTTGCAGTTTGCGCTGGCAGAAATGGCGATTGATCTGGAAGTCTCCCGCACCTTTCTGTGGCGTGCAGCGGCAGCACTCGATGCGAAGCTGCCGGAAGCAACGCAGCTTTGCGCCATGGCCAAGAAGCATGTCACGGATGCCGGGTTCGATGTTGCCAACCGTGCGCTGCAACTGCACGGTGGTTATGGCTATCTAGCAGACTACGGAATCGAGAAGATCGTGCGCGATCTTCGCGTTCACCAGATTCTGGAAGGTACCAATGAAATCATGCGGCTGATCGTGGCGCGCACTGTTATTGCGCAGGCGTGAGCGGGCCGAAGGGAGAGACACCATGACCTACAAAACAATTCTGACGGAACGTCGCGATAGCGTGCTTCTTATCCGCCTTAACCGCCCGGAAGCTCTGAACGCCTTGAATTCCACCGTCGCGCAGGAATTGATTGCCGTTACGGCTGCGGCGGATGTCGACCCGGCCATTGGCTGCGTGGTTCTCACCGGCTCGGAAAAGGCTTTCGCGGCAGGCGCTGATATCAAGGAAATGCAGCCGCTGACGTTTCAGGATGTGGCCGTCACCGACAAGTTTTCGGAATGGTCGCTGTTTACCAACCGCCGCAAGCCAATCATTGCTGCCGTGTCGGGGTTTGCGCTGGGCGGTGGCTGCGAACTTGCCATGATGTGCGATTTCATTCTGGCATCGGATACGGCCAAGTTCGGCCAGCCGGAAATCAAGCTCGGCACTATTCCCGGCATGGGCGGTTCGCAGCGGCTGACCCGGTTTGTTGGCAAGTCCAAGGCCATGGATATGGTTCTGACAGGTCGAATGATGGATGCGGCGGAAGCAGAACGTTGCGGTCTCGTCAGCCGCGTATTCCCGGCGGCTGATCTGGTGGATGAGGCGGTCAAGGTCGCAGTGGTCGTGGCTGGCATGTCTCAACCGGTGGCGGCCATGGCGAAGGAAGCAGTCAATCGCGCCTTTGAGACAACGCTTGCCGAGGGTCTGTTGGTCGAGCGCCGCCTGTTCCATTCCACCTTTGCCCTGGAAGATCGCTCCGAAGGCATGGCTGCTTTCGTGGCGCGCAGGCCGGCTGAATTCAAGAATAGGTAAGGCATAGATTGCCTCGTGAACGGGAAGGGAGGAGACTTCATGTTTCACGCTACGATGGGCTTTGATCTGGGAGAGGATGTCGCGGCCCTTCGCGAAACCGTTCAGGCCTGGGCGCAGGAACGGGTGAAGCCGCTGGCTGCCGAGGTGGATCGCTCGAATAGTTTCCCGAACCAACTCTGGAAGGAGATGGGGGATCTCGGTCTGCTCGGCATCACGGTGGATGAAGCCTATGGCGGCGCGGGCATGGGGTATCTGGCGCACACGGTGGCGGTGGAGGAGATTGCGCGCGCCTCCGCCTCCATAAGCCTTTCCTACGGTGCCCATTCCAATCTCTGCGTAAACCAGATCAAGCTGAATGGTTCGGAAACTCAGAAGCAGAAATACCTGCCAAAGCTTTTGTCGGGCGAGCATGTCGGCGCACTGGCGATGTCGGAGCCGGGGGCAGGGTCGGACGTCGTTTCCATGAAACTTCGCGCCGAAAAGCGCGACGGACATTATGTGCTTAAGGGCAACAAATACTGGATCACCAATGGCCCGGATGCCGATGTGCTGGTGGTCTATGCCAAGACTGACCCGGAGGCCGGATCGAAGGGCATCACCGCCTTCATCATCGAAAAGAGCATGAAGGGTTTTTCCGCCAGCCCACATTTCGACAAGCTGGGCATGCGCGGCTCCAACACGGCAGAGCTGATTTTCGACGGTGTGGAAGTACCCTTTGAAAATGTACTTAGCGAAGAAGGTCGGGGTGTCCGGGTTCTGATGTCGGGTCTGGATTACGAGCGCGTGGTGCTGTCCGGCATCGGGCTTGGCATCATGGCCGCCTGTCTGGATGAGGTCATGCCCTATGTTTCAACCCGCGAGCAGTTCGGCCAGCCCATAGGCAATTTCCAGCTTATGCAGGGCAAGATCGCTGATATGTATGTCAGCCTCAATACCGCGCGCGCCTATGTTTACGAGGTCGCTAAGGCTTGCGATCGCGGCACGGTCACGCGGCAGGATGCGGCAGGCGCCGTGCTCTATGCCAGTGAGCAGGCCATGGTGCAGGCCCATCAGGCCGTGCAAGCGTTGGGTGGGGCGGGCTTCCTGAATGATAGCGTGGTGAGCCGTCTGTTCCGCGATGCGAAGCTGATGGAAATCGGCGCAGGCACGTCCGAAATTCGCCGCATGCTGATTGGCCGGGAGTTGATGGCCGCAATGGCCTGAACCTGCTCGCCTGTGGCGCAACGGCTGGAGGAGCCGATGAAACTGAAGTCCCAACACTTTGCCGGATCGGAGAGCGCGAAAAAGAACCGCGCTGCGCATCTGGCCATGCTGGAAACCATTCGCGCGGCGGCAGAGCTTGCTGCGCACGGGGGTGGCGAAGAGGCGCGCAAGCGGCACGCAAGCCGAGGCAAGATGCTGCCGCGGGAGCGCGTGGCCAGCCTTCTGGATATCGGATCTCCCTTTCTGGAAATCGGCGCAACGGCTGCTCATGATATGTATGAGGGTGCTGCACCTGCGGCTGGCCTGATTGCAGGTGTCGGTCGCGTCGAGGGGCAGGACGTCATGGTCGTCGCCAATGATGCGACGGTGAAGGGCGGCACCTATTATCCAATGACAGTGAAGAAGCATTTGCGGGCGCAGGAAATTGCAGAAGCCTGCAATCTGCCCTGCATCTATCTAGTGGATAGCGGCGGTGCCAACCTGCCGAACCAGGATGAGGTCTTCCCGGATCGCGATCACTTCGGCCGAATCTTCTTCAATCAGGCCCAGATGAGCGCCAAGGGCATAGCACAGATCGCAGTCGTCATGGGGTCCTGCACGGCGGGCGGTGCTTACGTGCCTGCCATGTCGGACGTTTCCATCATCGTGCGGGATCAGGGTACGATCTTTCTGGCTGGTCCACCGCTGGTAAAGGCTGCGACCGGCGAGGTCGTCAGCGCGGAAGATCTGGGAGGCGGTAATGTCCATACGCGCCTTTCCGGCGTGGCGGACTATCTGGCGGAAGACGATGCCCATGCGCTGGCGCTTGCCCGTCGCGCTGTGGCCAATCTCAACCGCAATAAGCTCCACTCCGTTCAATGGCAGGCACCGGAACTCCCAGCCTATGATCCGGAGGAACTGCTGGATGTGGTGCCCGCCGACCTGCGCACGCCCTATGACATTCGTGAGGTGATCGCCCGCGTGGTGGACGGCAGCCGCTTCGATGAATTCAAGACGCGCTTCGGCGAAACACTGGTGTGTGGTTTTGCGCATATCATGGGGTGCCCGGTCGGCATCGTCGCGAACAATGGTGTCTTGTTCTCCGAAAGTGCGCAGAAAGGCGCGCACTTTGTGGAGCTATGTTCGCAGCGCGGCATTCCGCTGGTGTTCCTACAAAACATAACCGGCTTCATGGTGGGCAGGAGATACGAAAATGAAGGTATTGCCCGGCACGGCGCAAAGATGGTGACAGCGGTCGCAACGACTGCCGTACCGAAAATCACCATGCTCGTCGGCGGCTCTTTCGGGGCGGGAAATTATGGCATGGCGGGTCGTGCCTTCTCGCCCCGCTTTTTATGGACATGGCCGAATTCGCGTATTTCGGTCATGGGCGGGGAACAGGCTGCGGGTGTTCTGGCTACCGTTCGCCGCGAAGGCATCGAGCGCAAAGGTGGTAGCTGGAGTGCGGATGAGGAAGCCGAGTTCAAGCGCCCGACACTGGATATGTTCGAGCGGCAGAGCCACCCGCTCTATGCCTCGGCCCGTCTCTGGGACGATGGGATCGTGGACCCGCGCAAGACGCGTGAAGTGCTTGCCCTTTCACTTTCCGCCAGCCTGAACGCGCCAATCGGGGAAACCCGGTTCGGCCTTTTCCGCATGTAACGGCAAAAGGGGAGAGAACAATGTTTCGCAAGATCCTGATTGCCAATCGCGGTGAGATTGCCTGCCGCATCATCAAGACAGTCCGCCAAATGGGCGTCTCGACGGTTGCCGTTTATTCGGCGGCAGACCGAAATGCGCTCCATGTAAAGCTGGCGGATGAGGCGGTTTGCATCGGCGGTGCAGCTCCCAAGGAGAGCTACCTGAAGGGTGAGGCCATTATCGCCGCTGCGCTTCAAACGGGTGCGGAGGCGATCCATCCCGGCTACGGTTTTCTGTCGGAAAACCCGGATTTCGTTGAAGCAGTGAAGACAACCGGTCTCGTCTTCATCGGCCCTTCCGCTGAGGCCATCCGTGCCATGGGCTTGAAGGATGCGGCAAAGGCGCTGATGGAAAAGGCGGGCGTTCCTGTTGTTCCCGGTTATCACGGGGATAATCAGGACGGTGCATTTTTGGCTCAGCAGGCCGAACGCATCGGCTATCCGGTACTTATCAAGGCCGTCGCCGGTGGTGGTGGCAAGGGAATGCGGCGGGTGGAAAGCGCTTCCGACTTTGCCGATGCGCTTCGCTCCGCCAAGGCGGAAGCTGCAAATGCTTTCGGCAATGATGCCGTTCTCATCGAGAAATATGTCGCTGCGCCTCGTCATATCGAGGTGCAGGTGTTTGGTGATGGCATAGACGCTGTGCACCTTGTTGAGCGGGATTGCTCGCTCCAACGGCGACATCAGAAGGTCATAGAGGAGGCACCAGCCCCCGGTATGACGCTTGAGATGCGCCAAGCCATGGGATCGGCGGCGGTCAAGGCTGCGAAGGCCATCGGCTATTCCGGTGCTGGCACCATCGAATTCATTGTCGATGGGTCTGAAGGGCTGCGCCCGGATCGCTTTTGGTTCATGGAAATGAACACCCGGCTTCAGGTAGAACATCCCGTAACGGAAGCCATTACCGGGCTCGATCTGGTGGAGTGGCAGCTGCGCGTGGCAAGTGGCGAGCGGCTGCCGCTTGGCCAAGATGACATCCGGCTGAACGGCCATGCCTTCGAGGCCCGGCTTTATGCGGAAGACGTGGAGGCCGGTTTCCTGCCCGCAACGGGCAGGCTGGCACATCTGACTTTTCCCAGCAACTGCCGTGCCGATACCGGTGTTCGTAGCGGCGATGAGATCTCGCCCTGGTACGATCCGATGATCGCCAAGATCATCACCCACGGGCCGACGCGTGACATCGCGCTTTCAAAGCTTTCCCGCGCCTTGGATGAAACTCAGGTTGCAGGAACGGTGACGAACCTGACATTCCTGGCCGCGCTTTCCCGTCATGAAGGATTTGCCAAAGGCGAAGTCGATACAGGGTTGATTGCCCGAGACCTTGCTGCGCTGACCGCAAAGCCGGAGAGCCGTAGGCAAGAGATGGCTATGGCGGCCTTGGCTGCTTTGCATGCTGCGGCAATTCCCAACGATCCGCTTGCCGGATTTTCTCTCTGGGCACCACTGGACCAAAAGATTGCTCTGGAACAGGCGGGAGAAACGCTGGAGATGAGGCTTCAACTCACTCACCCCGATCAAGCGCAGGCATCAATTGAAGGTGAGGTGTTTTCGGCGGTGCGGCATGCTTCCTGCTGGTCGCTCGAAGGGCAGTCCGGCTTTCAGGTTGTTGAAGCCGAGGGTTTCCATGTCTTCTCGTCCGGGCGCTCATTGAGCTTTCGCTTGCACGATCCGCTTGATCGCGATCAGTCGCCCTGTCCCGGCGGTGATGTAACGCTGGCACCGATGCCAGGACTGGTGCGCGCTTTATTGGTGCAAGCGGGGGAGACGGTGGATGCCGGTCAGCATCTGTGTGTGCTGGAAGCTATGAAGATGGAGCACACGCTCAAAGCCGCGCGGGCAGGCCGTGTCGCGGAGGTGTTCGTCGCCGAAGGAGAGCAGATTTCCGCAGGCGATCCGCTGGTTCAGCTGGAGCCGGAGGCTGTGCCGCATGGCTGAATTCGTGGAGCTTTATGAGGTCGGTCCACGCGACGGGCTGCAGAACGAGAAGCGGGTGATCCCGACCTCTGATAAGCTAGCTCTGATCGAAAAGCTCAATCGCTGCGGGTTTCGCCGTATCGAGGCCACCAGTTTTGTCAGTCCCAAATGGGTGCCGCAAATGGCAGATGCGGCAGAGGTGATGGCGGGTGTTCCACGTCGCGAAGGTCTTTCCTATGCGGTGCTTGTACCGAACCTGAGGGGATACGAGGCTGTAAGGCTGGCCGGTGCTGATGAGGTGGCAATCTTTGTTGCGGCCACAGAGGGGTTCAGCCGTGCCAATCTCAATGCTTCGATTGCCGAGAGTGTTGAGCGCCTAAAGCCAGTGGCCGAAGCGGCGCTGGCCGATGATGTCAGGCTTCGCGGCTATGTGTCGGTTGTTATCGATTGCCCCTTCGAGGGCCGTGTTGAACCCGCACAGGTTGCCCGTGTTGCAGACCGGTTGGCGGCACTCGGTTGCCATGAAATTTCGCTTGGAGAGACGCTGGGGCGCGGCACGCCGCAAGCCGTGGCAGCCATGCTGGAAGCTGTACTGGATGTCGTTCCGGCTGGAAAACTGGCAGGGCATTTTCATGATACCGGCGGTCGGGCGCTCCACAATATCGATGTGGCGCTGGAAAAGGGGTTGCGGGTGTTCGATGCCTCGGTCGGTGGCTTGGGCGGCTGCCCCTATGCGCCGGGGGCGGCGGGCAATGTGGCAACGGAAGCCGTGGCGCGGCATCTAGCTGCATCAGGTTTCGAGACCGGTCTCGATTTGGATGCATTGGACGAAGCAGCGGCCTTCGCCAAGACCTTGAGGAGCGGCACATGAGCAAGGCGATCAAGATCGACGTTGACGCGCGTGGCATCGTTCAGCTTCGTCTGAACCGCCCAGAAAAGCGCAATGCCCTATCAGTGCAGATGATCGCGGAACTGACGGAGTTTGCCGCAGGCGCGCAAAGTCGGCGCGATTGGCGGGCTATTATTCTCTCCGGTGAGGGAGCGACATTTTGTGCCGGTGGCGATCTGGACTGGATGCGCCAGCAAATGCAGTCTGATCGGCAAACGCGCATGGCGGAGGCGCGCAAACTCGCAACCATGCTAGGCGCATTGAACGCGCTGCCGCAGCCGTTGATCGGCGCCATCCATGGCAGCGCTTTCGGCGGCGGTGTGGGTATGGCCTGTGTGTGTGATCTGGTGCTGGCCACGCCGGAGACCTTGTTTGGTCTGACAGAAACACGGCTCGGCATCATTCCGGCAACTATTGGCCCCTATGTTCTGGCGCGGATGGGCGAGGGGCGGGCACGACGCGTGTTCATGTCGGCGAAGCGGTTTTCGGCTGTGGAAGCCGTAGAACTCGGGATCGTGTCGCGTGTCGTGAGTGCGGACACCTTGATGAACGAAGCGGTTGCGGAAGCGGAGCTTTATCTTTCAACGGCACCGGGTGCTGTTGCTTCTGCAAAGGCGCTTGCGCGTTCTCTCTGCCGATCACTCGACGCTGACGGGATCGAGGAAAGCATCATCGCACTGGCCGATGCCTGGGAGCAGGATGAGGCTAAAGAAGGCATTGCCGCCTTCTTCGAAAAGCGTAAACCCCACTGGGATCACAGTTAAGTCCGTCATGACAGGATATTCGGCATGAACAATTCCGACCTCACCATCCGCGTCGAAGGCCGTGTCGGCTATATCACGCTAACCCGCCCCAAGGTGCTGAATGCGGTGAACGAAGCCATCGTTGACGGCATGACCGACGCAATGACCCGCTGGAGGGATGATCCCGCTATCTCGCTGGTCATGGCGGATTCCGATAGTGAACGTGCCTTCTCTGCTGGTGGCGATCTGTCGGCCATGTACGAACATGGGCGGGCCGGTCAGTTCGATGCCGGAAATGCCTTCTGGCGGTATGAGTATCGGCTGAATGCGATGATCGCGCACTATCCGAAACCTTATGTTGCCTTCATGGATGGCATCGTCATGGGCGGTGGTGTGGGGCTTTCGGCCCATGGTTCGCACAGGATCGTGACGGAGCATTCCGTTGTCGCCATGCCGGAATGCAGCATCGGCCTCATTACCGATGTCGGAGGCACCTATCTCCTTCATCAGGCACCTGGTCATCTGGGCGAATATCTGGGACTGACCGGCACGCGCATGAACGGTGCCGACGCCATCTACGCCAACCTTGCGGATCATTATGTCGAGCGTGAAAAGCTGGCAGCTCTCAAAGCCAGACTGATAGAAACTGGCGATGCAACGGTCATCTCTGAATTCTCGTCAACACCGCCAACCTCGGTTCTCGCCGGAAGACAGGCGGAAATCGATCACGCTTTTAGCGGTGAGACCGTCCACGATATCGTCGATCGTCTAAGCGGTCTGTCGTCCGAATGGGCCATGAAGGCGCTGGAAGCCATTCGCGGTGGTTCCCCCATCTCGCTTCAGGCAACGCTGAAAGCCATTCGTGAGGCGGACACGCTGGAAATCGGCATTCGCAATGAATACCGCTTCGTTTCTCGCGTCCTGGAGCATGGCGATTTCATCGAAGGCATTCGCGCGGTGATCGTCGACAAGGATCGCAATCCGCGCTGGAAATATGCCGTTTTGGATGATGTGCCGAAGGAGCTTCTTGCGCTGATGATGCAGGAAGCCGAAGGCGGGGATTTGCTGCTCCCCGCCCGCTGATCGATCAGGAAAGAGATTTTCCGTAGCGCTCAACGCTTTCGGCCAAGGGTGTCGTGCTTGCCCCCGGCTGTTGCGGGCGCAGGAAAATGCCGTCCTTCACGTGAGAAGGCTCGTGGAAGTGATCCTTGATCCAGGGGATATATTCGAGGATTGTTGAGGCCGGGTGCCAGTAGCTGAGATGCACATGCACCTGGCTCATCTCGCCAGCGTGAGGTACGACCGGCAGCCGGTTCGCGAGTGCCAGATCGGCGACCTGGATGTATTCGGTGATGCCGCCGAGCCGGGTCACATCCGGCTGCACATACTGAACCGCTCCCGCATTGATGAAGCTGCGGAAAGCATCCACGGTGTAGAGCTGTTCGCCCAATGCGACGGGTATCGATGTATTGCGGGCAAGCGCTGCATGACTGGCGATATCGTCATACCACATGGGTTCCTCGAACCAGTAGATATCCAGTCCTTTAGCCCGTGCGCAGAAGCGCTGGCAGGTTGGAAGATCCCAGCGACCGTTCGCGTCGATCGCGATGCGAACATTGTTCCCCACACGGGCGCGCACGGCGGCGAGGCGCTCGATGTCCGTATTCGGATCATCATGGCCGACCTTGATCTTGATGCGGGTGAAGCCCTCTTCTTCCACAGCCCGCGCCGAGCCGGCGATCAACGCTTCCTTCGAGAAGGAAATCCAGCCGATGTCGGTGTTATAGGCCTCCAACTTTTCGGTTCTCGCTCCGCCCAGCAGTGACCACAAAGGAACGCCCGCCTTCTTGGCCGCGAGATCCCACAGTGCGACATCCACCGCTGCCAGCGCCAGATGCGTAATGCCCGCGCGCCCGACCCATTGAAGAGCCGGGTAGCGTGCGAGCTTCGTCCAGAGACGCTGATGGTCCGCCGCATCCTCTCCCAAAAGTAGCGGCGTATAGCAATCGCGAATGCAGGCGGTGATCAGCCTGTCCGAGGCCAGATGCGCATGTGTTCCGGTAAAGCCGTAGCCTTCCAGGCCATCAGCCGTTGTGATCTTTGCGCCGACCACGCCCCAATGCGTGATGCTGTGGGTGGAGTCGGAGATCGAATCCGATGTGAGCGGCAAATGCAGAATGAACGGTTCGACGGCAGTAATTTTCATTGCGGATCCTCCTCCAGGATATCGAATGGCTACCGCTACAGCTGCTCCAGATAAGGCAGTGCGGCAGGCGTAATGCTGTTGGCCACGGCTTCAATGCGCAGCATGACTCGTTGGCGGGACACTTGAAGGTGATGGACCAGCGCATCGCAAGCCATCGCGATATGACCCTGTTCCAGGTTCTGGATGATGGTCAGATGCTCGGGTAGAAACGGCTCGCTTGCAAACATGTCCGAAGTCTGACGGTAGAGAAAATGATGCGCGACCAGCAGGGCTTGAGGCAGACTTACGGCGCGCAAAAGCGCCTGATTGCCGCAGTGCGATAGGAGATCGACGTGGAGTTCCTGCTCCAGCCGGTCAAGCGTTTCGCTGGGAACCTGGGAGGCATCCAGCGCTTGCTCAAGATGCTGTCTCAATAGCGTGAAATGCTCTGACGGGAGTCGTTGAGCCGCCTTTTGCAAGGCAAGCGGCTCCAACACCCAGCGTAACTCGTAAAGCTCTTCAATGTGGTCGCGTGTCAGGGCCTGCGCGTACCAGCGGGCGCTTTGGTCCTTGCGAACAATGCCCCGCTCCTGTAGCCGCGCCACAACATCACGAGCTACGGTACGGCTTACTCCATAGTGTTTTGCAAGAATAGCCTCGTTGATCCGCCAACTGGCAAGCGCCGTGCGGGAGACGATTTCCAACTCGACTTCCGGATAGATGAGTTCCCAGCTTGATCTGGGTTCGACTTCTGCGAGGGGCAGCTCTGCTAAAAGCTGAGAATTGCCCAATCGGTCACAGTCGCTAATCTCGTATCCTCGGCCTTCTGCCTTGCGCACAAGGCCGTCACGTTCCAGTTCCTGAAGTGCCTGCCGCGCCGGAGCCCGGCTTATGCTGAAGCGCTCGGCAATTTGGGTTTCGCTCAGCCGCATCCCACGCTGATAGGCCCCGGAACGGATGTCGCGGACCAGCACGTCATACGCCTGTCGGTACAGCTTCGGGACGCGATTGTTTGTGTGCATGACGTGACAGCGATTTCCTATGGATCAGCGGATATGAGGGATTGCACATATATTTTGAAACGTCTAGTGTGTGCATTAGACGTTTTTATGGAAGAGATGATCTCTTGGACCAGAACCTCGAACCGCGACTGACGCTGGCTGAAGTGGAGCGATTTACGTTCGACATCCTGTTGGCGGCGGGTGCCGATCAGCCGACTTCAAAGGCTGCAACGCGTGCAATGATGCATGGAACGCGGTTTGGCGTGGATAGCCACGGCATACGGCTGCTTCCCCACTATGTTCAGGTTCTGAATGGGGGGCGGGTCAACAAGGCGCCGAAATTGAAGGTCGCAAACCAGTTTGGCGCCGTGGCTTCTCTGGACGCCGATCACGCCCATGGCGCATTGGCTGCTTACGAGGCAATGGACCTTGCAACAGAGCTTGCCGGTCAATTCGGCATCGGGGCCGTTGCCATTCGCAATACATCGCACTTCGGTCCGGCGGGTGCCTATTCGCTTCATGCGGCCGAGAAGGGCTTTCTCGGCATCACATTCTGCAACTCCGACAGCTTTGTTCGCTTGCACGATGGTGCAGAGCGATTCCATGGCACGAACCCCATCAGCGTTGCAGTTCCTGTGTCTGGAGATGCTCCCTGGCTGTTGGACATGGCAACGAGCGCCATTCCCTTCAATCGCGTTCTTCTTTACCGGAGCCTTGGGCTGGCCTTGCCGCCAGCGGTCGCCTCGGATGCCGATGGTGTTGATACGACGGATGCGAACGCAACTGAAATGCTGGCGCCGATCGGTGCGGCTTTCGGATTCAAGGGTGCCGCACTCGCGGGCGTCGCCGAAATCTTCAGCGCGGTTTTGACGGGGATGCGCCTTTCATTCGACATCGCCCCTATGGGCGGGCCGGATTTTGAAACGCCAAGGGAAATGGGTGCCTTCGTGCTGGCACTGAAGCCGGAAGCCTTCGTGGATCGGGCGACGTTCGACGCAGGCATGCAAAGATATCTGGAACAGTTGCGTGGATCGCGCCCGCGGGACGGTGCAGATGTCATGGCGCCGGGTGATCGCGAATGGCGTGTCGCGCGCGAGCGCGAAGCCGCAGGCGTTCAATTTGATCCTGCCACGTCTCAGGCATTCAGTGCTCTTGCTGAGCAATATGGTGTCAGATTGCCGGATCCGATCGATGCTCCTGCTTCTTAGCATGTCCTTAACTTTCCCGCTTGACACCTGCAGGAATTAACCCATAGTAGCAATTGGTCAGACAATCTGACCGATGGCGCATCGGGAGAGGATGCGCGGGGAGGGTTCAATGTTCGTGGCTTTGGAGCCGCGCCGCCTTTATCGGCAGGTCGCGGAACAGATACGCGCGCTGATAGAGGCCGGCGAATTGAAGCCCGGTACGCGTCTGCCGCCGGAGCGTGAACTTGCCGAGCGTTTCGCCGTGTCTCGACCAACGGTTCGTGAAGCGCTGATTGTCCTGGAAGTCGAAGGCCATATCCAGATCCGCATGGGGTCGGGGGTCTATATCAGCCAGAAACCTCAGGGGTCTGATGAGCTTCGTCAGTTGGAAGACACAGAAGGTCCGCTGGAAATTCTGCAGGCGCGATGCCTTATCGAAAGCGCGATTGCTGAAGAGGCCGCACGGCGCGTGACGCGAGCTGGTCTCCAACGGATCGATGCCACGCTCGAGCGGATGGCACGCTCGCTCGATGAGCCGGAGGTGGCGCTGGGCTGCGATCGCGATTTTCATACCGCCATTGCGGATATGATTGGAAATTCGGCCCTCAAGCATTTTACGGGCCTGATCTACGATTCCCGCATGTCGCCTTACTTCACCAAACTCGCCAGCTATTTCGAGGGCCCGCATACCTGGAAGCTGGCTCTGGAGGAGCATCATATCATTCGCGATGCGCTGGCGACGGGTGATCCTGCCGCCGCGCGCGAGGCAATGCGCAGCCATCTGACGTTGGCGCAAAAGAGATTCTCGGAAAGCTTCGGGGAGGAGCAACCGAGAGAGAAATGATTGAGCCGCTCCGGTTCGGTCGTTCGATAAGTCTGGTTTCACTTGGGAGGAAAGAATGAAACTGAGATTCAAGACATTGCTGGGAGCTGCCGCCGTCATCGTGGCATCCACGCTTTCAGCGCACGCCGAGACTGCGCTCAAATGGGCGCACGTGTATGAAACGTCCGAGCCGTTCCACACGGAATCCGTCTGGGCGGCGCAGGAAATCGCCAAGCGGACGAATGGACGTTACAAGATCGATGTCTTCCCGGCATCGCAGCTTGGCAAGGAAGCTGATATCAATCAGGGCCTCAAGCTCGGTACGGTCGATATCATCATCTCGGGCTCCAGCTTTGCTGCGCGCGATTTCAAGCCGATCGGTGTGACCTACTACCCTTACATCTTCCGTGACCCGAGCCATCTCATCGCCTACACCAAGAGTGACGTTTTCAAGCGTCTGGCCAAGGGCTACGAGGATAAGACCGGCAACCATATCGCAGCCGTCACCTATTACGGTACGCGCCACACGACATCCAACAAGCCGATCTCCAAATGCGCCGATCTGCAGGGCGTGAAGATGCGCGTTCCGGATGTGCCAGCCTACCTTGCAATGCCGCGTGCATGCGGTGCGAACACGACGCCGATTGCCTTCGCTGAAGTTTACCTTGCCCTGCAAAACGGCACTGTCGATGCGCAGGAAAATCCGCTGACGACGATTGAGGCGAAGAAGTTCTACGAAGTTCAAAAGAACATCGTCCTGAGCGGCCATATTGTGGACCACCTGAATACGCTCTTCTCGAAAAAGCTTTGGACCAGCCTGTCTGACGAGGACAAGAAGATTTTCTCGGAAGTGGCTCAACAGGCAGCTGAGCGTGGCACCAAGAAGATCGAGGCCCGCGAGAAGGAACTCGTCGACGAGTTCAAGAAAAAGGGCATCACGGTCACGGAAATCGATAAGGCTGATTTTGAGAAGAACGTCATCGAGAAGGTCAAGCTCGAGGACTTCGGTTACGAAAAAGCTGACTGGGACGCCATCCGCGCGATCAAGTAACGCCCTCGGCGCGGCGGCTGACGCCGCGCCCCCTTCTGCAATCCGCTTCGATCCGTGTCCTGTCGCCAATCGACAGGCCTCTTCAAAAAATCAGGCGACTGCCTGACCGGCGAAGCTATGTTCTTGAACAGGAAATTGCTGATGTCTGCGGCACAGGATATCCATACACCGGTCACACCGGAGGAATTGGCGCATACCTTCGACGAAGCGCCGGCCCATGTCGACCTCAAGGTCTATGCCTTCGAGGACTGGCTCACTCTTGGCCTCTTCTGGGTGATGACGGCTTGCGTGTTTCTGCAGTTCTTCACGCGCTACGTGCTGAATGACAGTTACGCCTGGACGGAAGAAATCGCCGTCAACTGCCTGATCGGCGTCGTGTTCATGGGCTCGGTCATGTGCGTGCGAATGTCACGGCATATCCAGGTCGACGTTCTGTACCATTACCTCCCGGCCCGCGTGACGCGCATCATGGCGACGGCGGTGGATATCATCCGCATCGGCTTCTTCGCCTACGGCTCGTGGCTCATGTGGCGCTACATGGAGATCGTCGCCGATGAAGAAATGGTGACTGTCCAACTGCCCCGGAACATTGTTTTTTATACGGTTCTCGCCGCCTTCGTCCTGATGCTGGGCCGTTCCATCCAGGTTTTCATTGCCAATATGCGCCGCGGCTATTCCGTTCTCGAGCGCCCTGAAGCCTTCCAGAACGCAGAGGATTGATTGATATGCTTCTCCTGATTGGATCCTTTCTGGCGTTGATGGTGCTGGGGCTGCCGGTTGCAGTGTCCATGGCCGTCTCGTCGGTTCTGTACATCGTGTTCTATGATGTCGCGCCGGATATCATTGCCGCTCAGCGTCTGATCGCGGGCGTTGAAAGCTTTCCTCTGCTGGCCGTTCCTTTCTTCATTCTGGCTGGTAATCTCATGAACATTGCCGGTGTCACAGGCCGCATCTACTCATTCGCGGTCGCGCTTGTTGGCTGGATGAAGGGCGGATTGGCGCAGGTCAACATCATCGGCTCTGTCGTTTTCTCCGGCATGTCGGGCACGGCGCTCGCCGATGCAGCGGGTATCGGCACCATCGAAATCAAGGCGATGAAGGACCACGGCTATCCGGTGGAAGCAGCCGTCGGCGTTACCGCGGCATCCGCAACGCTTGGGCCCATCTTCCCGCCTTCGCTGCCCTTTGTCATCTACGGCATGATGGCCAATGTCTCTATCGGCGCTCTGTTCATGGCGGGCATCATCCCCGGCGTGGTCATGACCGTGCTGATGATGATCACCGTCGCTATCTTCGCTTACGTCAAGCGGTGGGGTTCCGATACGCCTTTCAGCATAAGAAACTTGCTGGGCGCATCTCTTGAAGTTCTCGTCGTGATGGCTGTGCCGACCGGCATCTGGATCCTGACGATGCTTGGCCTTTCGTTGAACTGGGCCATCTTCGTTGCCTTGATCGTGCTTTTGCTATGCGACTGGTATTTTGACTTCTCTGCTGTCATGGCGCTGATGACACCCGTCATTCTGATTGGCGGCATGACGATGGGCTGGTTCACGCCCACAGAAGCAGCTGTCGCGGCAGTACTCTGGTCGCTTTTCCTGGGCATGGTCCGCTATCGCACCATGACGTTCAAGTCGGTTGCCAAGGCCACACTGGATACGGTGGAAACCACGGCTTCGGTTCTGTTCATCGTTGCAGCCGCCTCAGTGTTTGCATGGTTGCTGACTGTGAGCCAGACCGCCCAGCTTCTCTCGGATGCAATCCTGTCGATCACGAGCAACAAGTGGGTCTTCCTCATTCTCGTGAACCTGCTGATGCTCTTCGTCGGTTGTTTCCTGGATACCATCGCGGCCATCACCATTCTCGTTCCGATTCTACTGCCGCTCGTGAAGCAGTTCGGTATCGATCCGGTCCATTTTGGTCTGATCATGACATTGAACCTGATGATCGGTCTTCTTCATCCGCCGTTGGGAATGGTCCTGTTCGTACTTTCGCGTGTCGCAAAGCTTTCCGTGGAGCGTACTACTATGGCGATCGTTCCATGGCTGGTGCCGTTGCTCATCGCGCTCCTGCTGATCACCTTCATCCCAGGCATTACACTTTGGCTGCCGAAGGAAATGGGCCTCATTCGCTAATCGAAAGGCTCCCGCGTCTCGTCGCGGGAGCCCCAATCTCAACCATCGAGGCTAGAAACACATGAAGACGCGCGTTGCTCGTCTCCACGCGACACGCGATCTGCGCGTGGAGGAAATTGGCACCCACATGCCGGGCGAGGGCGAAGTTCTGCTTGCCATGGCGGCGGGTGGTATTTGCGGATCGGATCTGCACTACTATCAGGATGGGGGCTTTGGACCCGTGCGGGTGCGTGAACCCATCATCGCCGGTCACGAAGCTTCCGGCATCGTAAAGGCGCTAGGGTCCGGCGTCAGCAATCTTGCCGTCGGGCAACTGGTGGCGGTCAACCCTTCGCAGCCCTGCGGCCATTGCGAATATTGCGCCATCAACCAGCCAATTCATTGCCTGAATATGCGGTTCATGGGCTCTGCCATGCGCCTGCCACACGAAAACGGAATGTTCCGCGATCAACTGGTCGTACCCGCCAGACAATGCCATGCGGTTGGCGGCAATGTCACGCCCGGCGAGGCCGCCTGTGCCGAACCCTTGGCTGTCTGCCTTCATGCGGTTTCGCAAGCAGGTGATCTGGCAGGCAAGACGGTGCTTGTCACCGGCGCTGGCCCGATCGGTCTGCTGGTTGTCGCGGCGGCCCGCCACGCTGGTGCTGGCACAATTGTTGTGACGGACCTGACCCATGCGGCCCTTGCCCGTGCTCCGGTCATGGGAGCGGATGTCGCGATTAATGTGGCGCGCGATGGGGAGGCGCTAGCTCCCTATCAAGAAAACAAGGGCAAATTCGATGTAGTGTTTGACTGTTCTGCTGCAGGTCCTGCCCTCAGATCCGCCTTCGCAGCAATCAAACCGCGAGGAACGATCGTTCAGGTTGGCGTGACGGGTGACATCACCATTCCGCTGAATGCCCTGGTGGGCAAGGAAATTGTCTGGCGTGGATCGCAACGCTTTCACGCGGAGTTTGCTCAGGCCGTTGATCTGATTTCAAGCCGGGCCATCGATGTCAGGCCGATCATCTCCCACGAGTTTCCTCTCGAGCAGGCTATCGACGCCTTCGAGCAGGCCGGTGACAGAACTGTCGCGTGCAAGGTTCAGTTGACCTTCAGTCAGACAGACTAGAATCTTAAGGAAAAGACGATGAGACATACGTGGCGGTGGTTCGGCCCGATCGACAAAGTGAGCGTGCAGGATGCGGCACAGGCGGGCGCGGAGGGTATTGTCAGTGCTCTGCACCATATCGGGACGGGCGAAGTCTGGCCTGTGGACGAGATTGCAAAGCGACACCAGGAGATCAAGGCGGGTGGTCTTTACTGGGA
The DNA here is from genome assembly GCF_022968395.1 of Affinirhizobium lemnae. Taxonomy (GTDB): domain Bacteria; phylum Pseudomonadota; class Alphaproteobacteria; order Rhizobiales; family Rhizobiaceae; genus Neorhizobium; species Neorhizobium lemnae. Next base: position 53,027 of record NZ_JALJQZ010000020.1, read on the forward strand.
TGTCGTTGAAAGCGTTCCGGTTTCGGAAGACATCAAGACCCAGACGGGCGACTGGAAGCGACACATTGCCAACTGGCAGGAAACGCTTCGCCGTCTTTCCGCGTCCGGCATCCGCACGGTGTGCTACAACTTCATGCCAGTGCTGGACTGGACGCGCACGGATTTGCGCTGGGAAACACGGCACGGCGCCAAGGCAATGCGCTTCGACCTGACGGATTTTGCCGCCTTCGATGTCCACATCCTGAAACGACCGGATGCCGCGCTCGATTATCCGGAATGGTTGAGGGAGGAGGCTCATCGTCGCTTCTCTGAGATGGCGGATAGCAAGATCGCAGCGCTTGGCAAGAACATCGGCGCTGGCCTTCCCGGCTCGGCGGATGGCTATACGCTGGATCAATTGCTGGAGAAGCTACGCACCTATCAGGGTGTTAACCGAGAGCGGTTGCAGCAGAACCTCATCGATTTCCTGAGTGAAGTCACGCCCGTTGCGGAAGAGGTTGGCATCAATATCTGCGCGCACGGTGATGACCCGCCGTGGCCGCTCTTGGGTCTTCCGCGCATTCTGTCCACTGAGGCAGACTATGCGCACATGCTTGGCCAGGTAGATGTGCGAGCCAATGGCGTGACCCTTTGCACCGGTTCGTTGGGGGCAAGGGCGGATAATGATCTGCCCTTTATAGCTACGCGTTTCGCCGATCGCATTCATTTCGTGCATCTGCGCAATGTAACGCGTGATACGGATACAGTGCCCTGTTCTTTCTTCGAGGACGAGCATCTGGAGGGTGGCACAGACATGGTTGCAGTCATCGCAGCGCTTGTCTCGGAAGAGGCGAGGCGCCTGGAGGAAGGGCGCGCGGACCACCAGATCCCCATGCGGCCGGATCACGGCCAGGAAATTCTGGACGACCTGACACGCGGCGCGCAACCGGGCTATCCGGCCATCGGGCGTCTCAAGGGTCTGGCAGAATTGCGTGGCATCGAAAGAACGTTGAAACACCAGCGCTATGGGCTGGGAGCATAAAGATGGTATTTCTTTCCAAAGGTTCAGCCCTGCCAGCCAATGTACGTCGCCCCGGATATGATCGGAATAGACTGAAACCCGGTATCCTCCACATCGGTCTCGGCGCCTTTCATCGCGCTCACCAGGCGGTCTATACGCAGAGAGCCCTTGAGGCGCAGTTTGGTGACTGGGGGATTGTGGCCGTAAACCTTCGTTCGCCGGAACCGGTGGAGGCGCTCGCCGCGCAGGATGGGCTTTATTCCATCACGGTGCGGAGCGAGGCAGGAGACAGTTCAGAAGTTTTGGGGGCAACGGTCGACTGGATCTGCGCTGCGAAGGACGGACAACGCGTCCTCGATTATCTGGCTGATCCGGCCATCAGGATCGTGACCATGACTGTCTCGGAGAAAGCCTATGGGTTGCATCCGGTGACTGGCGGACTTGACCATGACCACGCAGCCGTGGCGCATGACCTCGCGAACCCGCATAAGCCAAGCGGTGTGCTCGGTTTCATCGTTGAAGGTCTGGCACTCCGCCATGCTGCGGGGTTGAAGCCCTTTACGGTTCTCTGCTGTGATAACCTTCCCTCCAACGGCAGGGTCATTCAGCGGCTGGTGCTGGACATGGCCCGTACCAAAGGTGCCGGTCTGGCAGACTGGATCGAACGGGAAGGCGCTTTTCCGTGCTCGATGGTGGATCGGATCGTTCCTGCCGCAACCGAAGAAACCCGGCAGCGTGCTGCCTCTCTTCTCGGCGTGGATGATCGACTGGCACTTGATACCGAACCGTTCTTGCAATGGGTGATCGAGGACAGGTTTGTCGAAGGGCGTCCTGCGTGGGAAGCGGGAGGAGCGATTTTCGCCGAAAACGTCGAGCCCTATGAAAAGATGAAGCTCCGCCTGCTGAACGGCTCGCACACGTTGCTTGCACATCTCGGCATTCTCAACGGCCTTGATTATATTCGCGAGGTCATGGCGGTTCCCGAACTGGCCGCGAAGACGCGCAAGCACATGGAGGAAGTGGTCAGCACTCTCGACCCCGTGCCAGGAATTGATCTTCCAGCCTATATCGATGAGCTTCTCGCCCGCTTCGCCAATCCGACGATTGCGCATCGCAACATACAAATCTCGCTGGATACGACGCAGAAATTGCCGCAACGTCTGCTGGCCCCCGCGATCGATGCCCTGATGCAGGGAGAAACTGCGGGCGCAACAGCCTATGCTGTCGGCACATGGATGGCTGCAGTGCGCAAGCGTGGAGACTGCGATGACCCCCGGCGTGCCGAAGTTCTGGCCGCCGCGCAAGGCATGAAGCCAAGCGACCCCTCAGCTTCGTTCTTTGCCATTCCTGGCCTTTTTCCTGAGGCGCTGAAGGAAGCGCGGAACTGGCGTGACCAGATCAACGCTTCCATTCGGGAGCATAAGGTTATTTGACGCTCCAGCCTTCGATCAACTGGCGCAGTGTTTCCCGGTCTGCCTCATCCAGGCGTGGCAGTCCGGGGACGCGCACCGGACCAACCTGCAGTCCCTGAATCTCAAGCGCTTCCTTGACGACCGTAACATTCGCACCGTTGCGGAACTTCGTCCGAAGACGCTCGAACAGCTCAATCTTCTCGACGACGAGTCTGGCGGTCTCGAAATCACCCTGGCTCAACGCCTTGTGAACTTCGAGAGACAGTTGCGGGGCGACATTGACGAGGCCGGATGTGAACCCTCTCGCACCCGCTGCGGCAAAGGCCGGAGCCCAGCTTTCCGCTAGGCCACAAACATAGAGAGCGCCGTTCGTATTGGAGGCAGAAATCGCGCGCGACAGCAGCATGAGATCAGTCGTCGCAAACTTGACACCAGCAATATTGGGATGATCGGCCAGCCGCTTCATGTCGTCTACGCTGAAGCCATCTGCGCGCACATAAGCTACCAGCGGCAGTTCGCTTCCTTCTGCCAATCCCTGGAAATAGTCGATTTGTGACTGAGGGGCAGCAAAGGGGTCAACCGGTTGGTGGGACATGACCGCACTTGCGCCGATTTCCTTGGCGCGCCGCGCCATTTGCAGGGCTTCGCGCTGGGAGCGACCGATTGCAGCGGTGACGGGAGCTTTGCCGCTGACGCCCGCAACTGCTGCGTCCTGAACCTTGTAGATTTCATCGACCGTGAGAGCATAGAACTCCCCGGTGTTTCCGGCAGCCACAATATTGTGGATGCCAGCATCCGCGACGCGACGATAGACTTCGCGGGTGACCTCCGGGTTCACTTCTCCGGCAGAATCATAGGCAGTAACCGGCACACCGGATACGCCGGCGAGGGCCGACTTGATGGCTTGAATGGACATGGGAAACCTTTCGGAGAATCGGATTCAGATAGGGAAACGGGGAACCGGCACGCCGGTCACATCTACGTCGAGGGCGACGACGGTTCCGTGCTCCATTTCGCCATTCACCTCACGCGCAAGCGTTGTGACGAAAAGGGTTCGAAGATCCGGACCGCCGAAACACGGCATGGTCGGTCCGCTCAGCGGCAGTTGATAGAGTTCGACGATCTCACCGTCCGGGTTGATCCGGTTCAGCTTTCCGTCCAGCACTCCAGCACTCCAGTAGAAGCCATCCGTGTCGATGGCGGCCCCATCCGGACGGCCTTCTGCATTGGTAAATTTGGTCAGCCTTCTGGCCGGCCCGAGCGAGCCGGTAGCAGGGTCAAAGTCAAAACTTTGAAGAAATTGGCCGCTGCTATCGGAATGGAACATTGTTCTGCCATCTGCACTCCATGCCAAGCCGTTGGAGGTGAGCAGACCATCTTCGATGATCGTCTGAAACGTTCCATCGGGAGCCACCCGGTAGAGGCGTCCATTGCCGGTTTGCGGCGTTGCCTCATCTCTTGTTCCGATCCAGAAATGCCCATCAGGCCCCACCTTGCCATCGTTCAAACGGCTGTCAGGACGACCACCATCCGGATTGCAGAACAAGGTCAGCGCGCCGGATTCAGGGTCCATGACGTGGACGCCGGTTTGTAATGCCACGATGATTTTGCCGCTTTCGCAGAGCGCTAGGCTACCGATCAATGCGGGCATTGGATAATGGCTCAGGCTCCCATTCGCACGGATACAGTAGACGGCGGGAGCCAGAACATCCACCAACCACAAATCCCCTGTCCGGTCGTCCCATGTCGGCGACTCCCCGACCCTCAAAGGCGTGTCCATGAGACGGCGCACCTTCGGATGTATCACGCGTGGCGATGGCATAATGTCCTCCAATTGCATGCTTTACCCAAGACAGGCGACGTCTCCCCACGCCGTGCCTTGCTGGTCATACGCCCTGGAACATGCGCGCGCGGGCGTTCAATATGTGTGTCTTCATTGCCCCATGGGCCCGCTGCTCATCGCGCGCGAAGATGGCCGCAACGATTTCCGCGTGCTCATCCTGGACGGCACGAACATGCGCTGGCGTTCTCTTCAGGCTGAGCGAACGGGTAACCGACATGCCGATGGCGATATGCGGTTTGAACCATTCCCTGACCAGCGTATGGAACTGGTTGCCTGTCGCAAGGGCAATGGCGTCGTGCAAAGCCTGATCTTCTTTCGCGCCAAGATCCCCTCGCTGCAGACAGGCTTCCAATTCGTCGAACCTCGACTCGATGAGGGATTTGTCCTGCATCTGCCAGTTTTTCGCCGCCAGGGAGGCGGCTTCCGCTTCCAGCCCTGCGCGAAATTCGAAGAAGCGCTGTACGTCGGCCAGGGAGCCGACTGGCACTTCCGTGAGGACAGACTGATCCGGCCGCTGGCGGACATAAGAACCCGAACCCTTGCGAGATACGATCAACTGGTCCGCGCGGAGCTTTTCCAGAGCCTCGCGGACGACGGGTCGCGACGCACCCAGCATTGTCGAGAGGTTGGTCTCCGAAGGCAGTCGTTCGTTGACTGGAAACCGACCATCAGCAATCATTCCGACGATCTTCTCGTAGATGATGTCGCTGAACCGCGGGTCCTGTCTCTGGCTCGCAATGAGCTCGGGTTTGTTCATCAGCGCCCCTTTTCCTTTCGCCAGGCGGCGAATTCTTTTTCGGCTTCCGGGCTTGGCGGATAGATGCCGAAAATCGATCGACCTGAGCGGACCTGTTCTTCGACGAAGTCCTCGAAAACCGTCTGTTCGAAGGCTTCGTTTGCCACGTCCTCGGCGATATCGGAAGGGATAACGACAACGCCTTCGTTGTCACCGACCAGAATGTCTCCTGGATAAACTGCAACATCACCGCAGCCGATGGGCTGGTTGATGTCCAGGGCATGGTGACGGATCAGGTTGGTCGGCGCCGATGGAGCAGCGTGATAAGCGGGGAAGGGGAGTTCGGCGATATCTGGCGTGTCCCGGAACCCTCCGTCGGTCACGACGCCCGCAACTCCGCGCTTCCAGAGACGCGTTACCAGAATGCTCCCGGCAGATGCAGCGCTTGGATCCTTGCGGCTGTCCATGACCAGAACTGCCCCTTCCGGGCATTCTTCCACAGCGCGACGCTGCGGATGACCGCGGTCTGCAAAAACACCAAGATGATCAAGATCTTCGCGGGCGGGAATGTAACGCAAGGTATAGGCTGGCCCCACCATGCGCGGTGCATCATGGTTGATCTTGTGAATGCCGGCGATGAAGACATTGCGAAAGCCACGTTTCAGCATGACAGTCGTCAAGGTTGCGGTCGAAACCGCTTTCAATTTGTCACGCGCCGCTTCGCTGACTGCCATTTCGTCTTCTCCCTTTGAAACCCCTCGGCGAACCCCGTGGGCTCGCAATATCGCGGCAGATTTATAAAAGCTGTAAAAATCTGTCAATACTTGTAATCATCTGAAAACGTGCATATGGTTTGACCGCTGGCCTGGAGGGGCCGCATCGGTGCTGCGAGGAGTCGGCGGCACGGATGCCATTCAGTTTCTGGAGGAGAAGACGATGGGTGACGGGGATAACAAGATGCCGGGCGTTTCACGCCGTACGGTTCTGGCAGGCATCGGGGCGGCGGCGGCCATGTCGCTTGCGCCACGGGGTGCTTCGGCTGCGACTGGCAAAGAGGCGCCTCAGCTTGCGGCGATGGTAAAAGACGGGAAGCTTCCGCCGCTTGCCGAGCGTATTCCGCCGAAGCCGATGGTGGTGAAGCCGTTCGAAAAAATCGGTTCCTATGGCGGCTCTCTGCGCCGTGGCCTGCGTGGCTCGTCCGACCATAACGGCATTTTGCGCATGGTTGGCAACCAGGGCCTGGTGCGCTGGAACATGGACTTCACCGAGGTTCTGCCCAACCTTGCAGAGAAGTGGGAAGTCAGCGCGGACGCGACAGAGTTCACCTTCCATCTGTTGCAGGGTGTAAAGTGGTCTGACGGCAACCCGTTTACTGCCGATGACGTTGTTTTTGCTATCGAAGATTGCGTCAAGAACAAGGAGCTATACAGCGCTACCCCGGCGCAGCTTTCCGTTGCAGGCAAGGCAGTCGAAGTCACCAAGGTTGATGACTACACGGTCAAGTTCAAGTTTGCCGGGCCGAATGCGCTCTATCTTGAAAACCTCGCCACGCCGCTTGGCCAGCACCCCACGCTGTTTGCAAAACACTACTGCAGCAAGTTCCTGCCCAAGTACAATCCGAAGCTGGCCGATGATGTGAAGGCAGCGGGCGTCAACAGCTGGCCCGAACTCTTCCGTGCAAAGTGCGGCGATATCGAAATTCCGTCTCGCTGGGGCAATGTCGAAAAGCCGACTCTCGACCCCTGGGTCGTCAAGGAAGCCTATTCCGGCGGTGCAACACGCGTGCTGATGACGCGTAATCCTTACTTCTGGCAGGTCGATACCGAAGGTAACCAGTTGCCCTATATCGATGAAATCAACTTCGGCATCAGCCAGGATGTCGAATCGCTGATGCTGAACGTCATCTCCGGCAAGATCGATATTCAGGAGCGCCATGTCAGCGTTCTCGCGAATAAGCCAACGCTTTCCGAGAACATGAAAAAGGGCGATTACCGCCTGCTGACGCTGATCCCCTCTGCCTCGCAGCAGTGCCAGATCTACCTGAACATGACGCACAAAGATCCGGCGATGCGCAAGATGTTCGCCGACAAGTCGTTCCGGCAGGCACTGTCTCTCGGCATGAATCGCCAGGAAATCATCGATATCGTCTACTTCGGCCAGAGCGAGCCCTATCAGGCAGGACCACGCCCCACACATCCGTGGTACCATGAAAAGCTCGGGCGGCAGTTCACGCAGTTCGATGCAGCCAAAGCAAACGAACTTCTGGATAAGGCGGGTTACAGCAAGAAGAATGCCAATGGTATCCGTCTGCGGCCAGATGGTCAGCCGGTCTTCTTTGCCATCGATGTGATCCCGACGCTCTATCCGGATCTGGTCGACGTGCTGGAACTGGTGAAGACGCAGTGGGCAGGTATCGGTGTCGACATCAAGGTCAACACCATCGAGCGCGCGCTTTATTATACACGCGGTGACGACAACGCTCATGATGCGGCGGTCTGGCCGGGTCCGGGCGGTCTGGATCCGATGCTTGATCCGCGCGACTTCTTCGCGTTCCACCCGCAGGGCTCCCGTTATGCCATTCCGTGGACGCTCTGGTACACGTCCAACGGTGCAAAGGGCGAAGAGCCGCCGGAAAGCCAGAAGAAGCGCTTCAAGCTGTTTGATGAGGCGCGTTCCACGGCGGACCTGCAAAAGCGCGGCGCGATCATGAAGCAACTCTTCGACATTACGGCTGAAGAGTTCGAAACGATCGGCGTATGCCTTGCGGTTGGCGGCTTTGGCGTCATCCGCAATAACCTGCGAAACGTTCCGGAAAAGCAGCCTGACAGCTGGTCCTGGCCGAACCCGGGTCCTGCTCTGCCGCAGCAATTCACCTTCAACACCTGATCACCAGAGCTGGCGCCGCCTTGTTGAGGGCGGCGCTCCATTCCACGAAGTTTCCCGGACGACAGCGCAGTATCGCTGCTGGCGTCCGGCGGACCTTGCTCACGAGTGCCTGCCATGCTGAAATTTATCGGGAAACGGCTGCTCTGGATGATACCATCCCTGTTCGCAGTCAGCTTTCTAGCTTTCGTGCTCATTCAGTTGCCACCGGGCGACTATGTCACCACCTATATCGCAACCCTTGCCGCTTCGAACGAAGTCGTTGACCAGAACACGGCTGCGCAATTGCGTGAACGTTTCGGCCTCGATGACCCCATGCTGGTCCAGTATGGCAAGTGGATGTGGGGCATTTTGAGCCGTGGCGATTTCGGCATCTCCTTCGAATGGCAGCAGCCTGTGTCTGGCCTGATCTGGGAGCGCATGGCGCTCACCCTCGTTCTCGCCATCGCAAGCCTTTTGGCAACTTGGGCAATCGCTCTGCCCATCGGCGTGTACTCAGCCGTCAAGAAGTACTCCATTGGCGACTATGCCTTCACGGCTTTCAGCTTCTTCGGATTGTCTGTCCCCTCCTTTCTGCTGGCGCTCGTGCTGATGTATGTCGCAGCCGTCGAATTCGGAGCCGACGTCGGTGGCCTGTTCTCGCAGGAATACGAGACAGCGCCGTGGAGCATCGCCAAGATGGTGGATCTCATGACCCACATCTGGTTGCCGGTGACCATTCTTGCTGTTTCGTCTACGGCCAGCCTCATTCGCGTCATGCGCGCCAACATGCTGGACGAGCTGCCGAAACCCTATGTCACGACCGCACGCGCCAAGGGACTTTCCGAGTTTCGTCTGCTGACAAAGTACCCGATGCGCATCGCGCTCAACCCTTTCATCTCGACGATTGCCTGGCTCTTGCCGAACCTGATCTCCGGTTCGGTGGTGGTCGCGATCGTCCTGAACCTGCCGACGGCAGCGCCGCTTCTGCTCCAGGCGCTCATGGCGCAGGACATGTATCTGGCAGGTGCCTTCGTGCTTCTCATCTGCGCACTCACCCTCATCGGATCCCTGATCAGCGACATCCTGCTGGCCATGGTCGATCCCCGTATCCGTCTCGAATAGGAGGGCGACCATGGTTGATGCAGCTATCACAACCTATCAACCGGATCGCGCCGCCGTTGCATCGCAGTGGCAGCTTATCTGGTGGGCATTCAAGCGCCACAAACTTGCAATGATCTCGCTCTGGATCACGGTTGCCATGTATATCGTGGCGCTTGTTCCCGGCTTCTTCGCGATCAACGACCCTGTTGCCCAGAATGCGCGGGCGACGTTTTCGCCGCCGCAGCGGATCCATCTGTTCGATACGTCGAACGGCTTTTCCATCGGGCCTTATTTCCACCCCATGAAGCTGACGCGCGATCCGCAGACGCTGGCTGCAATCTTCGTTGAGGACACGACGAAGAAAGTGCCAATCCAGTTCTTCGGTCGAGGATACGAATATTCCGTGCTCGGACTGTTCAACAGCAACGTCCATCTTCTGGCGTCAGGCGACCCATCACGCCCGCTCTTTCTGTTTGGCGCTGACCGTCTGGGTCGAGATGTCTATAGCCGTGTTATACAGGGTGCGCAGATCTCGTTGTCCATCGGTCTTGTCGGCGTCTTCATCTCGCTGATGCTCGGCATCGTGCTTGGCGGTATTTCGGGATATTACGGCGGGCGCATCGACTTCTTCATGCAGCGGGTGATCGATTTCGTTCTCTCGCTTCCGACGATCCCGATCTGGCTTGCCATGGCCGCCGCCCTGCCACAGGGCTGGCCCGCGACGATGCAGTACATGATGATTACGATCATCCTGTCGCTGACCGGCTGGGCGCAGCTTGCCCGCGTCGTTCGTGGGCGCTTCCTGTCACTGAGAACGGAAGAATTCGTCGCCGCCGCCCGCCTCGATGGTGTCTCGGAAGGTCGCATTATCTTCCGCCACATGCTTCCGAGCTTCTCCAGCCATATCATTGCGTCGGTCACGCTTGCAGTCCCGGCCATGATTCTGGCGGAGACGTCTCTGTCGTTCCTCGGCCTCGGACTTCAGCCGCCTACCATCTCCTGGGGCGTGCTTCTGCGCGAGGCCCAGAATATTCGCTCGATCGCGACTGCTCCGTGGCTGTTCATGCCCGGTGCTGCGGTCGTGGTTGCCGTCATGGCGCTCAACCTTCTGGGTGACGGTCTGCGCGATGCAGCCGATCCCTACAACAAGTGAGGGCGAACCATGTCTGATGTTCTCTCCATGCCCGCCCGCAAGCCGCTTCTGGAAGTTCGTAACCTCGTTACCGAGTTTCCCCTGCGAACCGGCGTGTTTCGTGCCGTCAACGATCTCTCATTCTCGATTGAAGCCGGCAAGACACTCTGTGTCGTCGGCGAAAGTGGTTCCGGCAAATCGGTGACCGCCCGTTCAATCCTGCAGATTGTGGACGCGCCCGGTCAGATCGCCTCCGGCTCCATCATGCTGAACACGGCAGATGGCGTCTCGATCGATCTGGCGAAATTGCACCCGCGCAGCAAGGCGATCCGTGCCGTGCGCGGGCGTGACATTGCAATGATCTTTCAGGAGCCGATGTCCTCGCTATCGCCGGTGCATACGGTGGGTGATCAGATCACGGAAGCCATCCGTCTTCACATGAAGATGTCAAAGGACGAGGCGCGCGCCGAGGCGATCAATCTGCTGCGGCAGGTGGAGATTCCAAACCCGGAACTGGCAATCGACCGCTACGCGTTCCAGTATTCCGGCGGCATGCGCCAACGTGCGATGATTGCCATGGCGCTGGCGTGCCGTCCAAAGCTCCTGATCGCCGATGAACCGACGACGGCGCTTGATGTGACGACGCAGGCCGAAATCCTGGACCTCATCGCCCGCCTGCAAAAACAGAGCGGTATGGCGGTTCTGTTCATCACCCACGACATGGGTGTGGTGGCGCAGATTGCCGATGACGTGCTCGTCATGCATCACGGCGTCGCCAAGGAGTATGGAACGGTCGAGCAGATCTTCCATTCGCCGCAGGATCCCTACACGAAGATGCTGATAGGTTCTGTGCTGAAGCTGGAGCAGAAGGCGGAAATACGGCTTGCCCGACCGCCGCTGGACCAGACCGCGCCGCCCATTCTCGAGGTGCGCAATCTTTCGCAGCAGTTCGGCACCGTGAAGGCGCTCGATAACGTTTCCATTTCGCTGCTGCCGGGCGAAACTCTCGGTATCGTCGGCGAAAGTGGTTCCGGCAAGACGACCATGGGCCGCGCCATCATGCGGCTTTACGACCCGACCGCCGGCGAAATGCTCTACCGCAAGGTAGATGGTTCCGTGGTCGATCTCGCAAAAATCGAGGGCGAGGAATTGAAAAAGGCCCGGCGCGAGTTGCGCATGGTGTTTCAGGATCCTTTTGGTTCGCTGAATCCGCGCATGACGGTGGCTCAGGTTATTGGTGAGCCGCTCCTCGTCAACGGCATTGCCCGAGGCAAGGAACTGGATGACAGGGTCAGCCACCTCATGGAACAGGTCGGTCTCGATCCTCGTGGCCGTGAGCGCTACCCGCATGCCTTTTCCGGTGGCCAGCGCCAGCGCATAGGGATTGCCCGCGCCATCACCTTGAACCCACGCATTATCGTCGCAGACGAAGCAACATCGGCGCTGGATGTTTCGGTGCGCTTCCAGGTTCTCGATCTCCTGATGAAACTGCAGGACCAGCTTGGGCTCGCTTACATCTTTATCAGCCACGACATCGGCGTCATTCGCTACATGTGCGACCGCGTGGGCGTCATGTATCGAGGCAAGATCGTCGAAGTCGGTGAGGCAGAGAAGGTCTGCAACGCACCTGATCATCCCTACACGCAGGCGCTGCTTTCCGCCATTCCGCGTCCAGATCCACGCGACCGCGACCGTTCGCGCCGCTTCCGCTACATCGAGCCCGCAGCCGTAAAAAATGGCAGCGCGGGGCGATAAATCCGACATTGCATGAGGCATGACCATGAAAATTGATCGCATGCGCGTCTTCGTGACGCGCGACAAGGACCGTCCACGCGTTATCGTCGCTCTGGACACGGATGATGGGTTGACCGGCTGGGGCGAGTGCTACAATCACGGCCCTGATCTCGCGCTGCCGCCGCTGCTGGATTACCTCTATGGCTTCATAGCCGGGCAGGACCCGACGCGTGTGGAATATCTCGTCAACCTGCTGATCCAGCAAAGCCGCTTTCCCCCTGGGGCGCTTGGGCTTTCTGCAATTTCAGCGCTTGACCACTGTTTGTGGGATCTGGCGGCGAAGGCTGCAAATGTGCCGGTCTACAAGCTCCTGGGTGGCGCGGTGCGTGACAAGATCCGCGTCTACGCGGGTGTCTACACGGCACCGGATGCGCCCGCTGCCAAGGAAGAGCTTGATCGCCTGAACGAAGGCTGGGGCTTTACCGCCTTCAAGCTAAGCCCATGGCGCATCGATCTGCATGCCAATCGCTGGGGTGAGGTCGTTCGCGCTTCGGCGGAATACTTCCGCTCCCTGCGTGAAACGATCCGTTCTGACTACGAAATCGCCTTCGATGCACATGCAAAGATCTTTGAACCTGCGGCGGCGCGGCAGCTTGGCAATGCGCTCGCTCCCTATGATCCGCTGTTCTTCGAAGAGCCGCTGCGGCCAGAGAACATCGAGGCCTGGGGTGATCTGAAGCAGGGTCTCAACTGCACGCTCGCGACAGGTGAAAGCCTCTACAGCCGCTTCGAATTCCTGCGCCTTCTACAGGTCAAGGGTGCAGACTGGATCCAGCCGGATATCTGCGTCGTCGGCGGCATCACGGAAATGCGCAAGATCGCGGTTCTGGCTGAAGCGCATTTTGTCAGCATGGCACCGCATAACCCCATGGGTCCGCTTGCCACGGCGGTGAATGTTCACTTCGCAGCGGCGACCCAGAACTTCCGTATCCTTGAATATCGCCTGCCGCGCGGCCAGTGCTATGTCTACGGCGGGACCGATATCGAGACGCGTGAAGACGAAACGCGCTACGTTGTCGATCCCTATCTGCCGAAGGATGGCTATCTGGAACTGCGCCCGGATCGTCCCGGCTGGGGTGTCGAAATGGATGAGAAGGCCATGCAGGAAGACGGCTATGTGCATTGGCAGCGGCGGGTGCCTAAGCGTCCTGATGGTTCCTATGCCTTCGCTTGAGGTGGTCGACATTGCGCACGGGCCGTTTACGGCCCGTGTCATTCCAGACTGGGGAGGGCGGGTTGCCGGCCTTAGTCATGCTGGGGCTGGCGATATTCTCGTGCCCGTCACGGCGTCGGAATTCGACCCGTTGAACTGGCCGAAAGCCGGTGGCTATCCGCTGTTCCCTTTCCACAACCGGATCAAGCAGGCCGCGTTTTATCATCAGGGAGTGCTGCACCAACTGCGGTCGCATCCTGCCCTGGGCGGCGATGTGATGCACGGACCTGCACACCAGCGTGTATGGCAGGTCACGTCATCCAACGGCTCGTCCGTGTCCTTGCGACTGGATTATGATGCCGATGCCGAGTGGCCGTTTGCATTCACCGCGCACCAGCAGATTGAACTCGATGACCATGGCCTGACTGTACGCCTGAAGCTTGTAAATCGCTCTGATGATCCCATGCCCGGATGTTTCGGCTGGCATCCTTATCTTGCCGTTGATCTGTCAGCCGCCGCCCAGACAGATGCCGGGAACGCCTATGTGCTGGATGCGCAGAACCTGCCTACACTGGCCGCGCCGGTTGCTCGGCAATCAGCAGAAATTCCCGCTAAGGTTGGCTATACGCTGCATTTCCGCGACTGGACCGAGGCATCCTATTCTTCGAAAAAAGGATGGGACGTGGCCGTGACTGCAGATCCTGTCTTCAAGCACATCGCAGTGCACCGAACAGAACGGTATCTTTGCCTTGAGCCAGTGAGCGCGGCAGCCGGCGTCTTGAACCTGAGCCCGGAGCAGCGGCAGGCAAGAGATTTGACCGTTCTCAAGCCGGGGGAAGCGATCGCCGGATCGGTTCGCCTCTTTGTTCGGTCAACCGGATGAGACAGTCGTATGTCTGCCTCTGCCCTTTGCGCGGGGTTCATCAACGCCGTTTGACAGAAACTGGTTCTGGTCCTTCGCCACGATGTCCCGAAGAAAGCCAATGATCGCGCGGATACGGCTGGACTGCACCAGATCCTGGTGACAGACCAGCCAGTAGTGGCGGTCAAGCTTCACGTCGCTTAAGACTGGCTGAAGTTCCGAATATTGGCGGGCAATGAAGAAGGGCAGAACGCAGACCCCCAACCCGTTTCGAGTCGCGGTCAATTGCGCGAAGATACTAGAGCTTTGCAGGCTCGGTTGAATGCGCGGATGGATGTCTCCCAGATAGTCCAGCCCCGGCGCAAAGATCATATCCTGAATGTAACCGATGAACTGGTGATTGAGCAGTTCCTCGCGGCTTTCCGGCGTGCCACGACGGTTGAGATAGCTCTGGCTTGCATAGATTTGCAGCGCGTAGTCTGTCAGTTTCTCCACATGGTAGGGGCCTGCCTTTGGCGGATCGAGTACGACGGCAAGATCAGCCTCCTTGCGTGAGAGCGCCATGATCTGCTGGATCGTGACCAGTTCAAGTGCCAGATTGGGATAGCGTGCGGAAAGTTCTCCAAAGCGGGCCGCGAGAAAGAAGTTCGAGAAGCCCTCCGGTGCAGAGATGCGCACGACACCTTGCTGAGCGGGCCCCTGACCGGCAAGTTCCGCCTCCAGCCGCTCGGTCTCCTGTTCGACCTTTTCTGCCGTTTCCACGAATCGCTGGCCAATGGGTGTGAGCACATAGCCGCGTGGGTTACGCTCGAAGAGCTTGACCTTCAGGGTAAACTCCAGCCGATCGATGCGTCGCGAGACCGTAGCGTGACTTGTCCTCAGTTTTCTTGCTGCCGTCGACAACTGGCCTGAGCGCGCCACTGCAAGGAAGAATTGCAGGTCATCCCACGTAAAATGCGTCTTCGACATTCCACTCGCTCCTGCCTGTTCAATTTTGAACAGATACTGTTTGAAATTAGTTCGCGCAATTGCTTGCGCAAGCGGATTTTTAAGAGAAACATAATCCTTGAGCTGCGGGCTTTGAGGATAGCCAGCAGCCTGTTTTTGAACAGGCTCATATGAGCGCCACGCACTATCTCTGGGAGGATAATGATATGCGCGGAACTATTCTGGCGTCGGCTGCGGCGCTTCTTGCCAGCACATCCATGGCGTTTGCTGCTTCCGTTTCCGACGGAAAGGTGAAGATCGGCATCCTGAACGACCAGTCCGGTGTCTATGCCGATTTCGGCGGCAAGGGCTCTGTCGAGGCGGCAAAGATGGCCGTTGAAGATTTCGGTGGCAAGGTGCTCGATAGCGCAATCGAGATTGTTGACGCTGACCATCAGAACAAGCCGGACATCGCTTCCAACATCGCACGCCAGTGGTTCGACACAAACCAGGTCGATGCCATCATGGAACTGACGACGTCTTCCGTCGCTCTCGCGGTGCAGGCAATTGCCAAGGAAAAGAAGAAGATCGACATCGTCACCGGTGCTGCGACGACAGAACTGACTGGCAAGCAGTGCAGCCCCTATGGCTTCCATTGGGCCTACGATACACATGCTCTGGCTGTCGGCACCGGCGGCGCGCTTGTAAAGCAGGGCGGCAAGAAGTGGTTCTTCCTGACGGCCGATT
Organism: Affinirhizobium lemnae; assembly: GCF_022968395.1. Classification (GTDB taxonomy): domain Bacteria; phylum Pseudomonadota; class Alphaproteobacteria; order Rhizobiales; family Rhizobiaceae; genus Neorhizobium; species Neorhizobium lemnae. The sequence goes on from NZ_JALJQZ010000020.1 coordinate 68,599, forward strand.
ACGCATTCGGTTACTCGCTTGAGGGCCAGACCAGCGAATTCGTCAAGGCCAATGGTGGTGAAGTAGTGGGTGCGGTCCGCCATCCGCTCAGCAACGCAGACTATTCTTCGTTCCTGCTTCAGGCGCAGTCATCCGGTGCGAATGTCGTCGGTCTCGCGAATGCTGGCGCGGATACGCAGAACGCCATCAAGCAGGCAGCGGAATTCGGCATCACGCAGAGCGGACAGCGCCTCGCAGCGCTGCTCTTCACGCTTGCGGAAGTCAACGGCCTCGGTCTTGAAGCGGCACAGGGTTTGACCCTGACGGAAGGTTTCTACTGGGATCGTGACGACGAGAGCCGCAAGTTCGGCGAGCGTTACATGAAGCGCACCGGCAAGATGCCGAACATGATTCAGGCGGGCACCTATTCTGCTGTTCTTCAATACCTGAAGGCCATCCAGAAGGCCGGAACGGATGAGACGGAAGCCGTTGCCAAACAGTTGCATTCCATGCCGGTTGAAGACGTCTTTGCAGGCAAGGGCACTGTTGGCCCGAACGGCCGTATGATCAAGGACATGTATCTGCTGGAAGTCAAGAAGCCGTCCGAGAGCAAGAAGCCCTGGGACTACTTCAAGGTTCTTGCCACGATTCCTGGCAAGGAAGCCTATATCGATCCGGCCAAGAGCGGCTGTGACCTCGTAAAATAAGCGGGTCTTTTCATGAACGCACCATCCCCACAGTCCCTGGGGGAGCAACGCGCGGTCCTTTCCGCGCGTGGTCTCTCTCGCCGCTTCGGTGGTTTTCTAGCGGTCAACAATGTCGATATCGACGTCTTCCATGGTGAGATCCATGCGCTCATCGGGCCGAATGGCGCCGGGAAGACGACGGTGTTTAATCTTTTGACCAAGTTTCTTCAGCCAACGGCGGGTAAAATTACCCTCATGGGCGAAGACATCACGTCCACTTCCCCGGACCGCGTGGCACGAATGGGGCTGGTGCGCTCATTCCAGATTTCGGCGGTCTTCCCGCATCTGACGGTGCTGGACAATGTCAGGGTCGCGTTGCAGCGACCGAACGGTCTGGCACACCAGTTCTGGCGGCCGATGTCGGCGCTCGACACCCTGACAGGGAAAGCCGATGCCCTGCTGACAACCGTCGGGCTCATGCGGGAGCGTGATGCACTTGCGGCGGACCTCTCCTATGGGCGCAAACGCGTTCTGGAGATTGCAACGACGCTCGCTCTCGATCCTAAAGTGCTGCTGCTCGACGAACCGCTGGCTGGGATGGGGCAGGAGGATATCACCGCCATTGCCGGGCTCATTCGCTCCGTCGCCAAAACGCGCGCGGTGCTGATGGTCGAGCACAACCTGTCGGTCGTGGCCGACATCTGCGACCGGGTCACCGTGCTTCAGCGCGGCGAAATCCTCGCGGCTGGTGACTATGCGACCGTCAGCCAGGATCCACAGGTGCGCACGGCCTATATGGGCCGCGAGGAGGATTGAGATGAACGCATTACTGGACGTTCGCGGCCTCAACGCATGGTATGGCGAAAGCCACGTTCTGCATGGGGTCGACATGCAGATCCGCGAAGGCGAGACGGTAACCCTGCTTGGCCGCAACGGCGTCGGCAAGACGACGACGCTGCGCACCATCATGGGCATCATCCGCCAGCGCAAGGGTACGCTGCGATTTAACGATCAGGACATGATGCCCGTGCCGCTGCACAAGACGGCGCGGCATGGCTTGGGTTTCGTGCCGGAAGAGCGCGGCATCTTCGCAAGCCTCAGTGTCATCGAGAATCTCATGCTGCCGCCGCAGATCGCCAAAAACGGCATGACGGTCGATGAGATTTTCGAACTGTTTCCAAACCTCCATGAGCGTCGAAACAGCCCTGGAACCAAGCTTTCCGGTGGCGAGCAGCAAATGCTGGCTATTGCGCGGATCCTGCGTACGGGTGTGCGGATGCTTCTTCTGGATGAACCGACGGAGGGACTTGCGCCTGTTATCGTTCAGCGTATCGGCGATGTACTGATCCGGCTGAAACAGCGCGGTATAACGGTTCTTCTGGTGGAGCAGAACTTCCGGTTTGCAAGTCGAGTTGCCGACCGCTTCTACCTCATGGATCACGGCCATATTCAATCGGAGTTTCCCGTTGCGCAGCTTGGCGAGCGCATGGATGAACTCCATAAAGTTCTAGGAGTCTGAACCATGAACACGGTTTTCGGAGTTCCGCTTCCCGCGCTGCTGGGTCAGCTTCTGATCGGTCTTATCAACGGGTCCTTCTATGCCCTGTTGTCGCTCGGGCTGGCGATTATCTTCGGCCTGCTGCGCATGATCAACTTTGCGCATGGCGCACAGTATATGCTGGGTGCGTTCACGGCTTATCTGCTTCTGCATTTCGCCGGCATTGGCTACTGGCCGGCGCTTATTCTGACACCAATCATCGTCGGCGTGTTCGGCGCAGTGATTGAGCGGCTGTTCCTGCAAAGGCTCTATGGTCTTGATCCGCTCTACGGTCTGCTCTTCACCTTCGGTCTGGCGCTGATGCTGGAAGGCATCTTCCGCTACTACTATGGTGCATCCGGACAGCCCTATGCCACGCCTCCATCACTTGCGGGCGGCACGAACCTCGGCTTCATGTTCCTGCCGAACTATCGCGGTTGGGTGGTTGTTGCCTCGCTCTTGGTCTGCATCGGAACCTGGCTGCTGATCGAGAAGACAAAGCTTGGCGCCTATCTTCGGGCAGCAACGGAAAATTCCACGCTTGTACAGGCGTTCGGCGTCAACGTGCCGATCCTGCTGACGCTGACCTACGGGCTGGGTGTTGCTCTTGCCGCCTTTGCAGGTGTGCTGGCAGCGCCAATCTACCAGGTCTCGCCCTTGATGGGCTCCAACATCATCATCGTCGTCTTTGCGGTGGTCGTCGTGGGCGGAATGGGATCCATCCTTGGTGCGATCGTAACGGGCTATGTTCTGGGCATTACCGAAGGCCTGACCAAGGTGTTCTATCCGGAAGCCTCCAACACAGTGATCTTTGTCATCATGGCAATAGTCCTGCTGGTCCGGCCTGCCGGACTGTTTGGACGGGAGTAAGAACATGGCTGAAATTCACACCTCCACCGTCCCGTCTGATGCCCTCGATGACCGTTCTGTTTCAAAGGCCGAAATCACGGCGAGACGTCTTGCGCTGATCGCAGGCTTGTTGCTGCTTCTTGTTGCGCCCTTCCTGATCTACCCGGTCTTCATCATGAAGGTGCTCTGCTTTGCTCTCTTTGCGGCCGCCTTTAATCTTCTGATTGGCTATACCGGTCTCCTTTCCTTCGGGCACGCGGCCTTTTTCGGCGGCGCTGCCTATTTCACCGCGCACAGCGTGAAGGAATGGGGCGTGCCGCCTGAACTCGGCATTCTCATCGGAACTGCAGGCGGCGCCGCTCTCGGCCTCATCATGGGTTTCTTTGCGATCCGGCGGCAGGGCATCTATTTCTCCATGATCACGCTGTCGCTTGCACAGATGTTTTTCTTCTTCTGCCTGCAGGCCAAGTTCACGCATGGTGAGGACGGTATCCAGTCCGTTCCGCGTGGGCATCTTTTCGGCTTCATCGATCTCAACCAGCCGATCGCCATGTATTACACCGTGGCCGCGATCTTCCTGATTGGCGTTTTCATCATCTGGCGCTTCGTACATTCGCCCTTCGGCATGATCCTGAAATCCATCCGTGAGAACGAGCAACGCGCGATCTCGCTTGGCTACTCCGTCGCGCGCTACAAACTTGGTGCCTTCGTGATGTCGGCAGCGCTTGCCGGATTGGCAGGCGGCACCAAAGCTCTCGTGTTCCAGTTCGCGACGCTGACCGATGTGGGCTGGCAGACCTCCGGCGAGGTGATCCTGATGACACTGCTCGGTGGTATCGGCACCATGCTTGGCCCAATCCTCGGTTCCGCCATTGTGGTCATGCTCGGCAATTATCTGGCAACGACCGGCTTTCCGGTCACGATCATCACCGGCGCTGTGTTCATGATCTGCGTGCTGGTCTTCCGACGTGGTGTGGTGGGCGAACTGGCGGCCTCAAGGATCGGCCGAAAATTCGGGCTGGCGCGCTGGCTCTAACCCGATAAGCGCACCAAAGCTTCTAGTTTAAACTCCGCATGGGCGCATTGAGCGCGCCCAGGCGAACCTTTGGCCCCCTCACGAGCTGTGTCATGAATAGCTTCGATTACATTATCATTGGTGCAGGGACTGCTGGCTGCGTGCTCGCCAACCGCCTGTCCGCCGACGGGAAGAACACGGTTCTGCTTCTGGAGGCTGGCGGCAACGACAATTATCATTGGATCCACATTCCGGTCGGCTACCTCTATTGCATCAACAATCCCCGGACGGACTGGTGCTTTCAGACCGAGAAGGAACAGGGTCTCAACGGCCGGGCGCTGAACTATCCTCGCGGCAAGGTTCTTGGCGGCTGCTCTTCGATCAACGGCATGATCTATATGCGTGGTCAGGCGCGCGACTATGATCAGTGGCGACAGATGGGCAATCCCGGCTGGGGTTGGGATGACGTCTTGCCGCTTTTCCGGAAGTCCGAGGATTTTCATAAGGGCGGCGATGACATGCACGGAGCCGGTGGGGAATGGCGCGTGGAAACCGCCCGCGTTCGCTGGGCGGTTCTCGACGCTTTCCAGCAGGCGGCGGAAGAGGCAGGCATTCCCAAGACGCCGGATTTCAATCGGGGCACCAACGAAGGTTCTGGCTACTTTGACGTCAATCAGCGTTCGGGCATTCGCTGGAATACGGTCAAGGCCTTTCTTCGGCCCGCAATGAAACGCGGCAATTTACGCGTCGTAACCAAGGCGCAGGCGAAAAAGCTCATCATCGAACAGGGAGAGGTGAAGGGTGTCGAGGTATCCGTCGGGGGCGTCGATCAGCGATTCTATGCCCGTCGCGAGACAGTGCTTTCAGCTGGCGCGATCGGCTCGCCGCATCTTTTGGAACTGTCAGGGGTCGGGCGGGGAGAGGTTTTGCAAAATGCTGGAATCGACCTTGTCAAGGAGGTCGGGCAGGTGGGCGAAAACCTTCAGGACCATCTGCAACTGCGCCTGACTTTCAAGGTGACCGGTGTCCCAACTCTGAACGAGAAGGCGTCCAGCCTGTTTGGCAAGATGGCGATCGGGCTCGAATATCTGGCAAAACGATCCGGTCCCATGGCGATGGCGCCCAGCCAGCTTGGCATCTTCACCCGTTCCGGACCGGAGAAGGAAACGCCGGATTTGCAGTACCATGTGCAGCCCGTTTCCCTCGATAAGTTCGGCGATCCTGTTCACACCTTCCCAGCCATTACAGCCAGTGTGTGCAACCTGCGGCCAGACAGTCGAGGCTCAGTGCATGCCAAGAGCGCTGATTTCGCGCAACAGCCTGCTATCGCACCCCGCTATCTTTCGACGGAAAGTGACCGGATGGTCGCCGCGCAGTCTATCCGGTTGACGCGAGAGATTGTTTCTAAGCCTTCCTTCGCCCGTTATAATCCGCAGGAATATAAGCCGGGTCCGAGTTATCAGACTGAGGAGGAACTGGTCAAAGCCGCTGGAGAGATCGGAACGACGATTTTCCACCCTGTCGGCACCTGCCGCATGGGGCCGGACCCTGAGAGCGTCGTCGATCCGCGATTGCGGATGCGGGCTCTTGGGCGTCTGCGAATAGCAGATGCCTCCATTATGCCGAGGATCACGTCGGGAAACACGAATTCACCTACGGTCATGATTGCGGAGAAAGCGGCGATGATGATTTTGGAAGACAATAGATAATGGCATCGGGAGGACTTTGATTATGGCGAATATTGCATTTGTAGGACTTGGAAACATGGGCGGACCAATGGCCGCCAATCTGGTGAAGGCTGGCCACGTGGTTCGCGGTTTCGATCTGTCGGAGCACAGCCGCAAGGCAGCCGGAGAGGCCGGGGTGCAGGCGGTCTCGTCCTTGGCTGACGCATGCGAGGGCGCAACCGTGATCATCACCATGCTGCCGAAGGGGGAGCATGTGCTCTCCGTTTGGTCAGAGCTCAAGCCATCGCTTGCATCTGGCACACTGTTGATCGATTGCTCGACCATCGATGTGGATTCAGCCCGGAAGGCGCATCAACTTTCAGCCGAGGCCAATTGCCATTCCCTTGACGCGCCGGTGTCCGGTGGTATCTCGGGAGCAGCGCAGGCGACACTCACCTTCATGGCGGGAGGCACGCAGGCCGCCTTTGACGCGGCGCGCCCAATCCTCGAGGCCATGGGAAAACGCATTGTCCATTGCGGTGGCGGCGGCGCTGGTCAGGCCGCAAAGATCTGCAACAACATGCTGCTTGGCATTTCGATGATTGGCGCCTGCGAAGCCTTTGCGTTGGGCGAAAAGCTTGGCCTGACCCATCAGGCGCTGTTCGATGTGGTTTCCACCTCGTCCGGTCAGTGCTGGTCGGTCAATACCTACTGCCCGGTTCCGGGTCCGGTTCCGACTTCGCCTGCCAACCGCGACTACCAGCCCGGGTTCGCAGCAGCCCTGATGCTGAAGGATCTGCTGCTCTCCCAGGATGCGGCAAACAGCAGCGGAGCGAACACGCCGCTGGGCGCTGCGGCTGCTGCCCTTTACCGCGAGTTCGAGGCCTCAGGCCATGGTGCGACGGATTTCTCTGGCATCATCGAGATGCTCCGTACGAAATAGCCTAAAGGCTTTGCAGGATGAGAACCCCCAGTGCAGCGGCAAGCGCTGGGGTCATCACCACCAAGCCCAACTTCAGAAAGGCGAAGGCACTCATGTGAATGCCTTCGCGCCGCAATGCTGTAAGCCAGAGGATGGTGGCAAGTGACCCCGTGACCGACAGGTTCGGGCCAAGGTCTACACCAATGAGTACAGCGCCCGCGATGGCATCTGACACATTCGCGGCCTGCACCGCGCTTCCGGCGAAGAGACCTGCTGGCAGATTGTTGACGAGGTTTGAAATAATCGCGACGCCGGTGCCTGCGATCGCTATCGCTTGTGTTTCTGATTCCGCCGCAAGCGTTGCTAGCTGCTGCGCAAGAAGCGATGTCAGCCCGGTCTTGTTCACGGCTTCCACAACAACGAACAGTCCTGCGACCAGTGGCAATACGCTCCAGCTGACCCCGCGTAAAACCTCAAGAGGGTTCTGGCGGGTGAGCAGCAGGACGCCAAGAGTTGTAACGACCCCGGCTATGAAGGTGGGGATTCCAAGATCGAGATGCAGGGCAGATGCTATGACCAACACAGCGGCAGTGATGCAGAGACCGATACCAGAGATTTTTGCCGCTCGTGTCAATTCCGGTGTTGGAATGTTTTCTGCCAGTTCATCCGCCATCAATGCTTTGCGCTGGGTCCCGTAGAGGCAAATAAAGGTAACGGCGATCGCGGCAATGGAGGGCAGCAGGAATGTCGCCAGCCAACGGGATAGAGGCGGCATCTCTCCACCTGCGAAGATGACAAGGTTTGCGGGATTCGAAATGGGCAGGACAAAGCTCGCGGCGTTGGCGATGAATGCGCAGATCAGGAGATAGGGCAGAGGGTCCTTTACCTTCGCTGCACGACAGGCGGCATAAACCGCCGGTGTCAGGACAACCGCTGTTGCGTCATTTGACAGAAAGACCGTGACAACCACGCCGACTGCGTAAACCAGGCAGAATAGACGGAGCGGAGATCCTTTCGCGGCGGAGGTTGCGATCGCGGCAATCCAGTCGAACAGGCCCTCTCGCCTGGCAAGCTCCGATAGCAACATCATTCCGATGAGAAAGAGGTATACGTCGAACCCTTTCAGGACGCCGCTGACGGCGTCGCTCCAACCGATGATGTTGAGGAGGAGGAGCATGGCGGCACCGGCAACCGCCCAGACCGCTTCCGGCCATCGAAACGGACGGACGACGACGCCAAGGGCGGTCATGCCCGCAATAAGCCAGGTCATAGTAACCAAAGTCATGCAATCATGTCCTTGAAGCGCATCGCGGGTTCAATTCGGAACCCGGACATCAGGTTCGATGCTGCCGTCCATGATGGCCATCCCGTTGGGAATGTCATTGTCGTCCAGCTTTCGACGAATACCTTCCTCGTCGAGACCGTAAAAGAACCAGCGCTCTCGCAAACGCCGGCGCAACTCCTCGACCGGCACTTCAACCAGAACGGTGAGGTCAAAGATCGGATGCAGCCGGTCCCAAGGCTCGTTGCGCATCAGCAGATAATTACCTTCGCAAACGATGATACCCGTCTCACGCGGTATGAGGCGACCCCCAGCCCTGGCAATTTCAATGGATCGATCGAAAACCGGAACGGCGACCGCATCATCTTCATTTGCTTTCAGCCTCTGCAGCATGTGTCTGAGACCATGGGCATCGAACGTATCGATGGCACCCTTGTTGGCAAGGCGGCCCATATCTCGAAGCACGGCGTCGTCGTAGTGAAATCCGTCCATTGGGAAGACCGCGGCAACGCCCGGCCGCTTGTGGTTGATTTCTTCCACTACTGCATCCGCTAGCGACGACTTTCCGGATCCGGGTGCTCCGGCCATGCCTGCAAGTAGTCGAGAACCCGAGTAGGACGACAGGAGGCGGTCAGCCAATCGCTTGGCATTTTCGACGAGTGCGGTCATCTGGAACTCCGGTTCGGCATAGAAGCGGTGGGTTGGTCATGTACCGATGGATCCAAATCGAACCAGCGATTACAGATCAAGTCTTTTCAAGTAAATCTGAATAAAGACAAGGCCAAGAAAAAAGCGCCTGCCGGAGCAGACGCTTTCATGTTCATTGATACTACGGACCTCAGCTTGCAGGAGTAAGCGTCACGGAGGTTCCGGTTGCAGCGAGGTTCAGGCCAAGCTGGCCCTGGACGCTGACCGTCTGAAGGTGGATCGATCCGGACGTCCCGCCGACGAGAACATTGGCGCCGACGCCTGCAACAACCGTTACCTCAGCCGTTGCGCCCTGATAAAGGCCGCCGAGTGAACCGCGGTGGTAACCGGCAGTCGGAGCGAAAACGGCCCAGACCATGCGCTGTTTCGTCGTGAAGCCAAGGTCTACGCCCATCTTGCGCACAACGCCCGTATAACGGTCGAGCGGTTCACCACCCATCGCGGACGTAAAGACGCAGTCAGCTTCCTTCGCAGAACCGAGCACGTAGCCAACACCGCCACCGATCGTGCAATCCAGATAGCCGATGCGCACGCCACCGCGCTGGTCCTGCTCCTGAGCGACCGGAGCGCGGTCATAGCGGGAGATGGTGTCGGCTGAAAATGCTGTGCCAGCGCTTGCGATGACGGGCAGAGCAGAGATGGCAACTGCGAGGATTTTCTTCATGGGTTTACTCCTTGGGTATTACTCTATGCGTTTGGTGCGGCAGTTCTCGACTCAGCAATGCTGACGCTTGTGAATTTCCTCATCAACGCGCGTGGCAAAAAAATGATCCTCGTAAACCCTTTGTTTATTTTCTTTAGTCGCCAGACGTCTTTTCCACCGTGTTCAACATCAGGATGATGCCACTTGTCCTGCACAAGATCGTTCACACTTTATGGTCCATTCAAATTGGAACCGGATCTCCATGAACGAAGCCGCTGAGGTACCACGCATAAACCGTACCGTCCTGCAGCAGCTTATCGCAGGCCTGACAGATGGTCTTATCCTTGTGGAACTGGATGGCAGAATCATTTGGGCAAACGAAGCCGCCCTCAAGAGCCACCGCGTGGAAGATCTTGCCGGGCTTGGCGAGACTGTTGCGGATTACCGCCGCCGTTTCACTCTTAGGTATCGAAACAACCACACGCTTGACGAGGGGCAGTACCCGCTTGAACGGCTACTGGGCGGGGAAGCATTGGACGGGGTCACCATTGAAGTCTCTCCGACCAGCGATCCTGATGCGTGCTGGGTTCATGTTGTGCGGACGCTGATCCTCGAAGACGCCGGTGCCAAGCCTGATGTTCTGGTGCTGATCATTCGCGACGAAACCCCGCGCTATGAGGCCGAAAAGCGTTTCGAGAAATCCTTCAATGCCAATCCCGCGCCAGGACTCATATGCAGGCTGGACGACCAACGCTTTATCCGCGTCAACCAGGGTTTCATGGAAATGACCGGACTGAGCCAGGACGATGTGCTGGGCAAGATGGTCGAGGAAATCGGACTGTTCTCCAACTGCGAGACGGGTGATGACGCCATGATCAAGCTGGCGGAAGGCAGGGTCATACGCCAGCGCGAGGCCCTGATACCGCTTCCGGATGGTGGAGATCGATTGGTCATTGTCGCGGGCGAGCCCATCCCTGTCGGCGAGGTGCCCTGCATGCTGTTTACCTTTGCCGATCTCGATGGGCGCCGCAAGGCGCAGAACGCTCTTCGCCAGAGTGAAGAGAGGTTCTCGAAGTCGTTCCGCTTGTCGCCTGCACCGGCCGCAATCGCGCGGTTGGATGACTTCGTCTTCATGGAGGTCAATGAAGCTTTCCTGTCCCTGAGTGGCAGGAAGATCGAATCTGTCATTGGAAAGACGGCAGCCGATTTGAAGCTTTGGGAAGATACGAAGGCTCGTAAGGAAATCGAGCAGCATTTGCGTGACAATGTGCCGGTGAGGGACGTCGCCATGCGTATGATGTTGGCAAATGGCGATACGGCTGAATGTCTGGTCTCTGCTGAACGGGTGGAGATAAATGACCATGCGTGCGTGCTGTGGTCGGTGCAGGACGTGACGGAAAGAAGACGGTCGGAACTGGAACTCATCGAGGCCATCGAAAGCGTCATGGCCGATACATCCTGGTTCAGCCGAACTGTCGTGGATCGCCTCGCCACCTTGCGTCAGGCTTCTACCGGGAAAAGTCCGTCCGCGGAACTCAGAGATCTAAGCGAGCGAGAGAGCGAGATTCTCGGATTGATCTGCGATGGTTTGAGTGATGCCGAGATGGGCGATGCGCTTTGCCTGTCGCGCCATACCATTCGCAATCATGTGGCGTCCCTCTACAACAAGATCGGCGTCAATCGGCGTGCCGCAGCCGTGATATGGGCGCGCGAGCGTGGGTTCAGCGGGAACGGTGCATCTTCTGGCAAAAAGACATCGAAGGCCAAAAAAAGGTAAAAACCTACTAGCAGGATTAGTAGTTCTCTCTCTGCATCAGCACCGTTTCCGGTCCTATCTCCAGTCGTGTAGCGCAATGAAGAGCTGCTGACCCAACTGAAACAAGGAGTAGGATCATGGATAAGAACCGAATCGAAGGTGCTGCCCGTCAGGCAAAGGGTACCATCAAGGAAGCCGTCGGCAAGGTGACGGGCAATCGTGACCTCGAGATCGAGGGCAAGGCCGACAAGGTTGCCGGCGAAGCGCAGAGCGCTGTCGGCAAGGCCAAGGACTCTGTGAAGTCCGCTCTGAAGTAGTTTCCGGATCAACTCGTGAGCGAGGCAGGTATGATGATTGTCGCACACGCACGTTCCCAGATGCGCGGACACCTTCAGGATCACAGTGTTTGTGCTGCCTTGCAGTCGATCCTTGCCTATGCGCAGGGACTCGAAAAAAGCAGCATTGCCTGTTCCTTCGAGGATGGTCGGATTGTCCTGACAGGTGAGGTGGACTCCACCGATACACTGGAGACCGCGATTGCTATCGCTGAAGTCTTCACTGGACGCAGCGTTCTGGCCGACCTCGCCGTGCAGCCACGGATCCATCTGCCTCGCTATATCGCTGTCAATGACGCGGTCATCCCGGACCATAGCTAAATCAGCTTCTGAAGAAAGAGAACATTATGAAAAAGATCATTCTTCTCGCCACAATCGCATCTCTCGCAGCAACCCCTGCCGCTTTTGCGGCAAGCGGAAAGGCTTCCCGTGCCCAAGCAGCGGAGCCTGGTCAGCGTATCGGTGCGCTGAGTTGCGAAATCGAAGGTGGCGTGGGCTTGATCCTCGGTTCGAGCAAGAAGGTGCAGTGCCAGTTCCGTCAGCAGAATGGCAAGGTTGAGCGTTACACCGGTTCGATCGGTAAGCTTGGTCTCGATATTGGCGTGACGGGAAAAACCTACCTCAACTGGGTGGTTGTCAGCACTGCTGCGTCTCGCATCGGCGAAGGCTCACTGGCTGGCAGCTATGTCGGCGCATCCGCGTCTGCCGCCGCCGGGCTTGGCGTCGGTGCCAACGCGCTGATTGGCGGAAACTCCAAGAATTTTGCCCTGCAGCCAGTCAGTGCTCAGGTTGGAACAGGTTTGAACGTCGCCGCCGGCGTTTCTCGTCTCCAACTGAGCCACGCAGGCTGATGGGCAAGGCGGTGGCCGGGAAGCCGGCCGCCGATCCTTCGTTGTTCCGATTAGAGTCTGTCAGTTTTAAATTGAACCATAACCTGCATGTCTGAAGTAGTTGGAGCACTCCTGGGGGCTGAACGCCT
>NZ_JALJQZ010000021.1 GCF_022968395.1 Affinirhizobium lemnae
GGCGTTCAGCCCCCAGGAGTGCTCCAACTACTTCAGACATGCAGGTTATGGTTCAATTTAAAACTGACAGACTCTAGTATGACGAATACACAGCCGAGCATTGCGGTACGGGGACGCTATTCGATCCGCTGGTAGGATACCTCCAGGATTGGATGCATCACCCTTCCTGATTGCGTATATTGGCTGCCGCTATGAACGCTTTATCCGCGCTCGGCCCGAAGCAGGCCACAAGCGCTCCAGCGCCTCACTCGGTGTAGCTTTCCAGAACTCAAATGGCCGCGCCCTGGGTCACGTGCGCGGCCTTACGTCTTTTCACTTGATAAAGAGGTATCTTCGATGCCTCCGTCCCCTTGGGGACATTTCGAATGAGATCTGGATCACCCGAAATGCTATCGGTTCACGTCACTCGATGCAAAACTACTCACGCGGTTCTGCTGTAATGCACTAGTGAAGGATCTGGCTCAGGAAGAGCTTGGTACGCTCGTGTTGCGGATTATCGAAGAACTCGGCTGGGGAGTTCTGCTCGACAATCTGGCCCTGGTCCATGAAGATAACCCGGTTTGCCACCTGACGGGCGAAGCCCATCTCGTGAGTGACGCAGAGCATGGTCATACCCTCTTCAGCGAGGCTGACCATGGTATCCAGGACTTCCTTGACCATTTCCGGGTCGAGTGCCGATGTCGGCTCGTCGAACAGCATGATCTTTGGCTTCATGCAGAGCGAACGAGCAATAGCGACACGCTGTTGCTGGCCGCCGGAAAGCTGTCCTGGATATTTGTGAGCCTGTTCCGGAATCTTGACTCGCTTGAGGTAGTGCATCGCAATTTCTTCCGCTTCCTTCTTGGGCATCTTGCGAACCCAAATTGGAGCAAGCGTGCAATTCTCGAGGATTGTCAGATGCGGAAAGAGATTGAAGTGCTGGAAGACCATTCCAACTTCGCGACGAACTTCATCGATCTTCTTGAGATCATTCGTTAACTCGATGCCGTCAACGACGATTTGACCGGATTGATGCTCTTCCAGACGATTGATGCATCGGATCATTGTGGACTTACCAGAACCGGACGGGCCAGCGATGACGATACGTTCGCCACGCATAACCTTCAGGTTCACATCACGCAGGACATGGAAATCCCCGTACCATTTGTTCATGTTGCTGATCTGGATTGCGACGTCGGTATCGGAGACCGCCATGGTCGCGTTCTTTGTGTTTTGTGCGGACATGAAATTCTCCTATTAGTGCTTGTGACCGGTATCGAGATGACGCTCCATGAAGAGCGAGTAGCGTGACATCCCGAAGCAGAAAATCCAGAACACGAAGCCAGCGAACAGATAGCCGGTGACCGGGGTTACGGGCGTAGCCCAGTTTGCATCAGACTGGTTGAGGGTCACAATACCGAGCAAATCAAACATACCAATGATCGATACGAGGGAGGTATCCTTGAAAAGACCGATAAAGGTGTTGACGATACCTGGAATGACAAGCTTTAGGGCCTGCGGCAGAATTACAAGACGTGTCTTCTGCCAGTAACTCAACCCGAGCGAGTCAGCACCCTCGTATTGTCCTCGTGGCATAGCCTGAAGACCACCGCGTATCACTTCAGCCATGTAAGCCGAGGCGAAGATTGAAACACCGATCAATGCGCGTAGCAGTTTGTCGAATGTCCAACCATCCGGCAGGAACAATGGCAGCATAACGCTGGCAAAGAAGAGAACCGTAATCAACGGTATACCGCGAACGACCTCAATGAACAGAATGCAAAGCATTTTGATGGCCGGGAGGTTTGACCGTCTTCCCAGAGCCAGAAGAATGCCGAAGGGCAGGGATACCGTGATGCCGAAGAACGACAGAACCAAGGTGACCATGAGGCCGCCCCACAACTGCGTTTCCACATAGGGCAGACCAAATCCGCCAGTCAAAAGGAAGAACGATACCGTTGGCAGAAGGATAAATAGCGCCAACGCATTCCAACCCTTGAAAGGTGCTTTCGGGATAAGCATGGGGATAAGGAGAAGCGTGAAGGCAATCATGACAGTCATTGGACGCCAGCGTTCCGCAAGTGGATAGCGACCAAAGATAAATTGCTCGAACTTCGCCGTTACGAAAGCCCAGCAGGCACCATATTGACCATCTGGCAAGGCACCGCCCTGCGATACTGTCGTGCAGGCAGTACGGTTTTCGCCGGTCCATACCGCATCAATGAAGACGAAGCGGAAAATGGAAGGAAGAATGTAGGCAAGGAACGCAATTGCAAGAATGGAGAAGATGATATCGCGGGGGGTCGCGAACAGATTGACCTTTAGCCAATGGCCAATGCCCTTTGCATTCGATGGCGCTTCGCGCGCGGCGACCATCTCCTTACGAACGTAGGTAAAATCGACATTCGCCATGTTATCTCTCCACCAATGCCATCTTGGCGTTGAACCAATTCATGAACAGCGCTGTCGTCAGCGAGAGTGACAGATAGATAACCAGCCAGATCGCAACGATTTCGACCGCCTGACCTGTCTGGTTCAACATGGTCCCACCAACTGCAACGATGTCAGCGAAACCAACTGCAACAGCCAGCGACGAGTTTTTGGTGAGGTTCAGGAATTGGCTTGTCAGCGGCGGAATGATGATCCGCATTGCCTGCGGAACCACGACAAGGCGGGTGATGATGTTGGCACGCAGACCAAGCGCGTTGGCAGCTTCTGTCTGACCCTTCGGTACCGCCTTTATGCCGCCGCGAACGATTTCTGCGATGAACGAGGCTGTGTAGAAAGACAAAGCCAGATAGAGCGAGATGAATTCA
Source organism: Affinirhizobium lemnae (assembly GCF_022968395.1). GTDB lineage: Bacteria > Pseudomonadota > Alphaproteobacteria > Rhizobiales > Rhizobiaceae > Neorhizobium > Neorhizobium lemnae. Next base: position 2,796 of record NZ_JALJQZ010000021.1, read on the forward strand.
GGTCCGATACTAGTGCCACCGGACAAATTGAAGCGGCCAGCAACGGGGTAGTCGAAAGTCAAAGGCGCTCCAAGGGCAAGGAATGTAGCGGCCGGGAGCAGGATGATTAGGCCAAGAGATGTCCATCCTGATTTGAACTGCTGGCCGGTTCTTGCCTGTCGCGCACGTGCCCATTTGAAAATGACAATCGAAGCGGCAATAGCGACGCCGAGGGCCGCAACGATCATCCATGAGCCTTCACCCCAGATGGCTTTCGGGAAGAATAGGCCACGATTATTGAGGAAGCCGCCAAGGGGCAATACAACAGAATCACGCGCCTGCGGCAGGATCGCGATGACCCCCTTGTACCAGAAGAAGATGACCAGAAGGGGCGGAATATTGCGGAAGATCTCTACGTAGGCCTGCGCCAGCTTCGCCAAAAGCCAGTTGTGGGACAAACGTGCGATACCAACCAGGAAGCCGAGAATGGTCGCCGTGATAATACCGAAGAACGCCACCTGCAGCGTATTCAGCAAACCGACCAGAAGAGCACGACCATACGTAGAGTCGCTGGTGTATTCAATAGCCTGTTGTCCGATGTCGAACCCTGCGCGCCCTTGCAGAAAGCCGAAACCGGATGCGATGTTGGCCTTTTCGAGATTGTGGATTGTGTTCTGGGTTATAATCCAAACGAACAGGGCAACAGATGCCACTGTTACGACCTGATAAAATATTCCGCGCGCTTGCGGGTCATAAATCAGCGAAGAAAAACTCTTTCGAGGTTTCCCTGAGCTGAGCGCGTCGCCTGCCATGGGTATTTTCCCTCTTACATGCTCTTTTGAGCTTTTTGCCCTTTACGGGAATTGTTTAAGCCGAAGGCGGAGATTGCTCCGCCTTCGGTATTAATCAAATCTGTCGCCCGATCAGCGGATCGGCGGGCCGTACTGCAGGCCACCCTTCGTCCACAGCGCGTTGATGCCACGCTTGATCTTCAGCGGGCTGCTTGGGCCGACATTACGCTCGAACACTTCGCCGTAATTTCCGACCTGCTTGATGATGTTATATGCCCAATCGTTGGTAAGACCAAGATCGGTACCGATCTTCGTGCCTTCCTCTGCGCCGAGCATACGCTTGATATCCGGGCCGCCGGACTTCTTCATCTCGTCAACATTCTTGGAGGTGATGCCGAACTCTTCAGCATTGACCATCGCGTAGTGAACCCAGGAAACAATGTCGAACCACTGGTCATCGCCCTGGCGAACAGCCGGTCCAAGTGGCTCCTTTGAAATGACTTCCGGCAGAACCTCGTTTTCATCCGGGTTCTTCAGCTTCAAGCGGATTGCATAGAGGCCGGACTGGTCAGTTGTATAGACGTCGCAACGACCGGAGTCATAGGCGCTTGTCGCGTCAGCTTCCTTTTCGAAAACAACCGGGTTGTACTTCAGGTTGTTTGCCTTGAAGTAGTCGGCTAGGTTGAGTTCGGTCGTGGTGCCCTGCTGCACGCAAACAGCAGCGCCGGATAGTTCGAGTGCCGACTTCACGTTAAGGCTCTTTTTAACGAGGAAGCCCTGGCCATCGTAATAGTTGACCGTGCGGAAGTTGAACCCAAGCGACGAGTCGCGGCTGATCGTCCAAGTCGTGTTGCGCGTCAAGACATCAACTTCGCCGGACTGCAGTGCAGGGAAACGGTCCTTGCTTGAAAGTGCGACGATCTTGAACTTCGATGCATCACCGAAAACAGCTGCAGCGATGCCCCGGCAGTAGTCGATGTCGATACCAGACCACTCGCCCTTATCGTTCGGGTTAGAGAAGCCCGGAATACCGTTGCTACCACCGCAAGTAACGAAGCCCTTAGCCTTCACATCGGCAAGCGTGGCAGCGGATGCAGCCGAGGCTAAGCCCAGGACTGCCGCGCCAATCGCGGCTGACAGGATTGTCTTTTTCATTTTCCCAACCTTTGTCTGTTTGTTTTTTAGCATATTTTATCCCGCACTATGGCACAGGATCGGCTCGTAAGGCCTCCCGAAGCGAGCCGCGCCTATCACAGTCGGAAATCTTCGCAAGGGTCAAGTCTCACACTTTATATTAGCGCCTAAAATTCGACAAATTTCGCTGAGCTGCTGATATATTAGGCTGGTTGTGCGTTTTTGCACAGACGATGCCTCTTATTCTGCCAGTATCTATCGCAATTTTGCATGACTTCGGTGAGCGTATTCTCATGTTGACGAGGTACCTGTGGATAGCCACAATGACTAGGCTATCATATTAGAAAGCTTCAGGTTTCATGAGTAGAAATAAAGTAGAAACTGACACACTGGGCGCGAGCACCCGGCTTGTTCATCTCGGAAATGACCCACACAGTTTTCACGGCTTCGTCAACCCGCCGATTTTTCGCGGATCGACAGTCCTGTTTCCAGACTGCTCCACAATGGAGAGCCGCAACCAGAAGTACACATACGGAACCCGCGGGACGCCGACGACAGACGCTCTGTGTGAGGCTTTGAACGCGTTGGAAGGGGCTGTCGGCACTGTTCTCGTTCCCTCTGGCCTCGCTGCGATCACCGTTCCGTTTCTTGCATTTCTTTCTTCGGGAGATCATGCGCTCATTGTCGATTCCGTCTATGGACCGTGCCGTTACTTCTGCGACACGATGCTGAAGCGTCTGGGTATCGAAGTGGAATATTACGATCCTGAAATCGGCGCCGGCATCGAAGCGCTTATTCGGCCCAACACGCGCCTGGTGCACACGGAGGCTCCAGCCTCGAACACATTCGAGATGCAAGATATTCGAGCGATTTCGGATGCTGCTCATCGACATGAATGTATCGTGACGATGGATAATACCTGGGCAACGCCGCTCTATTTCCGCCCGCTGGATTTCGGGGTCGATGTCTCAATTCATGCGACGACCAAATATCCGTCTGGTCATTCCGATATCGTCATGGGTTCTGTATCTGCCAACGCTGCTGCCTGGCCTCAACTGCTGGAGGCACAGACCACACTCGGCATCTGCGGTGCGCCTGAAGATTCCTATCTGATTCTACGGGGCTTGCGTTCCATGGCGGTGAGGCTCGACCACCATCAAAACAGCGCGCTTGCGGTTGCCCGTTGGCTGGAAGGCATTGATGCAGTCGAATGCGTTCTGCATCCTGGACTCGAGAGTTTTCCGGGCCATGAGATCTGGAAGCGTGACTTCAAGGGGTCTACCGGTGTCTTTTCCTTTGTGCTGAAGGCGGCCACGCCCGATCAGTTCAAGCCAAAAGCCCACGCTTTCCTCAATGCTTTGTCCCTTTTCGGTCTTGGCTATTCCTGGGGAGGCTACGAGAGCCTGGCGCTGCATGTAAATCTCAATGACCGCACAATTCGAAAAGCGCCTTCGGCCGGACCGGTGATTCGTCTTCAGATAGGCCTCGAAAACATCGAAGATCTGAAGAGGGACTTGGAAGTGGGGTTCAGAGCCGCTGCGGCGGTTTGATCAGGCGCCGTAGCCGTAAAGCCAATCAAGGTCTGCCGCGAGTGATTGCGGCGGACGCAACGACAAGACCAGGTCCCGTCCAAGCCGGATCGGCCCGCCGGCATGGTAGACGAAACGGTTGAAGTTACCCCGTGCCTTAACTTTCGCAGCGCGTCGCTGGCGGGAGGTCTCGAATTGGCCCAGGGCCGATGCAAGCGGCAGCGTGGTGACCGCCTGCGCCAGTTCCCAGGCATCTTCGATGGCCATGGCAGCGCCTTGTGCTGCAAATGGCATCATTGCGTGAGCCGCATCACCAATCAGAACTTTCGAGACGTGATCGGTCCAAGCGCCGTCGCCCAGTTGGTAGAGGGGCCAGAATCGAGGATCTTCTGCCGTTGTCAAAAGCTGTCGGAAAGCCGGATGCCACCCCTTGAATTCTGCCAAAAGAAGCTTCTTCTGATCCGGCGTCGAGTGAGCGTTCCAGGTGTGACCGGGTGAAACGCCAGCGGCAATGGCAACAATGTTGAACTGTCGAACCTCCTGAAGCGGATAGCACACGGCATGAGCCGAACGTCCAAGGAAAGCCTGCACGCTTCTCTTGTCGAGAAAATCTGGTGCCTCAGAGAAGGGAATAGTGAAACGCCACGCTATATTGCCGGAAAAGTCTGGCTCCGGCGACTTGTCAATCGTTTCGCGTACAGCAGACCATACGCCATCAGCGCCGATGATGAGATCGGCATTCACTCCAATCACATCACTTATCTGTTTGGCAGTGGCACCATCAATGCGTTTGCCGAGGTAGATCGTGCAGTTCTCCTGGGCATTGCAAGCATCGCGAAGAGCATTCTGCAAGGTGGATCGATGCAGCACGCCATAAGGCGCCTTCCATCTCTGACGAGCGGATTGGCCGACGGGGACCTGACCCAGCAATTTCAGTGTTGTTCCGGAGTTCAGCGACACGCGTTCCGGCTCAGTCCAAACTTTTTCAAGTGCTGACAGGACACCCAGCCGATCCAGTATGCGCGATGCGTTCGGCGATATCTGAAGCCCGGCTCCAACTTCTGCCAGATAGGGTGCCTGTTCAAGAACATGCACCTGAACGCCGCGCCGAGCAAGCGCGAGCGCCGCAGTCAAGCCAGCCATACCGGCACCAATGATTGCGGCGGTCTTTATTGTCATCGGTTCTGCTAACGTCAGGCTGCCTTGACGTGGAATACGCAGCCAGCGGGGATCGTTTCGCCGGATTTCAGGGATGCATTATAGCGATAAAGCGTCGAACAATAGGAACATACCTTTTCGTTCTCATCGCCCATGTCGATGTAGATATGCGGATGATCGAACGGCACATTAGCGCCCGTGCACATGAATTCCTTCACGCCCACTTCAATGATCCGATGTCCGCCGTCGTTCTGGAAATGAGGGATACCGTGACCGGCCATGATAGTCTCCAACGTCTTTCTGTTGCCGGGACATTATCCATGCCGCAGCAGATTGTGTAGAGGGAAAGCCCTACTGAGCTTAAATTCCTGTGTTCTCTCTTGGAATTGACAGGTATTTGCACCTATGTCCCGGCCGCAATAGGAAATTTCTTGATGAACCTCAATACGCCCAGCTTTACCCGCTTTTCACATGACTGCCTTTCGATAGCCTATTTCGATGAGGGGCCGCATGATGCCGAGGCCGTGATTCTCATTCATGGCTTTGCTTCGAGTGCGAATGTGAACTGGGTCTATCCTGGATGGTTGAAGACGCTCGGGGAGGCGGGCTACCGAGTGATCGCGCTGGATAATCGCGGCCATGGCGCCAGCGACAAGCCGCTCGATCCGGAGGCCTATCGCCCCTGGATCATGGCGGATGATGCGGTTGCTCTTCTGGATCACCTCGACATCGAAGCGGCTCATTTCATGGGCTATTCGATGGGTGCGAGGATCTCGACCTTCGCCGCGCTCAATCATCAGCAGAGACTGAAATCCCTGGTGCTGGGCGGCCTCGGGATCGGATTGACGGATGGCGTCGGAGATTGGGACCCTATTGCCGATGCCTTGCTGGCGCCCGAACCGGACGCGATCACGCATGAGCGTGGCAAGATGTTTCGTGCCTTTGCCGATCAGACAAAGAGTGACCGAACAGCGCTTGCTTCCTGTATCAGAGGATCGCGGGATCTGGTCGATCGGGCCGCTGTGGCGTCCATCAAGGTGCCAACGCTGATCGGGGTGGGGACCAAGGATGATATCGCCGGTTCGCCGCACGAGTTAGCCGATCTGATGCCGAATGCGCGGGCATTGGATATTCCCAACCGCGATCACATGCTTGCCGTCGGGGACCGCATTTTCAAAGCTGCGGTGCTCGATTTCTATAAAGAGATCGGGTGAAGGTCGATCAGGGCCTCGGGTGGTTTTTTTACCCGACGTTCTATATAGTAGATCCATCGATAGGGGTTGGCTCACATGGTTGCTCGCACTGAAATTCGCTCAAACGACCAGGTCGCCTCGGTAGATCCCATCTGGGATACCCTGAAGTCTGAAGCAGCCATCGCGGCGGAGCGTGACCCTCTCCTGGCGGCCTTTATTTATTCGACCGTGCTAAACCACCGGACGCTGGAGGATTGTGTCATCCACCGCATCTGCGAGCGGCTGGATCATGCCGACGTCAAGGCCGTTCTTCTGCGCCAGACCTTTGAAGAAATGATGTTTGACTGGCCAGAATGGGGCTCCATCGTGCGCGTCGATATTCAGGCCTATTATGATCGAGATCCTGCATGCACGCGGTTTCTAGAGCCGGTTCTCTATTTCAAGGGCTTTCATGCGATCCAGACCCACAGATTGGCCCACTGGTTGCTGAAGCGAGATCGTCGCGACGTCGCACTTTATCTGCAGAGCCGTGCTTCCAGTATCTTCCAGACCGACATCAACCCGGCTGCGCGCATCGGCAAGGGTATTTTCCTTGATCATGCCACGGGGCTTGTGGTCGGCGAGACGGCTGTCATAGGAGACAATGTCTCGATCCTTCACGGGGTGACGCTGGGTGGAACGGGCAAGGAAGGTGCAGACCGCCACCCGAAGATCCGGCACGGCGTTCTGATTGGCGCGGGCGCAAAAATCCTAGGCAATATCGAGGTCGGGAATTGCTCTCGAGTTGCTGCGGGATCAGTTGTTCTGAAATCGGTTCCGGCCAATTCTACCGTCGCTGGCGTGCCCGCCAAGGTGGTGGGGGAGGCGGGCTGCTCTGAGCCATCCCGGGTCATGAACCAGATGCTTGCTGCCGAGGATTAAGACCCCCGCTGGTGGACGGAACTGTCTTTACTTTCGTCTGTTTCCCGTGCCAAAAGCCCGCAGCCTTAATGAACACGACGGAGAATGACCGGTGAAAGCTGACGAAATCAAGAAACTCGACGCCTACTTCAAGCGCGTCTTCAATCCCTCGATGTCGGTCAAGGCTCGTCCGCGCAAGGATGACTCCGCAGAAGTTTACGCTGGCGACGAGTTCCTCGGCGTGGTTTACGTGGATGACGAGGATGACGATCGTTCGTATAACTTCTCGATGGCAATCCTCGACGTGGATTTGTGATCCGGTCCGATTCGGATCCGTGACGATTGGATGGCATCGTTCCCTTCGGTTGAGTGATGTTTCTCGTAATACTTATCTCTGGTGGAGTTGTGGGCGGGCAGTTTTGCCCGCTTTTTTTGTTTGATCTCCTCGCATTTCGCAGGTGCGAAAGAATTTCACTTGACTTTCGCAGTGCAGAATCATTGATTTCTATCTCAATTTGTCCAGGAGGTGGGAAATGTTGAATATCGAAGATGCCAACCGCAAGAGCAAGGAAGCTGTCGATGGCGTTCTGAAGAGCTATTCCGAAGTTGCGAAGAGCTGGCAGGCTATTGCGACGGAAACGGGCGAGTTTTCGCGCAAATACCTGCAGGACGCGACATCCTATTTCGAGCAGTTGATGGGTGTTCGCACCATCGAGGCAGCTCTAGAGTTGCAGACCAACTTCGCGAAGTCTTCCTTTGAGACTGCTGTGGCGCAGACCGGCAAGTTGACAGAGCTCTATTCCGAACTGGGCAAGACTCTCGTCAAGCCATTGGAAGCGGCGGCAAGCCAGTCAACATCCGTCTTCACGAAGACGACCCTGTAATCGAATCGAGTGAATCTTACGTATCATGGCCGTCGCGACACGTCGCGGCGGCTTTTTTCGTTTGCGCTCAGGTCTGGGCAAGCCAGTTTTGGTAGAGTGGACAGATAGGGTCGAGGAATAGTGATTGCGTGGGATTTCAGGGGGCTTAAAATCCCGATACGGTGAACTAAATATGGATGACTGATGTCTGGTTGCGATGAACGACACACCTGAATTGGCCAGACAATGGGGAAGAATGAAAGATGATCGCAAAGCCGATCTTGATGCAGGACGATGGAAACGAAGACGGTAATCGGGCCAATCGCGGCACGTCTGTTATCACGCGTACCCAACCCAAAACGAAGCGTCCCAATCTGTACCGCGTTCTATTGCTGAATGACGATTACACGCCAATGGATTTCGTCATCCACATTCTGGAGCGATTTTTCCAGAAGGACCGTGAAGCGGCCACTCGCATCATGCTGCACGTTCACAATCACGGTGTGGGCGAATGTGGTGTCTTTACATATGAGGTTGCTGAGACGAAGGTAAGCCAAGTCATGGATTTTGCCCGCCAGCACCAGCACCCGCTGCAATGTGTCATGGAAAAGAAATGAGGAACCCACGTGCCAACTTTTTCGCCTAGTCTTGAAAAGGCGCTGCATCAGGCACTGACTTTCGCCAATGAGCGGCACCACGAATATGCAACGCTGGAGCATCTGCTGCTGGCGTTGATCGATGATGCCGATGCGGCGGCCGTTATGGGTGCTTGCAACGTCAACCTCGACGTTCTGCGCAAAACCGTCTCCGATTACATCGATAACGATCTCGCAAACCTTGTAACGGGCTATGATGAGGACTCCAAGCCGACCTCCGGCTTCCAGCGGGTCATTCAGCGTGCGGTCATTCACGTGCAATCTTCCGGCCGTGAAGAAGTAACAGGCGCCAATGTGCTGGTCGCGATTTTTGCTGAACGGGAAAGCCATGCCGCATACTTCCTGCAGGAGCAGGAAATGACGCGCTATGATGCTGTCAACTACATTTCTCACGGGATTGGAAAGCGTCCGGGATCATCCCAAGTTCGCACGCCTCGCGGCGCCGAAGAGGGGGAAGCGGAAGCTAAGCCCGGTCGTGAACAGGACGAGGGAAGTGCGAAGAAGGCTCAGGATGCTCTGACCGCCTACTGCGTCAACTTGAACGAAAAGGCCAAGAATGGCCGGATCGATCCGTTGATCGGGCGTCATTCGGAGGTGAACCGTACGATCCAGGTTCTTTGCCGCCGCTCCAAGAATAACCCGCTTTATGTGGGTGATCCAGGTGTGGGAAAGACCGCCATTGCCGAAGGTCTGGCGAAGCGCATCGTTGAAGGCAAGGTGCCTGAAGCGCTTGCGGATGCCACAATCTTCTCGCTTGACATGGGCACCCTTTTAGCCGGTACGCGTTATCGTGGTGATTTTGAAGAAAGATTGAAGCAGGTCGTCAAGGAGCTGGAAGAGTATCCGGGCGCCGTGCTCTTCATCGACGAAATCCACACGGTGATCGGAGCCGGTGCGACCTCCGGCGGGGCGATGGATGCTTCCAACCTCCTGAAGCCAGCCCTGTCTTCGGGTGCGATCCGCTGCATCGGCTCGACAACCTACAAGGAATATCGGCAGTTCTTCGAAAAGGATCGCGCGCTTGTACGCCGCTTCCAGAAGATCGACGTAAATGAGCCTTCGATCGAGGATGCGATCGAGATCATGAAGGGTTTGAAGCCCTATTTCGAGGAGTATCACAAGCTCCGCTATTCCAACGATGCGATCAAATCCGCAGTTGAGCTTTCGGCTCGCTACATCTCGGACCGGAAGCTTCCGGACAAGGCGATTGACGTGATTGATGAAACCGGGGCAGCTCAAATGCTGCTTCCGGCATCGAAGCGCCGCAAGCTGATTACGGAAAAGGAGATCGAGGCCACCGTTGCTACAATGGCTCGTATTCCGCCCAAGACCGTATCCAAGGATGACGAGGCGGTTCTTGCCAACCTTGAGAAGGAATTGCGGTCGGTCGTCTATGGTCAGGACAATGCGATCGAGGCGCTTGCAACCGCAATCAAACTTGCGCGGGCGGGCTTGCGCGAGCCGAACAAGCCGATTGGCTCCTATGTCTTTTCCGGTCCGACAGGCGTCGGCAAGACGGAGGTAGCCAAGCAACTGGCGGCGTCTCTGGGCGTGGAACTGCTCCGTTTCGACATGTCGGAATATATGGAGCGCCACACGGTGTCGCGCTTGCTCGGAGCGCCTCCCGGCTATGTCGGATTCGATCAGGGTGGTCTGTTAACGGACCAGGTCGATCAGCATCCGCATTCGGTCGTGCTGCTGGATGAGATCGAAAAAGCACATCCGGACATCTACAACATCCTGTTGCAGGTGATGGATCACGGCTCGCTGACGGATCACAACGGCAAGAAGATCGACTTCCGCAATGTGATCCTCATCATGACGACGAATGCTGGCGCGTCGGAGATGGCGAAAGCGGCGATCGGCTTCGGTTCTTCGAAGCGGACCGGTGAAGACGAGGAGGCTCTCAACCGACTGTTCACGCCGGAATTCCGCAACCGTCTCGATGCGACCATACCGTTTGCGCCGCTGCCGACGGAAGTCATCCATCAGGTCGTCCAGAAGTTCGTCATGCAATTGGAAAGCCAGCTTTCCGAGCGCAATGTCACCTTCGATCTGTATCAGGATGCCATCGCTTGGCTGGCGGAAAAGGGCTACGACGAGCGCATGGGTGCACGGCCACTCTCTCGTGTCATTCAAGAGCATATCAAGAAGCCGCTTGCGAATGAGATCCTGTTCGGTGCACTGCGCAAGGGTGGTGTCGTTGAGGTCACTGTCGGCAAGAAGGAAGACGGCAAGGATGGTCTGGTTCTCAAGTCCATTCCCGAAGCCGTTCCGGTGAAGCCTAAGCCTGAAGCCGAGGTCGAGGAGGCTGCCGAAGACAGCGGCGCTTCGAAGCAGAAGGCTTTAAAAGCCAAGGCATCCACGAAGGCCGACTCCAAGGAAAAGACGCTGAAGCCGAAGCTTCAGGATGGTGACGTCATCACTGACGAACCGGCCAAGCCGCGCAAGGGAAGTACGGTGCCACGGGTTCCGAAAAAGAAGTAACTCGACAGGGTTACCGATGCCGGGGATTTTCCCCGGCATTTTCAATTTCAGCATCACCTAATCGTACGGGCTGTGCTAGACCCACCGCGCCGACACAATTTCTACGCCAGCACTCTGTGGTTTTGCTGGGGTAGCGCTGGAAACGATCGATGCAAGCTTCCCCGACTGAGTACCGCTCCAATACCGCCTGGTTTGTGACTGGCATGCGCGGAATAATTTCCATACCAGCCATAATTCTGATGACGTCTTTCGTCGGATTCAGTGCCTTCGCCCTTGAATCGGGGATTACGCGAGCCGAGGCTGTCTTCATGACACTCTCTGTCTGGGCGTTGCCGGCCAAGATGATCCTGATCGGGACTATGGCAAGCGGTGCACCCGTTGCCGCGAGCTTTCTGGCTGTGACGCTCTCTTCCATCCGTATGATGCCCATGGTTGCCTCCATCATGCCGGAAATGCGCAATGAGCGAAGTCCAACCTGGCTATTGCTGTTTCTGTCGCATTTTGTTGCGATAACCTCGTGGGTCTTTGCCATGCAGCACATGCAAGCTGTTCCGCGAGACCGCAGGCTCGCTTATTTTGGAGGTTTCGCGATAACGCTGACGCTGCTGAACGGCGTTATCGTCGGTGTCTGCTATGGAATTGTTGCGCAATTCCCTCCCATTGTGGCCGGCGCGTTGTTCATGCTGACGCCGATCTATTTCTTCGCGTCGATCTGGGCGAGCGCTCGTCATTCTGTCGTGAAGCTCGCCTTTATTGTCGGCGTCATTGGTGGACCGCTGATGGCGACTATCGAGCCTCGCTTTGATATCTTGTACGTGGGTATTGGCGGAGGAACGGCAGCTTACCTGATCGATCGATATCTTATCCGCAATCGAACGTCCAAATCTCCGCGGGCTGAACCGCGGGAGGAGCTGCCATGACTGAGAGTTGGTGGTGGGTGTTTCTCGTCATTGCCGTTGCTGGATGGCTGGCCACGGACATTTGGCGCTGGCTCGGCGTTATCGTCGGAAACCGGCTCGATGAGGATTCTGAGGGCCTGCAATGGGTACGCGCAGTCGCAACCGCGCTGGTGATGGCGGTGACCGCAAAACTGGTTGTCTTCCCCACCGGCACAATTGCCGATGCCCCGCTTTGGCTCCGGGCAGGGGCGGTGGGAATTGGCTTTGTTGCCTTTTTGATAGCAGGCCAGCGGGTTATCGTCTGTGTGGTCGTATCGCTGGTGTGCCTTGTCAGTGGATTGTTGATCGTCTGACTGGGCGGGCAGTTCGGCCGATAAGATCAGCTTCGACGAAACTTTAGAGTCCGTCGATTGTGATGCGGTATGCTCGGGCAATGCCTTGCACGACCCGAGCATGAGCTATCAGTTGGTCAGTTCAGCGCGGATCCGGGCAGCGTGGTCTGCCAGAATTGCCTGGTCTTCCATCTTGCCCGAATGTGGCTTCAAAGGTTGACCTTCATGCCGGGGAATAACGTGAAAGTGCAGGTGGAAGACCGTTTGTCCTGCGGCTGGCTCATTGAATTGCGCGATAAACACACCGTCCGCATCAAACGCGTCTTTCGCAGCAACGGCAAGCTTCTGAACAACCGGCATCAGTTTGGAAAGCGTTGTCGGGTCTGCGTCCAGCAGGTTGCGGGACCCCGATTTGGGTATCACTAACAGATGTCCGGGAGCCTGCGGCATGACGTCCATGAAAGCCAGCGTGTCCTCGTCCTCATAAACCTTGTGAGAGGGGATCGTTCCGGCAATGATCTTGCTGAATATGTTGTCTGGATCATACGTCATCTATGTCTGTCTTCCCGATGTTTATGCGGTTGGTTTCAGATAGATCGCCCTTTCGGAACGGGCTGTGTTCACTGAGATATTCGCCAGCGTACTGTACTTCGCGCCGCTCCCTTTCAAGATAATCGTCGATTGCGCGTCTAAGACCCGCATGGGCGATGAAGTGGCAGGAATGTGTGGTCACCGGCAGGTAACCGCGGGCGAGCTTGTGTTCTCCTTGTGCACCGGCCTCGACTCGCTGCAAACCCTTGGCAAGGGCGAAATCGATTGCTTGGTGATAGCAGACTTCGAAATGCAGAAACGGTTGATCCTCGATGCAGCCCCAGTGACGACCGTACAGCGCGTCTTCGCCAATAAAGTTGATGGCACCTGCGATATAGCGGCCATTTCGTTTTGCCATGACGAGCAGGATGTCGTCCGGCATCCGCTCGCCGATCAGCGAATAGAACTGCCGCGTGAGGTAAGGCCGACCCCATTTTCGGCTGCCGGTATCCATATAAAAGGCGAAGAACTGATCCCAGATATCTTCGGTCAGATCCGTGCCCGTCAACCATTCGATGGTGATGCCATTTTCCACGGCAGCGCGGCGTTCCTTGCGCAGGTTCTTCCGCTTCGATGACGAGAGCTCATTCAGGAATTCATCGTGATTTGAATAGCCCCGGTTGATGAAGTGGAACTGTTGATCGGTCCGGTGCAGAAAACGAGCCTGCTCCAGGAACGGCAACTCTCGCTCACTGAGAAACGTGACATGGGCGGAGGAAAGCCCCGTTTGCAGGGCGGCCGCGGCGACACCCTGAGCCAGTGCGGATCGCACATCATCTGCTGACGATCCGTCGCGAGCCAACAGGCGAGGTCCGGTGGCCGGGGTGAAGGGTATGGAACACTGGAGCTTGGGATAGTAGCGACCACCGGCGCGCTCGAACACGTCTGCCCAACTATGGTCGAACACATATTCGCCCTGACTGTGGCTTTTCAGATAGGCCGGAACGGCGCCTATCAGCATTCCCGCCTCGTCTTCAAGAAGAAGATGGTGGCCCTGCCAGCCAGTCTTTGCGGTGGCCGAACCAGACTCTTCGAGAGAAGAGAGATAAGCGTGAGACAGGAACGGATTGTAAGGTGAACCACCTCCGCGTCGAGCGCCCGTCAAATGCGACCACTGCTCACTCGCGATGTTCTTGAAAGATCGTTCGACGCGGATGGTGATTTCGTCAGTCATTTACGCAGCGTTTCAGCTTTCTCGTGGGTCGAAACCCTCGAATGTCATCTGGTCTGCATGAGTATAGGTATGAGTCCGCGCATTTTCATCCCTGACAGTCCAGGTGATAACGGGAATTCCACGGCTTCGTTGAGCCTCAACGAAGCCGTTCGGCAGGTGCGCCCAGCGATAGGAAATAAAGTCCAGACCAGCCTGCATGGCTTCATCGTGCTCGAAGAACTTGTCCGGATCATTCCCTTCCGCGGTCAGGCCGACGGGGAAGGGTGAGCCTGCCTTTTTCAGTGCGAAAAGCAGATGATGATCGAAGCTCATCAAAGCCACTTTGCCCTGATAGCCTTCCAGAACCTCCAGAACGGCTTCCGCAAATCCATCGTCATCTTCTTCCGTGCGACCCTTCAGCTCGATAACCAGGGGGACCTTGCCCTTCACGAGATCCAGCATCTGGCGCAGTCTGGGCACCTTGTCGCCGGTTCCGCCGACGGACAACAGGCCGAGTTCAGCCGCGGATTTTTCGCGCACGTCTCCGGCAATACCACAGAGGCGTTCCAGCGTGTGGTCATGAAAGACCATAGGCACGCTGTCAGAAGACAGCTGGATATCGCACTCAATGGCGAAACCGGCTTCTACCGCCCGTGAGAACGCGGACAGCGTGTTTTCCCAGACCTTCTTGTTTTGATCGTGATAGCCGCGATGGGCGACCGGGACGTCCTTGATCCAATCAGCGTTCATGCTCATGCTTCAATTTCCAGGATGGCGTCGATTTCTACAGCGGCGTTGAAGGGCAGGGCGGCCATACCCACTGCGGCCCGAGCATGTTTGCCCGGAGCACCGAGCACGTTTGCGATGAGATTCGAGGCTCCGTTCATCACGATATGTTGTTCAGCGAAGCCAGGCGCGGAGGCGATGAAGCCGTTCAGCTTGAGCACTTGCCGGATACGGCTCAAATCTCCACCCAATGCGGCCTTGGCTTGAGCGAGAATGTTGATGGCGCAGAGTTCAGCCGCGCGCTGGGCTGTCGGCACGTCGACTTCAGCGCCAACAAGCCCGGTTATCGCAATTTTTCCGCCCTCCATGGGCAATTGACCCGAGATGTAGAGAGTGTTGCCGCTGATCGTGAAGGGCACGTAGTTCGCAGCTGGCGCGGCTGCTACGGGTAATTCGAACCCCAAATCCTTGAGCCGTGTTTCGATGGCTGCGGACATTTCATTCTCCTGTTTGATTGTAAAATTGACGCGATTCCGTCACACATGGAAGACGCACTGCTATTGTGGCGTACATATAACATCGTGGGCTGAGTCCCATAGGAGATTGTGGATGAACCGTTACGGCCTCGCTGGTGTTTTTTACGCCTCGACCCTGCTCTTTGCTTCCGGGGCAGCTCACGCTGGCGTCGAAACCGCACTTTCACTCGTCCCCCATCGTGCAGTTTATGATTTGAAGCTGAAGGATCTGTCCGATCGATCTGGCATCGAAGGCATGTTCGGGCGTATGGTCTACGAGTTCACGGGGTCTGCCTGCAGCGGGTTCACGACCAATTTCCGCTTCGTCACCAAGATCGATACGGGCGAGGAACAGCGCGTCACCGACCAGCAGACGACAACCTTCGAGAATATCAAGGCACGTCAATTCCGCTTCGACACCAAGTCCTTCACGGATGAAAAGCTCGACAAGCAGGTGACCGGGGAGGCGACGGACGCAAAAACCAATCTTGCGATCTCACTTGCCAAGCCGGACAAGCGGGATGTGACGCTGACGCCTTCGCAGTTTCCGACAGAGCATATGCTGGAGGTCATTGATCACGCCAAGCAGGGCAAGCGCTTCTTCGAGGCGCGTGTGTTTGACGGCTCAGAAGACGGAGACAAGACTCTGCTGACGTCCACGGTTGTCGGCGCGCAGCAGCAGCCGAAGGCCGATGATGAGGAGGCGCAGCTTGCTGGTGAATTCGCCAAAACACCGTACTGGCCAGTCACGATTGCCTATTACAACGAGGACGCCCAATCCGATTCGACGCCCGTCTACCGCATGTCGTTCAAGCTTTACGACAACGGCATAACGCGCGACCTGACCATGGACTATGGCGACTTCGTCCTGTCCGGGACGCTGTCAAAACTTGAGGTTCTGGGGAAGCCGGCGCAGGAAAAATGTAACTAATCTTAAGTAAGCGCGCTGCCATTTCTTACTTGCAGGTGAAGGTGCCGCCCATCTTCGTGTCGAGCTGTTGGGTGCAGGTCGATACCTTCTGCTTGATTTCGATCATCAGAGGTTTTTCTGATGATCGATATCGGCACGCTAAGTTGAGCGTTCGCCCTTCCTTATAGACGGAACTCACTTGCCAGACCGCCTTCCCCTTGGTCGCATTTCCTGATGACTGGTCTGGCGCGAGCACAACGTTATCTGCCACCGGACCATCGAACAGTTCTATGGAAAGCAGTGGGTCCGATGCACGAGCAGGACAGGCTGCATCCGACGCATGGGCAAGCGAGGCTGCAAACACACATAGGCAACTCAGAAAAATTGCAGGTTTGTTCATTCCAATAGTCCCCAGCAAGTTTCTTAAGCAGACTGCAAAATTCCAGACTTGATGTCTATGGAGGCGAAGCAATCTCCGGAGCAGGGTAGTTAAAAAATCGGTGCGGGTCTTGCAATTGGATGACAAGGCGGTTATGCGCACCTTCATTCCACACGCGAAGCTTGGGATTGGCCGGGAGAAATCCGGTCTGTTCCGCCGGTGGCTGTTTATGCAGCTGTTCGTTTCGCGGGGGTTAAACCGGAAACTAGGAGTAAAAGGCATGGCATTGCCTGATTTCAGCATGCGTCAGCTTTTGGAAGCTGGCGTTCACTTCGGTCACCAGACACATCGCTGGAACCCGAAGATGAAGCCGTACATTTTCGGCGATCGTAACAACATCCACATCATCGACCTGGCGCAGACTGTTCCCATGCTGTCGCGCGCTCTGCAGGTTATTTCCGACACGGTTGCTCGTGGCGGCCGCGTTCTTTTTGTTGGCACCAAGCGTCAGGCGTCTGAACTGATCGCTGATTCCGCCAAGCGTTCTGCCCAGTACTACGTCAACTCCCGTTGGCTCGGCGGCATGATGACGAACTGGAAGACCATTTCCAACTCGATCCAGCGCCTGCGCAAGCTCGACGAAATCCTGAACTCCGAAGCCCAGGGCTTCACGAAGAAGGAGCGTCTGAACCTTGAGCGCGAGCGCGAGAAGCTGGAAAAGGCTCTCGGCGGTATCCGCGACATGGGCGGCACGCCGGACCTGATGTTCATCATCGACACCAACAAGGAAAAGATCGCTATCGACGAAGCCAAGCGCCTGGGTATCCCGGTCGTGGCCATCATCGACTCGAACTGCGATCCAGACCTCATCGACTACCCGATCCCGGGTAACGACGACGCTTCGCGTGCGATTTCGCTTTACTGCGACCTCGTTGCCCGCGCTGCAATCGACGGTCTGGCTCGCCAGCAGGGCGCTTCCGGTCGCGATATCGGCGCTTCTGCCGATGCTCCGATCGAGCCGGCTCTGGCTGAAGACGCTCAGGCGTAATTTGCTGGGGAGCTTCGGCTCTTCGGTTCATGATTTGAAGGTCGCCCTCGTGGCGGCCTTCATTCGAATGTAGACGCTCCGTGGCCGAATGCACGCTGTTGATAGCTTGATGCGCCGGAGTGCCATTCATAACGCTGTTATAGTCCCGAGTACATTCGTGCTCCAAATTGGCGCCGGTTCCTGATTCCAGCAGGCGCATCCGACAAATCGATAAGAGGCGAAAATGAGCGAAATCACAGCCGCAATGGTCAAGGAACTGCGCGAGAAGAGCGGCGCAGGCATGATGGACTGCAAGAAGGCGCTCGCCGAAACCAATGGCGATATGGAAGCCGCGATCGACTGGCTGCGCGCCAAGGGTATCGCCAAGGCTGACAAGAAGTCTGGCCGTACTGCTGCAGAAGGTCTCATCGGTATTGCCAGCGCTGGCACCAGCGCCGTGGTTGTCGAAGTCAACTCCGAAACCGACTTCGTTGCCCGTAACGATGCGTTCCAGGATCTCGTCCGTGGCGTTGCATCTGTTGCACTGACGACTGATGGTTCTGTTGAGGCTGTTTCGGCTGCAACCTACCCGGCGACCGGCAAGTCCGTCACCGATACGATCAAGGATGCAATCGCCACCATCGGCGAGAACATGACGCTTCGCCGTTCTGCAAAGCTTTCGGTCGAAGACGGTGTGGTTGCGACCTACATCCACAACGCTGCTGCTGATTCGCTTGGCAAGCTGGGCGTTCTGGTTGCTCTCAAGTCGACCGGTAACAAGGATGTTCTGACTGCTATCGGCCGCCAGGTTGCCATGCACGTTGCTGCCACCAACCCGCTGGCGGTTCGCGCCGAGGAAGTCGACGCTGCTGTTGCCGAGCGTGAGCGTAACGTCTTCATCGAGCAGTCCCGCGCCTCCGGCAAGCCGGACGCGATCATCGAGAAGATGGTTGAAGGCCGCATGCGCAAGTTCTTTGAAGAAGTCGCGCTTCTCTCGCAGGCATTTGTCATCAATCCCGATCTGACGGTTGCCGCTGCTCTCAAGGAAGCGGAAAAGGATGCCGGTGCGCCGATCGAAGTCACGGGCATCGTTCGTCTCCTGCTCGGCGAAGGCGTCGAAAAGGAAGAGACGGATTTCGCTGCAGAAGTTGCTGCGGCCGTTAAGCACTAAGCTTTCTTCCTAAAACCTGTAAAAGCCTGGGGCATCGCGTGACAATGCGATGCCCTTCGTGTATCCGGCATTCGGTGCGATCCTCGAAGGAGTTTCCATGTCTTCCACCCAACCCGTCTATAAACGTGTACTGCTGAAGGTCTCTGGTGAGGCGCTGATGGGCAGTCAGGGCTTTGGTATCGACGTGACTGTCGCCGATCGTATTGCCGCCGACATTGCCGAGGCCGTCTCCATGGGAGTGGAAGTCGGCGTGGTCGTCGGCGGAGGCAACATTTTCCGCGGTGTGGCTGTTGCATCCAAGGGCGGAGATCGCGTCACTGGCGATCACATGGGCATGTTGGCAACGGTGATCAATGCGCTGGCGCTGGCGACTTCCCTGCGCAAGCTCAATATAGAAACGGTGGTTCTCTCGGCGATCGCGATGCCGGAAATCTGTGAAAGTTTCTCCCAGCGGCGTACGCTTCATCATCTGGAGCAGGGCCGCGTGGTGATCTTTGCCGGTGGAACAGGCAACCCCTTTTTTACGACCGATTCGGCTGGCGCGCTCAGGGCCGCCGAAATCGGTGCCCAGGCTATTTTCAAGGGAACGCAGGTAGATGGTATCTATTCTGCCGATCCGAAAAAGGACCCGAACGCTTCTCGTTTCGATAGGCTTACGCATAGCGAAGTACTGGAGAAGGGGCTGGCCGTCATGGACGTTGCTGCCGTGGCTCTGGCGCGTGAGAACAGTATTCCAATCATCGTGTTCTCGATCCACGAGAAGGGCGGTTTCGGCCAAATCTTGACGGGTGGTGGCCTGAAGACCATCGTAACCGATAACTGACATCAGGCGCGGTCAGGATGCCTCGACAGCAAGAAGAATGGAGTGTATGATGAGCGGAACGGATCTCAACGATCTCAAGCGTCGTATGGACGGCGCCATTGCAGCATTCAAGAGCGATATTGCTTCCTTGAGAACAGGCCGTGCTTCGGCAAACATTCTGGATCCGGTCACCGTGGAGGCCTATGGCTCGCGTGTTCCGCTGAATCAGGTCGCCAACATCAGCGTTCCAGAGCCGCGTATGCTTTCGGTTTCCATCTGGGACAAGACGATGGTCGGGGCTGTCGACCGTGCGATCCGTGAATCACATCTCGGTCTGAACCCGATCGTCGACGGCCAGACACTGCGCATTCCGCTGCCGGAACTCAATGAAGAGCGGCGTAAATCACTCGTCAAGGTGGCTCATGATTATGCCGAAAAGGCAAAGGTTGCCGCACGCCACGTCCGCCGCGACGGGATGGAAGCCCTGAAGAAGGCTGAAAAGGATGGCGTCATTGGTCAGGATGATAGCCGCGCACAGTCTGAAAAAGTGCAGAAGATGACGGATGATACGATTTCCGAGGTTGATCGCTTGCTTGCTGACAAGGAAAAGGAAATCATGCAGGTTTAAACGGCGTGTGCGCTCCCCGGTTGAATCGGTATGAGATGAACGGATATTCCATGATTAGTGGTTCAACGCCGAATGTGCCGAAGCACGTTGCTATCATAATGGATGGCAATGGGCGCTGGGCCAAGGAAAGGGGCCTGCCACGGACTGTTGGACATACCAAAGGCGTGGAGGCCGTTCGTCGTGCGGTTGAATTGGCCGGTGATTACGGCATACGTTATCTGACCTTGTTCGCATTCTCCTCAGAAAACTGGAGTCGTCCGGAAGCCGAGGTTGCTGACCTTCTTGGGCTTCTGAGACGCTTCATCCGACGCGATCTCGCTGAGCTGCATAAGGCAAATGTTCGCATCAAGGTCATAGGGGATCGCGAGAACTTGAAGGGAGACATCCTACCGCTTCTGCTTGAGGCTGAGGATACCACCCGACGCAATTCAGGCCTCACGTTGATCATTGCCTTTAATTATGGCGCGCGCGATGAACTCACGCGTGCGACGCGCCGCCTGGCGGCCATGATTGAGGCGGGAGAACTGGCGTCGCGGGATATCACGGAGCATCAGCTGGCATCACAGTTGGACACATTTGGGATTCCTGATCCCGACTTGATCATTCGAACCAGCGGCGAGGAGCGCCTCTCGAATTTCTTGCTCTGGCAGGCTGCCTATGCCGAATTCGTCTTTCTCTCAGGCTACTGGCCTGACTTCGGTCGAGAGATGTTTGATGAGGCTCTTCGCATTTTTGCTGGGCGGAATCGTCGCTTTGGTGGTCTTTCTGAAAGCACAGCGGCGGTGGTAGGTTGATGTCGGCTGAGTTGAAAAAGCGAATTGTTTCGGCAATCGTTTTGGCAGTCGGTTCGCTGTGGGCGACATGGATGGGTGGCTTGGCCTTCGACATCCTGTCGGCCTTGATCATGATCTCGATCTATTACGAATGGTCAATGATGACCGGCCTGTCGGCACGGCACTATCCCTCCTACGCCTTCGGTTGGCTGGCGATTGCACTCCTGTCGCTGAATTTGATCGCGGGCGATCCCGCTCTTGGCATTCCTCTGCTTGCTGGTCTAACCGTCACCGGATTGATATTGCTATATGTGAGAGATTGTAGTGGTTGGTTTCCGGGCGGTATCTTCTACGCGGGCCTTAGTGGCGTTTCCCTAGCGGCAATAAGGGGAAATGATGCAACAGGCTTTATTGCCATGATCTACGTCTTCTCGATCGTGTGGGCGACCGATATTTTTGCGTTTTTTGTGGGGCGCGCCGTTGGCGGGAGGAAATTGGCACCACGCATATCGCCGGGGAAAACCTGGTCGGGAGCTATTGGGGGTACCGTATCCGGGGTGATTGCCGGAGGTGCTGTGTCATTATCCTTCTTTCCGCAGTTGACATTTCGGACGCTTGGTCTCGCGTTTCTGCTCTCCATTGCAAGTCAAATCGGCGATCTGTTCGAATCGTTTATCAAGCGCCGGTTCGGCGTGAAGGATTCCAGTCATCTTATTCCTGGTCACGGGGGAGTGATGGACCGGGTAGACGGCCTCGTTTTTGCCAGTTTCACGGCTTTTCTTCTTGCGGTGATATCTGCCGCGTGGTCTGAAGCAGGTGGTACATCAGTTGCAGCATTCGTATTTGGCTTGTAAATTGAGCCGGATTTTGCGCGGAGGAAGAAATGGCCGTTTTCGGCTTCATCACTGGCTATTTGATTCCGTTTATTCTTGTCCTCTCATTGCTCGTCTTCGTTCATGAGATGGGGCACTATCTTGTCGGTCGCTGGAGCGGAATTCGAGTTACCGCATTTTCCATTGGATTCGGGCCAGAACTCGTTGGCTTCAACGACAAGCACGGCACTCGCTGGAAGATCTCCGCGATTCCACTTGGCGGTTATGTCAAGTTCTGGGGCGATGAGGTTGCTTCGAGCAGACCTGATTTCGAAGGGCTTGGACGCCTGACTGAGGCAGAGCGTTCACAAACTCTTGGGGGCGCCAAGCTCTGGAAGCGTGCTGCAACAGTTGCTGCCGGTCCGATTGCGAATTTTCTCCTAGCAATCGTCATTTTTGCAATCCTTTTCGGAGTGTATGGACGATCCGTTTCCGATCCGGTTGTTTCAGAAGTGCGCGCAGACAGTGCCGCCGCCGCCGCTGGCATAATGGCCGGGGATCGTCTCGTCGCACTGGATGGATCTGCAATCGAGACATTCGATGATGTTCGCCGCTATGTCAGCATTCGTCCGGAAACACTCGTTACTGTCACCATTGAGCGGAATGGCCAGCGCCAAGACCTTCCACTGGTTCCCAAGCGGACGGAACTGACCGACCAGTTTGGCAACAAAGTGGAAATGGGTTTGATTGGCGTCGTTACGAACGAGCAAAGCGGTAATTTCCGCCGCATTCAGTATACGCCGCTGGCGGCGGTTAGAGAAGGCGTGATCGAAACTGGACAGATCATATCTGGTACGTTTCGCTATATTGGAAACCTCATTACCGGTCGAATGAAGGCAGATCAGCTGGGAGGTCCAGTTCGGGTGGCGCAGGCATCCGGGCAGATGGCGACACTTGGACTCGCCGCCGTGATGCAGCTCGCCGCCATCCTGTCCGTTTCGATAGGGTTGCTCAATCTGATGCCGGTTCCAGTACTTGATGGTGGCCATCTTGTGTTCTATGCCATTGAGGCCATTCGTGGAAAACCACTTGGGGCGGGCGCACAAGAGATTGCGTTTCGTATTGGACTGGCTATGGTTCTTAGCCTTATGGTATTTGCAACGTGGAACGACATCAGCAATCTCATAGGCTGAAGGCGTTCTGGGAAGGAATCTGTTTACCTTATTTGCAGGTGGCCGTGTCGATTGCGACACGGCTCGCAAGGAAGTAAATAGAAATTAACGGGAAACCTTGCTTGTAGGGTAAAAGCAGGTAAAACGACACACGTGGCCGGAGTCGGGTTACCGCCCGCCGAGGGACAACGGGAAAAGGTAAGAATTGAAATGAAAGCTGGTTCAAAGTTTTTGAACGCAGTGTCGGCGTTTGCGCTGTCTGCTGGTGTTGTCGTGTCGGGCGCAAGCGTCGTGGTGCTTGCATCTCCTCTTGCGGCTGAAGCCGCTGTAATTCAGCGAATTGATGTGCGTGGCGCCCAGCGGACTGGCCAGGAGGCTGTGCGTTCAAATCTTACCATTCGCCCGGGTGTCGCGTTCTCCAATTCGGACGTTGATGAGTCGGTTAAGCGTCTTTACGCGACGGGCTATTTTTCAGACGTGAAGATTTCCGTTTCGGGTGGGACGCTGGTGGTTTCGGTCAATGAGAGCCGCCTGGTCAATCAGGTTGTTTTCAACGGCAACCGGAAGATCAAGGATGACAAGCTCCAGTCCGTTGTGCAGACACAGCCGCTCGGACCATACTCTGATGCAATCATTCAGGCGGATATTCAGCGCCTCAAGGAAGCCTATACGTCGATTGGTCGTAGCGATGTCCAGATCACGACCCAGACCGCTCCAGTCGGACAGGGTCGAGTGAACCTGGCTTTCGTGATCAACGAGGGTGAGCGCACAAAGATCTCCTCCATCAATTTCGTCGGCAATCAGGCTTATGGTGACCGTCGTCTGCATGACGTGCTGGTCACGAAGGAAAGTGGCCCGCTTTCGTTCATCACGCGTAAGGACGTCTATTCCGATGATAAGCTGCGCGCTGACGAAGAGGCGCTGCGCCAGTTCTATTACAATCACGGTTATCCGGATTTTCGCGTCGTCTCTTCAAGCGCAGTTCTGGATGAATCGAAGAACGAGTATACAATTACGTTCACGGTTGAAGAAGGCGCGCGCTACAATTTTGGCAATATAGCGGTCGAATCAACTGTCAGCGGTATTAGTGGCGAAGAGTTGCAGGGTCTGGTGCAGACCAAGAGCGGCAACACATACAACGCCAAGGAAATCCAGAAGACGATGGAGTCGATCTCCAAAAAGGTCGCTAGTGCCGGTTATCCGTTCGCGCGTGTTACGCCGCGCGGCGATCGTAACTTCCAGACGAACACTGTTGGCGTCACCTATCTGGTTGATCAGGGCGAGCGCGCTTACGTGGAGCGTATCGATATTCGCGGCAACACGCGTACACGTGACTATGTCATTCGTCGCGAATTCGACCTGAGTGAAGGCGATGCCTTCAACCAGACGATGATCACGCGTGCCAAGCGCCGCCTGGAAGCTCTGGGTTACTTTGGCAAGGTCAATATTTCCACGCAGCAGGGCTCGTCCCCTGACCGCGTCGTGATCGTTGTAGATGTTGAGGATCAGGCAACGGGTTCATTTGGTATTGGTGCAGGTTATGCGGCCAACGACGGTGTCGTTCTGGAGGCCTCAGTCGAGGAAAAGAACTTCCTGGGTCGCGGTCAGTACATCCGTATCGCCGCCGGTGGTGGTCAGGATAGCTCGCGCACCTACTCCTTGAACTTCACTGAACCTTACTTCCTTGGCTATCGCCTTGCTGCTGGCTTTGACGTTTTCAAGAGCCAGACCTCTTCAAACGACTATTACACCTACGAAGAGCAGGGCTTTACGCTGCGTGTGACGGCTCCGATCACGGAAGAACTGGCAACGACATTCCGGTATAACTACAAGGAAATCCAGTATAGCGGTGATGGCGACTGGAAGACCAGCCTGTCGCGTCCGTATCTGGATCTCGTGAATGGCGGTACCTATGTCCAGTCGTCTGTTTCCCAGACGCTGACCTACAACACGCTCGACAGCATGACGCTCCCGCGTCAGGGCATCTATGCAACGGTCACGCATGAATATGCTGGTCTCGGTGGCGATTCCGAGTTCTACAAGATCTATGGTCGCGCTCGTTACTTCCACACGCTTTCGGATGAAATGGACCTCATTGGTCAGTTGTCTGTTGGTGCGGGCCATGTTGTTGCAACAGGCGACAAGCTGAATGTGTTTGACCAGTTTACGCTGGGCGGCCGTCAGGTTCGCGGTTTCGAGAACGATGGTATCGGTCCTCGTATGCGTAATGGTGACACGATCGGTGGTACGACGTACTTCACTGCGTCTGCGGAAGTGACGGCTCCGCTGCCGGTTGTTCCGGAAGACTTTGGTCTGCGCGCAGCATTTTTCGCAGATGCGGGTACGCTTTACGGCAACGAAGTTGCCAATACAGCCGGTATCCAGGGTACGAGCTCGGCATGGCGCGCATCTGTGGGCGCAGGCATCACCTGGGCCTCTCCGTTCGGAGCTCTGCGCTTCGACTATGCGGTTCCGGTCATGAAGGAAGACTACGATCAGGAACAGCGCTTCCGCTTCAGCATGGCGAACCAGTTCTGATCTTCTCGGCCCTCGAAAGAGGGCCGATTGCTCTTCGGGAGCTTGACTTCATGGATAGACATTCTTTCTTTCCGCCTTCTCAGGCGTTCAGTTTGCGTGAACTCGCAGACCGGTGTCAGGCTGAACTCGTGGATGAAGGTGCTGGTAGCTCGATGATCAGGGGAGTCTCGCCTGTTTATCGTGCCAAGGAAGGCGATGTTTGCTTCATTGCATCCAGGAAGTACCGGGCCGAACTGGAAACCTGTGCTGCCACCGCCATCATCTGCGGCTCAGGACTTGAGGGTTATGTGCCGGCCGGAATTTCCGTTCTGCGTGCCAAATCGCCCCAAACCTCATTTGCATTGATGGCCTCGCTTTTGTATCCAGCGGCATTGCGGCCGACGCAGGTTCAAACATCCGGCATTTCGCCATCTGCCCATGTCGATCCGACCGCGCGTCTTGAGGCGGATGTTACTATTGAGCCATTCGCCGTCATTGGCGCCGGCGTCGAGATTGGAGCTGGCACTCACATTGGTTCTAGCGTCACCATCGGACCCGGCGTCAAGATTGGTCGGGGCTGTTCTATTGCGTCCAATGTTACGCTTGCCTGCACCTTTATCGGCAACAACGTGATCATTCACTCCGGCGCTCGCATCGGACAGGATGGATTCGGCTTTGCGCCCAGTGCTACCGGTATGGTGAAAATCGTCCAGATCGGGCGCGTGATCATTCAGGACAATGTCGAAATTGGCGCCAACACAACGATTGATCGTGGTGCCATGGATGATACAGTCATTGGCGAGGGCACCAAGATCGATAATCTCGTTCAAATCGGCCATAACGTGCGGGTCGGCCGGCATACCGCCATGGCAAGTGGTGTGGGTGTCGCAGGATCGACGGTGATTGGCAGTGGAGTCCAAATTGGCGGCGCTGCCGGGGTCAACGGACATATTTCCATTGGTGATGGCGCTCAGATCGCGGGAATGAGCGGCGTGATTACACCCGTTCCTGCTGGCGCAAAATATGGTGGCATGCCTGCGCGTCCCTTGGGCGATTTTTTGCGAGAATCGGCCGAAATCATGGTGCGTGCCGAAGGTCGCTTGAAGAAGAAGGGTGAAAATAATGGCTGATGAGTCGCAGCACGTGCTGGATTCAGTCGATATCATGGAGCTGATGGAGCTCTTGCCTCATCGCTATCCGTTTCTCCTTGTTGACAAGATCGTTGATATCAATGGGGACGAGAGCGCGGTTGGCATTAAGAATGTTACGGTCAACGAGCCACATTTTCAGGGGCACTTTCCGACTCGACCCATCATGCCCGGCGTCTTGATTGTGGAAGCTATGGCGCAAACGGCTGGCGCCATCTGTGCGCGGAAGCAGGGTGCTGGCGGCAACCTCGTCTACTTCATGACAATTGACAATGCTCGCTTCCGCAAGCCGGTTGTTCCTGGCGACCGAGTTGAAATTCGGGTTCAGAAGCAGAAACAGCGTGGTAACATCTGGAAGTTCCACTGCGATGCTCTGGTTGACGATGTACTGGTCGCAGAAGCAGATATCGGCGCCATGATGCGCCCGAAGGAAGCTGAATGAGTTCGATAGCTGCAAGTGCACGTATTCACCCGCTCGCTGTTGTCGAAGATGGCGCAGTCATCGGTGAAAACGTTGTTATCGGCCCCTTTTCAAGAGTGGGCTCCCGCGTTGTCCTGAAAGATGGCGTTCACATTATTTCGAATGCTGTGGTCGACGGATTTACGGAAGTCGGCGCCCAGTGCCAGATTCATCCGATGGCCGTCATCGGGGGTGTTTCACAGAGCCTGCATGAAGCCGGTGACGACTCGAAGCTTATCATCGGAGCGCGTTGCACAATACGTGAAGGTGTGACGATGAATTCTGGAACCGTAGGCGGTGGTGGCATAACGAGCGTCGGAGATGACTGCCTGTTTCTCGCCAATTCGCATGTTGCCCACGATTGCCGTCTCGGCAACAATATTATCCTGTCCAACAATGTCATGCTTGCAGGGCATGTCATTGTGGGAGATCGCGCTATCCTGAGCGGTGGATGTGCTGTGCACCAATTCACGAGAATTGGCAGGCAGGCCTTTATTGGTGGGCTCTCTGCTGTCAACTACGACGTCATTCCCTATGGAATGTTGAACGGTAATCCCGGTATTCTGGGTGGTCTCAACGTTGTGGGGATGACGCGTGCAGGCATAGAGCGGGCTGTCATCCACAAGGTTCGGCGAGCCTACAAGGATATTTTCGAGGCTGAGGGCTCCGTTCGCAGCAATGCCGCCACATTGCGGAACGACTACCTGGACTGCCCTGAGGCGCTCGAGGTGATTGACTTCATTTGTGCCGAGAGTGATCGAGCCATATCGTCTCCGTATCGCGGGAAGGCTTAAGCCGGTGTCTCTGGTCGGTGGTGGAGGCCACACTACTGGTAGGCTCGCCATCATTGCAGGGCGTGGTTTCCTCCCTCTGTATGTGGCCCAGGCAGCGCGGCGAGCGCAGGATGATCCCTATATCATCGCGCTCAGAAACGAAGCGGATGCTGACTTTTCGGGCTTCTCCACTCAGGTTGCGGACATAGGCGATGCGCGCTTGATTGAGCAGATCGTCCGGCGGGAAGGGATCGGCCGCGTTGTCATGTCTGGCGGTGTTCACAAGAGGCCGGATTGGGGTAGTATTCACCCGACGTTGCGGGTGGTGTTTCGCTTGCCTTCGATCGTGCGGACGCTGATCAACGGTGGAGATGACGCTGTCCTGCGAATGGTCATCGGCATTTTTGAGGGTATGGGTTGCCGTGTTTGCGGGGTCCATGAAATTGCTCCTGACCTTGTCGCGCAAACCGGATTGCTATACGGCCCAGCTTTGACGGATCAGGATCGGATAGACATCAAGGCCGGAGTTGAGGCGGCAACCGTTCTCGGTCGCCTGGATATCGGGCAGGGCGCCGTTTGCGTCGGTGGCCGTATCATCGCCCTGGAGGGTGCCGAGGGCACAGATTCCATGCTTTCCCGTGTCGCTGACCTGCGTCGATCAGGACGGATATCCCAACGGAAAAAGGGTGTGCTTGTCAAACTGTGTAAGCCTCAGCAGGATCTGCGTGCAGATCTGCCAACGATCGGTCCGTCGACAATTGCAGCACTCTCGGCCGCGGGTCTGTCAGGTGTGGCTGTTGAGGCAGGCCGCTCACTGATTGTGGAACGGGATGCGGCTGGGGAACTTGCTGACCAACATGGTCTTTTCATCGCTGGCTTAGATCTGGGACTGGATGGGTTGGGGCTGCCGTGAACGGAAGAGAACTCAAGGTCGCGGTGGTTGTGGGAGAAGTGTCCGGGGATCTCCTCGCTGCCAATCTCGTGCATTATCTGCGAGCTGAATTCGGCGGCACGATCAAACTCGTCGGGGTTGGTGGGGATGCGCTGGAGGCACAAGGACTCAGGTCCTTCTTTGACTATTCCGAACTTTCCATCATGGGAATAACGCAGGTTCTGAAGCGGTTGCCGCAGCTTATGCGCCGCATACGCCAGACTGCCGACAGAATTGTTGAAGCCAGGCCTGACTTGCTTGTCATTGTCGACAGTCCAGACTTCACCCATCGTGTCGCGAAACATGTCCGCGCGAAACTCCCCGGCTTGCCCATCGTGAATTATGTCTGTCCGAGCGTGTGGGCCTGGAAAGAGTACCGCGCTCAGGCGATGTTGGGATATGTCGATCATGTGCTGGCTGTCCTGCCCTTTGAACCACAAGAGATGGTTCGGCTGGGTGGACCGAAAACAACGTTTATCGGCCATCGATTAACGGCGGATCCGAACGTGAAGCGCGTGCGTGAGCAGCGCCAGATTTTGGCAGAAAGCCAAGTCACTGGTCGTGGCTCCGGTCCCTGTGTTCTGCTTTTGCCGGGATCGCGGTCAACCGAGATCAAGGGCTTGATGCCAATTCTCAAGGACACTGCGGACCTCATTCGCAGTCGAAATCCGTCGGCAACCTTTCTCCTTCCAACGGTTTCGCGTCAACATGCTCTCGTTGAATCGCTGCTTGCGGACTGGAGCGTAAAGCCAATGGTCACGAGGACGCCGCAGGAGAAATGGGATGCTTTTGCCAAGGCGGATATGGCGCTTGCCGCTTCTGGGACAGTGACGCTGGAGCTTGCACTGTGCGGTGTCCCAACCGTTTCCATGTACAAGACCGATCTGTTGATGCAGCTGTTTCTGTCACGGATCAAGGTGTGGTCAGCGGCCTTGCCCAATCTCATCGCGGACAAACCTGTCATTCCGGAACACCTGAACGATCTTTTGCGCCCTGGCTATTTTGCGCGCTGGGCGGAGGTGCTGTCGCGCGATACGCCTCAATTGCGTGTAATGCAGAGCGGGTTCGACGAAGTCCGGGCAAAGCTTGCGACCGACACTCCTCCAGGTCTCGCTGGGGCCAGGGTTGTACTCAACCTGCTCGCGGAGCGGAGCAAACTTCCTCGTTGAGCTGCGCCGAGCCTAAGTCCGGTGCGAATTCCAGATCTTTAGCTCTATCCATACAAAAGCCCGCCATCCGATAGAATGTCGGGCTTTTTCTCATGGCAGATACGAGGTTCAGCGCTTGGACAGCGGCAGGTAATCGCGCTTCGGCGCGCCGGTGTAGAGCTGGCGCGGACGACCAATACGCTGCTGCGGATCTTCGATCATTTCCGCCCACTGTGCGATCCAACCGACGGTACGGGCCAGTGCGAAGAGTACCGTAAACATGGTGGTGGGGAAGCCCATGGCCTTCAGCGTGATGCCGGAATAGAAGTCGATGTTCGGGTAGAGCTTCTTCTCGATGAAGTACTCGTCCGTCAGTGCGATCTTTTCCAGTTCCATTGCGACCTGCAGCAGCGGATCGTCCGAATGGCCAAGTTCTGCCAGCACTTCATGCGTGGTCTTCTGCATGATCTTGGCGCGCGGATCGTAATTCTTGTAGACGCGGTGGCCAAAGCCCATCAGGCGGAACGGATCGTTCTTGTCCTTCGCGCGAGCGATGAATTCGGGAATACGGTCCGGAGTGCCGATTTCCTGCAGCATGTTGAGCGCTGCCTCGTTTGCGCCACCGTGCGCAGGACCCCAGAGGCAGGCAATGCCAGCTGCGATACAGGCGAACGGATTGGCGCCAGACGAACCTGCGAGGCGAACCGTAGAGGTCGAAGCGTTCTGCTCGTGATCGGCATGAAGGATGAAAATCCGGTCCATGGCGCGGGCGAGAACAGGGTTAACCTTGTATTCTTCGCACGGTACGGCAAAGCACATCCGCAGGAAGTTCGAGGCGTAATCGAGATTGTTCTGCGGATATACGAAGGGCTGGCCGATGTGGTACTTGTAGGCCATTGCAGCGATCGTCGGCATCTTCGCAATCATGCGAAGTGATGCAACCATGCGCTGATGCGGGTCCGTGATATCCGTCGAGTCGTGATAGAAGGCGGAAAGGGCGCCAACAGTGCCGACCATGACGGCCATTGGGTGAGCGTCACGGCGGAAGCCGGTGAAGAAACGGCTCATCTGCTCATGCACCATCGTGTGATGGGTTACACGATGGTCGAAATCCTTCTTCTGAGCAGCTGTCGGCAGTTCGCCGTAGAGCAGCAGGTAGCAGGTTTCCAGGAAGTCGCCATGCTCTGCGAGCTGTTCGATCGGGTAGCCACGATGCAGAAGTACG
This sequence comes from Affinirhizobium lemnae, assembly GCF_022968395.1. GTDB lineage: Bacteria > Pseudomonadota > Alphaproteobacteria > Rhizobiales > Rhizobiaceae > Neorhizobium > Neorhizobium lemnae. The sequence goes on from NZ_JALJQZ010000021.1 coordinate 33,578, forward strand.
CCTTCATCGCCATCGATGAAGGTGATCTTGGATTCGCAGGATGCAGTCGACGTAAAGCCGGGATCGTAGGTGAAGGTGCCGGTGTTCTTGTAGAGCGCGCCAATGTCCAGAACGTCCGGCCCGATCGTGCCCTTGCGCACCGGAAGGTCAACCTTCTTATCGCCTAGTCCAAGATGTGCATTTGTGTCCGTCATACTGATCCTCCGATGGGCGGAACGGCGCAGGACGCGCCAGGAAAACTGAAGCTGTGCAATTAGCTATATGATCTCGCAGCCCCTGCCAAGCGCTCGACATGATGTTTTGTGCACCGCGAAAGTAGGGCTTAACGACCTCATGTCGAGACAGTAAAGAGGGTGTCCCGCGAATATGTTGAATTAAATCGATCCAATACAGATTTAGCCAACAAGTTTGGTTTGACGCCGATTGACGCGCTCGTTCACCACATGCAGTCTGCCCTTCATATTTAACTTAGCAAGCGATTTTCAAGGCAGCATATAGTGGATCGGGCACTCGTTGGGCGTGCATTCTTGCGTTTTCTCCGCCCTAAAGACGCGACTCAAATCTGGGTGCACTTGGCCGATGCATCTCGGGGGAATAGCTCCTCGTTACAACCCCCAACGCGTCCGCCATCGAATGACCACTCCGAGCCGCTGGCTGCTGTTGAAAGCAAGGAACTGTGGTACCAGCGCATATGGGCCGAAGAGGTGTCTTTTGGACATGCTTTCCTGTTTCTGCCCGTCGCTCTGGGCACCGGTGCGGCAATCTGGTTTGCACTTCCGTTTGCACCTCCCCTGGCCCATCTCTGGTTAGCCAGCCTTTTTCTTGCTGCGGCATGTCTGTTGGGGCGAGCGGGCTATCAAAAGCTGTCACTTGCTGCTGCCATTCCCGGTCTCCTGGCAGGGGGGATGCTGCTTGCCAGATTTGAATCCGACAGGCTTGCGACAATCATTCTCGATAGCCCAGTCACGACGACTGTGACCGGAGTCGTCGAGCGTCGCGAAGCTGTCGGCGACCAGCGTTGGCGTTACGTCCTTAACATCCTTGAGACCTCTGGACCGAAACTGAAGCGCGCGCCTGAACGTGTGACGCTCATCGTGCGCGGCAAGACAGACCCTTTGCAGACGGGCTCTGTCGTGCGTGGACGCGCGCGATTGACGCCGCCGTCAGGGCCGGCGCTTCCCGGTTTGAGCGATTTCAGCTTTCCGGCCTATTTCGACGGCATTGGTGCAACGGGCTTTTTCTACGGCAGCCCCGAGATACTGGGTGCTCAGGAAGCAAAAGGGATTTGGCAACAGGCCGTGCAGTTTGCCTTCGCATTGCGCAGCTATGTCGGTGATCGTATTCGGCAACTCAATCCCGGCGATGAGGGCGCATTTGCGGCTGCCATCGTAACGGATGAACGACGGGCGATTTCGCCACAGGTCGTGGAGGCTCTGAGGTCATCTGGCCTAGCCCACATCGTTGCCATATCCGGCCTGAACATGGCGCTTGCTGCTGGAATCTTTTTTGTCGGCCTACGAACTGTGCTCGTTATGCTAACCGGCGTTTCAGCGCGCGTACCTGTCAAGAAGGTCAGCGCATTCGGTGCGCTTCTGATGGTGACGGCCTATTATTGTATATCCGGCTTCGGCGTATCAGCTGAGCGGGCATACATCATGATGGCGATTTTGCTGTTGGCCATTCTCTTCAACCGCCCTTCGTTGAGTATGCACAACATCGCCCTGGCGGCGTTGGTGATCATTGTTCTTCACCCATCCAGCGTCATGGGCGCCAGCTTCCAGATGTCGTTTGCTGCGACTGCTGCTCTGCTTGCCTGCTATCGCATCTGGGCTGATCGCGCGCATGAGTCTGATCAGGCGCTCGTTTCCGGCTTTTCCGTTCGTAGCCTTATGTCCGGCGTCTCTCGGGTTCTGGCTGGGACTTTGATGACATCCCTGATCGGAGGATTGGCAACTGCGGCCTTTTCCATTGCGCATTTCAATCAGCTGACTGCCTATGGCCTCGCTGCCAATCTTGCGACCATGCCCATCATCTCCCTCATTGTCATGCCTTCGGGACTCATTGGCATGCTTCTGATGCCCTTCGGGCTCGATCAACCGTTCTTCATGATCATGTCTCTTGGCTTGAAGCTGGTAATCGCGGTCGCGCTGGAGGTGGCCTCTTGGGGTGGAAATATAGAAACGGGGCGTGCCGCAAGCTGGCTATTGCCTGTTGCCACCGCCGGTCTCGTCCTCTTCTCGCTCTTGCGGACACGACTGCGATGGTTGGGTCTCCTCATTCTTGTGGCTTCAGTTTGTGTCAACGGACTAATGGATCCGTCCAGACCCGATCTCATAGTTGCAGAGGATGGAAGAATGGCGGCGCTCTTGAGTGGGACGTCGGCATCCGTCACGACGGAAAGACCATCCGAGTTCGTATTCAAACAATGGAAGAACGCGCTAGGCCTTGAGGAGGTCGTGATGCCGATCGTGACGAGGGTAGATATGGGGAAGCGCGAGGCGGCACCAGAGTCAAATCGGACAGTATCAGGAACGGTTTTAGGCAAGACGCCGCGTCATGCATTAACGAGCAAAGAGATCGCGCTCATCGACCAAGCATTGGCAATAGACCAGTTACCGCCGCTTCAAAGGCCGCGTTTCTCTTGCGTCAAAAATCTGATTTGCATGGGGCGTAGCCCATCAGGTGCCAGAATCGCGATCGTGGGTGATACACGGCTTACAGGATACGCGTGCGACAGGTCAGACCTCGTCATCGTATCCGGCTCGCCGTTTACTCTATGTCGCTCCGGTGCGCTTTTCCTGACGGTGGCAAAGCTGAAGCAGACAGGCTCGATCGAAGTATGGTTTAACGGTCAGCCTCATCCTTCTTCCTGGACACTGAAGTCCGCACTTCAGAGCAACGAAAGACCTTGGCAGTTGCACCGTCTTTACGACTGGCGAACCAACACATTCCAGCCGTTAGACGACGAGACTATCCGTCGACTTCGGGTTCAGTGATAGCGCCGAATGAGGCCTACCAGCTTGCCCTGTACCTTGACGCGGTCTGGCGGGAAGATGCGCGTTTCGTAAGCGGGGTTCGCAGCTTCGAGCGCAATCGATGCGCCTTTGCGGCGGAAACGTTTCAACGTCGCCTCCTCGTCGTCCACAAGTGCTACGACAATATCGCCGGGGCTGGCTGTATTGCCGTTCCGAATGATCACCGTGTCCCCATCCAGAATACCGGCCTCGATCATCGAATCACCTTTGACCTCAAGCGCGTAGTGTTCTCCGGGCCCAAGCATTTCCAAAGGAACGCTGATGGAATGGGTATTGTTCTGAATAGCAGAAATAGGGACACCGGCTGCAATACGCCCCATAACAGGAACCGATGCGGACTGGCTATCTTCGTCCGAGGCCTTCGACTGCACTGGAGCAGGCGGAGGCGGCTGAACTTTGCCGAGCGATCCTTCGATGACACTTGGCGAAAAGCCACGTTTCGGTATTGCAGGTGTCACACCGAAGGGCTCCGGCAACTTGATAACCTCTAGCGCCCGCGCACGATTTGGTAGCCGACGGATGAAGCCTCTCTCTTCAAGTGCAGTAATCAAGCGGTGAATCCCAGACTTGGATGCCAGATCCAGCGCATCCTTCATCTCGTCAAACGACGGAGGCACGCCCGCCTCCTTCATCCGTGCATGAATGAAAAGAAGCAATTCGTGCTGTTTGCGTGTTAACATACATCGTCATCCTTTTGGAAACAAATCCAGAACAGACACTATCTGTTCCATATGTGTTCCGCAAGTAGCATCGGGCTTCGGTCTTGGATATGGAGGCGCGAGAAATAATCTGGAATAGCGCCGGTCTTTATTCTGGAATGAAAACTGCTCTGTTTCGTTGATTTTTCAGCGTTTTTTAGGAGGAAAACGGGGTTCCCAATGCGCCAATTGGCCAACTCGTTTTACGATATTCCAGCGGAAACATTAAATAACTGATTTCTATGGATTTATTGAGGACATCAAGTCGTTGTCAGTGAGATACTGTGAGAGATTGAGGACCCTATTGCGGACCTTCCTTCTTACGTCGCTCGGCGCGGTTCTCTATTGCGTTGACAAAGTGGGGCAGATCAGTGCGGAAGGCCTTGCGCGCGTAGTCATTGAAGGACGCTTCGTCCATCTTTCCGCTATCCAGTAGGGCGCGTCTTTCGTGCCTTATTAGGGCCAGCGTGCGCAAGATTGACGCGCCTAAGCTCTTCCCGTGCTCGGAAAGTTCCTTTTCATCCATAAAGGCAAGTTCTTGGTCCGCAAACTGCCCTAAAACGGAAACGATTATACTCTCGCCCGCAATCTCAAAGTCTTTAATGCGAAGATCATCGAACTGAAACATCTCAACAAACTCATCCCCACTCAACGAAGGACGATCTTCGCCAAACAGAAAATAGTCAATTCGACGATTCGTTTCTTCAGATATTTGAAGAATTGCTTCTATCGGGATTGAGTTCCGCGAACGCCAAGACGAAACCGTTTTATTGGATACTCCAAGATGCGTAGCTAAGTGCGCGTCGGTGCCAATACCGGATGCTGATTTCATCCTCTCCAGAATTTCAGGCACTTTCAGGGACGCTGGCTCACTCATGAACATATCCATCTACGAAATGCGGACATAGCCGCTTGACATCTGCATTATGCGGACATACGGTCTGCATAATGCAGTTTTATCAGGGTGGACTTCGAAATGAAAGCCGAATCCAAGTCGCCATCTAAAGAGCTACTCGTACGTGTAAGGGCAGAATTTGTTCTTCAGAGCTCGTCTTTTAATGCTTGGTGCAGAGCGAACGGAATAGTTCGTCGCACTGCCGAACAGTCGCTTAGCGGGGAAATTCAAAGCGACAATGCCAAGCGGCTCGTCCAGATGATATTGAACGCAGTCGAGCGACAGGCGGCTTAAATGGCTGAGTGGCTGACGGCGGATGTGTTTGCTGATGTGGTGGGGATATCGTCTCGCAAGGCTCGTCGCGCTCTTTCGTTGTCCTACTCTGGACAAGTGTGGAGAGGCCACGCTCTTGAAGTCCGTACCTTCCACGGTCGCGGCGGTCGGTCTGGTATTCAGTATCAGGTCAAGGTTTCCAGCCTTCCGCCGCACCTTCAAGAGCGTTTGAAGGCCCTTCAAATGACCGATGAAGCCGTTTCAAGGCTTCGTCTTGGCGATGACGGCTCGGTTTGAAAGGGCATGGAAGTACGACATTATCAAAGTCGCTCTGGACCATCCGAAGGGCAGCGGTGAACGCAAGGCTGAAATCGACAGGCTTCACGGTACGCAGCGTCTCGACTGGACCGGACATTACCGGACGTTGACCCGCTCCACCCTTTATAGCTGGATCGAGACATACGAACTGGAGGGCATCCACGGCCTTGCGCAGAAGGTGCGCCGGGACAAGGGAAACCGCAGAGTTTACATCAGCCTTGCGTGGATGAGTGCGGTTCCGTTCGATGATGCGACGATGGCGACGATCCACCGAGATATCAAGCAGCATGTTCGGGGTCTGATCAAGGGTGGCGGTCAATTCAAGCAGACCCGCGTTCTGACAGCGGAGAAGCTCAAAGAAATCAGCGCCGCCTACGGCTTCACCTGCCAAGACGAGCGCGTGTTCGCGATCCCGCAGGCATTCGTCCAGGAAGAGCACCATTTTAAGGCGGTGTATCGCCATAAGGCAGATCGGAAGGCCAGCGAAGACAACAAGCCGCGCATCCGGCGAACCTCCGCCGACCGCATGCCCATGGAGATTGTCGTCATGGACGTTCACCATCTGAACATTCATGTCCGCCGCGATGACGGGACCTATTCCACACCAAAACTGATCGCTTTCCATGACATAGCGACGAACCGGGTATTCTGCGAGCTGATCCAGTTCGACAACCGAGGCGGCGTCCGCAATGCAGATATCATCACTGCCTTCGTCAATATGTGCCAGCATCCGGCCTTTGGCGTCCCGCAGTTCCTCTATGTCGACAACGGTTCGGAATACCGCTTCGCTGACGATCTCGAAGACGCCTTGCGCCTTGGGGCAACTATTGGAACGTTTGATGGCAGGGAAGAGCGTAATCGCATCATCCGTGCGAAGGCCTACAATGCGGCGGCGAAACATGTCGAAGGCTGGTTTCGCCAGTTCAACCAGCAGCATGCACGGCATATCAAGGGCTGGCGTGATGACGATCCAATGAACCCGAAACGCCCTCAGCTTGGCAGGCTCCACGATCCATATCCGCATGGCTTCGATGCGTTTTGCGCAGAATTTTTCAGTCATCTGACGGCATATGAGCACATGCCGCAAAAAGGGCAGCTAAAAACCTCACCTGCGCTCGCATTCATGGCGCATGTAAACAATGGTTGGAAGGCGACAGTTTTGAACTCCGATCAGCTTCTGACAGTATTCACGAAGCCGGAACCACGCCTTGTCGAGAAACATGGCATCAGCATTCGCAATGTTCCTTGGACATGCGATGGTTTGCTTGAATTCTTCGGGCGCAAGGTGATCGCTCACGTACCGAAATATCACGGCTTTGCCGAACTGCTCATCACAGATGAGCACGGCAACGAAATAGGTATCGCCGTCGCTGATCAGGTCTTCGACGTACTGGATGAACGTGGCGCGAAGGAGAGCGCTCGCAGGAACGTGGTTCGCAACAAGGCTATTGCCAAGCTCGGCAAGTCGGTTCCGGACATTGATGTAGGCGCGGAACTGATCGCCTTCGGCCAAAAGCACTTGCCTGTCATTCCGAATGAGCCGGATGGGACAATTTCTGTCACCCGACCCGGATCTCAGCGGCGGGCAATTCCGCCCGTCGCCGTTGAGATTAATGCTCGCCAGAAGCGGGATGAAGAGCTTCGGCAACAGAACAGCGAAATGTCCGCAATTCTCGCACAAATGCGTCTAACTGGAAGAGGCATATAATGATCCGCCCTGACCACTTTCCAAAGTCCATCGTAGAGACGGAAACCATACGCATGGTCCGCGAAGCCGCCCTGTTAAGTCTTGAGTTGCATCGGCCCGTTCGCCTAATCGGTCCGCCAGGTACGGGTAAAAGCTGTGCTCTGTGGCAGGTAGCTAACGAAATGGGAGGTAGCTATTGCGAAATCACCGCCGGAACTAAAAAGACAAAATCGATGCTTGAATTGCTCCTATTCAGCATCGGTGTAAAGAGCGGAAAGAATTACGCCAGCGATATTGAAGAACTTGTCTATTATCATTTTCGAGGAAATGATGAGTTTATTGACGGAGAATGGCGAACTCTCCCGCGTCTACTTGTGGTCGATGAGGTGCAAACTCTGGAGGTGACCGCGTTCCGAGAACTGCTTCGGGTTCAGGAGCGGTGTTCAATTGGACTGGTTTTGGCTGGTAACAAAGAACGGCTCGCTGGCGGCAAGAACGATGCGGATACGCTTGAGCAGATCAATAGCCGAATATTGCCGCCTTGGCATTTGCCCGGGCCGACCAAGCGTGATTGTGAACTGATCGGCTCAACTTTCAATGTCGAGGGAACGGATGCTTACTCTGTTCTTACCGCCTACGGAACGGCGACCAATTTTCGCGCACTCGTTCATCTTCTCGAATTTGCACAACGTCTTACTGCTGGAGCAGTAGGCATCCGGCGTGAGCATTTGGAGAAAGGTTTGAAGTTTTTCAAACCCAAATCCGAAATCCTAAAATTGCTTTAGCCCGAAGCGGCCTGATCACCGCTTTCTAAAAGTTCACATCATCTGAAACCTGAAGCTTCGCACCTTTGTGCGGCGTAGGCGAAGCTTTGCCAAAACGGAGAAGACTGAAATGACGATAACCCGCACTCAAACTTACAATGGAAAAGGTGATCTTTTTGACGGTCTGGAGAACTCGATTAGCGCGATCAAAGCAGCAGCAGCGTTGATTGAAATTGCGCTCCGGCGAGAAGAATCGCTGAAGCAGGAGGCGCATGGCGTCTGGTGCTTGATTAAATCCCAGTGCGATGATGCCGAATTCTTCACCAGCGCGCTCACAGATGAGATGAGGAATATCGAGCGGAGTAAGCTTTCAATCCGTGATCCAAAGGAGATCGCAGCTATGACGGCGCTGCCAACTCATATCGTATGTTCGGTTGTCCACGCGGCAACCGGCGTGTTGTTGGGTTCCTGCGCACCGGAGTGGAGAAAGCAAGATGCCTGATATCGCCTTGTCTGCCACCATCACCAAAAAGCAGATCGCACTTCTTCACGTTGCCAAGCGCGATCTCAATCTTGATGACGATACGTACCGGGCGATTCTTGCCCGGTACGGAAAGGTGGAAACAGCCGCCGAACTAGACTTGGTCGGCTTCAACCATGTCATGCGGTACATGACGGCATGTGGCTTCCGTTCAACCTGGACGAAGCGAACCTATGGCTATCGGCCCACTATGGCAACGCCGCCTCAGATTGATCTCATTCGCTCACTCTGGGTTAAATGGCGCGGCGCCGATGACCCCGATGATGCAGAACTTAACAAGTGGCTTGGGCGCTTCCACAAGGTCGGGGCATTGCGGTTCGTTGACAACAAAAAGGCGGCGAAAGTGATTTCGGCACTCAAGGCGATGCTCGCTCGCCAGCAGGATCGAATTTGAAGGCGTTTTGAAGGCCGTGGAAGGCGGATGGCGGGATTTCCGCACACAGTAACATCCTGTGTATTCGTCGCGTTCCACGGCCTTCAGGTGGATGTTTCGACTCCACAAAGATTTTCACTTCTGCGAACTTGCTAGGATGCGCTATCTGAAACTCATCCTTGAATTCGCTTTTCGGCGCTCGCTGATGCGCATCGACATTTATGCCGCCGTTTTAACGGCTATTGGGCCTGCATTGTTTTTCGCGGCTGGCCTTACTATCCCTCCCGATTTGACAGTCTATATCTCGCTTGTGGTCGCGGCCATGGTTGTGGCGACCTTGATCCTGCGAGTTATTTCTGCGCCCTATTTTATCTGGAAGGCGGATCAAGCGGAGATTTTGCGCCTGAACGAAGAACTGGCATCTCCGCAACGGCATGCGCGAAAGGCGTTAATGGAGCAATTCGCGACAGAGAAATTTCAGCTTCTTCGACAACTCATGCGCATAAAAGGCGATATGCGCGCATACAATGATGCGGCGCAGATTGGCGAGCAGACTGCAAAAAGCCTCTATCCCTTCGCACAGCCATTCCTTTTAGACACCAAATTCAAACGTTACTGGTTTACGTTCGAGAAAAACATGAAGGCTCTCTCAGCGCTTCATGCTTGGCGCAAGGCGAATAGCCCTCTCGAACGCGAAAATGAGGCTCGCCTCCTCAAACGCTTCGGTTTTCACCACATGCTCGCAATCGGAGCGGTAGACGCGATGATGCTCCATCTCGCTTCTGAGAAGGAAGGGGCAAAAGCAGCTCACGACAAGGCACTAGTCGACGCTGAAGAGTGGTGTTCGCCTGTAGATTTCACATTCGCGCTCCCGGCTGCCGCGAATTGGGATGAAATCAATTTTTATCATAGCGATGAAGAGCCGATAGCCCATCCCAGCATGGGCCACACAAAGATATAGGGTAGGGTAAAGGTTGCTTTACCTGGCCTAAAAGTCGCGTTACTTTGGGTTGCGTGGCAGCGAAGTCCGTTGTCCTAGATGACCATTGGTGGGAGCCGGGTAAAGGCCCGGATGCGGTCCCGCCCTGCCACGCGCTCACTGTCAAAACTTGCCAAGGCTGACACCTGTCAGGGACTGCCATTTGTCAGCCCACTGCTATTCGTTTTGTTGCGGCAAACACGGTGTGCTCGGCACTGCTTGCCTGAATGCAGTGTGGTGAGCATATGGTCAAAGATCAATTTTTCGAAGTCTGCTTATCCTTGCTGTTGGTTATTCCACCAACCGCACGAGCATCCGCTCGCAAGATCGGTAGCTTTTGATGTCGATCGTTTCGCGGAAGACCGCTGATAAGAAGCGACCTCTTGTATCGTTTGTTGGCGATAAAGACGATGATCGTCGGTTCACGGTTTTCAACCAAATCAGAGAGACACTTGGCGACGATGAAGCCTTGGAGTTGGCAAGTATATGCGGTGGCGAACGTCTGCGATTGCCATCCCTCAGTAGCTTGAAACCTCATCACCCCTTGGCCGTGAGGATCGGTTTCGATCTTGCGCATAGAATTTGCGAGGCGGTCGCACCATTCAAGGGAACCACAGGATACTTTTATGTCCCCAGATTGGACCGCTTACGAATACGGCGGCTTCTTGAAGAGGACGGAGTTTCTGTACGCGAAATTTCGCAACGGACTGGTGTCTGTATGCGTACCGTTCATCGTGAAAAGGCTCGGATGCTCAATTCTGGCTTCGCGGTAGGCCACCCTAAACAACCACGGAAACTGGATCAACTGCCAGAGTGGACCAAAGGCGAGAGGATAGTTCGCCGCTTGCTCCTGCAAGGTCATAGTCCTTCGCAAATTCGCGACATTCTCAAAGTGCCCGGAACGGTCGTGCTGACAATCCGGGCGGAACTCCTCAAACAAGGTAAAATCTGATGCTGATCAGCAAGGAAAATCTCGATCTCGTCTTTAAAGGCTTCAAAACGATCTATACAGAGAGCTTTGACGCCACTCAGAGCTACAAAGACACTCTGGCGATGACGGTAAACAGCAACACCAGCGAAGAGCAATATGGCTGGCTCGGGCAGTTCCCTGACCTTCGCGAATGGGTTGGCGACCGTCAAATCAAGGAACTGGCAGCCCACGGCTTCAGCATCAAGAACAAGAAGTTCGAAAGCACCGTGAAGGTGAAGCGCGACGATATCTCTGATGACAAGGTCGGCATTTATAAGCCGATGGTGCAGGAGATGGGCCGTGTTACGAAAATCCACCCGGATAAGCAGCTATTCTCCCTTCTGTCTTCCGGCTTCTCGACTTTGTGTTTCGATGGTCAGAACTTCTTCGACACAGACCATCCTTATGCCCGAACCGAAATGGTGACCGAGTCGGTTTCCAACATGCAGGCCGGGACGGAACCGGCTTGGTTCCTGCTTGATCTGTCCAAGGCAATGAAGCCGATGATCTGGCAAGAGCGTGAAAAGTACGAGTTCCAATCGCTCACAGACCCGCATGATTCTCGCGTGTTCATGACCGATGACTACGTCTACGGCATCCGCGCCCGCGTGAACTGTGGCTTTGGCCTGTGGCAGCTCGCGTTTGGTTCAAAGGGCGAATTGTCGGCGGCAAACTATGCTGTTGCACGTCAGGCAATGGCAGCATTTGCCGGGGATCGCGGCCAGAAGCTCGGGATCACGCCTACGCACCTGGTCGTACCTGCAACGCTGGAAGCGAGGGCGCGAACTCTGCTGCTTTCCGATCAGATCGAAGGTTCTTCCAATATCTGGAAGGGAACCGCTGACCTGATCGTTACGCCCTGGCTGAGTTAAGGAGCACGTCCATGCAGGTTTTCAGTGGAGTTGCCACCCTGTCTATTCAACCCACCAGCGGCACCGCGCCATTGTGGATTAAGCTTGTTCCACGAGGCAAGTTTGATGGCAGGGACGGTCGAGCATTTGACGCCTCCCCCGAAACTCTTGTCGAGCGGTTCAAGTCTGACGGTATCCCTATTCCAGTGGACGTGGACCATGCCACGGTGAAGAAGGCGGCGGTCGGTGATCCGGCTCCTGCCGTTGGCTGGATCGAAGAGCTTGAGGCTCGCGATGATGGTCTTTGGGGGCGTGTTAGCTGGCTACCTGAAGGTGAAAGGATATTGGCGGAAAAGACGCACCGCTTCATCTCGCCCGCTCTTTCTCTGGACAAGGTCACCGGCAAAGCCATCTGGCTACACTCTGCATCCTTGGTGGCCGCACCTGCCGTCGCGATGGCCGTATTGGCGTCGGCTGATACCAGCCATAAGGAGCCGCTCACAGTGTTCGAGAGCAAGATAGCCGCCGCTCTGGGATTGAACCTTGACGCGACTACGGAGGAGATTGCTTCCAAGGTCGCCACGCTTACCGCGAAAGCGGATGGCACTGAGGCCATCATAACCGGCCTTCAAGGCGTCATGAAAACCCTTTCAACAGAGGTTATAACGGCGCGAAACAGCCGCGTAGAGGCCAAGGTTGAACAGGCGATCAAGCTCGGCACGGTAACGCCAGCATTGAAAGACTTTTGTATCACCATCGCAAATTCCAGCGCGTCGCTCTTCGACGAGTTTTGCACAAAGATGGGAACGCCATTCGCCTACCTTTCGCAGCCTGCAATCACTCGCGAGATGGAAGCTGCTGCAAAAGGCTTCACGGCTGCGAAGCCAGAAACATTAAACACTGATGCGCATCGACTAGCGGCACAGCTTGGACTCGATCCGAAAGCCCTGCTTTAGCTATCAAGCACAAAGGATGCTCGCCCATTTTCTACCCACCACGGATGTACTGGGGGTAGGATTCTCGAAGCTTCGCAAATCCCCGTTGACGAGGCTTCGAAACCGGCTTGAACGTGAGCCAACATATTCCCGGCGAAGCTCGCCGCCGCTGCTTCGTCGGGGATATATCACTTAGGGAAGGATTACTGGTATGGCACACGATCTGGAAAAATGCGAACAGTGTGGCAAACTCGCTGTATCTGGTGAAACAGTCACGATTTCTGTTAGCGAGTACGAGCGCCTGACAAGAGCCGCCGCGGTGCAGCGCATTAGTTCGTATCGTGCAGTATCTCGCTCAGGAATCGGCCTTAATCCACCATTGGCAGAGTTCATTCTGGAGCGGGCGAAAACGATGACGATGGCGAAACTGCATGAGGCGTGCGTGGAGCGTTTCGGTGCCGATGCGCCATCAGCTTCATCCATTTTCCGTTTTGTCCAAAAAATGAGAGGACCGTTACATCCGTGATTTCGGCTGCCTTCGTGGGATATTGAAATGAAGCGGATAAGCTTGAACAATCCTGCAAAATATCGGTCTAATTCCAGCAGAAAGCCCGGAATTCCAGATTAGTGGTTACATACACATCATACAAATAATGTTCCTTTGACGGAAAATTCTGTCTCTGAGCCAGGAAAATCAATGTTTGCTGAAATCGATCATCTCGTCTTGCCTGTCGAATCGCTTCGAGTGGCACGTGCGCGACTGCTTCAACTGGGATTCCAGGTCGAGGCTGAAGCAAAACATCCTTTTGGAACCTCGAATGCCTGCGTTTTCTTTTCTGACGGAACGTATCTGGAGCCTCTTGCCGTTTCGGATGAAGCGGAGGCTGCTGCAGCAATAGCTGCGCAAAACACGTTTGTCGCCAGGGACCGGCGCTTTCGCCTTAGCAGCGGAGGCGAGGGACTTTCTGCCATCGTTCTCAAATCGAAGGATGCCGAACGTGACCATGCTTACTTTCTAGAACATGGAATCGGCGGCGGTCCACGACTTGATTTCTCACGCGAAGTTATTGGGGGAGATGGTTTAGTAAGGACGGCGGCTTTTCGTCTCGCATTTGCAGATTTGGGTTCAGAGCATTTCTTCGGTTTCGTTTGTGAACGATTGAACGCGTCGGCCTTGCCTTCGGGACTTGGGACGGCGCATCCAAATGGGGTTCAGGGGGTGTCGCGTCTGCTGACGTCGGGCTGCACCAATCAACAATCAATGTATGTTCTTGGTCGTTTTTTCGGAACAGAACCCGTTGCAACCGGCAGTGTATTCTCATTTGTGTTGAAAAACGCGAGCATAATCTTGCGGCCCGCCGAACCGGAGTCTGGCATCACGGCAGACGCAATCATATTCCATGTTGCAGATCTTGAATTAACTGCCAGTCTTTTTGATCGTGCTGCGGCAGCCTATCAGCGTGATGGCCGGAGACTGATTGTGTTGCCAGCCGTCGGCCAGGGCGCCACATTAGTATTTGAAGAGAAGGAGAAATAATGAATTCGAGGGGCTGCTTGACGCGACTGGAAGTAATGACCGTTTTGTTTTGTATCATCTTCGGCAGCCAGGCTCATGCCGATGCCACCCCAAAATGGCCTGACACGCCTGTAATGCGGCTTCAGGCGCTGGCCGTCTTGCAAACGTTGAACTCGGAACTCCTCAGTAACGATAGCGCCACCTTGACCCTTGACCGCTGGTGCGAAAAACACGGGCTTGCGCAGGGGCAGAAGGTGCGTGCCGAACGCGATAAATCGACAGAAAAGCCTGTTACTGCGGAGATACGCTCAATTCTTAAGGTAAATAAGAGCGAGCCGGTCGCCTATCGCCGCGTTCGTCTCGTCTGTGGCGAACGCATCCTTTCGGAAGCAGATAACTGGTATGTTCCATCACGGCTTACCGAAGATATGAACAAAGCCCTGAACGGTTCCGACGCGCCCTTTGGCCGGGTTGTACAGCCGCTGAAATTTCAGCGGCACACAGTTGCAGCCGAGCTTCTTTGGCAGCCGCTTCCTGAGAGGTGGGAAATGGGCATTGCGATCCCAACGTCAGGGGGCGCCTCGCTTGAAATACCTTCCCACGTTCTCCGTCACAAAGCCTTCCTGACAACTGCCGACGGGATTCCGTTCAGCACAGTCGTAGAGAATTACACAGCCGAGGTGCTTGCATTTAAACCGCAGCCATTTAGTCCTGCACCGTGATGACAGTCAACGCGGCGGCTGCTATTGCCGCCGCAGTTGCCCATGCGGCTTGATTTGACAGGTTAGGAAGAAACATGAGCGTGGTTGCCAATTCCATTGTTTCCGTTGGTGAGGGGGCAGCGGCTGTCAGTTTTTCAAATTCTGGCCAGCTTTCTTTGATCTGCGGTCCGTGTCAGATGGAGAGTCGCGACCACGCCTTCATGATGGCAGGTTTGATCAAGGAGATCGCTGACAAGCTGGGTATCGGGCTCGTCTACAAGAGCTCCTTCGACAAGGCTAATCGTACGTCACTTTCCGGCAAGCGAGGTATCGGATTGGAGAAAGCGTTGGAGGTCTTCAGCGACCTCAAGAAAGAATTCGGTTTTCCGGTCCTGACCGATATCCATACCGAAGAGCAGTGTGCAGAGGTCGCGCCGGTCGTTGATGTTCTGCAGATTCCTGCTTTTCTGTGCAGGCAGACTGATCTTCTCGTTGCTGCAGCCAAGACAGGTCGGGCGATCAATGTGAAGAAAGGGCAGTTCCTGGCCCCTTGGGACATGAAAAACGTGCAGGCCAAGTTCACGGAGAGCGGTAATCCGAACGTCATGCTGTGCGAACGCGGCGCATCGTTTGGCTATAACACGCTTGTATCCGACATGCGTTCATTGCCCATCATGGCCGCCATGGGCTCGCCGGTCATCTTCGATGCAACCCACTCCGTCCAGCAGCCGGGCGGGCAGGGCGGTTCTAGCGGCGGACAGCGCGAATTCGTCGAGACACTGGCGCGCGCCGCTGTGGCCGTCGGTGTTGCCGGCGTTTTCATCGAAAGCCATCAGGATCCCGACAATGCACCTTCTGACGGGCCGAACATGGTCAAGCTTCAGGACCTTCCGCGTTTGCTGGAGACATTGATGGCCTTCGATGCCGTAGCCAAGCGTTCTGCCTAGTGGCGCCCCATGGCAGCTTGAAGATCGAGCTGTCATACGCGTGCCATTGTATTTTCCGCCTTGTTGGGTAAGACAGGCACATACTTTCACCGCACAGCACAGGATGAGCTTATGACAGCTATTACGGACATTATCGCGCGCGAAATTCTCGACAGCCGTGGCAACCCGACCGTTGAAGTTGATGTCCACCTCGAAGATGGCAGCATGGGCCGTGCGGCTGTTCCCTCCGGCGCATCCACGGGTGCGCATGAAGCGGTCGAGCTTCGCGACGGTGGCAAGCGTTATCTCGGCAAGGGTGTCGAAAAGGCTGTCGAAGCCGTCAACGGCGAGATTTTCGATGCGGTTGGCGGTCACGACGCTGAAAACCAGATTCTAATCGATAACCTGATGCGCGAGCTCGACGGCACGCCGAACAAGTCTCGCCTCGGTGCGAATGCTATCCTCGGTGTGTCGCTTGCCGTTGCCAAGGCCGCCGCAGAAGCCTCTGGCCTGCCGCTCTTCCGTTATGTCGGTGGTCCGAACGCCCGCCTGCTGCCGGTTCCGATGATGAACATCATCAACGGCGGTGCGCATGCCGATAACCCGATCGATTTCCAGGAATTCATGATCATGCCGGTCGGTGCGGAAAACATCCGCGACGCCGTACGCATGGGCTCGGAAGTCTTCCACGTTCTCAAGAAGGAACTTGCGGCACAGGGCCATAACACCAACGTCGGCGATGAAGGTGGTTTCGCGCCCGGCCTCGAAAGTGCACCGGCGGCTCTCGATTTCATCATGAAGTCGATCGAAAAAGCTGGCTACAAGCCTGGCGAAGACATGTTCCTTGCGTTGGATTGCGCATCGACTGAATTCTTCAAGGATGGCAAGTATGTTTTGGAAGGTGAGGGCCGTACGCTCGAGCCGGAAGCCATGGCAGATTATCTTGCAGAGCTCGCTGGCAATTATCCGATCATTTCCATCGAAGACGGCATGGCCGAAGACGACTGGGCTGGCTGGAAGTCTCTGACCGACAAGATTGGATCCAAGGTCCAGCTCGTCGGCGACGATCTTTTCGTGACCAACTCTGCTCGCCTGCGTGATGGCATCAAGATGGGGGTCGCCAACTCCATCCTCGTGAAGGTCAACCAGATCGGTTCGCTCTCCGAAACGCTGGACGCTGTCGAGACGGCTCACAAGGCGCGCTATACGGCGGTCATGTCTCATCGTTCCGGTGAAACGGAAGACTCAACGATTGCCGATCTGGCGGTTGCGCTCAACTGCGGTCAGATCAAGACCGGTTCGCTGGCCCGTTCGGACCGGCTCGCCAAGTACAATCAGCTGATTCGTATCGAAGAAATGCTGGGTCCGCAGGCGGCCTACGCAGGTCGTTCGATCCTGCGCGCATAATTCTTTCTTCCGCTCGCGATTTCGAGGCGGCAACCCATTGCGGTTGCCGCCTTTTTTGTTGTCCGCGTCCAACCGACATTCATGGTCAACGATTGATTAAGTAAACTCTGGCAGTCTGCAAACCGTAATGCGTGTCAGGAAATCGATATGTGGACCAAGCATCATAAAGAACGAAAACTGGGGCGTTTGGTCCTTCCCGCTATTACCATCGCCTTCGTCTCCTATTTCAGTTATCATTCCATTCATGGTGATCTCGGACTGATCGCCACGGAGAAATTCGAGCGCACTCGGGTGGAGAGAGCCGTTGCGCTTGAAAAGCTGGTAGCAAAGCGGGAGGCTTTGGAACGGCAGGTTCGCCTGTTGAGCGACGGTTCGCTGGAAAAGGACATGCTGGACGAAATTGCGCGATACCAGCTCAATGTTTCTCGCAAAGACGAGATCACCGTTTTTCGCAGCTATTTCTGAATTAACCTAAAATTGGTTAAATCAACTTTTTCTTAGTGATTTCAGATAGTTGATTATCATGTGAGCCATGCATTTATGGCATTGCTGAGGCGTGAATTCTTCCCTATGGTACGCGCAACCAAACAAACGCGCAGGGAGGTTATGAATGGCGCCGAAGCAATCCGCGTCCGCACCCGTCCGTAAGGCGGCTGCGAAGCCTGCAAAGAAAGACTTCAACGGCGGCACGATCGCCGAATTCAACAAGAACGACGAGCTGAGCGCCTATCGCGAGATGCTGCTCATCCGCCGCTTTGAGGAAAAGGCCGGCCAGCTTTATGGCATGGGCTTCATCGGCGGGTTCTGTCACCTCTATATTGGCCAGGAAGCAGTCGTCATCGGCATGCAGATGGCGATGAAGGAAGGGGACCAGGTCATCACCGGTTACCGCGACCATGGTCACATGCTGGCAACCGGCATGACGGCACGCGGTGTCATGGCAGAGTTGACGGGGCGTCGGGGCGGCTATTCCAAGGGGAAGGGCGGCTCCATGCACATGTTCTCCAAGGAAAAGCATTTCTATGGCGGCCACGGCATCGTCGGTGCGCAGGTCTCTCTCGGTACAGGTCTTGGCTTTGCCAACAAGTATCGCGGCAATGACAACGTTTCGATCGCCTACTTCGGTGATGGCGCTGCCAACCAGGGTCAGGTCTATGAAAGCTTCAACATGGCCAACCTGTGGAAGCTGCCGGTCATCTACGTGATCGAGAACAACCGCTACGCCATGGGCACCTCGGTCGCGCGCGCTTCCGCGCAGACGGACTTCTCCCAGCGTGGAGCGTCCTTCGGTATTCCTGGTTATCAGGTCGATGGCATGGATGTTCGCGCCGTCAAGGCTGCGGCCGACGAGGCGATGGAGCATTGCCGCTCTGGCAAGGGCCCAATCATCCTTGAAATGCTGACATACCGCTACCGCGGCCACTCGATGTCGGACCCGGCGAAGTATCGTTCGAAGGACGAAGTCCAGAAGATGCGCTCCGAGCACGATCCGATCGAGCAGGTTCGTGCGCGCCTTCTCGAAAAGGGCTGGGCGACCGAAGATGAGCTGAAAGCGATCGACAAGGACGTCCGTGATATCGTCGCAGACAGCGCCGATTTCGCACAGAGCGATCCGGAGCCGGATGTATCCGAGCTCTACACCGACATTCTGCTCTAATCGGGGAGGGAACCCATGCCTATCAATATCCTTATGCCCGCCCTCTCTCCGACCATGGAAGAAGGCACTCTGTCGAAGTGGCTCAAGAACGAAGGTGACAAGGTCACCTCGGGTGATGTGATTGCCGAGATCGAGACCGACAAGGCGACCATGGAAGTGGAAGCCGTGGACGAGGGCGTTATCGGCAAGTTGCTGATTGCTGCCGGTACCGAGAACGTGAAAGTCAACACGCCAATCGCGATTCTGCTGCAAGACGGCGAAAGTGCCGATGCCGTGGCTGCTGCGCCGAAGGCTGATGCCGACACGCCTGCTGCAACCTCTGATGCATCGGGTGGCAAAGCGCGCGAAAGTGCGGATGAGCCTACCGCTGCTGCTGACAGCAAGGTTCCTGCCCAGCCGAAGGTTGATGTTGCGGCTGATCCGGATATCCCGGCTGGAACCGAAATGGTGTCGACCACCGTTCGCGAAGCTCTCCGCGATGCCATGGCAGAAGAAATGCGCCGGGATCCCGACGTATTCGTCATGGGCGAAGAGGTTGCCGAATATCAGGGTGCCTATAAGGTTACCCAGGGCCTGCTTCAGGAGTTCGGCGCAAACCGCGTCATCGATACTCCGATCACCGAGCATGGCTTTGCCGGCGTCGGCGTCGGCGCCGCAATGGCTGGTCTGAAGCCGATCGTTGAGTTCATGACATTCAACTTCGCCATGCAGGCGATTGACCAGATCATCAACTCCGCTGCGAAGACGCTCTATATGTCCGGTGGCCAGATGGGTGCGCCGATGGTGTTCCGCGGCCCTAACGGTGCTGCTGCCCGCGTCGCTGCCCAGCACAGCCAGGATTATGCCGCTTGGTATAGCCACATTCCGGGCCTTAAGGTCGTCGTTCCCTATACGGCTGCAGATGCGAAGGGTCTTTTGAAGGCCGCGATTCGTGACCCGAATCCAGTGATCTTCCTGGAAAACGAAATCCTGTACGGCCAGTCGTTCGACGTGCCGAAGCTCGATGATTTCGTCCTGCCGATCGGCAAGGCGCGCATTCATCGCAAGGGCAAGGATGTAACGCTGGTTTCCTGGGGCATCGGTATGACCTATGCGGTCAAGGCTGTTGCTGAACTGGAGAAGGCCGGTATCGATGTCGAATTGATCGATCTGCGGACCATTCGTCCAATGGATCTGCCGACCGTCATCGAATCCGTCAAGAAGACCGGTCGTCTCGTTACGATCGAGGAAGGCTTCCCGCAGTCGTCTGTCGGTGACTTCATTGCCAACTCGGTTCAGCGCGAAGCATTCGATTATCTCGATGCGCCGGTCCTGACGATTGCTGGCAAGGACGTGCCGATGCCTTACGCGGCCAACCTCGAAAAGCTCGCTCTGCCGAACGTCGGCGAAGTGGTTCAGGCCGTCAAAGCTGTTTGCTACAAGTAAGAGGAGGGTAGGCTCATGCCGATCAATATCACGATGCCTGCCCTCTCTCCCACCATGGAAGAGGGCAACCTCGCCAAGTGGCTTGTGAAGGAAGGCGACAAGATCAAGTCCGGCGATGTCATCGCGGAGATCGAAACCGATAAGGCAACCATGGAAGTGGAAGCCGTCGACGAGGGCGTGGTCGCCAAGATCGTCGTACCTGCTGGCACGGAAGGCGTGAAGGTCAATGCCCTGATCGCAATCCTTGCTGAGGAAGGCGAGGATGTTTCCGCCGCTGCATCTGGTAGCGCTTCTGCTGCTCCAGCTGCCAAGGCGGAAGCCGCACCTGCTCCGAAGGCCGAGGCGGCACCTGCTGCCGCTCCAGCGCCAAAGGCAGAGGCGGCATCAGCTCCTGCGTCTTCCGGCGATCGCGTATTCTCTTCCCCGCTAGCGCGTCGTCTGGCCAAAGAGGCTGGTCTCGATCTTTCCAAGGTTTCCGGATCGGGTCCCAAGGGCCGTGTCGTGAAGTCGGATGTCGAAAAGGCTGCCGCGGGTGGTTCTGCCAAGGCTGCGCCGGCTGCTGCTCCGGCACCCGCCGCAGCGCCTGCGCCGTCCAAGGGCGCTTCCGACGAAGCCGTGCTCAAGCTGTTCGAACAGGGCTCTTACGAACTCGTGCCGCATGACGGCATGCGCAAGACGATTGCCAAGCGCCTTCAGGAGTCGAAGCAGACGATCCCGCATTTCTACGTCTCAGTGGATTGCGAACTCGATTCTCTCCTCGCTCTGCGTGCACAGCTCAATGCTGCCGCACCTGAGAAGGATGGCAAGCCGGTCTACAAGCTCTCAGTCAACGACATGGTGATCAAGGCGCTTGCTCTGGCTCTGCGTGATGTGCCGGATGCAAACGTTTCCTGGACGGATAGCGCCATGGTCAAGCACAAGCACTCGGATGTTGGCGTTGCCGTTTCCATTCCGGGTGGTTTGATCACGCCGATCATTCGCAAGGCTGAAACCAAAAGCCTGTCAGCGATCTCGAACGAGATGAAGGACTATGGCAAGCGCGCCAAGGAGCGGAAGCTGAAGCCCGAGGAATATCAGGGTGGTACGACCGCGGTTTCCAATATGGGCATGATGGGCGTGAAGAACTTCGCCGCCGTCGTCAACCCACCGCATGCGACCATTCTGGCAGTTGGTGCCGGTGAAGAGCGTGTCGTCGTTAAAAAGGGCGAGATGAAGGTTGCAAACGTCATGACCGTGACGCTTTCAACCGACCACCGTGCGGTCGATGGAGCGCTGGGTGCCGAGTTACTCGGTGCGTTCAAGCGTTACATCGAGAACCCGATGGGCATGCTGGTATAAGACCAGAAAGGCGGCGGTATGAAATCCGTTCTCGCATTTGGCGATAGCCTGACATGGGGGTACGACCCGGTGAACCTGGGTCGTCACGCCTATGAGGATCGTTGGACGAGCGTATTGCAGAAATCGCTTGGACATGGTGTCCGGGTCATCGCTGAAGGCTTGAATGGCCGGACCACCGCCTATGACGATCATCTGGCCGACTGCGAGAGAAACGGGGCGAAGCTGCTGCCGAGCCTTCTCGAAACGCATAAGCCGGTAGATCTCGTGGTGATCATGCTTGGCACGAACGACATGAAGCGAGGCATTGCGGGCTCTGCCAATCTGGCAGCCAGCGGCATGAAGCGTCTCGTTGATCTTGTTCGCCATCATGTCTGGGGCTTCGATTATGACGCCCCGGATATTCTCTTGGTTTCGCCGCCGAAGACCTGCGAGACGGCGAATGCCCATTTTGCAGCCATGTTTCGTGGCTCACTCGATGAGTCGGCGATGCTGGCGACTTTGTATCGAGACCTGGCGGATGAGACGGGCTGCGGTTTTTTTGACGCAGGTTCGGTTGCTGTGACGACACCGCTGGATGGTATCCATCTGGATGCCGAGAATACGCGTGCTATCGGTCGGGCTATCGAGCCGGTCGTGCGTGTGATGCTTGGGCTGTGAGGTCCTTGAGAAGTTTGATCAGGGTCAAGGAGTAGGAATCCGCAGAAGGTAGCATGGGTATCGAAGTCACAAGACGGAGGTAATCATGACACATACGCCACATCAGCTTGCAGAAGAATTTCCGGAGCATCTGGGCAAGATGCGCCACCTGCGAGAGACAGACGGCCATTTTCACCGGATTTCGAAGGAATACGAAGAGGTCAATCATCGAATTCATCTGGGCGAGACAAACATCGAACCCTGCGATGATTTCCATATGGCGGATCTGCGGAAGCGCCGGATGACCCTGAAGGATGAAATAAGCGGGATGTTGACGCGGGCGGAGCCGCTGGCCTCAGAAGAGGCCTGATCCGGCTCTAACGCTTCCACTCCCGAGAGAACAACAAGGCAAGCCAGAAGCTTGCAGGAATTAGGTTCTGAAGGAGTGGAAGCACCCATGGCTCAATCCTATGACGTGATCATTATCGGCTCCGGCCCCGGCGGCTATGTAACGGCCATTCGATCTGCCCAACTCGGTTTGAAGACGGCGATCGTCGAGCGCGAACACCTGGGTGGTATCTGCCTGAACTGGGGCTGCATTCCGACGAAGGCGTTGCTGAGATCTGCTGAAATCCTCGATCACGCCAATCATGCAAAGTCCTATGGTTTGACGCTCAACGGCACCATGACGGCTGATGTCAAGGATGTGGTTGCACGTTCGCGAGGCGTTTCCGCCCGTCTGAACGGCGGCGTTGCGTTCCTGATGAAGAAGAACAAGATTGATGTAATCTGGGGTGAAGCGAAACTCACCAAGCCGGGCGAGATTGTCGTCGGTGCGCCGTCCAAGCCCGCCGTTCAGCCGCAGAATCCGGTTCCCAAGGGTGTCTTGGGTGAAGGTACGTACACCGCGAAGCATATTATTGTGGCGACCGGCGCCCGCCCGCGCGCACTGCCGGGTATCGAGCCGGATGGCAAGCTGATCTGGACCTATTTCGAAGCCATGAAGCCTGATTTCATGCCGAAGTCGATCGTTGTCATGGGGTCCGGCGCCATCGGTATCGAGTTTGCGTCTTTCTATCGTTCCATGGGCGTGGACGTCACCGTCGTCGAGCTGATGGCAAACATCATGCCGGTCGAGGATGTGGAAATTTCCACGTTTGCTCGCAAGCAGCTTGAGAAGCGCGGTCTGAAGATCATTACGGAAGCCAAGGTTTCCAAGGTCGAAAAGGGTGCCAATTCCATTACCGCTCATGTCGAGACCAAGGATGGCAAGGTTCAACAGATCACTGCAGATCGCCTGATTTCTGCGGTCGGTGTGCAGGGCAATATCGAGAATCTCGGCCTCGAAGCACTGGGCGTTAAAACCGATCGCGGCTGCATCGTGATTGATGGCTACGGCAAGACGAACATTCCGGGTCTCTATGCAATCGGCGATGTGGCCGGTCCTCCGATGCTGGCTCACAAGGCCGAGCATGAAGGTGTCATCTGCATCGAAAAGATCGCCGGTGTTCCGGGCGTTCATCCAATGGACAAGGCCAAGATTCCGGGCTGCACCTACTGTAACCCTCAAGTTGCTTCGGTTGGTCTCACAGAGGCCAAGGCGACGGAGCAGGGCCGCGATATTCGTGTTGGCCGTTATTCGTTTGCGGCAAACGGCAAGGCCATTGCTCTCGGCGAAGATCAGGGGATGATCAAGACCATTTTCGACAAGAAGACGGGCGAGCTTCTGGGCGCACATATGGTGGGTGCAGAAGTCACCGAGCTTATCCAGGGCTTCGTTGTCGCCATGAACCTGGAGACGACTGAAGAAGAGCTGATGCATACGATTTTCCCGCATCCGACACTCTCGGAAATGATGAAGGAAAGCGTTCTCGACGCCTATGGCAAAGTCCTGAATGCCTGATGCCAAATCGGCCTCGGGCGGCATTGTAACCGCGCGAGGCCAAGCCCATATCGTGTCCGCAAAGGAGGACGCTGCATGGAAGGTCTCGGTTTCTTCGGAACCATTATCATTGGCGGTCTGGCCGGCTGGCTGGCAGGCATGCTGATGAATCTGCGCTTCGGCGTATTCATGAATATCGTGATAGGTGTAGTGGGGGCAGCTTTAGCCACTGCGATCCTGGAACGGGCAGGCATTTGGGTCGAGCCCGGCGCCTGGGGTGGCCTCGTAAGCGGTTTCCTTGGTGCCTGCGGTCTGCTATTCGTCGCAAAACTTGTGAGACGCTAGCCTAAGAAAGCAATTTACAATGGTCACTATTCTTGATCGCATGTCCGGTGATGATGCCAAGCGTGTTCGCCATCCGGAGAAGGCGCATCGCCCGGATACCGAGGTCATGCGCAAGCCCGAATGGATCCGCGTGAAGGCGCCCACGTCCAAGGGCTATCAGGAAACGCGGGAGCTTGTGCGTAGCCACAAGCTGGTGACTGTGTGCGAAGAGGCGGGTTGTCCCAATATCGGCGAGTGCTGGGATAAAAAGCATGCCACTTTCATGATCATGGGCGAGATTTGCACGCGCGCCTGTGCATTCTGCAACGTGGCAACCGGCAAGCCAAATGCGCTTGACCTCGAAGAGCCTGCCAATGTCGCCAAGGCCGTCAAGCAGATGGGGCTTAGCCACGTCGTGATCACCTCGGTGGATCGTGACGATCTGGATGATGGTGGTGCCGAACATTTCGAAAAGGTCATTTGGGCCATTCGTGAGGCTTCTCCTTCGACGACGATCGAAATCCTGACACCTGACTTCCTCAAGAAGCCGGGAGCTCTGGAGCGAGTAGTAGCCGCCAAGCCGGACGTATTCAACCATAACCTCGAGACGGTTCCGGGCAACTACTTGACGGTCCGCCCGGGCGCGCGCTACTTCCACTCCATTCGCTTGTTGCAGCGTGTGAAGGAGTTGGATCCAACCATGTTCACGAAGTCCGGTATCATGGTTGGGCTGGGCGAGGAGCGCAACGAAGTTTTGCAGTTGATGGATGATCTGCGTACAGCAGACGTCGATTTCCTCACGATCGGCCAGTATCTTCAGCCGACGCGTAAGCACCATAAGGTCGAGAAATTCATTACTCCTGAAGAGTTCAAATCTTATGAGACCGTGGCCTATTCGAAGGGCTTCCTGATGGTTTCATCCAGCCCCCTAACGCGCTCTTCGCATCATGCTGGTGATGACTTCGCGCGTCTGCGTGAGGCGCGTGCAAGAAAATTGCTTGCTGCTGCGGAGTAGGACATGGCTACGTAGTGTCGTTCGATGCAGGCGGCGGCGATTGGTTGAACCTTATGGTCCTAGCCTCATCCAAAGCCATCCTGATGAGGTATGACAACATAGGTTCCTCAATTTTTTCGGCGATGTCGTCTGCCTTTTTGAGGTGTCTTATCAGTTTAAGTGTATCATCCATACTGCCATATGCCGATTTCGAAGAGTCTGGGGAGGGGCAGGTGTCAGCTCAGGCTTGAGCCTGATCCACCTTGATCATGGCTAATTAGAGGTATCGGCCGATGTTTCAACTGATCGCGGCGAACTGTCACTTGTCTTGAAGCCTATCCGATATTAGCTGAACAACATGCCAAAGTTTGAAAACCACCGTGCCGTTCGCCATTCCCCCAAAAATATGTTCGCGCTTGTCGCAGACGTTGAGAAGTATCCGCAGTTTCTTCCACTCTGCGAAGCCTTGTCGGTGCGTTCGAGCAAAGAGCGCGATGGTAAGACGTTACTGGTTGCTGACATGACCGTTGGCTATAAAGCGATCCGCGAAACCTTCACCACGCAGGTGCTACTCAATCCAGCCGAGTTGGTGATCGATGTGAAATACATCGAAGGTCCGTTCAAGTATCTGGACAATCAATGGCGCTTCCGGGAATCGCCGGAGGGCTGCATTGTTGACTTCCTGATCGACTACGAGTTCAAAAGCAGGATTCTCGGCGCTGTCATGGGTTCCATGTTTGATCGCGCATTCCGCATGTTTGCTGAAGCGTTCGAAGCGCGTGCTGACAAGGTGTATCAGGCCGATAATTCCGCAAGCAGTTGAAGTGCGGTCGTAACCGTCGCCAGTCTCACTTCTGTTCGTCCGATATCGCTGTACTGCATTTCCCTGTGGATCATGCGACCATCCCGATGAACGGCGCAGAGGTGGACCAAGCCAACTGGCTTTTCCGGCGTCGCCCCACCCGGTCCGGCGATTCCTGTTACGGCAACGGACAGATGTGAATTGGAGCGGATGAGTGCGCCCTTGGCCATCTGCAAGGCGGTTTCGCGCGAAACGGCGCCGAATTGCTGCAAGGTCTCTGCTGTAACACCCAGCATATCCATTTTTGCATCGTTGCTGTAGGTGATGAAGCCCCGATCAACAACAGCGGAAGAACCGGCGATTTCCGTCAATGCGGCACCGATCAGACCGCCCGTGCAGCTCTCGGCGGTCGCAATTCTGGTCCGGCGGTAAGAATTCAGCTCGATCACTAACCTCGCAAGTTCGACAATTTCCTGGGGCATCTGGTTCATTCCTCAATGACCCCGTAAACCACGGTCGCTGTCGCGATTGCCGCGATGCCTTCCTTGCGGCCAATGAAGCCAATTTTCTCGTTGGTGGTCGCCTTAACAGAGCACCGATCGATCGAGATTGCCAATATTTCCGACAGGTTCTGGCGCATGGCGTCGCGATGGGGAGCGACTTTTGGTGCTTCTGCAATCAAGGAGATGTCGGCATTGGTGATGATGCCGCCTTTTCCACGGACAATCTCCGCCGCGTGCGCCAGAAAAATCCGAGAGGCAGCGCCTTTCCATTGCGGATCTGACGGAGGGAAATGGTCGCCGATATCACCTGCGCCGCATGTTGCCAGAAGCGCGTCCGTCAAGGCATGCAATGCAACGTCCGCATCCGAATGACCGCTGAGCTTTTGGTCATGCGGAATGAACACACCGCAAAGCTTGACCCCGTCGCCCGGAACAAGCTGATGTACATCATAGCCGTTTCCGGTCCGGACATCGGGGAATCGTTCCTGAGTCTTGAGCTTGGCATCTGCCATTGCAATATCCTGTGCGGTGGTTAGCTTCACGTTGCTTGATGTGCCAGGGCAAAGCCTCACGGCTATTCCGGCCCATTCTGCGATGGAAGCATCGTCGGTAAAATCTGTCCTGCCGCTCGTCGCAGCAGCCTCATGAGCGGTAAGAATCGCTTCGAAGCGAAACCCTTGCGGCGTTTGCGCGCCATAGAGGTTTGCCCGGGGCAACGTCTCCTCAACGACGCCGGATGCATCTGCCCGCTTCAATGTGTCTGTCACCGCTATTGCGGGAAGAACGCCGGCTGCGCCCTCTGCAAGAATGTCTGCGATGGAATCGAGCAACTGATGCTCGACAAAGGGACGGGCCGCGTCGTGAATCATGACATGTGTGACGCCTGATCCCTTCAATGCATTCAAGCCGGCCAGGACGGACATCTGACGCGTCGCACCGCCTATGACCGAGTTTATGCGGTTAGCATTACTGAGGTCATCAATTGCTGTGGCGAACAAGTCGGTATCATCCGGATGAATGACAGCAATAATTGAGACGACCTGATGGCTTGGCTGCCACGTAAGAAATGCATTCAAGGTGTGATGAATGACGGGCAGC
Source organism: Affinirhizobium lemnae (assembly GCF_022968395.1). Taxonomy (GTDB): domain Bacteria; phylum Pseudomonadota; class Alphaproteobacteria; order Rhizobiales; family Rhizobiaceae; genus Neorhizobium; species Neorhizobium lemnae. Next base: position 61,106 of record NZ_JALJQZ010000021.1, read on the forward strand.
CCACCGATGGACCGGTATTGCTTGGGCCCTTGCTCAGGCGCGCCGGCACGCTCGCCACGGCCTGCTGCCACAATAACAACGCCGATCCTCATGTTTGCCGCCCATCGCACATTGCTTTTCAGTTCATCCTCTGATTGACACCGCAGAACTACAGCTTCAAATCCCTATTTTCCAGCCTCGCGCCCATAAATGACGCATTCGCGAAAACGCTCTTGGCAAAACCTAAATCAATGAATAAAAATAGGGCAGAAATTTCCGATGCCCGAAAGATCATCAATTGAGTCCATTCAATCCCGCAGCGCCATTCTCCATCGGACCGGTCGAGATCCGGAACCGGATCGTGCTTGCTCCGATGTCGGGCGTGACGGATCTCCCGTACAGGCAACTTGCCTGGCGCTATGGCGCAGGACTGGTCGTGACGGAAATGGTCGCGAGCCGGGAACTCGTCCATAACAAGGGTGAATCCTGGGAGAGGCTGAAAAGTACCGGCATTCGCCCACATATGGTGCAGCTGGCAGGCCGCGAGGCGCACTGGATGGCCGAAGCCGCCCGGATTGTCGAGGGCGAGGGAGCTGACATCATCGATATCAATATGGGCTGTCCCGCAAAGAAGGTGACCGGTGGATATTCCGGTTCTGCCCTCATGCGGGATCCAGACCATGCACTGAGCCTTGTGGAAGCTGTGGTTAGTGCTGTTCGCGTGCCCGTCACAGTCAAGATGCGGTTGGGCTGGGATGAAAATTCGCTCAACGCGCCCCTGATCGCAAAGCGAGCGCAGGACGCCGGGGTGGCAATGATTACCGTGCACGGGCGGACACGGATGCAGTTTTACGAAGGTCGTGCGGACTGGTCCGCCATTCACGCGGTTCGGGACGTTCTTCACATTCCGCTTGTGGCCAATGGCGATGTCGAGACAGCAGACGACGTGCAGAACATCGTGGCAGCATCCGGTGCGGATGCTGTTATGACTGGGCGAGGCACGCAGGGTCGTCCTTGGCATGCAGGCGTTCTTGCTGGTGCCCGGGAGCCTGATGTCCGCGAAAAGGCGTCGGTTGCCTGCGAACACTACGAGATGATGCTTGCGTTCTATGGGCGGGAGGCTGGTCTGCGCCATGCCCGCAAACATGTCGGCTGGTATATCGATCGCAACACGATCGGCGTCCCGGGAGATGTAAAAGCGAACCTAATGACAGAGAGTGATCCTGCTCGTGTCGTAAGGGTGTTGGAAGACGTAATGATCAAAGGCGCGGTTCCTGCGCGTAGGGAGGCCGCATGAGCCCGCAAGCAACCGACAAACTGGCCATGGCGGTTTTGAATTCAGTTCAGAACCCAGTGATCATGGTCGATCAGGAAGGGCGGATCGTTTTCGCAAACTGGGAGGCCGAAGCTTTTTTCGGCGCCAGCGCAACGCATCTCGCCAAGAACAAGATCTCAACCTTCATTCCTTTTGGCAGCCCGCTTCTGGCTTTGATCGATCAGGTGCGGGAGCGTCGTGCGCCGGTCAACGAATACCGTGTCGATCTCTCATCTCCGCGTCTTGGCCAGGAAAAGCTGGTGGACCTGTATGTCGCGCCTGTGGTGACGGATCCGGCCTGTGTCGTCATTGTGTTTCAGGAAAGAAGCATGGCGGACAAGATCGACCGTCAGCTGACCCACCGGGCAGCGGCACGGTCTGTAACAGGCCTAGCATCCATGCTTGCGCATGAGATCAAGAATCCGCTTTCTGGCATCCGCGGTGCGGCCCAGTTGCTCGAAACATCGGTCGCAGACGATGATCGTGCGCTGACCCGATTGATCTGTGATGAAACCGATCGGATCGTTTCGCTAGTGGATCGGATGGAAGTGTTTTCGGATGAACGTCCTGTGGACCGGGTTCCGCTCAACATTCACTCCGTACTCGATCACGTAAAGGCTGTGGCGAAGGCCGGTTTCGCGCGCGATATCAAGATCAGCGAAAACTATGATCCCTCGCTCCCGTCCGTTTATGCAAACCGTGATCAACTCGTGCAGGTGTTTCTCAATCTGATCAAAAACGCTGCCGAAGCGATTGGCGACCAGCAGGATGGCGAGATCATGCTGACCACTGCCTATCGGCCAGGTATTCGCCTCTCCGTCGCCGGTACGCGGGAAAAGATCTCTCTTCCACTGGAGTTCTGTGTCATCGACAACGGACCGGGCGTGCCGAGTGATCTTCTGCCCCATCTGTTCGATCCATTCATTACCACGAAAACCAACGGCTCGGGCCTCGGCCTTGCGCTTGTCGCAAAGATCATCGGTGGCCATGGCGGTATCGTCGAATGCGACAGCCAGGCGCGCCGGACGGTCTTTCGCGTACTCATGCCCATGCACAAGGGAGATGACCTTCAGGCTTGAAGGTCGCTGCTGAACACGACAGGAAGTTTGAAATGACTGCTACCATCCTTGTCGCAGATGACGATGCGGCCATCCGGACCGTATTGAACCAGGCGCTGACACGTGCCGGTTACGACGTGCGCATCACCTCGAACGCTGCCACGCTGTGGCGCTGGATTTCAGCAGGCGAGGGTGATCTAGTCGTGACCGACGTTGTCATGCCGGATGAGAACGCTTTCGATCTGCTTCCGCGCATCAAGAAGTCACGCCCCGATCTGCCGGTTCTGGTCATGAGCGCGCAGAACACATTCATGACCGCCATCAAGGCATCGGAGAAGGGCGCCTACGATTATCTTCCGAAGCCGTTCGACCTGACCGAATTGATTGCCATCATCGGGCGGGCGCTTTCCGAGCCGAAGCGCAAGCCAGCCAAGCTGGATGACGACATGCAGGACGGCATGCCGCTGGTCGGCCGCTCGGCTGCGATGCAGGAAATCTACCGCGTTCTGGCCCGACTCATGCAGACGGACCTGACGTTGATGATTACCGGCGAGTCCGGCACCGGCAAGGAACTCGTGGCACGGGCGCTGCATGATTATGGCAAGCGGCGGAATGGCCCCTTCGTTGCCATCAACATGGCGGCCATTCCGCGAGACCTGATCGAATCCGAACTTTTCGGACATGAAAAGGGTGCGTTCACCGGCGCGCAGAACCGCTCGACCGGTCGCTTCGAGCAGGCTGAGGGTGGAACGCTTTTCCTGGACGAAATCGGCGATATGCCCATGGACGCCCAGACGCGGCTGCTGCGCGTTCTTCAGCAGGGGGAGTACACGACGGTGGGTGGTCGGACTCCGATCCGTACCGATGTCCGTATCGTGGCCGCAACCAACAAGGATCTGAAGCAGCTCATCAATCAGGGACTGTTCCGCGAGGATCTCTACTATCGCCTGAATGTGGTGCCGCTGCGCTTGCCGCCCTTGCGGGACCGCGCTGAAGACATTCCGGATCTCGTTCGTCACTTCATGCAGCAGGCTGAAAAGCAGGGCCTTGATGGCAAGCGATTCGACACGGAAGCGCTGGATCTGATGAAAGCCTATGCGTGGCCCGGAAACGTTCGCGAACTGGAGAACCTGGTGCGCCGGTTAATGGCGCTCTATCCACAGGAAGTCATTACGCGCGAGATTATCGATACGGAGCTCAGATCCGATGTTCCTGACAGTCCGATCGAGAAAATGGGTGCGCGACCGGATAACATGACGATTGCCCAGGCGGTCGAAGAAAATATGCGGACCTATTTCGCAAGCTTCGGCGAGGCATTACCGCCGCCGGGGCTTTACGACCGCGTTCTGACAGAAATGGAATATCCGCTCATTCTTGCCGCCCTCACGGCAACGAGAGGAAACCAGATCAAGGCAGCGGATCTGCTTGGGCTCAACCGCAACACTTTGCGAAAGAAGATCCGCGAATTAGGCGTTTCGGTTTACCGCAGCTCGCGGACCGTGTAGCCGCCCTTGCCCTTCGAGCTTGACATAGGATCAGGGCTCGTTGCATTTTCGCCACAATGCGTTGCTCAATAGCAACGCAGAAGACAGATCGAGTCGCATCCCGGATGCGGTCGTTTTTGCGAAATGAGCGCGTTGGTCGCTGTTTGAGTGCAGGGGCTGGGATTGGGGTTAAGCATGGCAGATGCGTTGTCAGCGGCCGCGGGTGAAGAACCGGCGGCACTGGTGCAGGACCGGCGTGCATCCTTCGCATTGCCCGGGCTTCTGCTTGCAGGCGGCGCACTCATCTGCGCCGTTGCAACTCTTCTCGTGCTTCTCGGCGCTACGCCCATTGCACCGACGTCTAATGTCGTGATCACCTCGGCGGTTCTCAACACGCTTTTCGTGCTGGGGCTGATCTATCTGATCGCACGCGAAGTTTCACGCCTGGTCAAAGCCCGCAAGCGCGGCCGCGCCGCAGCGCGTCTACACGTCCGTATCGTGGTTCTGTTCTCGATCGTTGCGATCACGCCTGCTGTTCTGGTCGCGATTTTTGCAAGTCTGACGCTGAATGTCGGTCTTGATCGTTGGTTCTCCTTGCGCACCCAGTCGATTGTCCAGTCCTCGCTGGACGTTGCGCGTGCCTACATGCTTGAGAATGCGAGCTATCTGCAGGGTCAGACCGTATCGATGGCAAACGACCTCGAACGAAACCGAGCGATGTTCTATCTGGATCGCACCGGATTCGTTGACCTGATGACGCGTCAAGCCAGGGGCCGCGGGATGCTGGGTGCATTCCTGGTCCGTGAGGATGGCGAAGCGATCGCCCAGGCAGACATCCAGACCGAGAAGCCGCTGCCCGCAATCCCCAAGGATGCCTTGGCCAGTTCGGCGGCCGGTCAGCCGACGCTCATTCCGCCTGGCATTACAAACTTGGTTGGTGCGATCATCAAGCTGGAAGCCATCCCTGGCGCGTTTCTGTACACCATCCGTGCCGTCGACCCCAAGGTCATGAGCGCCATGCGGTTGATGGAGGATAATCGGGCGGAGTATCAAGCGATGGAAGCGGGCCGTATGAGCCTGCAGGTTGCCTTTGCCGTTCTCTATCTTGGCTTCGCGCTCATCGTTCTTCTGGCTGCGATCTGGACTGCCATCGCCGTCGCCGACCGTATCGTTCGCCCGATCCGTTTGCTGATCAGTGCCGCGGATAATGTCGCAACGGGTAATTTCAATGTCGTGGTGCCGGTACGCTCTGCGGATGGCGATGTCGGCAATCTGTCGCGAACCTTCAACAAGATGATCTCGCAGATACGCAGTCAGCGAAATGAAATTCTGGAAGCGAAGGATGAGGTGGATGATCGCCGCCGCTTCATCGAGGCTGTGCTTTCGGGCGTCACTGCTGCTGTTATCGGTGTCGAAAACGACCACCGGATCACGATCGTCAATCCATCTGCCGAAGATTTCCTTGGCATGCAGGCCGACCAACTGGTTGGCGAGCGACTTGAAGACGTGGCGCCGGAAATCGATCAGGTTCTGAAGGAGGCAGCGGGCAGGGCGCGTGGAGAGCTGCGCAAGGAAGTGAACCTTGTACGGGGGGGCAAGGAACGCACTCTGAGTGTGCAGGTCACGCGCGAAGAGCAGCGCAGCAGCACTGACTCCTATGTCATCACGCTGGACGACATCACCGACCTTGTCATTGCGCAGCGCTCGACTGCCTGGGCCGACGTCGCTCGACGTATTGCGCACGAAATCAAGAACCCGCTGACGCCGATCCAGCTTTCAGCAGAGCGGTTGAAACGTCGATACGGCAAGCAGATAGACGAAAGCGACCGGGCAGTCTTCGACCAGTGCACGGATACAATCGTGCGGCAGGTGGGTGACATTGGCCGAATGGTGGATGAGTTCTCCTCGTTCGCCCGAATGCCGAAGCCGACGAAGGAAAAGGGCGATCTTAGGGATATCCTCCGAGATGCAATTTTCCTGCGCGAAATGGGCGCCAGCCATGTAACGTTTCTCCGCGAACTGGGAGACGAGCGGTTGGAAGGCCTGTTTGACTCGCGCATGCTGGGTCAGGCCTTCGGCAATCTCATCAAGAATGCGGTTGAGGCCATCGAGGCGGTCCCCAGTGACGCCGAGCGCGATGGTCGGAAGGTTCTGGTCCGGTCAATCTTCGATGCGACGAAGGACCAGTTCCGGGTCGACATCATCGACAATGGAAACGGTCTACCGGTTGAAAACCGGCACCGCATTCTCGAGCCTTACATGACGATGCGAGAAAAGGGCACCGGGCTCGGACTCGCCATCGTGAAGAAGATCATTGAGGAGCACGGCGGCCAACTGGAACTGCACGACGCACCGGCGGATTTCGATCAGGGCAAGGGTGCCATGATCCGTGTGATCCTGCCGCATGTTCAGAGTGCTGCCGCGTCTCAAACAGATATGAACAAGGAAGCAGCTTATGGCGTCTGATATCCTCGTCGTGGATGATGAAGCAGACATTCGTGAAATCGTTGCGGGTATTCTGTCCGATGAAGGACACGAGACGCGGATGGCGCATGACAGCGATAGCGCCCTCGCGGCGATCTCCGATCGTGTGCCGCGCCTGATTTTCCTGGATATCTGGATGCAGGGAAGCAAGCTTGATGGGCTGGCTCTGCTGGATGAGATCAAGGTCCGGCACCCGGAGGTTCCGGTCGTGATGATCTCAGGTCATGGCAACATTGAGACTGCCGTATCCGCCATCAAGCGCGGCGCTTTCGATTTCATTGAGAAGCCGTTCAAGGCTGATCGCCTGATCCTGATCGCCGAGCGTGCGCTTGAGAATTCGAAGCTGAAGCGCGAGGTCACCGAGCTTAAGAAACGGGCGGGCGATTCTTCGGAACTCGTGGGGACCTCGGTCGCCATATCGCAGCTTCGCCAGACGATCGAAAAGATTGCGCCGACCAATAGTCGCATCATGATTCTCGGCCCCTCCGGTTCCGGAAAGGAACTTGTTGCGCGGATGATCCACAAGCGGTCGTCCCGCGCGGGCGGTCCCTTCGTCGCCTTGAACGCAGCAACCATTACGCCGGATCGTATGGAGATCGCGCTGTTCGGTACGGAAGGCGGGCCGGGGCAGCCACGCAAGATCGGCGCACTCGAAGAAGCGCATCGCGGTATCTTGTATCTTGATGAGGTTGGCGAGATGCCGCGCGAAACGCAGAACAAGATCCTGCGGGTGCTGGTTGATCAACAGTTCGAACGCGTCGGTGGATCCAAACGCGTCAAGGTCGATGTTCGCATCATTTCGTCGACCGCATACCACCTCGAGAACCTGATTGCGGAAGGCATCTTCCGTGAGGACCTTTACCATCGCCTTGCTGTCGTGCCCGTCAAGGTTCCAGCCTTGGCCGAGCGTCGCGAAGACATCCCCTTCCTTGTGGACATGTTCATGCGACAGATCTCGGAGCAGGCGGGCATTCGTCCGCGCAAGATCGGCGATGATGCTATGGCTGTTCTGCAGGCGCATGACTGGCCCGGCAATATTCGCCAGTTGCGTAACAACATCGAGCGACTGATGATCCTTGCGCGAACCGACGGTCCGGATTCGCCGATCTCGGCGGATATGCTTCCGACGGATCTTGGCGACATGCTGCCGAAGATCTCCACGAAGGGCGATCATCACATCATGACCTTGCCGCTCCGCGAGGCTCGCGAAATGTTCGAGCGCGATTATCTTGTGGCGCAGATCAATCGTTTTGGTGGCAACATCTCCCGCACGGCTGAATTTGTTGGTATGGAGCGTTCAGCACTTCATCGGAAGCTGAAGTCGCTGGGCGTCTGAACTCTGAATACCCACCCGTTACGTTGAAAGAGCAAAATGAAGGTCATCATTTGTGGTGCCGGGCAGGTGGGTTACGGCATCGCCGAGCGTCTTTCGCAGGAAGAAAACGAGGTATCGGTGATCGATACTTCGGCGGCGTTGATCAACGCCATCACCGAAACGCTCGATGTGCGCGGCTATGTCGGTCACGGCGCGCATCCGGATGTGCTCGCCAAGGCAGGTGCCGAACAGGCGGACATGATCATCGCCGTCACGTTGTACGATGAGGTTAACATCGTGGCCTGCGAGGTCGCTCATGCGCTTTTCAGCGTGCCGACCAAGATCGCCCGTATTCGCTCGCAAAGCTATCTGCTGCCGGAATATGCCGATCTCTTCAGCAGCCGGAACATGTCGATCGACGTGACGATTTCTCCAGAAATCGAAGTCGGTAAGATGGTCCTGCGACGTATATCGTTTCCCGGTGCTGTGGACGTTGCCCGCTTCGCTGACGACGCCATCGCGATGGTTGCCATTGAATGCATGGAAGATTGCCCGGTGGTGGACACGCCGCTTGAGCAATTGAGCCAACTGTTTCCGGATCTCATTGCCACCGTTGTGGGAGTTTTGCGGGACGGGAAGCTTTTCATTCCGCGATCGGGTGATCAGCTTCACGTTGGGGATCTGGCCTATGTGATCTGCCAGCGCGAACATACACGGCGCACGCTTGGTCTGTTCGGCCATGAAGAGCAGGAAGCGAAGCGGATCGTGATCGCCGGTGGTGGCAATATCGGGCTCTATGTTGCACAGCGTATCGAGCAGATGCAGCCAAGAAGCCGGGTCAAGATCATCGAAACAGATCGGGCGCGCGCCACATTCATTGCAGAAGAGCTGAAGAACGCCGTTGTTCTGCAGGGCTCATCTCTTGAGCAGAGCCTTCTGCAGCAGGCCGATATTCAGGATGCCGACCTGATGATTACGCTGACCAACAATGACCAGGTCAATATTCTCAGTGCGGTCATGGCCAAGGCGCTCGGATGCCGATCCAACCTCGTTCTTGTCAATTCCACCTCGCTGAGCGAGGTGAGCGATTCATTGAACATCGACTCCGTTATCAATCCGCGCGCTGTTACCATTTCCCGTGTCCTTCAGCATGTTCGCAAGGGGCGAATTCGATCCGTCTACGCCGTTCAGAATGGCGCCGCAGAGGTGATCGAAGCCGAGGCTCTGGAAACTTCACCTCTGGTTGGGTCCTGTCTTCGCGATCTCGATCTGCCGGAAGGAATACGAATTGGTGCCATGCTGCGCGACGGGAAGGTTCTGAAACCTGGTGGTGAAACGCGGATCAAGGCAAAGGACAGAGTTGTTCTGCTGGCTACTCGAAAGGCCGTGCGCGATGTGGAGCAGTTATTCCGGGTGTCCATCCAATATTTCTAGGGAATGACCCTGCGAAAATTCCACCTGGCCTATGCAGGTTGGCGCTGCCAAGAGCTGTGGATAGTTCAATAGCATGATATTCATTAGGCGTCGTATGGACGGCCTATTGAGCTTCGCAAAATGCGAGATTTCTCGATAAGTAACTGCTTTTACAAGCATTGTTCTCAACAAGAGCCGGTTCTTCGCATATGCGATTGGTCATTGCGCAAAACACGGCGATTTGATAACCAATTGCACGGACGGTGGAGGTAGGAGAGGTGCTCTACCGAATTTTCCGAGCGTGATCATATCCCGGCCGCACGGCTGGCAAAAAAGAAAGAAGCGGCGCTATGGCGGAACGTTCTCAAAATCTTCAAGACTTGTTTCTCAACACTGTTCGCAAGCAGAAGATTTCACTTACTATCTTCCTCATCAATGGCGTCAAGCTGACGGGTGTTGTAACATCCTTCGACAATTTCTGCGTGTTGTTGCGGCGTGATGGTCATTCGCAGCTGGTCTACAAGCATGCGATCTCTACGATCATGCCTGGACAGCCGATGCAGATGTTCGAAACCGAAGAAAGCGCTGGTTGATCTCGATCAGGGCAGCCATTGAATACCAACACCGGTTGCCCCATCTATCACTCAGGAAAGCCGTCACTTTCAGGGAACTTCAGACCGCCGACACTTTTCGGCGGTTTTCGCATGTCTTAGCGAACTGGTTGTTTCCGCAAACGGCTTAATTGGCTAGAATTGAAGGAAGACTGCGATAGTCACTCGCGATACCTCAAATGAATCCCTGATCCCCGACGCCGAGAAGCGCCGCGATGATATGCGCGCGCTGGTGCTCGTTCCGGTCTTGAAACAGGCGCGATCTGCCGCTTCCGGCCCGTCGGATACGGCGACACCTGCGCCGCGCCGATCCGATGAAGCAAGACTGGAAGAAGCAATGGGTCTGGCTCGTGCCATTGACCTGACGATTGCTCGTGGACTGATCATACCGGTCAGTCAGCCGAAGCCCGCGACACTGATTGGGACCGGCAAGATCGAGGAGATCAAGACTCTTCTGGACGAGAATGACTGTGGTCTGGTGATCGTCGATCATCCGTTGACGCCCGTGCAACAGCGCAATCTCGAAAAGGAATGGCAGGCGAAGGTGATTGATCGCACGGGTCTCATTCTCGAGATTTTCGGGCGACGCGCCTCCACGAAGGAAGGGACGCTCCAGGTCGATCTTGCCCATCTCAATTACCAGAAGGGTCGCCTCGTGCGAAGCTGGACACACCTTGAGCGTCAGCGTGGTGGTGCGGGCTTCATGGGTGGTCCGGGTGAAACTCAGATCGAAGCTGACCGTCGACTGCTGCAGGAGCGTATTCTCAAGCTGGAGCGCGAACTTGAGCAGGTCGTGCGCACCCGACAGCTGCATAGGGCCAAGCGCCGCAAGGTTCCTCATCCGATCGTCGCGCTCGTGGGCTACACGAATGCCGGAAAATCCACGCTCTTCAACCGGATCACGGGAGCAGGCGTGCTGGCAGAAAACATGTTGTTCGCCACGCTTGATCCAACGCTTCGTCGCATGAAGTTGCCGCATGGCCGAACTGTCATCCTCTCCGATACGGTCGGCTTCATTTCGGATCTTCCTACTCATCTGGTCGCCGCTTTCCGCGCGACGCTGGAGGAAGTGCTGGAGGCGGATCTCATTCTCCACGTCCGCGATATGTCCGATCCCGATAACAGCGCACAGTCGGCGGATGTCCTGCGTATCCTCGATGATCTTGGCATCGACGAGAAAGAGCGCAGCGAGCGCATTATCGAGGTTTGGAACAAGATCGACCGTCTGGAGCCCGAGGCGCACGAGGCCGTTGCCGAACGCGCTCTTGGCCGTGAAAACGTCATGGCCGTCTCGGCAATCTCCGGTGAGGGCGTCGATCGTTTGATGGACGAGATTTCACGACGCCTTGCGGGTGTCGTGACGGAGACGACTGTCGTGCTTCCGCCGGAAAAGCTGTCGCTGATTTCGTGGATCTATGAAAATGCCATGGTCGACCAGCGAGAGGACCTGGAAGATGGCTCTGTCGCTTTCGATCTGAGACTTTCCGAGCAACAGGCGAACGCCCTTGAACGAAAGCTGGGTGTCTTCCCGGTGGCAGAAAAGGAAGACTGGGAGCGGTAAGCCGCTCCCTATTCTGCTGCCTCTCTAGGTTTCACGCCCTTGGCAGCCTGCCAGAAGGCCTCCATCTCCTCAAGAGAGGCTTCAGCAGGAGCCTTCCCCAATTTCTTAAGTTCCGTTTCTATATAACTGAATCGGTTTCGAAATTTCGAATTCGTTCCACGTAAAGCCTGCTCGGGATCGGCTTTTACGTGACGACCGATGTTCACAACGGCGAATATCAGGTCCCCGAGTTCGTCTTTTATCTTTACGGATTGCCCCTCTCGCAGAGCCTCTCGCAATTCTGCGATCTCTTCTTCGATCTTGTCGAGAATTGGTTCTGCTTCCGACCAATCGAAGCCAACAGTTGCCGCGCGTTCCTGCAGCTTCAGTGCCTCGACAAGAGCAGGTTGATGACGAGATACGGAACCTAGAAGGCCGACAGTCTCATCGTCAACCAATCCGCGCTTTGCGCGTCGCTCGGCGCGATCTTTCTTTTCGGCCGCCTTGATCTGATCCCACTGGAGTCTGACCGCTTCGGGCGTATTGACATCCGAACGTGCAAACACGTGCGGATGCCGCCTGATCATCTTCGTCGTTATCGCCTCAACGACGTCGGCAAAGCTGAATGCGCCTGCTTCTTCCGCCATCTGTGCATGGAATACGACCTGAAACAGCAGATCTCCCAACTCATCCTTCAGATCTTCAAGATCCGCACGCTCGATTGCGTCGGCCACCTCATAGGCTTCTTCGATCGTGTAGGGCTTTATGGTCTGGAAATCCTGTTTGATATCCCACGGGCATCCCGTCTGAGGATCCCGCAGAGATGCCATAAGTTTCAGGAGATCGGAGATATCCTTGGAGGGCTGCATTGCTAAAGCCTTATTCTATCAGTTCAGGGGAATGCCGTTGTCGGACTTGCTTTGCTGATAGCTTTCCGAGAGTGCATCATACCTGGCTTTGATGGCATTGATCCGCTCGTGAAGTTCGGTACGAAGCTTTTCCTCCTCGGTATCGGCCATTTCGCTGATCGCGAAGGATTTCCAGAATGCATTCTGCCGCTTGTAACCGCCGGGCTCCAGGCCGAACACTTCCTTCAGGATCTTTAGATCATGGGGGATGGTAAAGGCGTCACGCGAATCTTCGTGGCTGAAGAAGAAATAGAAGTTATCGAAACCTGCCCAGGTGATTGCCGACATGCACATGGTGCAGGGTTCATGGGTGGACAGGAAAATGAGTTCGCGTGGGTCCGGCCGCTCCGCCATCTCATAGAAGCGCTTCAGCGTATGCACTTCGCCGTGCCAGAGTGGATTTTCGAGTTCGTTGTTGGTTTCTGCAAGAACCAGTGAGAGATCCGCCTTGCGGAGGATTGCAGCACCAAACACCTTGTTGCCGAGGGCCACTCCGCGCTCGGTGAGCGGGAGGATGTCATTGTCGATAACATCCAGCAGGCGGGTAGCGATTGTTTTCGGAGTCACGCGCTCATGTCCTTTTCTGATATTGCTCCACCATACGACAGGTGTGGAGAGCTTGAAAACACCGATTCCCCCCGAGACCGCCCACCACGCAGCGTTGCGTCGACAGCGTATCAGGCTGATTTTCTGTGATTTGCCGCACATTCGGAATGAAAATATCAGAAGTCCGGTCTCCACGGATTGCTGTTGCTTCTCGATTTTTCATGAAACTGCGATATTAAGTGCAATAACTCATCATTGTGCGAACGCACAGGAACGACAGGACCCAGTGATGGCAGACAAGGTGTTGACCGCGAATCGTCTGACCGACGGCATTGCCGTTTGGCTTGACGCCAGTGGAGCGTGGAACGAGGCATTGCAGAGCGCCTTGGTGGCGCGGCACACTGAGGCCGTCGCAGCATTGGAGGAAATCGGAAAACGCGATTTTTCTGCAAATCTTGTCGTTGACGTCAACGTAGTGGACGTGGAAGAGGTCAATGGCCTTATCCGTCCTCTGCGCCTACGCGAGCGTATTCGCGCCGCTGGTCCGACGATGGATTATGCCCCCGGTTACAAGCCCGCTGATCCGGCATTCATTGCTGCCTGAGGAATTCGATGTATCGTTATGATGAGTTTGACCACGCTTTCGTTTCCAGTCGCGTGGAGCAGTTTCGTGATCAGGTTGCGCGTCGCCTCTCGGGCGAGCTTGCTGAGGATGCATTCAAGCCGCTGCGTCTGATGAATGGCGTCTACCTGCAGCTTCACGCCTACATGCTGCGCGTTGCGATCCCCTATGGCACGCTGAATTCCCGGCAGATGCGGATGCTTGCGCACATCGCCCGCAAGTACGACCGTGGCTATGGCCATTTCACCACGCGCCAGAACATCCAGTACAACTGGCCGAAACTTTCCGATACGCCGGATATTCTGTCGGAACTCGCGTCCGTCGAGATGCATGCGCTACAAACGTCTGGCAACTGCATTCGAAATGTGACCGCTGATCACTTTGCCGGTGCTGCTGCGGATGAGGTGGCGGATCCACGTCCATACGCCGAGATCCTGCGTCAGTGGTCTTCGGTGCATCCTGAGTTTTCCTTCCTGCCGCGCAAGTTCAAGATTGCAGTGACCGGCGCTGAACGCGACCGTGCTGCCATTCAGGTTCACGACATCGGGCTGCATCTGAAAAAGAACGACAAGGGTGAGATCGGTTTTGCCGTTTACGTCGGTGGTGGCCAGGGCCGCACGCCGATGATCGCAAAGAAAATCCGTGACTTCCTGCCGGAGCAGGATCTGCTGTCCTACACGACTGCGATCTTGCGCGTTTACAATCTGCATGGCCGTCGTGACAACAAGTACAAGGCGCGCATCAAGATCCTCGTCCACGAGACAGGAACGGAAGAACTCGCTCGTCAGGTAGAAGCCGAATTTGCGCATTTGCAGGGTGCCGAACTGAAGCTTCCTGAGGCAGATATCGAGGCGATCAGCACCTATTTTGCACCGCCTGCGCTGGTGGCGCGTCCTGAAGGCTGGGCGCAGCTGGCGGGTGCGAAGAAGGCAGATGCCAGCTTCGCGCAGTGGGTTCACCAGAATGTTGAGCCTCACAAGCATCCCGACTACGGCATGGTGACGATCTCGCTGAAGCCGATCGGTGGTGTTCCCGGCGATGCGACAGATGTACAGATGGATGCCGTTGCCGACATCGCAGAGCAGTATGCGCTGGATGAAATCCGGATCACGCACGAGCAGAATATCGTTCTGCCGCATGTGGCGCTTGCCGATCTCGAAGCCGTCTATAAGGTGCTGGTAGCGCAAGGCCTTGCAACAGCCAATGCCGGGCTGATCACCGACATGATCGTCTGTCCCGGTCTTGATTACTGCGCGCTTGCGAATGCGCGTTCCATTCCGGTTGCGCAGGCAATTTCGCAGCGTTTCGGCTCCGCCGAGCGTCAGGCAGAAATCGGTGAGTTGAAGATCAAGATCTCGGGATGCATCAACGCCTGCGGCCATCACCATGTCGGCCATATCGGCTTGCTTGGCGTGGAGAAGAAGGGTGCTGAACTCTATCAGATCACGCTTGGCGGTTCGGCGGATGAGCATACTTCGATCGGTGAGATCATCGGGCGCGGTTTCGAGCCGGAAAAAGTGACTGATGCCGTCGAGAAGATCGTGGATACCTATCTTGGCCTTCGGTTGTCCAAGGACGAAACTTTCCTTCAGGCCTATCGTCGTGTTGGCCCGCAGCCTTTCAAGGATGCGCTTTACGGCGAAGCCGCGCAGGCAGCATAGGTTTAGGGATTGAACATGACACGTATCTGGACAGAAAACGGTTTCGTGGACGCTGATCCCTGGATCATCGAAACGGATGAGGTCAAGGCCGGCGAGGGCCAGACGGCTCTCCTCACCATTGATGAGTTGATCGAGCGCGCCGATAACTCCAACGATGTTGGCTTTGGCGTGCTGGTCAAGCCTGCCGATGACGTATCAAGGTTGGAACCCTATCTCTACCGACTGGTGCTGATCGCTGTCGCCTTTCCCGCGTTCAACGATGGTCGTGGCTTCAGCCACGCCTCGCTGCTTCGCGAGAGGTTCGGCTACGCCAATGAATTGCGGGCGGTGGGCGATGTCTTGATCGACCAGGTTCCGCTCATGCTGCGGTGTGGCTTCGACAGTTTCGCGGTCACCAATGAGACTGCGCTGCGTCGTCTTTCCGAAAATCGGCTGCCGGGCATTGCCGTTCACTACCAGCCGACTGCTCGCGCGGCGACAGGTGGTGAAGCCTATAGCTGGCGCCGTCGCTCGGCCTGATTAAAGCTGAGTTCAAGAGGCGAATTTTTCCAAGCATCCGCGACATATAAACGCGGATGCCTTCAAAACAGTGTGTTCATGGTATATGTCGCTAGCGCACACGAAGCTGGATAGAACGAGACGCACGAATGAACGTTTCCGCCAAGACTGAAGAATTCGCCGCCAAGGCACCCGCCAATATTCCGGATGGAGTTTATGCGGAAACCGTTCTGGCTGTCGAACATTACACGGATCATTTGTTTCGTTTCCGCATGACGCGCCCTGCGGGCTTCCGCTTCCGGTCAGGCGAGTTTGCAATGATCGGCCTGATGGTCGGCGAGAAGCCGATCTATCGTGCTTACTCCATCGCCAGCCCGGCCTGGGACGAAGAACTGGAGTTCTTCTCCATCAAGGTGCAGGACGGTCCGCTGACGCAGCATCTTCAGAAGATCAAGCCAGGCGACACGGTTCTCATGCGAAAGAAGCCGACTGGCACTCTGGTGCTCGACGCGCTGACGCCGGGCAAGCGCCTGTACATGTTCTCGACCGGTACGGGCATCGCTCCGTTTGCGAGCCTCATTCGCGATCCCGAAACCTATGAAAAGTTTGACGAAGTCATTCTCACGCATACGTGCCGGGAGATTGCGGAGCTGAAGTACGGTTTCGACCTGATGGAAGAGATCCGCAATCACGAGTTCCTGGCTGAGGTTGTCGGCGACAAGCTCAAGCATTATCCGACGGTGACACGCGAAGATTACGCGTTCCAGGGGCGCATTACCGATCTGATCGCAAACGGCAAACTGTTTACCGATCTGGGTGTTCCGCCGCTCGATCCAGCTGTTGATCGCGGTATGATTTGCGGATCGAC
Source organism: Affinirhizobium lemnae (assembly GCF_022968395.1). Taxonomy (GTDB): domain Bacteria; phylum Pseudomonadota; class Alphaproteobacteria; order Rhizobiales; family Rhizobiaceae; genus Neorhizobium; species Neorhizobium lemnae. The sequence goes on from NZ_JALJQZ010000021.1 coordinate 77,408, forward strand.
GGCCATGCTCAAGGACACTAAGGAGTTGCTTGAAAAGGCGGGACTGACGGAAGGCGCAAACAATAAGCCCGCCGAGTTTGTCATCGAACGCGCATTTGTCGGCTGATCTATAGATATACTTTACGGAAAAGGCTCTGGATCGATCGATCCAGAGCCTTTTTTGTCTTGGGAGACAATGTGATGTCAGTCGCGCTTGATTGTCGCCAATAGCTGCCACAGATCGGCGCCTGTTTCAAAAACGGCGGCGTTGGCTTTGAAAGACAGCGATGCCTCTGTGAGCTCAAGCATTTCCTGCCCGGTGTCTACTCCGTCTCCGTCAGCGCCCGGCTGTTGAAATTGAGATAGATCTGCTCGTACGCCACCATCAGGGGTCGTGCTGAATTGGGTGGAGAGGCGGCTGTAGTTCGATGAGTCAACATTTGCAATGTTGTTGGCAGTGGCAGAAAGCCGCGTAACCTGTGCCTGCATGCCAGACAGGGCCGAATTCGTAACACCGCTCAAGCTCATTTTCACCTCTCCAGGCAATTATGCCTGACGATGACCATAACCAACGAATAGATCGTTGTCGCGGATGATACGTCGGTAGCATTGATGAGATGTAAACTCAGTCACGTGATGTATGGCCAGATGAATAACTTCAGCGAGACAATTTACGACTTGGTAATAACCCGTCCAAATTAAGTACACCTCGATAGCAAAGCGGCTCCGTCTGTGTCTACGGAGCCGTCATTCATGCATCTCCTAGGCGGTAGTGACGATTTAGCTATTTGAGCCAGATGGCGATGGCTGCGAGTTTGACGAATCCCATGAAGTTGGC
>NZ_JALJQZ010000022.1 GCF_022968395.1 Affinirhizobium lemnae
AGTGAAAGAGGTCGCACCATCATTGCTGGCCTCCGATCCAGCAATGATCTTGAATCACAAAAACCAAATCAATGGAACCCCGCCGCGATTCCGAGTAGCGCTGACAGACTCTATGGTGTGCTGCGTTCCTGTCATCGGGGTTTCAAGATCGGGCCCCTTTTTGCTGAGACGGATGAGGGAGCATTCGAACTCCTCAGCGCTCTCAGCCAACTTAGCGGAAGAGAGACCATCCATATCGATATCCCGGAGGCTCAGGAATTCTTCGGGCAAAGTCTTGAGCGCCTTGGCTTCACCCAAGGCTTTACCACGGCAAGAATGTATAGAGGCGTTCCTCCCCGCCTGGAAGAACGCCTCGCTTTCGGTGTCACCACACTGGAATTGGGCTGATCAACGAGCGATCAGCACCGGAACCTCGCATTCCTCCAGCATGGACTGCGTTACACCACCGAAAACACGCTCACGCAGCCTTGAATGGCCGTAGGCCCCCATAACGATCAGATCGGCACCGACCTCAAGCGCGTGACTATTGAGAACGTCCTGCACGCGGCGCCCGCCGCTCGGCAGTTGATCCACCACCACATTCACGCCGTGGCGCGCAAGATAAGCCGCCATGTCAGCGCCCGGCTCCCCTCCATTGGCGAGATAGGTCGCATCCGGATCCACAACAACGAGATGAACCGCCTCCGCATGTCGCAAGAGGTCCATGGCTTCACGCGCCGCACGGCCCGCTTCCGGCCTCGAGTTCCAGGCAAGCAGCACTTTGCGGACCTTGGCGGCAGGCTTGTCCTTCGCCGACGTCAAGAGCAGCGGACGCTGCGCCCCGAAGACTGCACCATCCACGACAGCAGAGAGAAGGGCCGAATTTTCACGCGTCTTTTCACCAAGCAGCACGAGGTCAGCGTAAAGGGCATGCCGATAGATAACATCCGCCGCAAAAGGTCGCTCGGTATAGAAATGCTCGATATCGTAAGGGATATTGGCAATATCGAGGGAGTTCTTGGCTTTATCGGCAGTGGACTGCAGCGCTTTCATGTCCTCGACACGCTGATCGAGCCATACAGTGCCGACCGGGTAGTCGCTGAGCGTCGGTGTGATGGCGATGTCCATCACGAGAACCGTAAGATGGGCATCCATTTGCAGCGCCAGTTCAATCGCCTTGGCGATATCGGTCTCCTGGTCACGATTTCCGATAACAGACAGAATTGTCTTAAACGACATGGCATACTCCCTTGCTGCCCCGGCATGCGAGGGTCTGCGCCCACGACATGTCCCTGCTGATGGATGGATTGTACTGCCTCCGGATATCGATGAATTGATCTTCATCAAGTGAGGCTTACGAACAGTCCAAATGGAAAATGTCATAGCTGGCGGGAACCATTTGGCCACTCTTGCGTCTTTGGGTTCACGCTCCCGTCACGGGCGGGCCATATTTTTACTTGCCAGAAGAAATTTAGGGACTACTTATGTGACGCTACGTAACGGTCTGTGACCGGCGCCGCATCCTTTAGGACTGACACAAGGGCTATTGTGCCCGATTTGCCGAAGACATCTCGGCACTACCGAAGGAGTATATATGACGATCTCGCACAGTAATTTCGATAATAACCGTGCAATTTCCGTTGCAGAAACAATCGCCACCGCGCGCAAAACAGCAGGTTATAGCCTCGAGGATCTGGCGATTACCACCGGATTGACAGTGACCGAGCTTACCGCTCTCGAAGATGGAAAAGATGCAAATCCGGCCCGATTGAAACGCGTGGCCGCTGCCCTGCAGCTGCACGGTCTGGGCGCGCCCCGCTAAAGGGCTTCCGCCCCAAGAAACAAGATACACGAGCGGGCATCAGCCCGCTCATTCGTTTCGGGCAAAGGTCCGTGAGCAATAGTGATTAACAAATATAGTTGATTTCACGTTAACCAGACACTAAGATCGAAACATAGAATACAACGCATGTGCAGTGTAAGTGCATTATTGGTTTTACGTCTGGACCGCATTCAATCCGACAGAGTTATGAAGGTCAGCCAGTAATCAACTGAAATGCTCTATCGGGATGAATTTACTAGTAGCCTAGAAGATTTTGCCTTTTCCATTGGGAGTGCTGCAAGCGGTAGCAAATGTCAAAATCAGACTGGCAGGGCGTAAAAATCGCAATTGAATTCAATATCCGCTTTGAAAATTTCTTTGTTCTCTTTCGCTCCAAGTTGAGCTTTCGGGGGTAGACCTCCATGAACCTTGATGGCTCCTCGTCCTGTCATCCTCACGGACAACAGACGGCTGATCCTTTGCCGTCAGATGCAAGCGTAGAAACTCGCGCCGATCGGGAGCATATCGGCATGGTTCAGCTACATCAGGCAAGTCTACCGAACGCGCGCCGCTTGCAACTCGGGGCAGGTTCGGATCGCGAAGCGAAAGCCGGATCGCAAGGGCGACATCAGGCGCGGCCGGAGGGGTACGGTCGAGAGCCGACTTCCCCAGCCGTTGGAACGATAGCCGCGAAAATGGCAGATGGAACCATAGACGATACTGCGCCACAGCCCGCTGACGTTTTGCGTACCGATGACGCAGGGCCCAACAACCCGCGCGTGCCAGATATCGTAACCAACCGTATGTCCGCAGGCCCAATGATCAAAGCCGGAAACGGCGCGCAGTTGGGCGCACAGAGCCAGCCGTCGGCACTACAGGACAGGGCACCGGCAAGCGCACGGCATGAGAAATCGGTTCCGCAAGGTCACTTCAGAGCCACCTTTATAGCCAATGGCCCGTTCATCAATCGGCAGGCGCCAGCGCCGCCGCATGCTCTCGCGGTTTATGGAAAACCTGTGTCAACAGTCGACAGACCCTCGTCAGGCAAGCCAGGAGCAGAGGAGCCCGTATCCTGCTCCAACGACTGGGCGGTCAAATCGGTGTCCCGACCTGCCGATCAGCTCTCACGCGACCATACCCTGCGGGCTGATACCCAACGCTTCTCGACCTCATTTTCCGACGCAGTGAACCCAAGGGAACCAGTTGACCCAGAGAGACCGGCGACAGACAGAAACGTGCAACTCCGGAAACCTGCCGATCCTGGCCGAAATGGGCAAGTTGATCTTGCAGCCTCTACCACATCCTCACCCGTTGGACATCCGTTCAGGACGACCCTTCCCGGCTATCTGCTAACAGCCCTGGAGGGCTTTGCCTTTATCAGGCGCAGCAGGAGAGACAGGGTGAAGAGCGAAGAGCTTGATGTCTCTTCGGGAGAAGGCAGACCGCTCAATGCAGACATTTATCCGGTACGAGCGGTCACTTATCGCCGCCGATGCAAAAGGCCGGATGGATGTGTCATGAAGGCTGGCGACACATCATTCTGTGATCGCTGTATCACCACTGACTTTTGAAACACCATGATTTTCTGTGAAAATGGTAGCGGGGGGCGGACTTGAACCGCCGACCTTGGGGTTATGAATCCCACGCTCTAACCACCTGAGCTACCCCGCCACACTCGCGGAACCTGCTGGCATCTGGTTTCATGCCTACCGCGATGTCGGGCTTATAAAGGGATGCTCCGGGCAAAGTCAAGCGCGCTTATGACAAAATCGCAGAGGCTTTTCAGAGCGCTCCGGCATATCTGTGAAGCGCGCGATCAGGCCGCCGCGGATGCCGAGAGAAGCGCCTTGAGAGAGGCTTCTGCATCGGCCGCCCGTTCCGACCGCTCGATGAAACCGCCACCCCAGACCCGCGCATCGGGCCCTTCTGCCGAATACAGTACGCAGGCCTGACCGGGTGCGACGCCTGCCTCGCCGACCAGAAGATCCACGTAGATACCACGCTCGTCCACATGAAGCGTCGCCGGTGTCGGCGGGCGCGTGGAGCGAACCTTGGCGAAGCACTGGAAACCGTCTCGGGCATCCTCGGCCAGCCCGGCATCGCCGATCCAGTTCATGTCGCGCAGATAGACCCTGTGCGTATCGAGCGCCTCGCGCGGACCAACGATGACACGACGGCCTCGGGCATCGAGATAGACCACGTAGAGGGGCTCGCCCGTTGCAACACCGAGACCCTTCCGCTGACCAATCGTATAGTGCAGAATGCCGTCATGACGGCCCAGCACGCGTCCGTCCATATGCACGATGTCGCCAGCAAGCGCCGCATTCGGCTTCACCTTGTTGATGATGTCGGCATACTTGCCCTGCGGCACGAAACAGATGTCCTGACTATCGGCTTTCTTGGCAACAACCAGTCCCATCTCTTCGGCAAGGGCGCGCACTTCGGCCTTGGACATGCCGCCCAGCGGGAAGCGAAGATAGTCGATCTGCTCCTGCGTGGTCGCAAACAGGAACCAGCTCTGGTCGCGGTCGCTATCGACAGGGCGATACAGCGCGCGGCGGCCGGGATTGTCTGCCGTTGGATTGGGGCGCGAACGGATATAGTGCCCCGTTGCCAACGCATCGGCACCCAGTTCCTGCGCAGTCGACAGAAGATCGGCAAACTTGACGGTCTGGTTGCAGGCCACGCACGGAATCGGCGTTTCGCCCATGGCATAGGCTTCGGCGAACGGGTTTATCACGGTTTCACGGAAGCGCTTCTCGTAATCCAGCACATAATGGGGAATGCCCAGCGTTTCGGAAACCCGGCGGGCATCGTCGATATCCTGGCCCGCACAGCAGGAGCCTGCACGGTGAACCGCCGCACCGTGGTCATAAAGCTGCAGCGTGATGCCCAGCACATCATAGCCCTGACGTTTGAGGAGACCGGCAACGACGGAAGAATCCACACCGCCGGACATGGCGACAACAACGCGCGTATCCTCCGGCCTCTTGTTAAAATCCAGCGTATTCACAGTAACTCTCTCGGTCTGGGTTGTGGCGTCTGCGCCTCATCACGGCCGCATCTCTTCCGGCAGCGGGATCGGCCACTGCCTCATTCACTCCGCTGATATAGAAAGGATGCCCCCGAAACGCAAGCTTGCGGACAGTCTGTGCAATCGCTGGAGTCAGGACTGCATGACGCGCGTTACAGCAATAAAAAGATCGATTGCCTGAGAAATCCATGAGCGGCCTCCATATGCAACTGAAAACGCCAAAAGCGGTTTCGTGTGATGAAGAGGAGGACCACTTATGAGGTTGCATGATCTTCAGCGCTTTCTCGATGCTCAACAACCGATTTACGCCGATGCTCTCGAAGAGCTGCGCGCCGGTCGCAAGCGAAGTCACTGGATGTGGTTCATTTTCCCGCAAATCGAAGGCCTTGGTCGTTCGGAAACAGCACGGTTTTACGCATTGGCCAACATCGACGCAGCAAAGGCCTATCTCGGCCATCCGACGCTCGGTCAACGCCTGCTGGACTGCACCAACACCATGCTGACCCACAAGCGACGCACGGCGCATGACATTCTCGGCTCGCCGGACGATCTGAAGTTTCGCTCAAGCATGACGCTCTTCATGGCTACAAGTGAAAAGGGCTCGCCTTTCGAGCGAGCCCTTCAACAATTCTATGGGGGTGAACCGGATCAGGCGACACTCAGCCGCCTGTGAGATCAATCGGTGCCCTGGATCGCCGAAAGCTTCCAGGCTTCAGCCGGCTTACGGACGAATGTCCAGATTTCCGTGCTTTCGACCGGAGCGATTGGGTCGCCGGAAACGACCTTACCCGTATTGCGGTTCACCATCACATCGATGCTCTGGTAACGCAGGGCAACCGTGGCATATTCCTGTCCGTTTTCGCGCCAGGATTCCGACAGATCGCCTTGTAGCAACTGCACGTCCTTGACGTCGTTGCGAAGACCTTGCGTCGCGTTCTCGCCCAGTTCCTCGGCCAGATAGGACATGGCTTCCGGCGTCGCGATTGCGCGCAGCTTTGCATAATCTTCAGCGCCATAGGCACCCTGGACGTCCTTCAACAACTGTTCGAACTGATCGAGATCCGCATTGTTGATACCGATTTCGTCCGTTGCCTGCGAAGCGACCTTCGGGCGTGTCACCGCTGCAGCAGCGACACCACCGGCAGCACCAGCCGTCATCGAACCCATTTGCGGGATCTTGAAGCCCGCGCCTTGCGCATTCGGAGCCTGATAGGCGCTACGAGCCGCACCCTGCGGCGCAGGCTGCTGACGACGCGCGAACATGCGCATGATCAGGAAGATGATGCCGCCAATCAACAGACCCTGGAACAGCAAGCCGAGGAAGCCGGCAAGACCGCCAAAACCATTGCCCATCATCATGCCAAACAGGCCGCCTAGCAACAGGCCGCCCATGATGCCACCGCCGATGCCACCAAAGAGGCCGCGACGCGCTTGCTGGCCAGCAGCTTGCTGACCGGCGGCAGCTCCGGGATTGGCAGCATTGGTCTGCGTGTTCGGTGTCATGGAACGCTGCATCGGCGCAGCAGCACCGGGAGCCGTATTTGTCGTAGCGGGTGCATCATAGGTACGCGTGCCGCGGCTGCCAAAGCCGCTGGAACCGGCCCGACGGGCTTCCGCGAAATCAACGGCGGCCAGAGTCACAACCATGCCAATTGCCAACACGGAAGCGGCGTGCTTGAAGCGCCGAAGTTTTGCAAACATTTCTCTCTCCTCAAAAACCCGTCCCACGGGCATTGCGATCTATATAGAGAGCATCGCGAAAAGTTTTTAGAGGCCGCAAGACGATCTGACGCGGTTTTGATGAATGAAACCTATAACGTGAAAAACCCGGCGGAAAATTCCGGCCGGGTTCTTCTTGTCCTGGGAGGGAACTAGAGCGGGGTTCGACCTGATTGAATCATTCTGCGACAATGGATTTTCGTCAGGATCAAGGATTTTGCCGAAGGGCATATCTAGATATACGTCCGAGGCGAAAACCGAAGATAGTGGCGAAAATACATGTCGCCTGAACAGGTTGGCCGAAACCGGCCATCCACTTTGTCGAATGGCTTGGGCGTAGCTTAAGGCTACGCCACGCGCCCTTCTCCTCGTGGAACGAACCGGTTTGGGCCAACAGAATTGATCCAATCAGATCGAACCCCGCTCTACTTTCAGTCGACGTTGAAGGTCAGCGGCTTGGCCTGCTTGATCGCCGGATTTGCGGTCAGCTTGTCCAGAACGTCCTGCTTGACGGCACCGTCGACATAGAGAAGCGCGATAGCGTCTCCACCTTCCTTCTCACGGCCCAACTGGAAGTTCGCGATGTTGACGCCGGCATTGCCGAGTGTCGTGCCCACGAAACCGATCATGCCGGGAACGTCGGTGTTGGAGATGTAGATCATGTCCGCACCCACATCGGCATCCATGTTGATGCCCTTGATCTGGATGAAGCGCGGCTTGCCATCCGAGAACACGGTGCCCGCGACGGAACGCGTCTGCTTGTCCGTGGTGATCGTCAGCTTGATGTAACCGTCATAGACGCCGGTCTTGTCGCGCTTAACCTCGGAAAGGACGATGCCCTTTTCCTTGATCATGATCGGCGCCGAAACCATGTTCACATCCGCCACCTGATTGCGGATGAGGCCCGCGAGCAGTGCCGACGTCAGCGCACGGGTGTTCATCGATGCCGTCTGGCCATCGTAAAGTATCTCGATCGCCTTGATCGGGCTCTCGGTCACCTGACCGGCAAACGAGCCGAGAACATCTGCAAGACGAATGAACGGCTTCAGGATCGGTGCTTCTTCAGCGGTAATCGAAGGCATGTTGATGGCGTTGGAAACGGCACCCTTCACGAGGTAATCCGACATCTGCTCGGCCACCTGCAAAGCGACGTTTTCTTGAGCTTCCGTGGTGGAAGCGCCGAGATGCGGCGTGCAAACAACGTTTGGCAGGCCGAACAGCGGGCTCTCCGTTGCAGGCTCCACTTCGAAGACGTCAAAGCCAGCACCAGCCACATGGCCGGATTTGATGGCATCGGCAAGGGCTGCTTCATCCACCAGACCGCCACGGGCGCAGTTGATGATGCGGACACCCGGCTTTGTCTTGGCCAGCGCTTCGCGAGAAAGGATACCGCGTGTCTTGTCGGTCATCGGTACGTGCAGCGTGATGAAGTCGGCTTGCGCCAGCAGTTCATCCAGCTCGACCTTGGTGACACCCATTTCCTGGGCGCGCTCGGCAGACAGGAAGGGGTCATAGGCCAGAACGCGCATCTTCAGACCAAGCGCACGCGAGCAGACGATGGAGCCGATATTGCCGGCGCCGATGACGCCCAGCGTCTTGCCGGTGATTTCAACACCCATGAACTTCGACTTTTCCCACTTGCCAGCCTGTGTGGAGGCATCGGCGGCGGGGATCTGGCGGGCAACGGCGAACATAAGCGCGATGGCATGCTCAGCCGTCGTGATGGAGTTGCCGAACGGCGTATTCATCACGATGATACCGCGCTTGGACGCAGCAGGAATGTCAACGTTATCGACGCCGATACCGGCGCGGCCAATAACCTTGAGGTTGGTGGCGGCAGCAATCAGCTTTTCCGTAGCCTTGGTTGCGGAACGAATGGCCAGACCATCGTAATTGCCGATGATTTCAGCCAGCTTGTCCTTGTCCTTGCCAAGCTTCGGCTGGAAATCCACTTCAACGCCGCGATCGCGGAAAATCTGGACGGCGGTTTCCGAAAGTTCGTCGGATACGAGAACGCGAGGTGCCATGACGAGGCCTCCTGATAGAGTTCGTTTGTAACGATCAACAATGGGGAATGGGGTCCCGCTTCAGGGGCAGGACCGAATGCAAAATCAGGCAGCAGCCCTTGCAAGATCTGCCTTCTGGGTCTGGAAGGCCCAGGTCAGCCAAGGCATCACGGCCTGCATGTCAGCTGTATCGATGGTCGCACCGGCCCAGATGCGAAGGCCGGACGGCGCATCGCGATAAGCGCCGATATCAAGCGCAACATTTTCCTTTTCGAGAAGGGCAACAATACCTTTCGCAAAGGCAGCCTGTCCGTCCGCATCCAGCGCAAGTACGTCCGGATCAACGATCTTCAGGCAGACGGAGGTATTGGAGCGCGTGGCTGGATCGACTGCGAGATTGGCGATCCAGTCATTGGCTTCGACGAAATCGAAAATGACCTTGGCATTGGCATCGGCGCGCGCCATCAAGCCGTCAAGACCGCCAACAGACTTTGCCCAGTTCAGCGCATCGATATAATCTTCCACGCAGAGCATCGAAGGCGTGTTAATGGTTTCACCGACGAAAATGCCTTCGATGAGCTTACCGCCAGACGTCATGCGGAAAATCTTCGGCAGAGGCCAGGCCGGAACGTAGGTGATGAGACGCTCGACAGCACGGGGCGACAGGATGATCACACCGTGGCCGCCCTCGCCGCCCAAAACCTTCTGCCAGGAGAAGGTTACGACATCGAGCTTGCCGAAATCGAGGTTTTGCGCGAAAGCGGCAGAGGTCGCATCGCAGATCGTCAGACCCTTGCGGTCAGCTGGGATGAAATCCGCATTCGGAACACGAACGCCAGAGGTGGTGCCGTTCCAGGTGAAGACGACGTCACGGTCGAAATCGACCTGCGTCAGATCCGGCAGGAGGCCGTAATCGGCGTTGAACTTGCGAACATCGCTGAGCTTCAGCTGCTTGACGACATCCGTCACCCAACCAGCGCCAAAGCTTTCCCAAGATAGCATATCGACGCCACGCTCGCCGAGCAGCGACCACATGGCCATCTCAACAGCGCCGGTGTCGGACGCAGGAACAATGCCTATGCGGTAATCCGCAGGTACATTCAGAATTTGACGGGTAAGATCGATGGCCAGCTTCAACTTATTCTTGCCAACCTTAGCGCGGTGCGAGCGACCGAGCGGGGCATCAGCGAGCGCTTCAAGCGTCCAACCGGGGCGCTTCGAGCATGGGCCAGAGGAAAAATGCGAGTTTGCCGGACGCACGGCGGGGGCGACGATATCAGCCATATAGATACCCTTCCAGGTAATTAGCCTCTCGTTGGGGAGAGGTGTCCCGCCGTCGTTGCTAGTGGAAGGAGGCATTGCGGTCAAGTCGTTTTTGAAACGCAAGATGTCTTTTTGGCGTAATTTTCTTCCACTTACAGGCGCGTAAACCCGGATTCAGCCGAGTGGAACAGGCACAAGCCCTTGAAGTTTGATCGATCTTCAAAGCGTCGAACGAAGCGATACAGCAGAAGAAACTTGCAGGCGTCCGCAACGAAAAAAGCCGCCCACGGACTGTGGACGGCTTCAAGAGAGATGAAGGGATCTTACTTGTAGACGATCGGGGCCGGTGCCGGCTCTTCAGGAACGTAAGGCGCTGCACATCCGCCGAATGTGTAGCGAGCACCGAGGCGTGCTTCGTGAACGTCGAAGCCCTTGTCATAGCCCGGTCCGCCGTTCTGGGCGTAGCCAAACATGTCGCCACCTTCAACGCGGCGATAGCGATAGCCGATATCAGCCTTCAGGTTGCAGGTCACGTCGATCGTCGCACCGGCCATGAGCGCATAGGTAAAGCGCCAGCCGCCCTTGCCGCCATGCTCGACCGTCGTATCGCAGCCGGTGCCATTGTCAGCGCAGGAAGTGTTGCGCAGCTTGTCCCACTTCACGTAGGTGCCACCGAGACCGGCGCCGACGTAAGGCGTGAAATAGCCATAGGTGCCGAGATCGACATAGGCGTTTGCCAACAGGCTGTAAGCGCGCATGTTGGCGATATCGCGCGAGGTGCAGGGTCCAACGCAGGCGCCGAAGTCCGCGCCGCTGCCTTTGGTGGATCCTTCGAACTTGCTCTTGGAGAGATAATCGAAGGTGACGTCTGTGCGAAGATAGTTATTAATCTGGTAACCGACACCACCGCCGACGGTGAACGCATCTCGCAGTTCGGAGCTGTGGAAGTCAACTTTCTGGCTTGGATCGTTGCCCTGATAGAAATTTGCGCCGCGAAGGTCGTTGAAGCCGTAACCGACATCGCCGCGCAGATACCAGCCACTGGAGCTCTGTTGAACCGCAACTTCCGGAGCGTCCATCGGAACCTCCGGCTGCGGCTGATAAAGGTCTGCGGAATGAGCCACACCTGCCGTCAGGGCCAGGACAAGTGCGCCGATCAGGGTATTCCTCATGGCATGAACTCCAAGTTCCAGTTTGCTTCGACGCGCGGCGCGGCGAGGTTGTTCTAAACTGAACCGGATCATTAACGATAAAGGTTAAGGAGCAATTAAGGATAACGCTTCGCTAAGAGGATTGGTAAGTTTTGGATGAACGCGACCGAAGAGCGGATAAAGAAATGGGCCCGCGATGTGTCGCGGGCCCCTCGTCAGCCTGCCTCGCTGCTGCACTCAGGCAGCGGAACGAACGTTGGAGATAACACCGATGAGATCGTTGACGATCCGCTCAATCTGGGCGCGATCATCGCCCTCTGCCATGACACGGATGAGTGGCTCGGTGCCGGACGGCCGAATAACCAGCCTGCCCTTTTTGCCAAGTTCAGCCTCCGCGCTCTCTATTGCCTGGCGAACAATAATATCCTCCAGAGGTTTACCCCCGGAAAAGCGAACGTTCCTGAGCAGTTGGGGAACGGGCTCGAACCGGCGGCAAACTTCGCTGACCGGCTGACCAAGACGCTTGACTCGCGCCAGCACCTGCAACGCTGCCACAAGACCATCACCGGTCGTTCCGAAATCGGAAAGGACGATATGGCCGGATTGTTCGCCACCCACATTGAAATTGTGGTTGCGCATATGCTCAACCACATACCGGTCACCCACCTTGGTCCGAGCCAGGTTGAGACCCTTCTTCTTCAGGAAGCGCTCCAATCCCAGGTTGGACATGACGGTCGCAACAATCCCGCCGCCACGCAGTGTCTCGTCATCCAGCCAGCTTTCCGCGATAACGGCCATCAACTGATCGCCGTCGATGATCTGGCCGTGCTCGTCGACGATGATCACACGGTCCGCATCTCCATCAAGAGCGATACCGATATCGGCGCGCACTTCATGCACCTTTCTGCGCAAGGCGTCCGGGCTGGTGGAGCCGCAATCGAGGTTGATATTCGTGCCATTCGGTGTGTTGCCGATGGTCACGACATCCGCGCCAAGTTCCCACAGAGCCGTTGGCGCCACCTTGTAGGCGGCGCCATTGGCGCAATCGATGGCAATGCGCAGGCCATTCAGCGTCACATCGCGCGGCAGCGTGCGCTTCACGAATTCAATGTAGCGGTAGATATCGCCGTCCACGCGTTTCGCCCGCCCAATCTCGTGCGGCTTGGCGAGCTGCGCATAGATATCCTTGTCGAGCAGATCTTCGATCTCAAGCTCGAGCTCATCGGAAAGCTTGTAGCCATCTGGGCCAAACAGCTTGATGCCATTGTCCTCGAAGGGATTGTGAGACGCGGAAATCATAACGCCGATATCAGCGCGCAGCGAACGGGTCAGCATAGCGACTGCTGGTGTGGGGATCGGGCCGAGCAGGAAGACATCAAGCCCCGCAGCCGTGAAACCAGCCACCAGCGCGTTTTCCAGCATGTAGCCGGAAAGGCGCGTATCCTTACCGATCACCACCCGGTGACGGTGATTGCCACGGCGAAAAATCGTGCCCACTGCAATCCCGACCCGCATCGCCAGATCCGGCGTCATGGGAAACACATTCGATTGTCCGCGAATGCCATCGGTGCCAAAGTAACGGCGTGTCATGAATGCTCCTTGATGCCCTGCGCGGCATTTGCTGCGACTTTGTGAGCTGTGGCCGTCGAACGAAAAAAGTACGGCCGCATACTGTGCTCATGCCATAGAAGTTTGGCTCGAACACATAAATTACCATCAATCTGGATTATATAGCGTTACCAAATCATAAACCGCAGACCAAGAAGGGGCTGCCCTTACGGACAGCCCCCCAAATCTCGACGGATACTAAAACTTTAATGAGGCTGTGGTTCAAGGCCGCTTTCAGGCTCGCCGCCCTTCGGCTCATCCTTCTTGGAACCGGTCTTCGGCACAGCGGAGCCACGAGCGTTCGGGCTGTCGTCACCCATATCCCGGGCAGGCTTCTCACCACGGATGAGCGCCTTGATCTCTTCCCCGGACAGGGTTTCATATTCCAGCAGACCTTCGGCCAGCGTGACGAACTCGTCGTGCTTCTCGGTTAGAATCCGGCGTGCCTCGGTATAGGCCTCATCGATCAGACGACGGACTTCCGTATCGATCTTCTGGGCTGTCGCTTCCGACACATTCTTCGATTGCGAAACCGAATGGCCAAGGAAGACTTCCTGCTGGTTTTCACCATAGGCAACCTGACCGAGGATGTCGGAGAAGCCCCACTGGGTTACCATGGCGCGGGCAAGCTTAGTGGCCTGCTCAATATCGGATGACGCACCAGAGGTGATGTTCTCCTTACCGAAGGTCAATTCCTCGGCAACACGGCCGCCCATCATAATGACGAGACGCGACACCATCCACTTGTAGCTCATGGAATAGCGGTCGCCTTCCGGCAACTGCATGACCATGCCGAGCGCACGGCCACGAGGAATGATCGTGGCCTTATGAAGAGGGTCAGCCGCCGGAACGTTGAGTGCAGTGATAGCATGACCGGCTTCGTGATAGGCAGTCAATTTCTTTTCGGCTTCGGTCATGGCAGACGAGCGGCGCTCGGCGCCCATCATGATCTTGTCCTTGGCGTCCTCGAACTCCTGCATCGTTACCAGACGCTTATTGCGGCGGGCCGCCATCAGCGCAGCTTCATTGACGAGGTTCATGAGATCGGCACCGGAGAAGCCGGGCGTTCCACGCGCAAGTGTCTTCAGATCGACATTCGGAGCCAGCGGCACGTTGCGGGCGTGAACCTTGAGGATGCGCTCGCGACCGACGATATCCGGGTTCGGCACGACCACCTGGCGGTCGAAACGGCCTGGACGCAAGAGCGCGGGGTCGAGAACGTCCGGGCGGTTTGTCGCGGCGATCAGGATGATGCCTTCATTTGCCTCGAAGCCGTCCATCTCGACCAGCAGCTGGTTGAGCGTCTGTTCGCGCTCGTCGTTACCGCCGCCGAGGCCCGCACCACGATGGCGACCCACCGCGTCGATTTCGTCGATAAAGATAATGCAAGGCGCATTCTTCTTAGCCTGATCGAACATGTCGCGGACACGACTTGCGCCCACGCCAACGAACATTTCCACGAAGTCGGAGCCCGAAATCGTAAAGAATGGCACATTGGCTTCACCGGCAATGGCGCGCGCCAGGAGCGTTTTACCGGTTCCCGGAGGACCGACGAGAAGAACACCGCGGGGAATACGGCCACCCAGACGCTGGAATTTTTGCGGATCGCGCAAGAACTCGACAATTTCTTCCAGATCGGACTTGGCTTCGTCCACGCCTGCCACGTCTTCGAATGTCACCCGGCCATGCGCTTCGGTCAAAAGCTTTGCCTTAGACTTTCCAAAGCCCATGGCGCCGCGCGAACCACCCTGCATCTGGCGCATAAAGAACAGCCAGACGCCGAGGATCAGCAGCATCGGCAGAAGCGTGCCGATATAGCTGAGGAAGCCGGACGAGCCATCCGATTCCGGGCGCGCCACGATCGTCACGTTCTTGGCCTGCAAGCGGTCGATCAGTGTGTCATCGATCACGGGCGAATAGGTCTGGAAACCGGTTCCGCTCTCGGTATAGGTTCCGAGCACACGATTGCCGGTCACTACCACGTCACGCACGCGCCCTGCATCCACATCTCGAAGAAACTGCGAATACGGCACTTCCCGCGAACTCGTCTGAGTCGGCGAGGTCTGGAACATGCTGAACAGCGCGATCAGCAACAGGGCTATGATCGCCCAGAGGGCGAAATTACGAAAGTTTGGGTTCATCGAACTCCCCGGACATTGACAGCCTGCTTTAAGCCAACTGCCTTTCTTGGTCCTTAACATAGGTTCCCGGCACGGCCTTGCCAAGGCAAGGCGACCTCCAGATCATGTTTTCCGTATCAAATCGTTAAGTGGCGGGCGGGGAATGGGCGCCAAACCCATCAATTGCGCAAGACAATCGGCCAGTCCAAGGTCGAAATCCGCAAGAAATTGCCTGAAGGGCGCAAGAACAGGCGTGATTTGCACCTGCACATCCTTGAACTCCTGCGGCACTATGACATGGGGTAAAGACCGCCATGCTGCCCTCGAAATCAGGGTGGGTACATCAGGATAGGTCTGGGCAGCCACCTCGCCCCGCCCTGGCAGAACGGTACAGACAGCCGGAACATGAGAGACAATTTCGAAGCGTTCATCCCAGAGCTCTCGCTGCCACATGGAAATCTGCATTTCAGGGAGGTCACGGCTTTCTCGCGTCAAATAAAGGCCATTCTCCTTGTTGTAGAGAAGAACCCGCCCGAGCGTTTCGCGAAAGCTTTCGCCGCGCAAATAGCGGCTCATGATACGCTCGAAGGGTTCGCTCGCCGGCAGATGTTCCCGCCCCCCAAGAACCGCGATCAACGTGCCAATCGCATAGAACAACACCTCCGGTGGCGCCGAAAGTGCTCTGGCATCAAGCCGTACAGCACTGGCCTGCCAGACCGTGGCAAAATCGCGAAGTAGACCAGCCGCCGCCTCCGACACCGTTCGCCGCCGGTTCTGCGCCAGATCAACAGCTATTCTCCACGCATCCGCCTTCGCATCCGACAGCCCGGCAAGGGCCAAGCGAACCCTTACCCGCTCTGAACGCTCATCTGTATTGGAAGGATCATCGATCCAGCCCATGCCGCGACGAAGCAAAAAGTCACGGATCGCGTTGCGCCTTGTCTTGAGAAACGGTCGGAACAACCAGAACCGGCCATTGATAAGGACCGAGGACGACATGCCGGCATCGCCACCGCGGCTCTCGCGCGGCGCCGTTCCTTCCGGCTCCCGCCGTTCCGGATCGCGTGCCTGGCGCATGGTGATGGTCTCGATCTGGTCGTCCAGGGTATGGCCAGTCACGATAGCGGTGGCCTGAAGCTCTTCGGCAATCTGACAGAGCAGTTGATAGCGCGCAATGCGGGCAGCGGAGGCGCGGCCCGACAAAGGCTTTTCACCGGTCCAGGCACGAATACGGTGTTCGACGGAAAACTGGTCGCAAAGGAGATTGACGGCCAAAGCCTCGTCGGCCGATCCTGGCCGCAGTTGATGGTCAATAGTGGCGGCCAGAATGGTGATGCCGCTTTCGTCGGGATCGCCTGCTGCCTCGCACAGCGCCGTCAGTAGGCCGGTCGAATCACTGCCGCCGGAAATGGCCACCAAAAGGCGCGCTGGCCTCTTCAACGATGCGAGAAAGAGATCGATCGCTTCGCCAGGAGACAGCAATTGAGTTGCTGCAGAAAGAATAGGATCCCCCTGAAATCAGCAGCTCAACCGCTTGAGCTCGCTTGCGACCTTTGTGGTCACGGGCTTGGAAGCAGATGGATAACGCTTGCCAACTTCACGCAACGTTGCACAGGCTGTGTCGCGATTATCGAGAGCGGCCAGTGACATGCCAAGCTTCAAAAGCATTTCCGGCGCCTTGGGCGACGAACCATAGGTCTGGTGTGCGTTGAGGAAGGTCTTGGCGGAATCGTTATAGCGGCCCTGGCTATACTGCGCTTCGCCCAGCCAGAAGCTCGCGTCAGCCGCGCGCGCACTCTTGGGGTAGCTCTGCAGATAGGCCGTGAATTCGGCTTCGGCGGTCTTGTAGTCGCCGGATAGGATATGGTTGTAGGCGGCGCGGTAGCTATCGCTTTCCGTACCAAGAGACGCCGTCTGGTTGGTTGGCTTTGCAGGGGCAGAACCTGTATCGACACCGGGCAAGGCTGCGGCATTGCGCGCGTTCTGATTGACGCTTGCACCGACCTGTCTGCCGCTCTGGTCCATTTCGATGGAACCGAGGGTCGTTTCGCCAGGCGCAGTCGTCGATCGGTTCGAAGCCGGAGCGCCTGCAGATGGTCTTGCCCCCGCAGATGTCCCCGGCTGATCGATTATATTCGCGATTTCATCGTTTTTTTTTGAGCCGGCTGCCCCGGCGGCAGCAGCTGCGGCAACTGCAGGAGCAGCACCGCCCCCAATCGAACCCTTTTCCAGCTCCTGGAACCGGAATTCATTGTCAGCCTGGGTCTTGCGCATCTGCTCCTGCATCTGCAGCAGCTGGAAGCTCATTTCTTCGACGCGACCGTTCAGCTGGCGAATGGTTTCCTCCAACTGCTGGATGCGCACCGAGTCAGCAGAACTCTGGGCGAGCACCAGCGGCTGACGTGCCTGCATTTTCTGCTGGCCTGCCTGCTCGTTTTTCGCGGCATCGTTCTTGAACAGGTTTCCGAGCGTGAATGCACTCGCGTGGCTCGTCGTGGCCGCAAGCCCCAGCATCGCTGCCAGAACAAGTTTCTTCATGATGTCCGTCCTGTTTTTCTAGAGGGTATGCACCCCATGGCGCAGCCCCGACGTTTTCGAATTCCAGACAAAACAATCCAAGCTGGCCCCGTTGCTTGCAGGTAAACCCGCAACTTCGGCTAAACTATGGAGATTACGAAAAAGGCGGCTGACGCCGCCTCCTCCGCGCCATCATGGCATCGACTACATTCCGGCACCGCCGAGAACAGTGACTGCACGGCGGTTCTGAGACCAGCAGGAGATGTCGTCGCAAACCGCGACCGGGCGTTCCTTGCCGTAGGAAATTGTCTTCATGCGGTTGGCCGGAACGCCGCGCGAAGCAAGATAGTCGCGCGTTGCAGCGGCACGGCGTGCGCCGAGAGCAAGGTTGTACTCGCGCGTGCCACGTTCGTCGGCATGACCTTCGATCGTGATGGCATAGCGCGGATAGCGCTGCAGCCACTGTGCCTGACGGTCCAGCGTCTGCTGGGCGTCTGCGCGGATCGACGTGGAGTCGGTATCGAAGAAGATTCGGTCGCCGACATTGACGGTAAAGTCCTGGCTGGAGCCCGGCGTTGCCGCACCTGCGCCACCGGCACCAAGGCCCAGTTCGCCGGCGCTGTTCGGCAGGTTCTTCTTGTTCGCGCAGCCTGCCAGAGCAAGAGCAAGCGTGAGGGCAATGACAGCCGGGTTGCGTGCGAGGGTCTGCATACGGCTCATTGCCGGGGTATCGATGCGGCTCATAGCCGGTCTCTCCTTGATCAGAATTTTATCGTTGCCGGAATCTAACCGTTTCTGGTTAACGTACGACCAACGATCATGGTTAATTTTCCCCTAAACCCTTTCACTGCAGCCTTTGCAAGGGCAAGCAGCAGTGAAACGGCATTCACATTTATTCAAGCAGCGGTGACCAGGCCGGATCGGATGCAAAGGAAGGCGTCTTGATCTGCTGTTCGTTGTAACCCGTCAGGTCGATGGAATAGAGCTGCGGACCGCCCGCTCCCGCATTCTGGCGGAAGAACATCAATACGCGACCGTTCGGTGCCCAGGTGGGGCCTTCGTTATGGAAACCCGTCGTCAAAATGCGCTCGCCTGAACCATCCGGCTTCATGACGCCGATGGAGAACTTGCCGCCCGACTGCTTTGTGAAGGCAATCAGATCGCCGCGAGGAGACCAGACCGGCGTCGAATAGGCGCCATCGCCGAAGGAAATGCGCGTCTGGCCGGAACCATCGGCACCCATGACATAGAGCTGCTGACGACCACCGCGGTCGCTTTCAAACACTATACGGCTACCATCGGGAGAGTAGGACGGAGACGTGTCGATCGCGGCCGTATTCGTCAAGCGCGTGGTCGTGCGAGACCGCAGATCCATTGTATAGATGTTGGAGTTTCCCTCCTGCTGAAGGCTCATGATGACCTTTTGGCCATCTGGAGAAAAACGGGGCGAGAAGGTCATGCCCGGGAAATTGCCCACCACTTCGCGCTGGCCTGTCTCAAGCTGAAGCAGATAGACGCGCGGCTGCTGTCCCTCGAAGGACATGTAGGTCACTTCCTGACGGTTAGGCGAGAAGCGCGGCGTCAGAACGATGTCCTTGCCATTGGTCAGGCTGCGGACATTGAAGCCGTCCTGGTCCATGATCGCCAGTTGGCGCACACGCGCATTCTTGGGACCGCTTTCCGACACGAACACGACGCGCGTGTCAAAATAGCCGTTCTCACCGGTAATCTGCTTGTAGATCGCATCGGCAATGATGTGAGCGACACGACGCCAGTTTTCCGGCTGCGTGAAGAACTGCTGGCCGGTCATCTGGGTACCGCCGAACGTATCCCACAGGCGGAATTCGGCACGAAGGCGGCCATCGCCTTCGCGGGTCACGCGACCCGTCACCAGAGCCTGCGCATTGATTGCCTTCCAGTCCTCGAAACGCGGCATCTTGCCCGGATCGGAGATCTTCTCAATGAATGCGGCCTTGTTGACCGGTGCGAACAGACCCGAACGCTGCAGATCCGCCGCGATGACGCCGGAAATCTGCGCGCCAAGTTCGTTGCCGGAAATGAAGTCCGTAATGGCAATGGGCAGTGGCTCCACATTGCCGCGATTGATGTTGATTTCCACGCGCGCCTGGGCGGGCGCTGCAAACATCACGGCCATACCGGCAATAGCCAGCATAACGCGGATGAGAGTTGGTTTCAGCATGATATTGGGGCCTTTCAAAGCAGTTCGCTCGGGTCGAAGTTCACAACGACTTCGCTCCACGCGTCGTATTTGTCGGCAGGAAGATTTTTGAATGGTGAAGAGCGCATGACGGCTCGAATTGCACTGCCTTCCAGCATGCGGCGGGCACTTTCGTTGCCGCCTGACGATGTGACTTCCGGTCTGCCAACAATGGCACCGGACGGATCAAGCTTCATGGTCACCGTAATGATCATGCCCTTGCCGCCATCAACACCGGCAATCACCGACCAGTTGTTCTGGATCTGGCCTTTCAACGCATCCATCTCGCTCTGGCTGAGAGTCGAACCACCAGTGTTTTTCTTGCCGCCCAGCGAAGCCATCTGCTGCGAACGCTTCGCACCACCGCCCGCAGCCTCCTGCTTGTTCAACAGGCTAGCAATATCCTCGGCGTTGAAATCGCTCTGCTTGGATGAGGATGACTTGGCGGTTTCCTGCTTCTTGTCAGCAACCTTCTTGTCGCTCGGCTTTTCGGCATGCGCCGTGTCCGTCTTCTTTTCCGGTGGCTTCTCGGCGGGCTTTGCCTCTTCCTGCTTCGGCGGTTCGGGGCGCGGACGCGCGGCAGGAACCGGGGCCGTGGTTGGCAGAGGCGTTTCTTCTACCTTCTGCGCCTGTGGTTCCGGCTTCGGAGCCTCGGGCTTCGGCGGTTCCGGCTTGGGTGTCGGCGGTGTGATTTCAGGCTTCGGGATCGGCAGCGCCGCCGTCTCTACCGGCTTCGGCGCGGTCTCTTCCTTCGCGATTTCCTTGACGTCGTTGTTTTCCGTTGTCGGGTTGGGCAGCGGCTTTTCGTTTTTCGGCGGAGCGGCCGCCGTTTCCGTCGTCGTCGGCTTCTTCACAGGCGTCGGCGGGTTCTTCAGGTCTACGTCGTTCTCGCCCGCATTCTCCGCGTTCTCGACAACGTTCTGCTTCTCGGTTTTCTTGGGCGAAGGCTTTTCGGTCATCGGCGCCTTCTTGTCACCCTGCTGGATCTGGGTGATGGATTCCACCGGAACGATATCGACAGGCAGGGCCTCGACCGGCGCAACCTCGAAAGAGGCAGGCGCACTGATCGATACCAGCGCCCAGGCGAGTATGACTGTGTGTGCGACCAGCGATGTGCCGAGACTCGTCTTCATCGGCGCTGAATCACTTCTGCTGTTCCTGCAGCGTCACAAGACCGATGTTCTTGAAACCGGCTGCAGAAATGCGGGCCATGACCTTCATCACACCACCATAGGCAGCGGCGGTATCGCCGCGCACATAGATGCGCTCGTTATAGCCGGTCTTGGCAATGGCCTCGAGCTTGGGAACGACTTCATCGATGGAAATGGGCGTTTCCTGCAGGAAGATCTGCCCTTGCGGATTGACCGAAACGGTGATCGGCTGCGTATCGGAATTCATCGCCTTTGCCTGGGTTTCCGGCAAATCGATCGGAACGCCCACCGTCATCATCGGTGCGGCAACCATGAAGATGATGAGAAGAACGAGCATGACGTCGACCAGCGGCGTCACGTTGATTTCGCTGATTGCACCGCCGCGCCCGCGACGGCCACGCCCGCGACGACCACCGCCCGATGCCTTCGATCCTCCAGCCGACATACCCATGAAGCTACTCCTTCAGAAAACGAAACGCTTACTGCGCGGCCTGGCGCGGCTGCAGCTTCTCGTCGATCTGGCGTGATAGGATGGCGGAAAATTCATCGGCAAAACCTTCCATGCGGGAAGACAGTTTGCCTGCATCTGCCGTGAACTTGTTGTAGGCCATGACCGCCGGGATAGCGGCAATAAGGCCGATGGCGGTTGCCAGAAGCGCTTCGGCGATGCCAGGTGCCACGACTGCAAGGTTGGTGGACTTCGATCCCGCAATGGCCTGGAACGAGGTCATGATACCGACAACCGTACCGAACAGACCGATGAAGGGACCCGCGGAACCAATGGTTGCCAGCGATCCAAGCCGCGCCTCATAGTGCTCGTTTTCGCGTGCCATCGTTACATCCATGGCGCGATCGATACGCATCTGTAGGCCGATCGGAGAGCGTGCACCACGTTCAAAACTCTTTTTCCACTCGCGCATGGCCGACACGAAAATGGCGGCAAGTCCGGTATTCTGCCGGTCCGACAGCGTGCGGTACAGCTCTTCAAGAGACTGGCCGGACCAGAAAACCTGTTCGAACTGGTCGAACTGGCGCTTGGCCTTCTTGAAATTCATATATTTGTCGATCACGATAGCCCAGGTCCAGACCGAGGCTCCCATGAGGCCGATCATCACGAGCTTCACGATGAGCCCGGCTTGCATGAAAAGCGAAATGAGGCTTACCGAGTTTGCAGCAGCCGCTAGATCAGCGTGTTCCATAAATCCCTTACCCCTGAATCGAATCGCCCGGCACGTAGCAACGGGCCGGTTTGCAAGCGCTGTCCTGTGTGAGCGCGGTTGCGCAGAAAGGCCCGTCTACCTTAAGGTTTAAGGGCCTTCTCGCCTTCAAATTTGGTTAAACGAAGGCGTGCACCGCACAAAACTTATCCCGGTCAGTAAGACCTCATTATGGTTAAAGTTCTCTTAAAATTTTATGCATTGTGACCTTCATCAACCCCGTTGAACGAGCGTGCAAGCCCCTCCGGCAACCGACGCGGGCGCCCGAGCCGATTGATGATCGCGATGATGACTTTGGCTTGGATAAGCAATGTCTCACCCCTACGGATCTCCTGAGACAGAACCATCTTGGCCCCACCCGCCTTCTCGGTACGCGTCAGGATCGTCACAACATCGTCCATGCGCGCGGGCGATTTGAACTCGATTTCCATACGATGGACGACGAAGACGAGCCCCTCCTCGTCGAAGCCGATCAGCTTGCTCTGCTCGCAGCCGAGGCAGCGAAGATAGTCGGTTCGGCCGCGCTCCAGAAAATGCAGGTAGCGCGCATGATAGATCAGGCCTGAAAAATCGGTATCTTCGTAATAGACACGCTGCTGAAGCCGATGCTGACCCTCGATGATTTCACCGGCAAGCTTGTGCGTCTCAGGGCTGCTCATGGGGAAAAAGTCCTGCTGCTATGTTTCAACCCGAAGCCAATACAATGTTTGCGCAGATCTGCAACCGGCAGCAAGACCTCTCCCTCAGTGCTTCTTGTGAACCTCGGAGGCGCTTTTCAGAACCTGATCGCCATCCTTTTGCTTGATAAGAACGGCAGGCTTGTCGCTATCGGCCTTGCGCTTGATGGTCTTGCCCTTGATCTTGCGTTCGACGTCGCCCGTGAACGTCTGCTTCACTTCGCCTTCAGCCGTTCCCTTTCCCCATTTCCAGGAAACCTCGTCGCCCTTCTTGATCTTCTCGCCGCTCGCTTTCGTGCTCATGGTGCTCTCCTTGAGGGTTTCTGCAACCGTCAATGATGCTCTCAAAGTCCCGTTCCGTGATGTTTACGCCTGCGATCTGCCTTTTTCATCGAGATTGCGATCATCCCAGACGAGATGCTTCACAGTCTGCGGCAAATTCTCGATCTCGCTGGCAATAAAGTACGGCGGAATATCCAGTTCCGTCAGGGCCTGTGTCGTCGCAGGCACCCACTTGAACTCCAATTCGTTATTGCCGTCCTTGATCCTATGCACGATTTCGCCCGAGGCAAAGGGGAAGCTTTCGGGAATATCCATGAGATAAAAGATGCCCAGTTCGTGGCAGTCCCGACTTTCGTAATGGAAGAAGTTCTCTACGATCCAGAGCAGCCGGTCGACCCGCACATGAACCTCAAGCTCCTCCATCATTTCGCGACGCAGGGTTTCATCGGATGTCTCGCCGATCTCCGCCCCACCGCCTGGAAAGGTCCAGAAAGGTTCGTGAACAGCGCGGTGAACCAGCACATGACCATTGCGAAAACCGAGACCAGCGACGCGCATCTGGAACGTACGCTTAGGCTTTGATTTGATACGAATGCGGGTACCCGGCATGGCGTTTACTCTTCCTCGCTGAACAGGCGGAACTGCGCGGCCTCCAGATCCTTCGGCGGCTGAAGGCCGAGATGCTTCCAGGCGGTTGCGGTCAGCACCCGTCCGCGCGGCGTGCGCTGGATGAACCCCTGCTGGATCATGTAAGGCTCGATGATATCCTCGATCGCATCGCGTGGCTCGGACAAGCCCGCCGCGATGGTTTCGATGCCCACCGGCCCGCCGCCGAAATTGACGGCGATCATGTTGAGATAGCGCTTGTCGAGCTGATCGAGCCCCGCATGGTCGACATGCAGCCGCGTCAAGGCCTCGTCGGCGATCTCCCGGGTCACTGCCTCTGCACGCGCAACTTCGGCGAAATCACGCACACGCCGCAGCAGGCGACCGGCGATGCGCGGCGTGCCACGGGCGCGGCGGGCAATCTCGCGTGCGCCTTCTTCCGTCATGCCGAGGCCCAGAAGTCGCGCGCCACGCCGCACGATGCCTTCGAGTTCCTCCACCGTGTAGAAATTGAGGCGAACCGGAATACCGAACCGGTCGCGTAGCGGCGTTGTGAGCAATCCCAGGCGCGTGGTGGCGGCCACCAGCGTGAACTTCGCAAGGTCGATCTTGACCGAGCGCGCCGCAGGCCCCTCCCCGATGATCAGGTCCAACTGGAAATCTTCCATCGCCGGATAGAGAATTTCCTCGACCGCCGGATTGAGGCGGTGAATTTCGTCGATGAACAGAACATCGCGCTCTTCCAGATTGGTCAGCAGCGCCGCCAGATCCCCCGCCTTTGCGATGACCGGTCCGGACGTCGATCGAAAATTGACGCCAAGCTCCTTCGCCATGATCTGCGCCAGCGTCGTCTTTCCCAGACCGGGCGGACCGACGAACAGCACGTGATCCAGCGCCTCACCGCGGTTCTTGGCAGCCTCGATGAAGATTTTCAGATTGGCACGCGCTTCCGCCTGACCGGTAAACTCGTCCAGCGACTGTGGCCGTAAAGCCGTATCGAAATCTTCACCCTTTTTGTCGGGCGAAAGGAGGCGGTTTTGTTCGCTCATCACTCATTCCAGACGCACACGTCACTCACGTTGCGCAATTAATTTCGAAGCTATCCAAACGGCAGGGCTTCTGCAATCACAGCCAGGATCAGCGCGACAATTCCTTCAGGCCAAGCCGGATGAGCTTGGCACTATCTGCCCCCTCGCCTGCGGTCTTGAGCGCAGCGGCAACGGCATTGGCCGCCTGATCGCGCGAATAACCGAGATTCGTCAAGGCAGAGACCGCGTCACTGACCGGCGCGGAGGCAACTCCCTCGCCCAGTTCCTGCTTGAAGCCGATGGTCGCGCTGGCTTCCCCGGCAAAGGCCGGAGCCTTGTTTTTCAGCTCGGTGACAATGCGGATCGCGACCTTGGGCCCAACACCCGGCGCTCGCGAAACGGCAGCCTTGTCCTGAAGCGCTATGGCATTGGCAAGCTCTGAAGGCGTCAGCGTCGAAAGAAGGGCAAGGGCCACCTTCGACCCCACGCCCTGCACACTTTGAAGCAGATTGAACCACTGCCGCTCAAGCGCACTCAGAAAACCGAAAAGCTTCAGCTGGTCTTCGCGCACATAGGTTTCGATGAAAAGCACGATGGCTTCGCCAACCGATCCGATGCGCGATAATGTCCGCGAAGAGCAGAAGGCGATGTAGCATACCCCATGTACATCCACGACGACGTGATCCTCCCCGATCTCGTCGATAGTACCCTTCAACTTACCGATCATGCATAACACCCGCCCGTTTCCGCCTGCGTATCAAACGCGGATACCAGAACAAGTCAAGAACAAATTGAACTCTGCCGGTTCAACCTGCGAGAGCCTGCCGCATTCTGTTTCCAGCGCGTTGGTGTGCATGGCAAATGGCGATGGCCAGTGCATCGGCGGCGTCATTGCCCTTGAATTCCACCTTCGGCATCAGGATCTTCAGCATCATGTGGATCTGCTGCTTCTCACCGTGACCAACGCCGATCACCGACTTCTTAACCGCATTCGGCGCATATTCGGCAACCGGCAACCCGGCTCTGGCCGGCACCAGCATCACCACGCCGCGGGCCTGCCCAAGCTTGAGGGTCGCGACGGCATCCTTGTTCACAAACGTCTGTTCGACTGCAGCCTCATCCGGGCGATAGGCATGAACGACTTCTGCCAATCCGTCGTGCAGTTGGCAAAGACGCGAAGCAAGATCCATGTCCCCGTCGGAGGTCACCGTGCCGGACGCCACGAACTTCAGGCTGTTGCCGATCGTGTCGATAACGCCCCAGCCGGTACGACGAAGCCCAGGGTCTATCCCGATGATACGAATCACAGTTGTCATGCCACAAATCCTAACCCCAGTTGCCAGTGAACGGCTAGCAAAAACGCGAACAAAAACGAAACAAACGCGATAAGCGTTAACCGCCAATTAACGCTGAAACGAGGAAGCCGTGGGGCCAGCAGCTTGAGAGCCAACTTTTGCCGACGAATCGCATTAGTGGATCATCAACCAAGCATGGAGGTCCATCATGACGATGTTCGCCCGCTTGAAGCATCAGCCGCTCGAGCCAATTCAATGGCTTGTTGCGCTGAACATTGCCATCGCGTCGGGTCTCGCTGTCAAGGCAAGCGCTCTTTCGCCGGTGATGACAGGCTTCAGCATTCTTGCCGCAGTGTCCGCGGCGCTGGCATTCTATCTGCTGCGCATTCGAATTGCGTCAGCCGCACCGACACAGGCTTCGACGCAGAGACCGGAAACGGCTCCGGCAACCCAGTCCGTGGCTGCAAATAGCATTGGCCTGCCCAAGGACAATCCGATGAACGAGATCGCGGGGCTGCCGACATCGATCAAGCCCGCCGCATTCTCGCAGCAGGAGAGTGCTGAGAAGATATCGCTTCGTCGCCTTGAAGAGGCCCTGCGGCGACTGGCCAATGGAGAAACATCAATTCTCCTGCATGAAGAGTTTCCCGAAGGCATGGATGGGCTGCGGTTCCAGTTCAATCGGCTGGCTTCAACGCTTCAGATAAACCTTCTGCCGACGGGGCGTGCTGCGGCCCTGCTGCGCGACAATGCCTACCGCGCGCAAAGCACCATCGCCCTCGTCTCGGCGCGCATGGAAAAGATGCTGACGGGCAGCAAGGCGCTGGCCGAGGCGACCGTCCATCTCGGCACCAACCTCAAAGACGCCCATGCGGAGGCGGAACGCCTGAGCCGCAGGAATGTCGATGCCCTGGCACGCACCAGCCGAATAGAGGCGCTGAGGACAGACCTTGCTGAGCAGCACGCCGCTTCACTTTCCGCCGGTCAACACTTGCATGAGCTTTCGCGCCGCATGTCGGATCTTGCAATCCGCGCAGAACAATTCGCCAGTAATCCCGAACGGCATGGCGCAGCCTTCCGCAGAAGCCATGCGAGCGATTGCGTCGCCTTCGCCCGCGATTATCTCCAGGCTTGCCATGAACTTTCGAGGTCTCTGGAAGGCTCAATCCAAAACCTGCGCCAGCTCAAGCACGAGCAGCACGCTCTGGCGGAAGCGCTTGAGGAACAGTCGCACTGCGCCAGCAAACTGTGCACGACACTGGATCAGGAAAGCCATCGGATTGCCCTTAGCCAGACGGTCGCTCGCGAAATCGCGTCGGTCACCTCCCGTCTGTCCCCGATGGCGGAGGATGCCGAGGCGCAACTCATGAAGATCATGAGCCAGACGACGACGATCGAGACCCGTCTCTCCATGTTCAAAACGCAGCCGACGGAGAAAACGACCACCCTCAAGCCGACGAAGGCGCCGCATCTGCGCTGCGTGACCTGAACTTGATAAACCGGACCAGGAATTAATCAGGCCCCCTTACGATTTCCGATCAAACTCCTTAAATGAGATGGAACGGAATTTGTTATAGGTGGGCCATGATACCCTTTTCCATCCTTGATCTTTCGCCCGTGGCGGAAGGCCAGACTGTGTATCATGCACTGGATCAGTCGCGCAGGCTTGCTCAGAAGGCGGAGGAACTGGGCTTCAATCGCATCTGGCTGGCAGAGCATCACGGCATGCCTGGCATCGCCAGTGCAGCAACCGCGGTGGTGATCGGCCATGTGGGCGCAGCAACCAAGCGCATCCGCATCGGCTCTGGCGGCATAATGCTGCCCAACCATTCGCCATTGGTCGTGGCAGAACAGTTCGGCACGTTGGAAGCTCTTTTTCCCGGTCGCGTCGATCTGGGTCTCGGCCGTGCGCCCGGCACCGATATGAGAACGGCGCGTGCACTGCGCCGGAACCTGGATGCGGGCGCTGAAAATTTCCCGCACGATATTGTGGAACTCCAGCATCTGCTGGGAGAGGCCCGCGAGGATCAGGCGATCCTGGCGGTTCCGGGGCTGGAAGCGAATGTTCCGATATGGCTTCTCGGCTCCAGTCTCTACAGTGCACATCTGGCGGCTGCACTGGGCCTGCCCTACGCCTTCGCCTCGCATTTTGCACCCGACATGCTGATGGATGCAATTGCCATCTACCGAGAACGGTTCCAGCCGTCACAGACCTTGCAGAAGCCTTACGTCATGGTGGGCGTCATGGGCGTTGCGGCAGAAACCGATCAGGAAGCAGAGCGAATGTTCACCTCCGCGCAGCAGCAGTTCGTGAACCTGCGCCGGAATGTGCGCACCAAATTCCCGCGCCCGGTCGCGAGCATGGAGGGCATCTGGTCGGAAGCAGAGCGCTATGGCGTGGAGCACACGCTTCGCTTTGCCGCCGTCGGTTCGCGCGAAACGGTTCATCAGAAGCTGGAAGGCTTCCTGGCTGAGACCAGCGCCGACGAATTGATCATCTCGATGCCGATCCATGATTTCGAAGCAAGGCTGCGCTCGGCGGAAATCTTCGCCAGCCTGCCCATGATGCAGGCCACACATTGATAGAAGGCCTCTGTCTCACCTGGTCGAGCTGGATGGCCAGGTGAAGTAGTAGGATTTGTCGCCAAGCGATCCATAAAAGGCATTCTGGCCACTCTGGCGGTCGATGTAGCTGCCATCCTTGTTGCGGCTGAAGATGCCGCCGTTCTCGCGCGTAAGATGATCGCGCAGGAAGCTGCCCCAGTCCTTTGAGGTGAGATCGGTCACCTTGATCTCCTGCGTGGACACCTTGCCGGGTGCCACCAGCTGAACACTCTTTCCCTCCGCAGCATCGGCCACGGTCAGTGTGCCCGCATCCAGCGCCTTCAGCATGGCGTCGGCCTGGCTCGCCTTGCCCGGCTCATTCTTCATCTCCTCAAGCTGCTGCTTGATGAAGGCTGCGAAATCGGCCGATGTCACGCTATCCGGCTGTTTCACCGTATCTGTGGAGGGTGTGGTATCGTCCTGCTGGTCGGCGATCCGGTTCAGCAAGTCATAGGTTCCGCTATCGGATGCATCATCGCTGCTGTCGATGCCGTAATCGCTGAGCAATCGGCTGGCTAGACTGCCGCTCGTGGCGTTCTGCTCCTGATCGGTCTGCTTCATCACCTTCAGCATGGTTAGCGTCGACCACTGCCGAACATTATCCACTGATGACACCATGTGACGATCCTCTCGACCGCTGCAAATATGGGCAGAATGCCATGCAAGGCATGTACGAGGCTGGTGAGTACGCGCAAAACGAGAAAGCCGGCCCCAGATCTGGAACCGGCTTTCCGCAAATCAAAAACGATGAAAGACTCAGGCCGAAAGCTTCGCCATGACTTCGTCCGACACTTCGAAGTTCGAATAAACGTTCTGCACGTCGTCATCGTCTTCGAGGCTGTCGATCAGCTTCATCAGCGACTGTGCCTTTTCTTCATCCACCGGAACCGTGTTCTGCGGCTTCCAGACAGCCTTGACCGTCTGCGCTTCGCCCAGAACGGCCTCAAGCGCCTTGGAAACTTCGCCAATGCTCTCGAAAGCGCAGATGATGGTGTGACCGTCGTCATCGGAGATCACGTCGTCAGCACCGGCTTCGATCGCGGCTTCCATCACGGCATCAGCGCTGCCAGCGGAAGCCTTGTAGACGATTTCGCCAACATGATCGAAAGAGAAGGAAACAGAACCGGTTTCGCCCAGAGCCCCGCCCGCTTTGGTAAAGATGGAGCGAACGTTTGAGGCGGTGCGGTTGCGGTTATCGCTCAACGCCTCGACAATGACGGCAACACCGCCGGGACCGTAGCCCTCATAGCGAACGGAATCATAGCTCTCGCTATCGGCACCGGACGCCTTCTTGATGGCGCGGTCGATATTGTCCTTCGGCATGGACTGCGCCTTGGCGTTCTGGATTGCCAGGCGAAGAGCCGCATTCATCGAAGGGTCAGGCAGGCCCGACTTTGCAGCCACGGTGATTTCGCGTGCGAGCTTGGAGAACATCTTGGACCGGATGGAATCCTGACGGCCCTTGCGGTGCATGATGTTCTTGAACTGTGAATGGCCAGCCATGGCACCCCTTAATCGCGTAAAATGTCTGGAATGGCGGGCTTATAGGCAGGAAATCGGTCGCTTTCAAGAAAAAAGCAGATGGAGTGCAAGCAGGAAAAGCCGGAACAAACCTTTGACGGCAACGTTTCACGGCCGCACCCTCATCAAGAAAGGACCGGCAATGGCAAGTCTGACCGAAGCCCGCGAAGCCCCTGCACGCCAGCTGTGGGAAGAAATCAACTCAATCCATGCGGGCATGCTTGGCATTGAAGGCTCTCACCAGCACTTCCAGCCCATGGCCCCGCATGCAGACCCCAAGACCAACACCATCTGGTTTTTCACCAAGACCGACACTGATCTTGTACAGGCAATTCGTCCAGGAACCCGCGCGCATTTCTGCGTCGTCGGCAAGAACCACGATTACCATGCCTGCCTCGCGGGCGTCATTGAAGTTCGCAAGGATCAGGCAAAGATCGACGAGTTCTGGAGCGCCATGACGGCCGCCTGGTACGAACACGGCAAGGATGACCCGAAGCTGACCATGCTTGTGCTGCGTCTGGATGATGCCGAGATCTGGGCGTCCACCGACAGCACGCTGAAGTTTGGCTGGGAAATCGCCAAGGCAAATCTGAGCGATGAGAAGATGCCCGATGTCGGCGTCAAGCAGCATCTCACCTTCGCCTGATAAGCCCGCTTACATTCCCTGCGGAATTAGGATCTGCGGCTTTCGTGGCAGGTTCCGCAGAGAGACGGTGATCACCGGCTCATTTGCATAGACGATGTCGAATTTGCCGTCGAACATCGTCAGAAACCGCTCAAGCGGCGGGCCACTGCGATGCATGGGGAGGATCAGGGAAGAACGCAACCGCTGCACGACGCGGCTCATGCTATCGGCACCCATCGTCAACCCGCCGTCGGTCGGCACCATCAGCACATCCAGCCGTCCGATCTGCGTATAGTGGCTGTCCGTCAGTTCATGATGCAGGTGGCCGAGATGGCCGATACACAGGCCGGCAATCTCGAAGATGAAGATTGAATTGCCGTTTTCCTCGAAGCCGCCATAGGCGCGGATAT
Source organism: Affinirhizobium lemnae (assembly GCF_022968395.1). Classification (GTDB taxonomy): domain Bacteria; phylum Pseudomonadota; class Alphaproteobacteria; order Rhizobiales; family Rhizobiaceae; genus Neorhizobium; species Neorhizobium lemnae. The sequence goes on from NZ_JALJQZ010000022.1 coordinate 30,854, forward strand.
CCGTTGAAACATTGCGGGTATACGTATCCCCGACCACGACGTGATGATCCGCCTTCTGCCCCGGCGTATCACTCCAGCCCGGCAGCACGTGCTTGATGCCCGCATCGGGTGAGCGCGTGTAATGCGTGGAGTGGGCCTTGTTCATCGTAACGATGTCCGGCAGCCGCTGAGGCCGATAGTAGCCGCTGTAATCTGTTGCGATCAGCACCCCTTCCGGGCTTTCGATGGAATAGGTCGAATGCCCGATGAAGGTGATCCGAACATCCTCGGCAATCTTTCGGGCCTGCGCCATCTGCTGCGGCTTGAAGCTGACGAAGCTCGCCTTTGGCACCGTTTCGGCGATTGCCTGGCATTGACTGGCGGGGCGAGGCTGATCCTGCGCCTGGGCGACACCAAGGTGCGAGCCCGCGAAAAATACGCCTGACATCAAAGCGAATGCGACTGCGCGAAACATGGTGCCAATCCCTCGTCTTCGTGAACGAAAGATGCGGCAGTCATGACAGAGCGTCCAGCCTTGGAAGGCCGTTCCGCTCTCACTTTCCTGTCATCGAAGCATCAACGCCGGTCGTTCGAGCCTGTCGCGCGCGGATCGAGCTTCAGGCCCTCTGGCGTCGCGAGTTGGGCGGAAGCACCCGGCACCGCCGTTGTATAATTGTCCTTTTCCTCGCGGGGACGCGCTGCCCGGATCCGGCTGCGGATAATCGAATAGGCAACCACGATCAGATGCGCGACAGCCGTGACGGCAAACAGCGCATGCGGACCGAAATGCGTCATGACCGGTCCGCCCAATGTCGGGCCGATGACCGTGCCGATCCCGTAAAGCAGAAGCAGGCCGCCCGACACCTTGACGAAATCTTCCGGTGCCGCGAAGTCATTCGCATGCGCAACAGCGATCGGATAGAGCGCATTGGCCGCAGCACCATAGATCGCCACCAGCGCGATGATGACATAGACATTCATCGGATGCAGCACCACCAGCACAAACCCTGCTAGAGCGGAAAGCGCCGAAAGCGCAGCGAGCACATAGCGGCGGTCCATGCGGTCGGACAAGCGACCCGCCGGGAACTGCATGATGGCACCGGCAAAAATGGTGATGCTGACCATGATGGCAATGGTGCCCTGGTGAAGCCCGGCCTTCGCACCGAAGACGGCAACCAGCGTGCCGTAAGCACCGTTCGCGATACCGATCATCAGAATGCCGACGAAGGAGACCGGCGAATTTCGATACAGTCCCCTGAGATCGAGACTGACCCGTTTGAGCGGCTGCGGCGATGCGGCTGTCGAGATCGTGGTTGGCAGGATGGCGATGCAGTACAGGATGCCGCAGACCATGAACAGGATCGGGGTCGTGACATCCGCTACCCCGACCAGCAACTGTCCGCCAACAACGCCCATCAGCGTTATGGCAATGTAGAGCGAGAAGATCGCACCGCGGCTTTCGTTCGTCGCACGCTCGTTCAGCCAGCTTTCGATGATCATCGAGGTTCCCGCGGTACAAAAGCCCGTGACCGCACGCAATGTCAGCCAGGCCGCATCATTCACGAACATGCCTGTCACCAGCACGTTGAGGCAGATGATGGCGCCAAAGCCGGAAAAGGCGCGAACATGGCCGATGCGGCGCACCAGAAGAGGCGCTGCAAAGCAACCTGCAACAAAGCCCGCAGCCCAGGTGGTGCCGAGAAGGCCGAGAATCTCGTTGGAATAGCCCTCATGCGTGCCGCGCACCGGCAGGAGCAATCCCTGTAGCCCGTTTCCCAGAAACAGAAACAGCGTGCCGAGGAGAAGACTGAAAACGGGCAGAATATTGCGAGGCATCGGCAAAACCGCGAGCAGAATCAGAACGTGAACAGGACCGTGACAGCAAAGCACGGCAATGGTTAAGTCATTGCGCAAATAATCGAAATTCAGGCATGAATCCGGCAGTTGCGGCTGACTTGAAGAGTTTTCGCGATGGAATTCGCCCGGTTTGACAAATGAGCGGTTCCGAATCCCTTTCGCAACACCTAATCCTGATGACGTGCAAAAATGTCCAGCCTGTGGCTGCGGTTGAAGGAATCTGGAACAAAATGACGAAAATCATCGGCCTGTTGCTGTTGCTGGCCATGGTGGTCCAGATCATCAAGCCGCTGGGCTTTCCCGGCCTGAAACGCCGTGCCGATTTCTGGAAGCTGGCGGTTCTTGCCTTTGTCTCCTGGGCCATAATCCTGCTGCTGCGCGACTTTACGTGAGGCCGACAATCCTGGGCCTGAAATCCGGGGGCTTGAAATCTCGACAGGTTTACTAGTCTATTTAAGGCGAGAGGTCGGGCAACTGGTATGTCCGGCCAGACAAGGAGCGCTCATGAAATATGACGTTGCCGTTGTTGGAGCAGGCTTTTCGGCAATTGCTGTCACGCTGCAGCTCCTGCGAAAACTTTCTCCTCATCAGTCGGTCGCCGTTATCGGTGATGATCCGGGCTTTGGTCGCGGCACGGCCTATCGCAGCGAGTTCCACATCCATCGCCTGAACGTGGCTGCCGCCCGCATGTCCATCTTTCCGGACAGGCCGGATGATTTCCTGGATTGGCAGATGGAAAAGGGCCGCAGCGTCAAGGCAGGAGACTATGTGCCGAGAAGCGATTTCGGCCTTTATCTCCGAGACCGATTGGCGGAACTGTTGCGACAGCGCCAGACCTGCGCCCGGGTCGATTTCATCAAGGCCAAGGCGCTGGGCTGTCTGGATATCGGGGCAGACACCACCATGATCCGGCTCGCCCATGGCGGGGAACTGGTGGCACGCAATCTCGTCCTGTGTCTCGGTGTCGGCAGCGCTTCCATTCCTGCACCTCTGCGAGACCTGCCGGAAACCGCCAAATCTCACGTGGTGGAAAACCCTTGGAGGCTGGGCTGGCTTTCTAAGGTCGGCGCCAATGACCGTGTCTGCATTCTCGGTTCTGGCCTGACCATGGTGGATCAGGTTCTGGCATTGCGTGCCAGCGGGCATCAAGGCATGATCCATGTGCTTTCACGGCGGGGGCTTCTGCCCCATCGACATGACCGTCAGCCCGTGTCCCCGGTGACACCGGAATTGCCCGAAACAGATCGACGCATGAGCAAGCTACTGGTCGCCTTGCGCAAACAGGTTAGGCGCGGCGCTGCCTGGCGTTCGGTGATCGACGGCCTCAGACCGCATACGCAAACTTTGTGGCAGGAGCTACCGGATGCAGAAAAGAAACGTTTCCTGCGCCACGCTCTGCCCTGGTGGACCGTGCACCGGCACAGGCTGGCACCGGACGTGGCCGATGATCTCGATCGCGTCCTGAACGATGGACGTCTCACGGTCCATGCAGGCTATCTGCAACAGGCGGAACTTTCGCGCCCCGGCATCAGCCTCTCCTATCGCGCAAGGGGCTCGCGTGAGATGCGGCGCCTGACGGCGGACTGGATTGTCAATTGTACCGGAATGGAAAGAGCAGGCATTGATCACTCTCCTCTTCTCCAATGCATGAAGGATCGTGGCCAGCTTCAGCCAGACCCCTTGGGTCTTGGCATCATGGTTGATGAGACAAGCCGCCTGATTGGCAGGGATGGCCAACCTCAACACAATATCCATGTGGTGGGTGCCCTGACCGCAGGCCGTTTCTGGGAAATCACGGCGGTGCCGGATATTCGCGTGCAGGCCAATGCCGTTGCCTCGCAAATTGCTGCTGAGCTTGCTACCGGTTCGACGAGTGCCGTGCGGACTGCCACATCCTGATAACTCCACGCAAGAAAGCCGCCTCGTTTCCGAAGCGGCTTTCTTGAGTTACTAAACTAAGTCTCAAGCAGCGCAGCCGGCTGCAACCTTGTTGACGCTGGCGTCATAGATCTGGTCGATGGTTCCGGCGACGGCTGCGTTGAATTCGGCATCCGTCATCGTCACACGCAGGCTCTCGGTCAGGCCGCGCGAGAAGCTGGCGATCATGCCGGGATTGTGCTTCAGCTTCTGGCAGGCGTCTGCCGTGCTGTATCCACCCGACAGGGCGACCACGCGAACGACCGACTTGTGGCCGATGAAGGGCGCATAGAAATCGGCAACCGTCGGGATCGTCAGCTTCAGCATGACCGTCTCGCTGGACGGCAGCTTATCGAGATAGGCAGCAATCTCATCACGCAGAATGGCTTCCGCTTCCTGCTTGGTGGGGCTCTTGATGGAAACTTCCGGCTCGATGATCGGCATCAGGCCCTGACCGATGATCTGACGGGCCACTTCAAACTGCTGCTTCACGACGGCAGCGATGCCGGCCTTGTCCGCATTCGCGATGACCGAGCGCATCTTGGTGCCGAAAATGCCCTTTTCGCGGCCACGGATGAGCAAAGCATCCAGTTCCGGCATCGGCTTCATGGTCTGAACGCCATTTTCTTCCGCATTCAGTCCCTTGTCGATCTTCAGGAAGGGAACGACGCCGCGCTTCTGCCAGAGATAGGACGGAACCGGCTCACCATTGACATCGCCGTCCATCGTGCGCTCGAACAGGATCGCGCCGATAACCTTGTCGCCCGTGAACGAGGGCGCACTCATGATGCGGACGCGCATGGCGTGCATCAGGCGGAACATTTCCTCGTCGCCCTGGTAGTCGGTTTCCATGACGCCATACGCACGCAAGGCTCCCGGTGTCGAACCGCCGCTCTGATCCAGAGCCGCAATAAATCCCGGTGCGGAACTCATCTTGTGCAACATCTTGGCGTCTCCCATACTCAACTCCTGTCCCTAAGTCGGCCTATAACGGGCTCATCCCGTTGGATATCATCCGCGGATAACAGAAGTTTTTAGTGAGGGAAATCCTATGCTTAAGGCTTGAAACGATTGAAATTATTTCAATCGTTTAAAACATCTAAAAAAATTTAAAGCTAGTGATTTCGACGTGCGCAACTCTTTCCTCAAGTTGCGCACGCGCTATTTTGCCGCGGTTCAGGCGCTTTTGATCAGGACGGAGACGCCGGGTAGTTCCTTGCCCTCCATCCATTCGAGGAAGGCACCACCGGCGGTCGAGACGTAAGAAAAGCTGTCTGCGACACCGGCATGGTTGAGCGCGGAGACAGTATCGCCACCACCTGCGACGGATACCAGCTTGCCAGCCTTGGTCTGTTCGGCGGCGAATTTTGCAGCAGCAACCGTCGCGGCATCGAAGGGCGCGATTTCGAAGGCGCCCAACGGTCCGTTCCAGACCAGCGTATGCGCGCGACCAATCCATTCATTGACGGCTTCAACAGACTTCGGGCCAACATCCAGAACCATGGCATCGGCTGGAATGGCGTCGATATCGACCACTTCATTTTCCGCATTGGCCTTGAACTCGCGGGCCACCACGCCGTCGACCGGCAGAACGATGGCGCACTGCGCGCTGGCCGCTTCGATCATGATCTGCTTGGCCGTCTCTGCCAGATCATGCTCGCAGAGAGACTTGCCAACAGAGGTGCCCCGCGCTGCGATGAATGTATTGGCCATGCCGCCACCGATCACGAGCGCATCGACCTTCTTCACAAGGTTCATCAAGAGATCGATCTTGGTCGAAACCTTGGCACCACCAACAATCGCGACAACCGGGCGTGCCGGATTGCCAAGACCCTTCTCCAGCGCTTCCAGCTCTTCCTGCATGGTGCGGCCTGCATAGGCGGGAAGATGGTGGGCCAGGCCCTCCGTCGAGGAATGGGCGCGGTGCGCTGCAGAGAAGGCATCATTGACGAAGATGTCGCCATTCGCGGCCAGAGCTGCTGTAAAGTCGGCGTCGTTCTTTTCTTCACCCTTATGGAAGCGGGTATTTTCCAGAAGCAGAATGTCGCCGTTCTGCATCTTGGACACCGCAGACGCCGCTGCTTCGCCGATGCAGTCTTCGGCAAAGAGAACAGCGTGATCCAGCACGTCTTCAACGGCGGGCACGATGAGCTTCAGGGACATATCGGCAACCGGCGCACCCTTGGGGCGGCCGAAATGCGCAAGCAGGATAACCTTTGCGCCCTTGCCGGACAGTTCGAGGATCGTCGGAGCGACACGCTCGATGCGCGTTGCGTCCGTTACCTTTCCGTCCGAGACGGGAACATTGAGGTCCACGCGTAAGAGAACGCGCTTGCCTGCGATATCGGAGAGGTCGTCCAGGGTCTTGAAGGCTGGCATTATGGCAATCCGTTTCGATGGTTGAATTTCGAAGCGGACCATACTCAACCTGCCGGACGGTGCAAGGGCCGTGGCCCTTTCCTACCCCCGATTTTCCTGTCCCGGAACCGGCTTGCCACGGTAACGGCGGATGAGATCGCGAATGCGATGGGCGATTTCGCGCATATTGATGAAGATCGGCAGTCGCGTCGCAGGCTCGACAGGCTCCAGTGAGATACCTACGGAACTCACATGCTCGTGCTCGTCCAGATCCCGCACGATCAGGATAATGGATCCAAGACGCACCCGGTCCGCATAATCCACCTTGCCGCCAAGCCTGTAGGTCATGAGATCGCCCACCGTCATGGCCTGTTCCGCCGTTGTCAGAAGGCCCGGACCATAGGCGGCATCCAGTTCCTTCGCGGGACGCGAGGGCGAGATAGCGAAAGCGCCGAAGAAATCCGCATCATCCTCGTCCACCGGCACGCGGCTGGCAAACAGCCGGTCAAGCAGGCGAGAGTACCCCGGCGCGATGAACAGATAGACCTGGTCGTTCTCCCGCAATCGACCGGCATATTGGTAGCGCATGCTGCGACCATCGCGAATGACGAGCGAGGGCATTGCCCAGCGTGGAATGCGTTCACCGCGCAGAATGGGGCTGTCCTTGATGACACGGTAGGAAATGAGTTCGTGATTGGCCCTGCCCGGCAGGTCCAGTTCCACCTTGTCCACCTCGCCCATTCTCGGCGGAATGATCAGGCCAAGCCGTTCCGCAACCGAGCGGATGGTCCAGCCTTGCAGCAGCAGCGAGACGAGCACGATGATGAACGCGGTATTGAAAAAGACATGCTGGTCGTCAATGCCGCCAAGGATCGGCATGATGCCGAGCAGAATGGAAACCGCACCACGCAGGCCCACCCAGGCCACGAAACCGATTTCCTGCTGTGTAAAGTCGAACGGCAGCAGGCTGAGCCAGACGGCAATAGGCCGCGCGACGAAGATGAGGAAGAGCGCAAGCCCGATGGCCGGCAGCAGAATGGTAGGGAACTGCGAAGGTGTGGCCAGAAGACCCAACACCAGGAACATGATGATCTGCGCAAGCCAGGTCAGTCCGTCCTGAAAGCGGCGGATTGCTTCCTTGGCGAAGATGCGCTTGTTCCCGGCAAAAATGCCCGCAACATAGACGGCCAGAAAGCCGCTACCGCCCACCGCCCCGGTGAAGGAGAAGATCAGCATCGCAAGCCCAAGCACGAAGATGGGCGCAAGACCGCGATCCAGTGGCAGCCGGTTGAGCACAGAGACGATCATCAAACCGCCCAGCAGACCGAGTGCAGTGCCAAGCCCCATCTGCTTGACGAACATGGTCAGCAGGTCGAGGTTGAAGCCGGAGGCTCCATGTCCCGAGGCGATGAGTTCGACCAGCGCGATGGTCAGAAATACCGCCATCGGATCGTTGGTGCCGGATTCCACTTCCAGCGTCGAGCGTACCTTGTCGCGGATGTGAACTCCGCCGACGCGCAGAAGGAAGAAGACAGCAGCCGCATCGGTCGAGGCGACAATGGAGCCGAGCAGCATTCCGTGCAGCCAGTCGATGCCGAGCAGCAGGGACGCCGCAAACGCGAATATCGCAGCCGTCAGCACCACGCCCACCGAGGCCATCGTCAAGGCAGGTGCAGCCGCGATCTTGAAGGAATGGAGCGATGTGCCGAAGCCGGAATCAAAGAGAATGACAGCCAGCGCCAGCGAACCCAGCACATAGGCCATCGAGAAGTTGCTGAAATTGATGCCGATCCCGTCCACTCCGGCAACGAGCCCGATCATCAGAAAGATCAGAAGAAGGGGCGCGCCAAACCGGAAGGCGAGCAGACTGGAGAAGGCGGCCGCGAGAACAAGCACCGTTCCCACCAGCACGACGACATAAAACGTCTCCAAAGATCTCGCCCCTCTCGCACCAACTGTAATAGAGCCCGCGCGGGCGGCCTCTCTTCACGATCTTTCCAGGCCAGCCTCGCGGTCGACAACCGAAAAGACAACGGCAACTGAAAAAAATCTCGCGCCTTTATGCATAGGCGTCGATGATTCGGGCAGCAGCAGGGCGGCTACAGCATCATGTAGCAAACCGATTAAATGTTTGAAAATACTAAAATAACACATACTTCGATTTTTAGACATCCCTGTGACGACGTCTTAACACCCTTCGATCAATATCCGGCGATGGAGCGATAGTAAGATCATATTGTAGGATAGAACTGCCTTGCGAAATAACAAAACGTCCTTTGCTCAGTGCGATTCTGCTAATTTTAGCATCATAACGGCTCTTGTCGCGCCAATCCTTCTGCTCGCAGCAGGCGGCGCTATCGATATCCATGCAGCCTATGATCAGCGTCAGCAGATGCAGGCGCATCTGGATGGCGGTCTCTTGGCAGCTGCCCGCGAGAGTGACCTGAGCACGCAACAGGATGTGACCGCAGACTTCATTTCGACCTTCGATACGGCAAACGTCGCTACGCAGACAGATGGTGCACTAAGCAAGCGTCTGAAAGTAGTCCGAAATACGGATGGAAGCCTGACCGGAGTGTATTCGCGAAGCTACACTAGTTGGTTTCTCGGCTTGGTCGGAATGCCCACCTTGCCGCTCAGCGTGACGGCCACCGTAAACGGCGCGCCATCAACACCGCCAACCTCGTCCACCGCGACCCAGACGACGGCGGGTTCTTGCCTTTATGTTCTCGGCAATCAGTCGCAGGCGGTGCTCATCAATTCGGGGGTCAACCTCAAGTCGAACGCCTGTCGTATCGATGTCCATTCAACCGCCGATCCAGCCTTCATCATGAATGGCGGTTCGACAGTTGATACCGCGGAATTTTGCGTCAAGGGCACTAAGTACATCAAGAACGGGGGCACGCTCTCCAACCTGAAGACGGCCTGCGCGGTCAATCCTGATCCCTATCGGGGAAAATTCGCTGAGCCAAAGCTTCCCTCATCATGCACGACGACCGGCGCGCGGGATGGCAGCAGCTTTACACTAGAACCTGGCATGCACTGCGACGTTACATTCAATGGAAGCCCGTCGGTCACCTTCAAACCCGGCCTCCACATCATCAAGGGCAGGATGATATTGAACTCCGGTTCAACGGTAACAGCAAAGGGCGTGACCTTCTATTTCCCCGATGTCGATAGCGAAATCCGGGCCAATGGCGGCTTGACCTTCACCGGCTCGCCTTCGACCAGCGGCGCGTACAAAGACATTCTCATGTTCGAAAAAACGTCGGACGCGGCCAGTAATAGTCGCAAGACGCAATATATCTTCAACGGCTCCAAGGGCGAAAACATCGAAGGCATCATCTACCTGCCCAACCGCGACGTGACCTATAACTCCACGACGAACCAGACCAGCAAGATCAGCATGGTGGTCAATTCCGTCATCATGAACACGTCGAACTGGCGCATGGAACCGTTTACGCCATCCGCCACAGCGAGCACCACGACCTCCACCTCGAACGGTGGCAGCACGTCGAACGTGGGACGGCTCGTCAAATAACAGACGGCCCGCAGAACACACCGGACATGAAAAAGGGCGCTCGAGGCGCCCTTTCTCGTTGATTACTGGATGGCTCAGATGAGCTTTGCCATCGCAACAGCCGTATCCGACATACGGTTGGAGAAGCCCCACTCGTTGTCGTACCAGCTGAGAATACGCACGAAATTACCTTCGAGAACCTTCGTCTGGTCGAGTGCGAAGATCGAGGAATGGCTGTCATGGTTGAAGTCGCGCGAAACCAGCGGCTCATCCGTATAACCGAGGATACCCTTCAGAGCGCCATTCGAAGCAGCGATGATGGCATCGTTGATTTCCTTTGCGGTCGTGTCGCGCTTGGCAACGAACTTGAAATCCACCACGGAAACGTTCGGCGTGGGAACGCGGATGGACGTGCCGTCCAGCTTGCCCTTCAGGTGCGGCAGAACCAGGCCAACGGCCTTGGCAGCACCGGTCGAGGTCGGAATCATAGAAAGAGCTGCGGCGCGGGCGCGGTACAGATCCTTGTGCATGGTGTCGAGCGTCGGCTGGTCGCCCGTGTAGGAGTGGATCGTCGTCATGAAACCGTGGTCGATCCCGACGGCATCATCCAGAACCTTCACGACCGGTACAAGGCAGTTCGTGGTGCAGGAGGCGTTGGAAATGACCAGATGGTCCTTCGTCAGCTGGTCGTGGTTGACGCCGTAAACAACCGTCAGGTCCGCGCCGTCTGCCGGAGCCGAAACGATGACGCGCTTTGCGCCAGCCGTCAGGTGAGCGGCAGCCTTGTCGCGCGCCGTGAAGATGCCCGTGCACTCCAGAGCGATGTCGACGCCCAGTTCCTTGTGCGGAAGCGTTGACGGATCCTTGACTGCCGTGACCTTGATCGGCTTGCCACCGCCAACGGTGATCGCATCGCCCTCGACCTTGACCTCTGCCGGGAACTTGCCGTGGATGGAATCGTAGCGCAGCAGATGAGCATTGGTCTCGACCGGGCCGAGATCGTTGATCGCGACGACTTCGATGTCGGTGCGGCCCGACTCGACGATGGCACGGAGAACGTTGCGGCCGATGCGGCCGAAGCCGTTGATGGCAACCTTGACAGTCATGTGCATTAACTCCCTAGACTTGGGCTTATGGTGATGGAAAACGGGCGCCATCAGGCGCCCGGAATAATCAAAGCTTGGCTTCGGCGGCTGCGACGACAGCTTCGACCGTAATGCCGAAGTGCTTGTAGAGATCCTTGGCCGGACCGGAAGCACCGAAGGACTTCATGCCGATGAAGGCACCATCGTTGCCGATGAAGGCATCCCAGCCCTCGCGAACGCCTGCCTCGATGGCGATCTTGACCGGCGACTTGCCGAGGATTGCCTTGCGATAGTCTTCCGACTGCTCGAAGAACAGCTCGACGCACGGAACCGAGACGACGCGGGTGGCAACACCCTTGCCTTCCAAGGCTTCAGCAGCCTTGACCGCGATCTCGACTTCGGAACCGGATGCAAACAGCGTAACCTTGGCATCGCTGGACGAAACCAGTTCATAGGCTCCCGAGGCGCAGAGGTTCTTTTCCTCATACTCCTTGCGGACCGGCATCAGGTTCTGACGGGTCAGCGCCAGACCGGACGGACGATACTTGTGGTTGAGCGCGATCTGCCAGCATTCCGCCGTCTCGGTCTCGTCGGCCGGACGGAACAGCATGAGGCCAGGGATCGCGCGCAGCGATGCCACATGCTCGACCGGCTGGTGCGTTGGACCGTCTTCGCCGACGCCGATGGAGTCATGCGTCCAGACGTGAACCACGCGAATGCCCATCAGGGCCGCCAGACGAACGGACGGGCGGCAGTAATCCGAGAAGATCAGGAAGCCGCCCGAATACGGAATAAGTCCACCATGCAGCGCGATGCCGTTCATGGCAGCGGCAGTGGCATGCTCGCGGATGCCATAATGCATGTAACGGCCAGAGAAATCATCCGGAGAGATGGACTTCATCTGGCTGGTCTTGGTGTTGTTGGACGGCGTCAGGTCGGCGGAACCACCCAGCGTTTCCGGCAGAAGACCGTTGATCACTTCCAGCACATCTTCGGAAGCCTTGCGCGTGGCAACAGTCGGATTATTGGCAGCCACCTTCTTCTTGAAGGCATCGATGGCGCTGTCAAAACCGCCCGGCAGGTCGCCGGCAAAACGGCGCACGAACTCGGCACGCTTTTCGGTTTCGGCAGCAGCCAGACGCTCTTCCCATTCCTTGCGTGCCTTGGTGGAACGCAGACCGGCCAGACGCCAGTTGTCCAGAACGTCGGCGGGAACGCTGAATGCTTCCGCTTCCCAGTTGAGCGCCTTGCGGGTTGCCGCGATTTCTTCGGCACCCAGCGGTGAGCCGTGAACCTTATGGCTGCCCTGCTTGTTCGGCGCGCCAAAACCGATGATGGTTTTGCAGGCGATGAAGGTTGGGCGATCAGACTTCTGCGCCTGCTCGATCGCTGCGGCAATCGCGTCCTGATCGTGGCCGTCGATCTCGATCGTGTTCCAGTTCACCGATTTGAAGCGGGCGATCTGGTTGGTGCTATCCGACAGGGAGACCGCACCGTCGATGGTGATCTTGTTGTCATCCCAGAAGACGATGAGCTTGTTGAGCTTCAGGTGACCGGCGAGCGCGATGGCTTCCTGGCTGATGCCCTCCATGAGGCAGCCGTCGCCGACCAGCGCATAGGTGAAATGGTTCTGCAGCTCAGAGCCGAATTCCTGCGCCAGCTTGCGCTCGGCAATCGCCATGCCCACAGCATTGGCAATGCCCTGACCGAGCGGACCCGTGGTGGTCTCGATGCCCGAGGCATGGCCGTATTCCGGATGGCCCGCAGTCTTGGAACCGAGCTGGCGGAACTGCTTGATGTCTTCGATCGTCATATCCTCATATCCTGTTAGGTACAGGAGAGAATAGAGAAGCATCGAGCCGTGACCGGCGGAGAGCACGAAACGGTCGCGATCCGGCCAGAGCGGGTTCTTGGGATCGAACTTCAGGTAACGGCTGAACAGAACGGTTGCGACGTCGGCCGCACCCATTGGCAGGCCTGGGTGCCCGGAGTTTGCCTTTTCGATCGCATCCATGGAGAGGAAACGGATCGCATTCGCCATCCGGTTATGTTTTTCGGCAGAGGTCATGGCTAGTCCGCTGGTTTGCAGTGTCAATCAAGCCCGTGAGTAGGACCAAACGAGGCGCGGGTGTTCCATATCAGGTGCAACGGCCAAGTCAATAAATGCCACCCGCGAACTGGGCTCGTCGCTGCATTTGATGCAGTCGTAAAGTAGGATCTGTCGGCTTCACTTGAAAGGCCTAAAATGAGGATAGCGCCCCTCAGGTCGAAAGACTTGATCCACAGCAAAGGTATGCCGACGCATGGCTCGGTTTATTGACCGGAAATGACACGACGCATAGTGTGCAATGCTTATGAGAGATTTGGCGGCCACGATTCGCAATCGCCATATCTTCTGCCTTGTGACCCCGCAGGATGCCGGTGAGTAAAACCTTGGAAGCCACCATAGCCGAACTCTGGGCTGCCTTAAGCCGCCTTGAGACTGCCGTGGACATGCGCATGGATCGTCAGCGGGAAGCCGCCGATGTGGAAAGCGAAGTGCGGCGCGTTCATGCCGATCGCGCACGTCTGGCGCATGAGCTTGATCAATCGGAATTCCGCGCCAACCGGCTGGAAGAGGTCAACCGCGAAGTATCACGCCGTCTGGTGACGGCGATGGAAACCATTCGTGCCGTTCTCGACCGGTAATCAGGCCGATAATCAGGAAAGCAGGCGACAGCCATGGCTCAGGTAACGATCACCATTGACGGCAAGGCCTACCGCATGGCCTGCGAGGAAGGCCAGGAAAGCCACCTTGAAATGCTGGCATCCCGTTTCGATCGCTATGTCGGCCATCTGAAGAGCCAGTTCGGCGAGATCGGAGACCTGCGCCTCACCGTCATGGCGGGGATCATGGTCATGGACGAGCTTTCCGAACTCAACCGACGCATCGCATCGCTTGAGGGAGAGCTTGACGTTCTCAAAGCTGAGGGCAATGGTGCCGCCGAAGCACAGCACAGGAGCGAGGTCGCGATGATCCACACGCTCTCGGAACTTGCGGGACGACTTGAAGGCATCACCGCAAAGCTCAATACGCGGCCTGCTCAGAACCCGTCCAACTGATATCTCATCTATTTCCGTTCGCCCCTCTGGCGATCCCTCACCTTCTCGCTTATATTGGTGTTGCGGTCTGCGCTTCCCGACAGGAACCACAATCCCTGGGGCCATACTCGATCCAAAGGGAGCTGTCCCTGACCAGGCCCGTGGGCCTGGACACACGGCGCCCACCTACTTTTGTAGGCGCCCAGGATCGTAAATCTCCATCGGTTGTCGTGGATCGTACTTTCTTTGAAGGTTGAAAAACCTTTTGCGTGTAAAGCCTTGACTTCTCGCGCGGCAAGACCAACTACCCCGTCCGGGGTAGGGTTCTCTAATATATGCCATTCACAAATAAAAAATTCGCGCGTTCGTCGCTTCTGATGCTGATGATTGGCGCAGCCGTTCTGGCCGCCATCGTCGTCTCTTCCGTTTATCTGGCGCGCTCGACGCAAAGCTACTTTGCGGACGTCGTGCGCCTGCGCGACTTAAGAAGTTCCGCTGCGGACATGATGCTTTTACTGCGCGCCGCAGAAGCTGGGCAGCGCGGCTTTCTCCTGAGCCGTGATCGAGAATTTCTCGAGCCCTATCTGGCGGCAACCGAGCGAGTCGCTGCGTCCCGATCCCGTTTCCAGAAGGCCTATGACGGTCAGACGGCAGTGCACTTCCCGGTGGAGCAGTTCAACACTTTGCTCAATGCCAAGCTGGCAGAGATGAAGCGTACGCTTGATCTGGCCGAGGCCGACCGTTTTGACGCAGCAATTACGCTTGTTCGCGAAGCGACCGGCCGCGAGATCATGGATAACATCAGCGGCCTACTGATCACCCTCATTCGCGATCTGGACGAAAGACTGAGCACGGGCATTCAAGACCTCAATGGCACAGCAGGCACCCTCCAATGGGCGACGATGGGCGGCGGCATCGTCATCATGATCGTCGTGGGGGGCGCTATTCTGATTGTCGTTCAACACGTTCGAGAACTTTCCCGTGCCCATCGCGAGGTTGAAGCGCTGAATGCGGGGCTAGAAGAGCGCGTCGATGAGCGCACCGAGGATCTCATCCAGGCAAACCGCGAGATCCAGCGCTACGCCTATATCGTCAGCCATGATCTACGTGCGCCACTCGTCAACATCATGGGCTTCACCAGTGAGCTGGACCAGACACTGAAGTCGATCCGCGCCTATGTCCTGGCCGATGGCGACAAGTTGACGGACGATCAGGTTCAGCAGGCGCGCCTCGCCGTGGAAGAGGATCTGCCGGAAGCGATTTCCTTCATCCGCTCCTCTACGAAAAAGATGGATGGGCTCATCAATGCAATCCTCAAGATTTCCCGCGATGGACGCAGGGAACTGAAGCCGGAGCCGGTCAACCTGCAAGAGCTCCTGGACGCAACGGCGGCTAGCATCAACCACCAGGTGACCGATGCCGGTGGCGAAGTCACCATCTCGGTGCAGGCCGCCCGCAACCTTGTGACTGACAAGTTCTCGCTCGAGCAGATCTTCGGCAATCTCTTCGACAACGCAGTGAAGTACAAAAGCCCGCAGCGTCCGTTGCAACTGGTTGTCAAAGCCTATTCTGTCGGTCGAACGGCGCTTCGCATCGAAGTACAGGACAACGGTCGCGGTATAGCTCCTGAAGATCACGAACGGGTTTTCGAGCTCTTCCGCCGTTCAGGTCAGCAGGATAGTCCGGGTGAAGGCATCGGCCTCGCCCATGTTAGATCATTAGTTAGAAATTTAGGAGGTGAGATTACGGTCACCTCCACGCTCGGCGGCGGCTCAACTTTCATTGTGCGCCTGCCGATGGATCTTTCCCAGTATGTCAGGAGTCACGGGGTATGAAAGCTGCAGGACGCGAAGTCACAATCGTCATGGTCGAGGATGACGAAGGCCATGCCCGCCTGATTGAGAAAAACGTACGCCGGGCGGGCGTCAACAACGAGATCATTCCCTTCACCAACGGGAACGCCGCTCTCGACTACATTCTCGGCCCCGACCGGACCGGCGACAACATTCAGAACAGGTACATCCTCATCCTTCTCGACCTGAACCTGCCGGACATGTCCGGCATCGATATTCTGGAGAAGGTAAAGTCCAACCCGCATGCCAAGCGCCTGCCGGTGGTGATCCTCACCACGACGGATGACGAGCGCGAAATCCAGCGTTGCTATGATCTCGGCGCCAACGTGTACATTACCAAGCCCGTGGATTACGACAGTTTCGCCAACGCCATCCGGCAGTTGGGCCTGTTCTTTTCCGTCATGCAAATCCCTTGATACAGCGTGGAGACAATGTCGCAGACCATCCTTTACGTTGACGACGATGCAGCGCTCGGCCGGCTTGCCCAGCGTTCGCTCGGTCGCGTCGGCTATACGGTGGAGCATGTCATGGATGGTGCGGCCTGCCTCGCCGCACTGGACGCCAACCATTACGATGCCATTGTCCTCGATCACTATCTGCGATCGGAGACAGGTCTCGACATTCTGCGTATGTTGAAGGAACGCGGTCTCTCCATCCCGACAATCTACGTGACGGGATCGAGCGAGGCGACGATTGCAGTCGATGCGCTAAAAAGCGGTGCCGCAGACTATGTGATCAAGACTGTTGGCGAGGAATTCTGGTCTCTGATGGAAAGCGCGCTGCGCCAGGCCATTGCCACAGCGGAACTGCACCGGGCGAAAGAGCTTGCCGAACAGGAAATCCGCCGCGGGAAAGAACGCGCGGAAGTTCTGCTGGCAGAAGTCAACCACCGGGTTGCCAACAGTCTGGCACTGGTAGCCGCACTGATCCGTCTTCAGGTAACGAACAGCAAAGACGAGGCAGTCCGCGACGCCCTGACGGAGACGCAGGCCCGCATTACCGCCATCGCGGGCATGCACCGCAGCCTCTATACCTCGGACGATGTCCGACATGTGGAGATGGACAAATACCTCGCAACATTGGTGCAAGAGGTGCAACGTTCCGTCAATCTTGGCAGTAAAGGGCCTGCTATTTCGCTGGATGCTGACGCTGTATCACTGTCATCGGATCGCGCGGTCTCGGTCGGCATGATTGTGACCGAACTCCTGACCAATGCACTGAAATACGCCTATCCCGTGGGGTCCGGCGGAGAGGTGCGGGTACATCTAAAGCGCACGGGTGACGACAACGCCCTCCTGGCCGTAGAAGATGACGGCATCGGTCTCGTCGAAGAATCGACACCCAATGGTACAGGACTGGGCAGCCGCATCATTCGTTCGATGGCTGCAACCCTTGGAAGCTCCATCGCCTATGCGGACGTCACACGCGGAACGCGTGCGGAACTTACTCTGGAGCTCGGACAAACGGGCTGAGCGCATTGCCAAGGCGCAGCACGACCGATAATATCCGGCTCCTAACGTCAGCCGTGGCCTTCACCATGGAACCGAAACAGCTTCCATGTGTTTGCGCGGCGGGGTCGACCGGATGTTCGAGTCGGCCCGGGTTTACCATGCTTCATGCAAGGTGGTTCAAACTCTGGCGCAACAAATGAGAGTCACTTGTTAACCGAAATATCCATCGTCGTTCTTCTCACCATCCTTAACGGCGTACTAGCCATGTCCGAACTGGCTGTCGTTTCCTCCCGTGCCGTTCGCCTGAAGCTCATGGCAGAACAGGGCAACAGAGGTGCCGCGCAGGCCATCAAGCTGGCAGAAGACCCTGGCCGTTTCCTTTCCTCCGTTCAAATCGGCATCACGCTCGTCGGCGTCCTTTCAGGCGCTTTCTCCGGTGCAACCCTCGGGGCTCGCCTGTCCGCCTGGCTTCTGTCCATGGGCCTTCCTCAAGGCTGGGCGGATGGCCTCGGCGTCGGCTCGGTCGTTGTAGCTATCACCTATCTTTCGCTGATTGTTGGCGAGCTGGTACCCAAGCAGATCGCGCTGCGAGCTCCGGAAACGGTTGCAGCGCGCGTTGCGCCGATGATGGTGCTTCTGTCGAAGCTCGCGCTTCCCCTGGTGTGGCTGCTGGATGCCTCCGGTCGAAGCGTTCTGGCGCTCCTGGGTCAGAAGGGCGAATCCGAGGAGCGAATGACCGATGAGGAAATTCGCACGGTTCTTGCCGAAGCGCAGATCGCGGGCGTGATCGAGACCGAAGAATCGGCGATGATCTCCGGTGTCATGCGCCTTGCAGACCGGACCGCCCGCGGATTGATGACCCCCCGCCGCGATGTGGAAGTCATCGACATCGAGGACGATCCGGCGGAAATCCGCGCACAGCTCAGGAACACGCAAAAATCCCGGCTACCGGTTCGCAATGGCTCGTCCGACGAAATTCTTGGCGTTCTGTTCGTGAAGGATGCCTACGAGGCGATTGCCGAAGGCAAGGATCCAGATATTCGCAACCGGATGCGCGAGGCACCCGTGGTCTCCGATCTCACGGGCGCTATCGACGTGATACAGGCCCTGCGCAAGTCCAGCGCCCATATGGTTTTGGTCTATGATGAGTATGGCCACTTCGAAGGCATTGTAACCTCCGGCGACATTCTGGAGGCCATCACTGGGGTGTTCCAGGAAGATGAAGTCGAAGAGCCCGCAATCGTTCAGCGGGACGACGGTTCCTTCCTCGTGGCTGGCTGGATGCCGGTCGATGAATTCGCCCATCAGATGGGCTTCTCCATGAAAGAGGATCCGGATTACGAGACGGTTGCCGGCTTTGTTCTGGACGAGCTGAAGCATCTACCGGAACTGGGTGAGCGATTTAACTGGAATGGTTGGTCCTTCGAAGTAATCGATCTGGATGGCAGGCGCATCGACAAACTTCTGGTGCAAAAGGCAACGGTCGGAGCATGACGGACAAGGTCGCGGCGAAGGCTCTTCTGAGAGCAGAAAGGCTGGCAGTCCGCAACCAGCTGCCGACATCCGAACGCATCGAAAAGAGCCTGACAATCGCCGAGACAGGCCTTACCACACTGGAAATCGAGCCGGGCATGGTCGTATCCGGTTTCTTCCCGATCCGGTCCGAAGTCGATATCAGGCCGCTGATGGCAGACCTCAAGTCGCGCGGCGCCGTTCTTTGCCTACCGGTTATCCTCGACAAAACGACCATCGTTTTTCGCGAACTGCATGCAGACCGTCCTCTGGTGCCGTTGGGGTTCGGCACCTTCGGTCCGGGTGCCGATTGCGCGGAACTGGACCCTTCGCTGATGCTCGTACCCCTGGCAGCCTTTGACAGGACCGGCCATCGGATCGGCTACGGCGGCGGTTATTACGACCGCGCAATCGACCGTTTGCACAGGAAAGGCTTGCATCCGCGCCTGATCGGCATTGCCTTCGATTGTCAGGAAGTGGCATCAGTGCCCGCAGAACCTCACGATATGCGTCTTCACGGCATCCTCACAGAAAGCGGCCTGAGACGCCTGAACAGCTGAACGGATTGGTATGCGACTTCTCTTTCTCGGCGATATGGTAGGCAAGACCGGACGCACTGCCGTCTGGGATCGCCTTCCCGGCCTCATCTCGGACCTCAAGCTCGATTTCGTCATCGTCAACGGTGAGAATGCTGCGGGCGGCTTCGGCATCACCGAAGATATTTATCTCGAGACGATCAATGCCGGCGCCGATGTGGTGACCACCGGTAACCATGTCTGGGATCAGAAGGAAGCCGTTTCATTTGCTGGCCGTCACGATCAGTTCCTGCGTCCTGCCAATTACCCGGCTGGCACCCCAGGTCGCGGCTCCGGCCTGTTTTACGCCCGTAACGGCGCGCGCGTTCTGGCCGCCAACATCATGGGCCGCGTCTTCATGCATCCGGAGCTGGATGATCCCTTCAAGAGCGCCGAAGCCATTCTCGACGCTTGCCCGCTCAAGGAACAGGCGGACGCCATCGTCTTCGATTTCCATGCGGAAGCAACAAGCGAGAAGCAGTGCTTCGGGCATTTTGTCGATGGTCGTGCAAGTTTTGTCGTGGGTACGCATACGCATGTTCCGACGGCCGATCACCAGATCCTGAACGGCGGAACCGCCTATATGTCCGATGCCGGCATGTGCGGCGATTACGATTCATCGCTCGGCATGGAAAAGGAAGAGCCGCTGAACCGCTTCATTTCCAAGATGCCGAAGGGGCGTTTCGAGGCCGCCAGCGGTCCCGCAACGATCTGTGGCGTTGGCGTGGAAATATCCGACAGCACCGGGCTTGCGGAAAAGATTGCCCCGCTTCGCATCGGCCCTCGCCTGCAGGAAGCCATTCCCGAATTTTGGAGATAACCGGACAATGAGCATCTTCGATGACGACCGCCCGAAAAAGGTAACGCAGCACGAAATCGGCTGCGACCTCTCGCTCTTGTCTGCGGACGAGCTGGACAAGCGCGTCGCTTTGCTCGAGGCGGAAATCGTTCGTTTGAAGGCAGAGCGCGCGCAGAAGGATGCGGGACGCCGGGCAGCGGAAGACTTCTTCAAGCGATGAGACAAAGCGCCTCATGCTGCCCAATGTTTGCAACCGTACGAATCACTTCAGCAGATTTTCGATCTGAAGTGGCGATGTTTTTCTTTGCGAGACAGCTTTGGTCCAAGCTGGAATGGCTGCTCGCGAAGAATTTACACTTTGTGTAAACCTATTAATCCCTCATTAAGCATTTTCAGTAATGATGAGTTTGACTGGGTTTCCTGGTCTCAGACAGTTTCTCCGATCGGCGATTTGGTCTGATTCTCCCTGTTTTACCTTGAGAGCCGCTACTGCGGCTCTTTTTTTTGTGTCTATGCTTATAAACTGTGGGAATTAACCCTTCTTTAAGAAACGCCTTGCGGATTTGCGCTAGTGGGATCATCTTCTGTTGCAGAAAGAAGCGAGAGCGGAACCTTTTGCGTGGTTTCGTCATTGCCTGATCAAGTGGATGCGTTAGCAGGATTATCTCGATGTCAGAGCAGGTATTGAATACCGTAAGTTTCGCTGGCCGCGCCGCTAGCTCGTCGCAGTTCAAGGCGCTGTATACGGAAGGCATGTCACTGGTCGAAGAGACCGCCGCTTATCTCGATGGCCCGGGCCGCGCCGCGTCCAAGGTGCTGCCGCGTGTCGCGACCGTTCTTTACGCAGCCGAATCCATGCGGCTTACCACCCGCCTTATGCAGATGGCATCGTGGCTGCTGCTGCAGCGCGCCGTCAACAATGGCGAGATGAGCTACGATCAGGTGCTTGCGGAGAAGAACAAGGTTCGCCTCGACGGTTTCAATGTCGATCGCATGGCGCCGGGCTGGGGTGACCTTCCGGAAGCCTTCCGTGATCTTGTCGAGCGTTCGCTGCGCCTGCAGAACCGCGTTGCGCTTCTCGATCGCGAAATCTATCGCCCGCAGGAAGCCATCGTTCCGGACAACGAGAACAGCGTTCGTGCGCAGCTCGATCTCCTACGGACGGCCTTCAAGGGCGCTTGAGCCCAGCCAGAAATGCATGAAAAAAGCCGCGATGCCTATGAAGGGCGACGCGGCTTTTTCTTTGCTCGAATAGATATTGTCAGGGCTGGGCAACGGTTGTCTTGACGGTCGCTGTCTTTGCAGGAGCAACGACATCCGCACCGGGACGCTTTGCCACAGCCGTCGGATCAGCCGGCAGGAAGCGATCGAGGAGAACCTTCATCGTCTCGTCCCGTTCCTGAGCCGTCTTTCCGCCCAGCACGACACCGACGAGACTGCGCCCTCCTCGCGACACTGAAGTCACAAGATTGTAGCCGGATGCATCCGTATAGCCTGTCTTGATTCCGCTGGCGCCCGGATAGGTGTTCAGTACGCCGTTATGACCGCGGATCTTCATGCTGCGGAACTGGATGGATCGCGCGGAGAACATCTTGAAGTCTTCGGGGAAGTCGCGCATCAACGCCATGCCAAGCTTCGCCATGTCGGCAGCAGTGGTCACCTGCTCGGGGTCGGGAAGTCCGGCGGGGTTCTTGAAGACGGTATTGGCCATGCCGAGCTGACGCGCCTTTGCCGTCATCAGCTTTCCGAACCCTTCTTCCGTGCCACCGAAATATTCGCCCATGGCGGTTGCGGCATCATTGGCAGAGATCACGATCATGCCTTCGACCGCCTCGCGCACGCTGATGGTGTTTCCGGCGCCGATCGCAAACTTGTACGGCTCCTTGTTGTTGGCATTCTCGGAAATCTTGATCCGGTCCGTCCACTTGAGTTTGCCGGAATGCAAAGCCTCGAACGTCATGTAGAGCGTCATCATCTTCGTGAGCGAAGCCGGATAATGCAGCTCCGTCGCACGGTCGGCTTCCAGCACCTGGCCGGTTTTCACATCGATGACCAGGCTGGCCTGATTGCCTTCGGCATGGACCGGTGCAGTGGACAGAAACAGGGAGCCTGCGACGAAAAGCGAGGTCAGCGACCGCGAAAAAGCAAAAGACATGAGCATTCTCTTCATGTTGCGAAAGCCGGGATACCGGCTTTCGGACAAAAAAGAAAACCGCCCGGAAGCTTTCGCCTCGGGCGGCAGGATATCGTCAGAGAACCGGATGCATGATCCGGCTCAAGATCAGAGGCCGAGGCCGCCGAAGCGCTTGTTGAACTTGGAAACGCGGCCACCACGGTCCATCAGCTGCTGGCTGCCGCCGGTCCATGCCGGATGCGACTTGGAATCGATTTCCAGGTTCATCACTGCGCCTTCCGAACCCCACGTGGAGAAGGTTTCGTATTCGGTGCCGTCAGTCATGACAACCTTGATCTTGTGGTAGTCGGGATGGATGTTCGCCTTCATGACACAGTTCCTGCTTTGCGGGGTCTTTATGTCGCAATTGCAGCGAGCGACCCTATTCCGTAAATGAAGCCGTGCACCGGTCAAGGCCACGGCTTCCCAATTCGATGCGGAGCCTATACAGGAAGGTCTCCCAAAGCACAAGTACCCGCAAACGGGCTGAACAGCCCTGTTTTGTGGCCAAGCCAGACGGAAATGCCCGATGAAAGCCGAGAAGACGCGCCGCTCCCCCCAGCCTCTGCTGCGCCTGATGCCCTATGTCATGCGCTACAGAAAGATGGTGGCGGCTGCAGGCGTGTTTCTGGCGCTTGCGGCGGCAACAACGCTGATGTTGCCGCTGGCCGTGCGCCGCATGGTGGATCATGGTTTCGCGGCGGCAGACGGCAGCTTCATCAACAGCTATTTTGCCATGTTGCTGGCGCTGGCCGTGCTTCTCGCGGTGTCGAGCGCCATGCGTTACTACTATGTCATCACGATCGGTGAACGTGTCGTTGCCGATCTTCGCACAGAAGTCTTCCAGCGGGTCACCGCGCTCTCGGCCTCCTTCTTTGATGTCAACCAGTCCGGAGAGATCGTTTCGCGTCTGACGGCGGATACGACTCAGATCAAGTCTGCCTTCGGTTCCGCCGCCTCACAGGCCCTGCGCAATGTCATCCTCTGTCTTGGCGCGATGGCGATGATGATCCTGACAAGCCCCAAGCTCTCGCTTCTGGTTCTGGGCGCCATTCCGCTGATCGTCTTCCCGCTGGTGGGTTTCGGGCGCTCCGTTCGCCGCCGCGCGCGCGCGGCCCAGGATACGCTGGCTGCAACCTCTGCCTTCGCGTCTGAGACCATATCGGCCAACCGGACCGTTCACGCTTTCGGCGCGGAACAGGCCGCAAGCGCGCGCTACACCTCGACCGTCGAAGCGGCCTATGATGCAGCACGCGTTGCCATCCGGTCACGGGCGTTTCTGACAGGTTTTGCCATCCTGATGGTCTTTGGCAGCATTGTCGGCGTGCTGTGGTACGGCGCACAAAGCGTGCTGAACGGCACCATGACCGCCGGAACGCTTGGGCAATTCGTTCTTTATTCGGTCATTGCCGCAAGCTCACTCGGTCAGCTTTCCGAGGTCTGGGGAGAGCTTTCGCAGGCTGGTGGCGCGGCGGAGCGCCTCAGCGAATTGCTGAGCGAAGTCCCGGCGATTCGCGATCCGCAGCATCCGGTCTCCCTGCCCTCCCCCGCACGCGGCGAAGTCAGCTTCGACAAGGTTGGCTTCATCTACCCGACACGGACCAATGCGGCAGCCATCGAGCAGCTGTCCTTCACAGTCGCTGCGGGCGAAACAGTCGCCGTCGTGGGGCCATCGGGCGCTGGCAAGAGCACGTTGCTCGCGCTGCTAATGCGTTTTTATGATCCGACATCCGGCGCAATTCGCCTCGATGGCGTCGATCTGCGCGAGGCAAGGCTTGCAGAACTTCGGTCGCGTCTTGCCATCGTGCCGCAGGATGTGACGATCTTTGCCGCTTCTATTCACGACAACATCGCCTTCGGACAGCCGAATGCTACGCGCGAGGCCGTTCGGCAGGCGGCGATTGCGGCGCAGGCGGATGAGTTCATTTCCCGCCTCGAAAACGGCTACGACACCATGGCGGGCGAACGTGGCGTTAGCCTTTCCGGCGGCCAGAGACAGCGCATTGCCATAGCCCGCGCCATCCTCAAGGATGCTCCCGTGCTGCTTCTGGACGAAGCCACCTCAGCGCTGGATGCCGAAAGCGAAACGCTGGTCCAAAAGGCACTAGACGGTCTGATGCAGAACCGCACGACCATCGTTATCGCTCACCGCCTTGCGACCATTCTCAGGGCCGATCGCATTCTGGTCATGGAGAACGGGCGGATCGTTGAGGAAGGAACGCACCAGCAACTGGTTGCGAAGGGCGGCCTCTATGCCAGCCTTGCCAAACTGCAATTCGAGGCTGGGAGCCAGAGCTTCATCGCCGCGCAATAAGAGAGGCCGGGCGTTGGGTGGAAATCCACCCGGCAAATGGTGTGCATGGGTGGAAAATCACCCATTCGCAGATTGTCTGGCGCGTGCCTCCCGATCGCTCGTCGTATTTCCGTTGTATTGCGAATCCGTGCGACAAAAATTCCGCGCATCTGGCAGGCGTGGAGGAGAACCGTCTGCTGGCTTGACCATTTACGGGAGGATGATCGGATGAAGTTTCTCAAATCCATTCTGGCCGCTGGCCTGATGACGGGCCTTTTTGCCGCAAGCAGCGCCAGCGCGCAGTTTCCGGAACGTACGATCACGCTCGTCGTGCCATTCGCGGCGGGTGGCTCAACGGATGTGGTTGCTCGCGTCATCGCCGAGCGCATGTCTGCCGATCTTGGTCAGCAGGTCATCATCCAGAACGTCGCGGGCGCTGGCGGAAGCCTGGGTGCGGCCAACGTTTCGCGTGCCGAACCGGATGGCTATACCATTCTCATGGGAACCGTCGCCACTCATGCACTGAACCCGCTGATGCTGAAGACCAAGCCTTACGATGCCGAAAAGGACTTTGCACCGGTCTCGCTGCTGGTGGTCGTTCCGAACGTGCTGGTCGTCAATCCACAGCTTCCCGTCAAGAATGTTGCCGAACTGCTGGCGCTTCTGAAGGCTAATCCGGACAAGTACAGCTATGCCTCGTCCGGCAATGGAACGCCGCTGCATCTGTCGGGCCTGCTGTTCAACAGCATGGCGGGCGTCAACATGCAGCACGTACCATACAAGGGTGCCGGTCCTGCACTGAACGATGTCATCGGCAACCAGGTGCCGATCATGTTCGACAACCTTCCGTCCTCTTCTGGTCACATCAAGGCCGGAACACTGCGTGCCCTCGCCGTCACCACATCACAGCGCGCACCCTCCTTCCCGGATATTCCGACCATGGCTGAGGCAGGCATCCCGGGCTATGAGACCTATACCTGGAACGCTCTCTTTGCTCCCAAGGGCACGCCCAAGCCCGTGGTGGACCGCCTGAACGCAGCCGCGAAGGCAGCGCTCGCAACGCCAGCCGTGGCCGACCGCATGAAGGAGTTCAGCGCCTCCATCGTTGCCTCCACGCCGGAGCAACTGGGCGACCATGTGAAGGCCGAGCTCGCGAAATGGGCACCCATCGTCAAGAGCGCCAATGTGACGATGGATTAAGTCTACGACGCTCAACGAAAAGGCCAGAGAGACAGCTTACGCCACCTCTCTGGCTTCTCCTGCTCAGGCTGCCGCATGTCGTCCCGCGATGCGGCCCGAAAACAGGCAGCCGCCGAGAAATGTTCCTTCCAGCGCATTGTACCCGTGCAGGCCGCCCCCGCCGAAACCTGCGGCCTCGCCAACCGCATAAAGCCCCGGCACAACCTCGCCATTCGCACCCAGCACGCGCGCATTGAGATCGGTGTGGATGCCGCCAAGCGTCTTTCGCGTCAGGATATGCAGACGCACGGCAATGAGCGGGCCTGCTGCCGGATCGAGCAAACGATGCGGCTTTGCCGTGCGCATCAATTTGTCGCCGAGATAGTTTCGGGCGCCGCGTATGGCAGTGACCTGCGCATCCTTTGAAAAGCGATTGAGAATTTCACGGTCTCGCGCCTCGATCTGCTGGCGAATACGCGAAGGATCCAGCCTGTTTTCACCGGTCAGCCTGTTCATGCCCGCAACCAGCTCTTCCAGCGAGTTGCGCACCACGAAATCCTCCCCCTTGTCCATGAAGGCCTGAACAGGCGCAGGAGGCTCCTTGCCGATGCGCTTCAACAGAAGCCGGATATTCTTACCCGTCAGATCCGGGTTCTGCTCAGATCCTGAAAGGGCAAACTCCTTCTTGATGATCGCCTTGGTGAGGATGAACCAGCTGTAATCCGATCCCCGATCTCGCAAAATCTTCAACGTGCCGAGCGTATCGAATCCCGGCAAGGCGGGCGCAGGCAGGCGGTCCCCATTCGCATCGCACCAGAAGGAGGATGGCCCCGGCAGAATGCGGATGCCGTGGTTGGGCCAAATCGGATCCCAGTTCCGCAAACCCTCCGTATAATGCCACATGCGGTCCGGATTGATGACTGCGCCGCCGCTTGCCTGCGTGATCCCGATCATACGGCCATCAACATGGTGAGGCACACCGCTGACCATGCTCTGCGGTGGCTCACCCAGCCTCTCGCGGGGCCAGTTGCGCCGGACGAGGTCGTGATTTCCACCGATGCCACCCGATGCGACGATGACGGCACCGGCAGTGAATTCGAAGGACCCCACAGCCTCGCGCGAACTCTTCTTCCCGCGCAAGACCGGATCATCCGCGAGAATGGTGCCGGACGCGCCGGTGATGCGCCCCGCTTGACTGACGAGGTTATCAACCTGATGGCGGAATTTGAATGTCAGGAGACCTTTTTCCGCATCGGCCTCAGCGCGCTTGACGAAGGGTTCGATGACGCCCGGCCCGGTTCCCCAGGTTACATGAAAGCGCGGAACCGAGTTTCCATGCCCATGCGCGTGGGAGCCGCCGCGCTCCGCCCAGCCGACAACCGGGAACCAGCGCATGCCCATCTGGTGCAGCCATGCCCGCTTTTCGCCTGCCGCAAATTGCAGATAGGCTTCGGCCCACAGCCGCGGCCAGTGATCTTCCGGCCTGTCGAATCCTGCTGAACCCATCCAGTCCTGACGGGCAAGGTCCAGACTGTCGCGAATGCGCATCCGCCGCTGTTCCGGGCTATCGACAAAGAACAGGCCACCCAGCGACCAGAAAGCCTGTCCACCGAGATTTTGCGGCCCCTCCTGATCGATCAGGCAAACGCGCTTGCCTGCGGCGGTGGCTTCCGTTGCTGCGACCAGACCCGCCAGACCGCCGCCTACGACGATGACATCAAACTCCACGGTGAATCTCCCTCCCCGGATTTCCATTTACTCTTACGCAAACGTCAATCGAGGGCAAGGGGCAGACGGGGAGCCAAATGCGTTTCGAAAACTGCTTATTTAGCGAATTATCTTTCGGTGAGCTTCAGCTCGATACGGCGGTTCTGCGACCGTGCTTCGGGCGTTTCGCCCTCGGCAATCGGCTGAAACTGGCCGAAGCCTGCTGCCACCAGACGATTGGCGGGCACACCCTTCGAGATCAGATATTTGACGACAGAGGTCGCACGCGCAGAAGAAAGCTCCCAATTATCGCGATAGCGGCCGTTACCGCTCAACGGCGCATTGTCCGTATGACCGTCGACACGCAGAACCCAGTTGATTTCCGCGGGAATTTCCTGTGCAAGTTCCAGAAGTGCGGTCGCGAGCTTGTCCATTTCGGCGCGGCCGCGGTCATCGAGATCGGATCCGCCAACGGGAAACAGAACTTCCGACTGGAACACGAAGCGGTCTCCGACAATACGGATATTCTGGCGGTCGGATAGAATTTCCCGCAACCGACCGAAGAAATCGGAACGGTAGCGGTTGAGTTCCTGAACGCGCTGGGCAAGCGCCACATTCAGGCGCCGACCGAGATCGGCAATCTTCGCCTGCGAATTCTGGTCTCGCGCTTCGGAGGCCTGAAGCGCCGCTTCCACAGCGGCGATCTGCGCCCGCAAGGCAGCAATCTGCTGATTGAGCAGTTCGACCTGGCTCATGGCGCGCGCACTTGCCTGCTGCTCCTGATTGAGCTGTTCGGTCAGCGTACCGATCCGGGCATTGGCCGCTTCACTGGAACCGGCCCCGCGATCAAGAAGCGCCTGAAGCCGAGAGCGTTCCGTTTCAGATGCCGAGAGCGAGGCCTGAAGATTGGCCAGCACATCCTCGGCATCCTGCTTGCCGCTCTTTTCAAGCGCCAGCAATTCGGTCAATTCGGCAATCTGGCTGTTCAGGCGCGTCAGGACCTCATCGCGACCCGTGATCTCCCGACCGAGAATAAACTGGGCCAGCACGAACACCGTGAGGAGAAACATGATGGCGAGCAGCAGCGTCGACAGCGCATCGACAAAGCCCGGCCAGTAATCGACCCCGCGCTCGCGGCGCCGGTTGCGACCTAGCGCCATGGCTTATTTCTCCCCGATCTTGTCGGAAAGCCGATCGAGCGCGCGGCGCATGGCTTTGGCCTCGTCCTGCTGCGCCTCGATCCAATCGCGCAGCATCTGCTGCTCGTTGCGCATGTTCTTGACCAGCCCCTGAATGCTTTCGGCAAGCTGGCTGATGGCTGCCATGGAGCGTTCCGATTGCGCGCCTGCATCGCCAGGCACCTGCCCCTTCGCCTGAAGCGCAACCAGCTTGCGCAGCTGCTCCACCATGCGGCGCAGCTCGTCCGAAGACGGCTGGCCGGACACGTCGGCAACGGCGTTCTCGGAATTCACGTCGGTGACGGAAGACAGCCAGTTCTCCAGCTCCGTATAGAAGCGGTTCTGAGCGCGCCCGGCCTGGAGATCGAGAAAGCCGAGGATCAGCGAGCCGGAAAGACCAAGTAGCGAGGACGAGAATGCTGTGCCCATGCCGGATAGCGGCGCCGTCAGGCCACTTTTCAGCGCCGTCAGGATGTCATTGTTGTTGCCGGAATTCGGGTCGAGACCCTGGATGACCTCGCTGATCGAGCCGATCGTTCCAATCAATCCCCAGAAGGTGCCGAGAAGGCCGAGAAACACCAGCAGGCCGATGAGATAGCGGGATATATCCCGCGTTTCATCCAGTCGCGTCCCGATGGAATCGAGGATCGACCGCAAGACATTGGCAGACAGCGCCACGTGGCGGCTACGCCCCAGAAGCGCGCGCATGGGTGCCAGCAAACGCGGCTCCTTGCCAACCCGGTCGGCGCTGCCGGCTGCACGGAAGGAATTGAACCAGCGCACTTCCGGAATGAGGCTGATGACCTGGCTGAAGATCAGGATGATGCCGATGCCCAGCACACCGAGAATGAGCCCGTTCAGACCCGGATTGGTCATGAATGCCGTATGCGCCTGCCGATAAAGGATAGCAGCAATGAAGCCGATGATGATCAGGAAGATCACCATGGTCCAGATGAAGGGAAGCGGATTGGAAAGTTTGTACCCGTGGTGCCGGGGCGCCAGTTCAGTCCCGTTCACATCTTCCAGGGTATCATTCGCCATGATGCACGCAACCTCCACGCAACAGTGGTGCGGAGGCTATTTCAAAAATGAGACAAATTGAAGTGATGCTCTCAGGCATTGAGCAGGTTATCCCGCCCGTTCGAATGATCCCCGAGTGAATATCGGAAAAATCCGCTACAGCGCGGCGCGTTCGATTGAACGCGCGAACGACGCTGTAAGACTTTGACTTGATGCATGTACGTTCCGCTCAACCGAATCCGGTTGAGCGCGACATGCATTAGGATCTTCGGCCTGCCAACCGGGCCGAAGATATTTCAGACGCCCAGGTCTTGGCGTCGTCGCGAATCAGCGCGTCGGCACCGGACGGTTTGTCACTTCCAGCAATTGCTTCTGGATCAATTCGTTACCTGCAACGACCGTGCCATCTTCCAGCATGTCGGTGCCGCCCTTGAGCGTAGAGGTGAAGCCACCCGCCTCACGGATGAGGATCAGACCGGCAGCGATATCCCACGGAGAAAGGCCCACTTCCCAGAAGCCGTCGATACGGCCTGCTGCCACATAGGCCAGATCGAGAGCGGCTGCGCCGAAACGGCGAACGCCGGAAACTTCTCCCATGACATGGCGCAGTTCGACCAGGAACTTGCCGTGATTACCGCGACCCAGATGCGGCATGCCGCAGCCGATGACGCAATCGGAAAGGACGCGGCGGGCCGCCACGCGAATGCGACGATCGTTGAGGAATGCGCCGCCGCCCTTTTCCGCCGTGAACAGCTCATCCGTTGCCGGGTTGAAAATGACACCGGCAACAATTTCGCCGTCCCGCTCCAGTGCGATGGAAACCGCAAACTGTGGAATGCCGTGCAGAAAGTTTGTGGTGCCATCGAGCGGATCGACGATCCAGCGATGCGCACCGTCCGTGCCCTTGATCTCCTGGCTCTCCTCGCCTAGAAAACCGTAGGTCGGGCGGGACTTCATCAGCTCGTCATAGACGATCTTCTCCGCCTTCAGGTCTGCCTGCGAAACGAAGTCGCCCGGGCCCTTGACCGACACCTGCAGGTTCTGCACTTCGCCAAAATCGCGGGCAAGTGACTTGCCGGCTTTCATTGCTGCCTGAACCATGACGTTGAGAAGGGCGGAGCGAGCCATCGGATAATCCTTGGGTAAACGGCGTGTGTTCCCGATCCATCAGGGAACGAAACTTGGCGAATTTTTGTGAATAGGCGCGTTCAGAACCACAAAACCGGCTGAAATTCAAGTGCGACCGGAGTTTTGCTCGGCGCAAGGGTTAAGATGCGCCCTTCGTCATGGCTTCTGCGCGCCTCTCCGGAAACGGTTTGCGGCATCAATGGCCTGTTTCTGCTGCTCGTCATTGATGCCGAGATAGAAGTCTTCCAGTACAGGATCGGAGAGCCCCGCGCGTCGAGAAAGAACATACCATTTGGCCGCTTCCACCGGATTGGGACGCGTGCCAAGCGCATTGACATACATATGAGCGAGCTTGTTCTGCGCCACGACATTACCGCGCAAAGCTGCGATACGCAGCCATTCGAAGCCCTTGTCATAGTCGCGTTCGCCGCCGACACCGTTGACGAGCCAGATCCCCATGTCGAGTTGAGCGGTGTCGAACCCCGCCTTGGCGGCCCGCTCCAGCCATTCACGCGCCTTGGCCTTTTTCTCAGGCGGCACGTCCGGCAGTGATTGGTAAAGCTGGGCAACGGCATACTGGGAATCGGCGACCCCCTGCCCGGCGGACTTCTCGTAAAACGGAAGCGCCAGCTGTAACCCCTTCTCACCGGGATTATCGGCCACAAGAAGCTGCGCCCAGTTGAATTGCGCCGAAGCATTGCCCGCCTCTGCCGCACGCCGCATGAAATCATCGGCCTTTGCCTTGTCGCGCGCCACATCCTTGCCGCGCATCAGCAGCAGTGCGTACTGGAACATGGCAGAGGGATCGCCGCGCTCGGCTGCCTGCTGATACCAGAAGGCTGCATTTTTCGGATCGCGCGGAATGCCCATTCCGCGCGTCATCATCTCGGCCACCAGCGTCTGCGCAGCGGCATCTCCGGCCTCGGCGCGTGGAAGCGCCTTCTCCAGCGCCAATTGATAGAGACCGCGCTGGAAGGCGCCATAAGCTTCATCGACCGGGCCGGTATAGGGCTTTTCCGGCGGAAGCGGCGGAAGTGTCGTCCCCATGCGCTGCAACAGCGAAATGCCGCTGGAGGGATAGGCTTCCACAGGCGGCTTGCCCTCTTCGCCGGCCTTTTCAGGCGGGCTTCCCTTTTGCAAGGTTCCGGCATTGTTCTCGACGGGACGTGTGACCGCTCGCTCCGAGGTCTGCGCGAGTGCCGGACCATAGAAGATCAGACCCGCCGCGGACAAGGCGAGGAAAAGGCGATGGTTCAGCAAATTGGACCTGATGGAACGGTGGTTGCGACGCATGTCGATGTTCAATCGTCAAACCGTGGCGCTTTTTCGTCCAAAACTGCGTTGACTTCGGCAACTGCGGCCGCCGCCCCGGCGGGATTATCGAATATTGCCGTACGAAGCGCCACGAACTCCGCACCCGATTCGGCCACGGCAACCACGGAGCCAACCTCTGTACCGCCCATGACGATGCAAGGGATCTCGATCATCGATGCCCACCATTCGCCCAAAGCGACATTCTTAGGATGCGCTTCCGGCTTGATATCGCCATCCAGGCGCCCGAAAAAGATGTAGTCTGGACGCGCTTCGCCCACTTCCAGCGCCGTGTGCCGGTCCGTTGCTGTCGAAGAGCCGACGATCAGCTTCGGCGAGAACTTCTCCATGGCTTCGCTGAGTTCTTCCATGGAGCCGCTCAGATGCAGTCCGTCGGCCTTGACCCGACCGGCAATGCGCGAATCGCCTGCAATCAGCGCAGCAGCACCGGCTGCCTGTACGATCGGCACAAGCTTTTCCGCACGCTTCTGGAACGCGCTGTCATTGCTGTCATATTGCGGCAGGATGACGGATGCGACGTCACCACCCCGAAGAGCATGACTCAGCTGTTCCGCCAGCGTGTCGTCGTCTTCCATGGTCGGCACGACCAGCACAAGACGGCAGCGATCTTCAGGAAGGGTCATTATCGGCTCCAGTTCATGTGGTAGACAGATAAGCGCCTTTACCGTTCAACATCGTCATACTCTGAAATGCAAGTTGATCCGGACAAGGCTCGTCATAGGTCAACGAGTCCGATAGACCGGACAGGCCCTTCAATCAACTGTCATCCCTCATGTTCGCCATTTCCCTACCGGACCCAATCTTTTTTGCCGCCGCCATTCCGGCGGTTTCGCTCGTTGGCCTGTCCAAAGGTGGGCTCGGTGGCGCCTTCGCGCTGATCGGCGTGCCGCTGATGGCAATGGTGGTGACCCCGGTGGACGCCGCTGCCATTTTTCTGCCGATCCTCATCATCATGGATTTGGTCGCGCTCTATGCTTGGCGGAACTTCAACGACCGCAAGCTACTGCTGACGCTGCTTCCTGGATGCATCATCGGCATCGCGCTCGGCTGGGCGACATCGGCCTATGTTCCGGATGACGCACTGCGCTTCGTCATCGCCGTGTCCATGATCCTGTTTGCCAGCCGCTATTTCTATCAAACCTATGGGCCTCATCGTGCTACGCCCGTGGAAGCAACCGGACTTCGCAAGGGTCCGGCACTCTTCTGGGGTACCATCTCTGGTTATGGCAGTTTCGTCGCCCATGCGGGCGGCCCACCCTTCCAGATCTACGCCCTGCCCTTGAAGCTCGATCCGAAGAATTACACCGGCGCCAGCGTTCGTCTGTTTGCCATCGTCAATGCGGTGAAGGTCATCCCCTACGTGGCGCTGGGCGCTCTCGATACGAAAAACCTGACGCTTTCGTTCACGCTGCTCCCCGTCGCTCTGATCTCCACCATGGCGGGCGCATACATCGTCAAAAAGCTCAAGCCGGACGTGTTTTATCCGCTTGCTTACGGACTGGGGCTGTTCGCCGCGATCAAGTTGCTCTACGACTCGCTGCCCCTCTGAGAAGGCTTGCCGAGAAGGTCATTTCGCACCGCACAAATCCGCTTGCTGAGGGCATGAACTTCGCGTAGCGTGCTTGCATGTCGACCGATCCTTTTGCAGCCATTGCCGACCCCAATCGTCGCCACCTGCTGGAAGAGCTGAGGCGCGCCCCGCGCACGGTCAACGAACTGGCGGAAGGCCTGCCGATCAGCCGCCCTGCGGTTTCGCAGCACCTGAAGGCTTTGCTCGACAGCAATCTGGTCACGGTGACGTCCGAAGGCACGCGCCGCATCTATTCCGTGAATATCAAGGGATTCCAGAAGCTGAATATCTGGCTCGACCAGTTCTGGGCCTGACGATTCCGGCCCGGATATGCAGGGGCTTAAGCGTGTCGCGATCTTTCAGATTCGCTCCTGACGCTTTAACTCTTTGCTTTATCGCGTGTCGTTATCGCAAAACCGCGGCACACTTTTGCGCGACACGCTCTTGCGGTCAGCTTTCCCGCCCCCTTCAAAGAGATCGCCGCCTGCGGATCTGTCCGATCCACGGCGGCGATCAATCTTCAAAAACTCATAAACGATCGCGATAGCGTCAGTGCTTCGTCTTTTTGAGGCGTTCCAGTTCATCCTTCAGGCGCAGCTTGCGCCGTTTCAGCATGGCAATTTGTGTGTCATCGGAGGATGGGGACGCTAGAACTGACTGGAGCTCCTCCTCAAGAGCACCATGTTTCTTCTCGAGCGATGCGATATGAGCCTGAATGGTCATGTGGCACGTCCTTCCTTTTGTTCTCCGGCCACCAGCTCCCCTGAGCCAGCGGCTTTTGGTTTGCGAAGGAATTGTGACATGATCCGCCTGCTTTGTCGAAGGCGAAATAGGGGCTTCTCCGTGGCAAATTGGTGGTATTGATTAAATGTGAATAAATCCCCGAAGATGCATGACCCTGCGTGAACTGTCGTGAAACAGGCGGGCTCGGACAACTTTTCAACGTCCATCAAAATTGTCTATTATTTTCAGTCGCTTGGTAGACCAACAGCTGCGATTTGCCACTGCGAGCGGTTTAGCTTCTCTTATCTTTGCGCAAGATTGGATGCATCGCCAAAAGCCTTTCCAACGCTTTTACTGCGCGATCTACTAGTCGCTTGGCAGGTTTGATGCTAGGAGCATGCCTGCATTCCCCGGCGATACAAAGACCGGATTGAAAATGTGGGGACATACAGACGATGGCCGATCAGGAACAGGCGGATATCAGGCTGGCGCTGGCGCGCCTCCGGCAGGAACACGAAGACTACGATGCCGCCATCAACGCCATGATCGCGACCGGTTGCGAGGCCCTGCGCATCCAACGGATGAAGAAAAAGAAACTCGCCATCAAGGATAAGATGACGAAGCTGGAAGACCAGATTATTCCCGACATCATCGCGTGAGCACGGAGGACGTGAGCTTGCCGCAGGAGAGACCGCCGGTTGCCATCATCATGGGAAGCCAGTCCGACTGGGAAACCATGAAGAATGCTGCAGACATGCTGGATGCGCTGGATGTCGGCTATGAAGCCCGCATCGTGTCTGCGCACCGCACGCCGGACCGCATGGTTGCCTTTGCCAAGGGTGCGCGGGAGGAAGGTTTCCAGGTCATCATCGCCGGAGCTGGCGGTGCCGCCCATCTGCCGGGAATGGTGGCCGCACTCACCGCCCTTCCGGTCTTCGGTGTACCGGTTCAATCGCGCACCATGTCGGGCATGGATAGTCTCTATTCCATCGTCCAGATGCCTGCCGGCATTCCCGTCGGAACACTGGCCATCGGGCGCGCAGGTGCCGTCAACGCGGCCCTTCTCGCAGCAGCCGTGCTTGCACTGTCCGATCCGGATCTGGCCGACAGGCTGGATGAATACCGCGCACGCCAGACGGCGTCCGTTGCAGACTATCCCATCGACGAGGCGCCATGACGCTTTCCACCATCGGCATTATCGGCGGCGGCCAGTTGGGCCGCATGCTTGCCATGGCCGCAGCCCGGCTGAATTTCCGCACCATCGTTCTGGAACCACAGCCAGACTGCCCGGCAGCACAGGCTGCCAACGAACAGATCGTGGCCGCCTATGATGATCCCGTAGCGCTGGAACGGCTGGCGGCAAGTTGCGACGTCGTCACCTACGAATTCGAGAACGTGCCTGTCAGCGCCGCCGAGGCTTTGGCAGAAAGGCGACCGGTCTATCCGCCCGCGAAAGCGCTTGAAGTGGCGCAGGACCGACTCCACGAAAAGCGCTTTCTGAACCAGTGCGGCATCGAGACGGCGCGTTTTCATGCCATCGAATCGCAAGAGGAACTTGAAAGCGCGCTTGCCGATTTCGGCGGCCAGGGCGTCCTGAAGACGCGCAGGCTCGGTTATGATGGCAAGGGCCAGCGCGTGTTTCGCTCGGCGGACGAGAGTGCCGCAGGCGTTTTCGATGCCATGGGCGGCGTGCCGCTGATTCTCGAGAGCTTTGTTGCTTTCGAACGTGAAGTTTCGGTCATCGCCGCCCGCAGCATCAGCGGCGAGATGCAGACCTTTGATCTGGCGGAGAATGTGCACCGCAACGGTATTCTGCACACCTCCACCCTGCCTGCGAAAATCAGTTCGTCCACGGCCGATGCGGCAAGACAGGCAGCCGAGCGCCTGCTCTCCGGCCTCTCCTATGTGGGCGTCATCGGCATGGAATTCTTCGTCATGGCCGATGGAACGCTGATTGCCAACGAAATTGCCCCCCGTGTGCACAATTCGGGACACTGGACGGAAGCGGCCTGCGTGGTCTCCCAGTTCGAGCAGCACATCCGCGCGGTCGCGGGCCTGCCACTTGGAAATCCTGCCCGGCATTCGGACTGTGTCATGACCAATCTCATCGCCGATGATATCGAGCAGTTGAACGATTGGCTCTCCAGACCGCATGTGCTGGTTCATCTTTACGGCAAGGCGGAGTCGCGTCCTGGCCGCAAAATGGGCCATGTCACCGAGCTTTTGCGGTGAAAAGCCCTTCTCCGCAGGGGCTTGTCGGTTGACAGGCTGCTGGTGAACCTGTATCCACCCTCCATCCTAAAGGGCGCGCTGTAAATGCGCGCTTTTGATTGTCAGAGACTTAAGGGCTCTAGCGCCCTGAAATACGCGGACCAGAACAATGAAGATCAAGAACTCGCTCAAAGCGCTTAAGGCCCGTCATCGCGATAACCGTCTGGTTCGCCGCAAGGGCCGCGTTTACATCATCAACAAGCAGAACCCACGCTTCAAGGCTCGTCAGGGCTGATATCGACGGAAGCTGCCTTTGGGCAGCTTCGACATCACGTTGTCGATAACGTGTGTTTTTTGTTTTGAAACTCGGCGCATGCGGATTAAATCTATCCCATGCGCCGATTTCGTTTGACCATCGCCATTCTGTCCTCCGCTTTGCTCTGCTGCCCTGTGGGCGCGCAACAACCAGGGACAGGCGTGCCATCAAGCCCACCGCTCACGGGCCAGGCACCTGCTCCCCAAGCCAGACCTCCTCAACCTACCCCCAGTCAACCTTCGCCCCTTCAGCCCCTGCCGCCGAAGCCGGGTGCGGTCACCGTTCCTGCAGGCACTCAGGCTGCAGTTCCTGCCGAGCCACCGATCACCGATCCGAAACTGGCTCAGGACAAGCTGCTGAAAGATCTGGGCCGGGAGCGCGACGCGGCAAAGGCAAAAGAGATCGCCAACAAGATCATTGCGAACTGGAATGCATCCGACAGCCCGACGGTCGATCTCTTGATGCAATGGGCAAACAAGTCGATTGCGGAAAAGAAGAACGCTGCCGCTCTGGATTTTCTGGATGAGGTGACGGTTCTGAAACCTGACTATATCGAAGGATGGAATCGCCGTGCAACGCTGCATTACACGATGGGCGACAGGCGGAAATCCATGACGGACATCAATCAGGTTCTGCAGCGGGAACCTCGCCATTTCCCTGCTTTGGCGGGCATGGCAACGATTCTGATGGAAAACGGACAGGATGAGCTTGCGTTGAAAGCATGGGAACGCTTTCTTGCCATCTATCCTGCGGAACGGGACGCGCAGGAGAACGTTACCAAGCTTTCCGAGAAACTGGCTGGCAGCCGTACCTGATTCCCATCCGAGGCATTCCCCCTGTCCTATATCATCATCGCTCTGATCATCGTCGCAGCGCTTGTCGCGGGCCTGTTTGGCTTCACCGCCTGGCAGGCCAAGGTTATTGAGGACACGTATCCGAACATCGGCACGCTGACCGATGTCGGCGGCTTCAAGATGAACGCCCTGCACGTGCCCGCCGGGCCGAATGCAGATCTGCCGCCGATCGTCTTCGTCCATGGCGCAAGTGGCAACCTGCGGGATCAGGAGGCAGCCTTCCTCGGGCCACTGAGAGGCCGCGCAGAACTGCTCTTCGTTGATCGCCCTGGTCACGGCTATTCAGAACGTGGCGGGCCTGAAAACGCCTATCCCGACGGTCAGGCGGACGCGATCGCCAGACTGATGGAGGCGTACGGCATTCGCAAAGCCGTGATCGTGGGCCATTCCTTCGGCGGCGCCATCGTCGCCAGTTTTGCCCTCAACCATCCGGACAAGGTCATCGGCTCGTTGTTCCTGGCCCCCGCCACTCATCCATGGCCGGGCGGTATCGACTGGCACTACAGGGTAACATCGACGCCGGTCATTGGCTGGCTATTCAGCCATACGGTGGTCATGCCTGCTGGCCTGACGATCCTGGACGCCGCCACCAAGAGCGTGTTCGCCCCCAATAGACGCCGCAAGACCTATGTGACCGAAGGTGCCCCTGCCCTTGTTCTGCGCCCGGCGAACTTCCAGTATAATGCACAGGACGTTGCCAATCTTCTCGACTACGTAACCCGTGTCTCCCCACGCTATCCGGAAATCCAGACGCCTGCCGTAATCATCACCGGCGACGACGATCCGGTCGTTCTGGCAAACATTCACTCGGTGGGATTACGACGCGACATCAAGAATTCGGAGCTGATCTGGCTGAAGGGTGTCGGCCACAAGCCGGACTATGTGGCGACCGATCTGGCAATTGCAGCCATTGAAAAGCTTTCCGGCCAACCGCGCGATCTGCAAGCGCTTGCGAAGGAGGTGGATGCGCGCGTGGCACGGGAGAATGCAACTCAGTAGTCGCCCAGGTAGCTCTCGCATTAAGTCAAGTCATAACCTCCACCAGAGGTGGAGGTTTGAAACGCTGCGCTTGAACCGCTAGAAGCGGTTTTGCTATAAGTT
>NZ_JALJQZ010000023.1 GCF_022968395.1 Affinirhizobium lemnae
GGCGTTCAGCCCCCAGGAGTGCTCCAACTACTTCAGACATGCAGGTTATGGTTCAATTTAAAACTGACAGACTCTAGCCGGTCAGCCTGCCATTCTGCATCAGACCAAGTGCATGGCGCGGCGGGGCGATCCATGCGCGCAGAAACGCGGTTCGCTCTTCGGGAAAGGCGCGTCGGTCGAATTGCGCAATCGCTCTGAAGGCTGATGGATCAAGCGCGATTACCTTTGGCGAGACGATTGTATCGCTCTTGAAATACCCGCTCCAGCGTATCGTATTATAATAGGGGTTGAAACCCATGCGCGCATAATTGGCCTGCTGCTGTGGTACGCCATCCAGTCCCACCGTTCGGCCTTCGAGATAGGCCATGCCGTGATCCCACACGCGTCGGCCCAGGCCCTTCCCGCGAAAATCCGGATGACTGATGTAGAGACCGATGAAGCCAAAAGTTTCACCGTAGCGCACAGCGGAAATCGCCGAGGCAAGTTTTCCCTCAATGAAACAGCCGAAGAAGCCGTTCGGGTCGGCGGCGAAAAAGGGCTCAGCATCATCAAGGCCGGGGTTCCATCCTTCTGCCTTTGCCCAGTCCAGCAGGGTGTACAGGTCGGAAAGGTTCAGATTGCGGATGTGCGGCTCGCTCATGCCAGCATCGCTTCCGGTGCAAAAGAGGTCAAAGCGCCGAGATAGGGTTTGGGGAGCGGTGGCGCATAGGCGCCGATCTTCGACGTGGTGAGACCAAGCGAGATGAGACATTCCGCCTGTTTCACGGCTGCGGCCACGCCGTCGATGACCGGCACGCCGAACTCCTTGCGCAGATCCGCCGTTAGGTCCGCCATGCCTGCACATCCCAGCACGATGGCTTCGGCTCTATCGTCGCGCAGTGCCATTTCCATCTGCTGGCACAGTCTGGCGCGGGCGTTGGAGGAGGGGTCTTCCAGAGAGAGAACCGGGATATCGGCGGCCCGCACCTTTGCGCGTCCCGCCATGCCATAGCGATGGACAAGGTGTTCGAGCGGTAGGCGCGAGCGCTCCATTGTCGTGACGATTGTGATCCGCTGGGCGATGAAGGCGGCGGCGGCGAGCGCCGCTTCGCAGATGCCAATCACTGGAATGTTTGCCAGAGCGCGGGCGGCATCCAGCCCCGTATCGTCGAAACAGGAGATGATGGCCGCTTGCGCGCCAGATCTTTCACCCGCTGCGATTTCCATCAGCAGGCCGGGAATGGCAAGTGCTTCGTCATAGTAGCCTTCGATCGATACCGGCCCCATGGACGATGTGACTGCGACGACCTCGGTGCCGTGGGCTGCAACCAGCCTCGCGGCATGGGCAGCCGTCGCGGTCATACTTGCGGTGGTATTTGGATTGACCAGCAGGATCTTCATCAGCCGCGTGTCCTGCGGCGGTTGAGAAGGGCGATCAGACCGAGTGTTCCGGCAATCACGAGGAAAGAGAAAACGGTGGTTACTGTGCCCAGCGCATAAAGAACCGGCGTCGTGACGTTGGTCGTCATACCAT
Organism: Affinirhizobium lemnae; assembly: GCF_022968395.1. Classification (GTDB taxonomy): domain Bacteria; phylum Pseudomonadota; class Alphaproteobacteria; order Rhizobiales; family Rhizobiaceae; genus Neorhizobium; species Neorhizobium lemnae. Next base: position 1,514 of record NZ_JALJQZ010000023.1, read on the forward strand.
AAATCTCCAGCGGCAGCGTATTGTAGGTGCCGGATGTCATCAGCGTTCGTGCAAACTCGTCATAGGAGAGCGTGAAGCCGAACAGGCCGACACCGACGAGCGATGGCGCGATCATCGGCAACACCACATAGCGGAATGTCTGCCAGGCACTGGCTCCCAGATCTCGCGCCGCTTCTTCGTAAGAGGGCGAGAAGCGGTTGAACACGGCGAACATGATCAGCACACCGAAGGGCAGGGTCCAGGTCAGGTGCGCGCCGAAGGCCGAGGAGAACCATGCGGGCTGTACGCCTGCCTGCTGAAACATGACGCCGATCCCGAGCGAGATGATGATCGACGGGACCACAAGGCTGGCGATGGAGAGGTAGAAGAGCGCGGTTGCGCCGATGAATTTTCGGCGAAAGGCAAGGCCCGCCAGAAGCGACACCAGAACCGTGACGGCCATGACCATGAGGCCAAGCGCTGCCGAGCGCCGGAAGGAGCCGCCGAAATCGCCCACGGCCTGGGTTTCCAGCAAGTTCGCAAACCAGTGCAGCGAAACCCCGTTCAGCGGAAAGGTGAGCCCGCCGTTTTCGCCCTGAAACGAGAGGATGACGATGGCCGACAGCGGCCCATAGAGAAACAGCACGAAGATCGCGAAGAAGAAGGCCAGGATATAGAACTCTCGGGAGCGTTTATCTGCGTACATCTCAAAGCTCCTTGCGAATATCGACGATGCGCAGAATGCCTGCGACCATGGAAAGAACGAGGATCAGAAGCACAACGGCATTAGCCGCCGCCGCCGGATATTGCAGCAGGGACATCTGGTTCTTCATCATCAGTGCCACGGATGCGCTTTGCCCACCGGACATGACCTGAACGGTCGAGAAATCCGCCATGACCAAGGTGACTACGAAAATGGTGCCGATGGCCATGCCGGGTTTGGCCAGTGGAATGATGACATTCGTCAGCACCTGCCAGCTTGTGGCGCCTGCATCGCGTGCTGCTTCCACCAGCGATTTATCGATGCGCATCAACGTATTGAAAATCGGCGTCACCATGAAGAGCGTGTAGAGATGCACCATGGCCAGCACGACAGCGAAATCCGAATAGAGCAGCCATTCGACTGGTTCGGACACGAGTCCGGAATTGACGAGGCCGGAATTGATCAACCCGTTTCGCCCGAGAACCGGGATCCAGGAAATCATGCGGATGATGTTCGAGGTGAGGAACGGCACTGTGCACACCAGAAACAGCACCATCTGCATCGCCGTGGTTCTGATGTGGAATGCCAGGAAATAGGCGACCCAGAAGCCGATGAACAGTGTAATGGCCCAGACAAGGACCGCGAATTTCAATGTGTTGAGATAGGTCTTCCAGGTCACCCAGGAACCGAGCGTCTCGACATAGTTCATGGTGAGAAAGTCGGGATACATCTGGGCGAAGTCATAGTCCCAGAAGCTAACCACGAGGATCATCAGAAGCGGAAGCGCAAGGAAGACGCCGAGAATGACCGTGAGCGGCGCGGCCTGCAGATAGGCGGCAAGCTTCGGCGAGATGCGGATGTTCCGCTTCGGCTTCGACTCTCCAACGCCTATGAAACGTACTGTTGCCATGGATCGTCTCTCCTTTGGGATTCCCCCTCTGGCCTGCCAGCCATCTCCCCCACAAGGGGGGAGACAACAAGCGGCACAGTCTCATCCTCCGTTGGAGGTGTATCTGCGCAGTTGCCTCCGCAGACTAGTCATCGTTCCCATGCTTCCGTTTCGCCTGCATTGCCGGTGAAGTGGAGGCGTCGCCGCGGTCTTCCCTCCCCCTTGTGGGAGGGTGGCCGGCAGGCCGGGAGGGGCTTTGTTGCCCTTACGCCGCGATGAATTCGTTCCAGCGGCGAACCATGTAGCGGTCTTCGTCCATGACGGAGTTCCAGCAGGCGACCTTGCCCATACGGTCCTCGAAGGAGCCGCCATCGCGCACGGCACCGGCCTTTTCCATGACCTTGCCTTCCGGCGAGAGAATGTCGCCCTTGGCAGCCTTGCCTTCGATCCAGTAGCCCCACTCGTCGTCTGTCATGAACTTCTTGGCCGTATCCATGCAGGCGGAATAATAGCCCTGACGGTTGAGATAGCCGCCGACCCAGCCGGATGTGTACCAGTTGATGTATTCGTAAGCCGCGTCGAGCTGCGCGCCCTTCAGATGTGCGGCAAGGCCCAGACCGCCGCCCCACGAACGGTAACCTTCCTTCAGCGGCTGGTATTTGCAGGCAATGCCCTTGGAGCGGACGGCGGCAACTGCAGGCGACCACATGGACTGGATGACCACTTCGCCGGACGCCATCAGGTTCACTGATTCATCGAAGCTCTTCCAGAAGGCGCGGAACTGTCCGGCTTTCTTCATTTCAATGAGGAAGGCGATGGTCTTATCGATCTCTTCCTTCGTCATGTTGCCCTTGTCGGCATATTTGATCTTGCCCGAGGCTTCCATGATCATCGCCGCATCCATGATGCCGATGGACGGGATATTCAGGATGGCGGTCTTGCCCTTAAAGGCCGGATCGAGAATATCCGCCCAGGTGGTGATTTCGCGGCCGACGAGGTCCGGACGAATGCCGAGCGTATCGGCATTGTAGATGGTCGGCATCATGGTGAACCATTCGGTTTCGCTCTTGGCGAAGGTCTTGGTGCCGGGCTTTTCTACATAGCCGACCGTGTGGGGCGCGGTGCCCTGCGCAATCACGCTATCGGGCTTCAACTTGCCGTTCTTGAACAGCGGAACGACCTTGTCATAGTATTTCAGCTTCTTGACATCCATGGGCTGGATGACGCCTGCCGGATAGACCTTCTTCAGGATCCAGTATTCGATATCGGCGATATCGTAGGAATTCGGCTGCGTCACGGCGCGCTGGGCGGCGGCGTCGGAATCGGTCGCCGTCATTTCCAGCGTGATGCCGAGGTCCTTCTTGCACTGTTCGGCAATGGCGTTGATGTTGGAAACGCCGGTGCCGAACTGGCGCAGCGTGATCTTGCTCTGCGCCCAGATGGTCGGAAAACCGGTGATGGCGCCGGAACCGGCGGCGAGGCCCGCGGCGGCGGATGCGGTTTTCAGAAGGCTGCGGCGGGTCAGGCCCGAAGGCTTGTTCGTCTTGTCGGTCATGCCATGTTCCTCTCTGGTTTTTATTGTGCTGGTGTTTGTTGCGCTGCTTATTATTGAGCCTTTCCGAGGACGATGACGTCCCCGGCATCCCAGGATAGCTGAATGGCTTCGCCAACCTTGATCGGCTGTTCGAAGAACTCTCTGTCGCTGATGATTGCGGTGAACTCCTCGATCCCAGCGCCGGTGGCGGTGAGCTTCACGGAGGAGCCGCGATATTCGATATTGGAGACACTGCCGGTGAAGCCCAGCCCATCCTGCGCGGCCTTGCCGATCTGCACACGGTCGGTGCGGATGGCGAGGTCGACCGGGCCGCCTTCTGGTATGCCGCAAGCCGGGGCGCTGAATGTGCCGCCTGCCAGTACTGTGAGTGAAAGGCCTGACGGCGTGGACGACGTGGCGCGCCCGGAGATCACGTTATGGTCGCCCATGAAGCGGGCGACGAAGGCCGTCGCCGGACGTTCGAACACAGTGCGCGGCGCGGCTGCCTGCTCGATGCGGCCATCGTTCATGACGACGATGATATCCGCCAGCGCCATGGCCTCTTCCTGGCTGTGGGTCACATGTACGAAGGTGATGCCAAGCGATGTCTGCAGTTTTTTAAGTTCGGCGCGCATGCGGATCTTCAGGAAGGGATCGAGCGCCGAAAGCGGTTCGTCCAGCAGCAGCGCTTCCGGGTCGGTGATCAGCGCACGGGCAAGCGCCACGCGTTGCTGCTGGCCGCCAGAAAGTTGCGCCGGACGGCGGCTGGCATAGGGCTCAAGCTGCATCAGCTTCAGCATATCCAGCGCCTTGGCGCGGCGCGTCTCCTTGTCCACGCCCTTCATCTTCATCGAAAAGGCGACATTGTCGACCAGATCGAGATGTGGAAACAGCGCATAGGACTGGAACATCATGGCGGTGCCCCGTTCGGCAGGGGCAAGATCCGTGACATTCTTGTTGCCGAGAAGAATATCGCCACCTGATACGCTTTCGTGGCCCGCAATCATCCGCAAGGTGGACGTCTTGCCGCAACCGGAAGGGCCAAGAAGGCAGCAATAGCTTCCAGCCGGAATCTTCAGGCTGATGGCATGAACTGCGGTTGTGTTTCCGTAGATCTTGGAAACTGACGCAATTTCTATCTCGGCTGCTTTGCTCATGCACGTCTCCTTCAAGATAGGACTCATGCATGTCGCGCTCACCGGATTCGGCTGAGCGGAACGAACATGCATCAAGTCAAAATCTTACAGCGTCGTTTGCGCGTTCAATCGAACGCGCCGCGCTGTAACGATGCATGGTTCGTGCCAAGTTCATTGCTGCGGCGTTTCCGAAGCTCCGAAAGCAAGGTTCTGTTAATTTGTGCACTGCACGCACAATGAAGGAGCACGACGTGCTCAAAATTTTAGCGATCGTATACGATGTAGTGGTGTTATTGTATTCCATACGCCATTCAAGTGGAACGTGCTTTCCTTTGCGGCGTATCTCAGAGTACAGTCCGTCAGAAACCGGATCCCGCCATGCAGATCAGCGACAAGATTTCCCCCTTCGATATCGCCCCGGATGATCGCGCTTTGGCCATTCGGGATGCTCTTCGCAACGCGATTGTCGACCGCCGTCTGGCGCCGGGGACCAAGCTTTCGGAAAGTGAAGTCGGCATGCTGTTCGAGGCCAGCCGCACTGTAGTTCGTGCCTCTTTACAGATGCTTGCATTTGAAGGCTTGGTAAAGGCGGAACGAAACAGGGGTGCTTTTGTATCCAATCCTACCCCGGATGAAGCGCGTCAGGTTTTTGCCTCGAGACGCCTGCTGGAACCCGGCATCGTGCTTGCCGCAATGGAGCGCCTAACCTCTACCGATCTAGAGCGCTTTCGTCGGCATCTGGAGGAAGAAACGCAGTATATGAGCCAGCGTGGGCCAGCGGCGCGGCGCGCGGAGATCAAGGCCTCCGGCGATTTTCATCTCATGCTGGCGGAAGTTTCCGGTAATGTCATCCTCCAGCGTTTTATGGATGAACTTATTGCGCGCTCTTCGCTCGTCATCGCTCTTTACGGAAACACAGGCGTTTCGCGTTGCGGCCACAATGAGCATGCCGATATTCTGGAGGCGCTGGAGGCGCGCGATGCGGCACGGGCGAGCGCCATCATGCTGCATCACATAGACCATATCGAAGCGGATCTGGATCTGCGCGTGCGCGATGGCTTGGCCCTGAAAGATGCGCTCGATATCTGACTCTCGTCTGACCTCTGAAAGAAGGAGATAGGTGGGGTGATCTGGGTTCGGACCGAAAGACTGCTTAGCGAGGTAAATCTTTATTTTTCAGACCTAACGTGCAATAGGTCATGTACAAGCCAGATAACTAAAACAGAATACGCTTCATCGTCTCGTCGAGGTTCAGGAAGTTGTGCAGTGGAAATGATCAAGTGACGGTGTAGTCACGACTGATAATACGAATAAACCGATTTACCAGGAATTGGGCGGAGGATGGACTATTGTGTTTCATCCGAAGCGGTTATCTTCTTGGAACCGGTTGGCGTGTTCGGCGTTCTTGCCGGGATGATATCGATTGATGTGCTGAAAAGGCGCACAAGGAGGAAAGATGTTTAAGGCGATCCAGGCAGCCGGAGTGGCGCTCACCATGGCAGCAGCAGCCGTCGTCAGTTCAGTCCCGGCAGGGGCGCAGGACCTTGAATTGCGCATCGGCCCCGATGGCGTTCGCCCCGTCATTCGCGATAATGACCGCCGTGGTCCTCCGCCGCCACGCCGTGGCTGTGATGAGCGTGAGGCCCGTGCAGCCGCTCGTGAGGCAGGTCTGCGTGACCCGGAAGTGGTTCGTGTAACCCCCGGTCGTGTTATCGTGGAGGGCTATACGCGCCGTGGACTGGAGCGCATTACCTTCGCCAACGAGCGCGGTTGCCCGGAAATCTGATCCGATAGATCACAGACGTATCTGCAAGAGCCCGCCATCTGGCGGGTTCTTTGCGTTTATGTTCTGTAGCGGGCAAGCCATGCGTGTTCCGTTGCCGGAGCTTCATCCGTGGTGATCTGGTCTGGCTTCAGGCTGACGAGCGTCGAGAACCGCTGCCATTCGTCATCCGAAAAGCCTTCAGCACGATCCGCCATGTTGAAGGTCCACGCATCGACGGTCTTGCCGAGTGCGTGGCAGAGACCGATGAGATCAAGACCCGCCGCATGGGCTTCAAGGATCAGTGGCCAGGAGAGGTAGATTGTCTGCGGCTCGGTTGGTCCCAGACAGTCGGCGCGCAATTCTGCTTCAACCGCTGAAGAGCCTTTATGACGCAGCAGTGCCAGCAGTTTGTTGGTGGGGTCGATGCCCCGCTGTGCATCGGGCAGGCGTGTCTTGATCGCTTTGATCAGATCGAGGTTAGCGCCGCTGACGATCATGAACCGACCAAGGCCCGCGAAGGTTCGAGCCAGATGATCCAGACCCTTTTCGCCAATCGTCTTCAGGTCATCCTTCATGTCGAATTGGAGCAGCGCCTCCGGGTGAGCCGTCTGCATCAACCCGGCCAGATCTTCCGAGAGAATGGGCGGGGTTCCGCCGGATTTCATGGACAGTGCTCTGATCGTCGCCGCATCAGCCTTACAAGCCGGCCCGTTGCCCGTCGTTTCGCCTTCGAGGTCACTGTCGTGGAGAACGACAAAGCCGCCATCGCCGCGCACCCGCAGGTCCAGCTCCATGGAGGCGCCGACGCGAAAACCCTCCGCCATGGTTACGGCGGAAAACAGCGGAGCATCCAGCGAAAGGCGCAGGCGATGCCATTTCAGCCGTATGCGATGCCCGTCGTGGAAAATGTCGAGACCAGGCGTATCATTCGGCATGGCGGGTTCCGTGAGAAGACATCAGGTGAAATAGGTGGCGATCCGGTGCCCATCGAGGTCATGGACGGCAAAGTCCGTAGCATAGATCGATGACAGGATCTCCGGTCGCACGATATCGTCCGGCGTTCCCTGAAGAAACAATTTGCCATCGCGCATGACGACGATGTGATCCGCATAGCAGGAGGCGAAGTTGATGTCATGCAGGACGACGACCACGGTCTTGGCGAAATCCTTTGCGGCCCCCTTCAGGAGCTTCATCATGCCGACCGCATGGCGAATGTCGAGATTGTTCAGCGGCTCGTCGAACAGCATGTAATCCGTATCCTGGCACAGCACCATGGCAACGAAAGCGCGCTGGCGCTGGCCACCGGACAGTTCATCCAGATAGCGTTCGGAGAGATCACTCAGACCGAGATAGCCGAGCGCCCGTTCCACATGGCCTTGATCCTCCCGCGTCGGGCGGCCCCTGGAATAGGGGTAGCGGCCAAAGGTCACGAGATCGCGCACCGTCAGGCGGGCGACCATGTGATTGTCCTGCCGCAGAAAGGCCAGACGACGCGCCAGCGCATCGCCCGGTGTGCGGGCAACATCCAGTCCGTCCACCATCACCTGTCCGGAATCCATCGGCAGAAGGCGTGCCACCATGGATAGAAGTGTCGATTTGCCCGCACCGTTCGGACCGATGATGGCCGTCAGCCCGCCCTTCGGCAGCGTCAGGGAAACGCCATCGACAACCACGGTGGAACCATAGGTTTTGCTGACATCACGGATCTCGATCATCGGATCGCTCCTCTGAGCAGGAAGAGAATGAAGAACAGGCCACCGGCAAACTCGATGATGATGGAGAGTGCGGTGTTGAAGGCGAATACGCGTTCCAGCAGGGTCTGTCCGCCCACCAGCGTGATGATGGCCAGCAGGCAGGCCGCCGGAATGACGTGGCGATGCTTGGCGGTCGGCATGATGATGTAAGCGAGGTTTGCGACCAGCAGACCGAAGAAAGTGGCAGGCCCCACCAGCGCCGTCGAGACGCAAACGAGGACCGATACCAGAAGCAGGATCACGAGGGTCTGCCGCTGGTGGTCCACGCCCAGCGAGATTGCGGTCTCGCGTCCCAGCGCCATGACATCGAAGCTGTGCCCGATGCGCCAGGCAATAGCCGAGACAAGGCCGACCAGCAGGAAAGAAACACCCAGCAACTGGCTGTCGATGGAATTGAAGCTGGCGAACAGGCGATCCTGAAGAACGAGGAAATCATTCGGGTCGATGATCCGCTGCAGAAATCCGGAGAGGCTGCGGAACAGGATGCCGAGCACGACGCCCGCCAGCATCAGAAGGTGCAGGCTCTTCAGCGCCCCGGAAAACAGCAGGCGGAAAAGAATGAGCGAAAAGCCCATCATGACGGTGACTTCGATCAGGAAGAGCAGGCGTGCATCGAGCCCCGAAATGAAGGCGGCCCCGAACACCAGCACCAACAGGGTTTGCAGCAGGCCGTAAAGCGCATCGAAGCCCATGATCGAAGGTGTCAGGATGCGGTTGTTGGTGATGGTCTGGAAGAGAACGGTGGAGAGCGCGATGGCATAGCCTACCAGCACCATGCCCAGAAGCTTCGTGCCGCGGAAGGAGAGGATGAAACTCCAGCTGCCGCGTGCGCCGATGGTCATGAAACCGATTGCCGCAGCCAGCGCAATCAGCGCCAGAATTGCCAGGATCGCCAGGGGGTTACGCCGCACGGCTCTGCCTCCTGAAGAGGAGGAACAGGAAGAAGGCGCTACCCAGCACGCCCAGCACCGCGCCCACTGGCACTTCGAAGGGCCAGACGACGATGCGACCAATGATGTCGCAGGCCAGCACAAGCCCGGCGCCAAGAATCGCCGTCCAGGGCAGGGTGCGGCGCAGGCTGTCGCCCATGATCATGCTGATGACATTCGGCACGATGAGGCCGAGGAACGGAATAACACCTGCCGTGACCACGACGCAGGCCGTGACCATGGAAACGATGATGAGCCCCAGCATCATGATGCGGTGATAATTCAGCCCGAGATTGGTGGCGAACTCCTCGCCCAATCCGGCAAGCGTGAAGCGGTCAGCTGCCACATAGGCGGCTATCGTCATGACGAGCGAGAGCCAGAGGATTTCGTAGCGCCCGCGCAAAACCGAGGAGAAGTCGCCACTTTCGAAGGCGGCGAGCGATTGCATGAGGTTCAGGCGATAGGCGATGAAGGCGGCAACCGAATAGATCACACCTCCCAGCATCAGTCCCACCAGCGGCACCATGACGACCGAGCGCAGCGGAATGCGACGCAGGATGGCGAGGAAAAGGGCGGTTCCAAGCAGAGCAAACCCGGCGGCGAAGGCCATTTTCCCCATCACGGGCATGTTGGGTGAGATGATCAGCGCGATCAGCATGCCAAGGCTGGCAGATTCCACCGTGCCTGCGGTGGAGGGTTCGACGAACCGGTTTCGCGCCAGCATCTGCATCAGCGTGCCACAGACGGCGAGGCCCGAGCCGGCAAGAACGAGCGCCAGCGTGCGGGGAAGGCGGCTTGCCAGAAGCACCAGCACGGCCTTCTCGTCTGCCTCACCGCTCAACAGGGCAAGCGGGGAGATGTCACTCACGCCGAAGAACAGGCTGGTGATGCCAAGACAGAGAAGGGCGATGAGGGCAAGTGTCAGGCGCATGGGCTTATGAGAAGCAGGCGGCACACCGAGGGCGCGCCGCCCATCGGCTCAGGGCTTTGCGAGCGCGGTGTTCAACTGGTCCACCGTGTTCTGAAGTGCCGTCAGGCCGCCACCCACCACATAGAGCGAAAGGCCGTCGAGATAGACGACATGCCCCTTCTGCCAGGCGGTGGTGCGGCGCACGATGTCATTGTCCAGAAGCTTGGAGGCTGCTTCGCCCTTGTTGCCGATCGAGGCATCGCGGTCGATGACGAACAGCCAGTCCGGGTTCTTTTCCAGAATGTACTCATAGGAAATCGGCTGCCCGTGATTGTCTGCCATGATCGTGGCATCGGCGGGTGTCATGCCGTAGTCTGAAAACAGGACGCCGAAACGGGAGCCCGGACCATAGGTGCTCATCTTGCCGCCGGTCGTCAGCACCAGCAGGCCCTTGCCGGCATTCTTCGTCTTCTGCTTCAACTCGGCGGTCGAGGAATTCAGCTTTTCGATGAGTCGGTTAGCTTCGCTTTCCTTATTGAACACTTTAGCAAGTGTTCGGATATTCGCTTCCGATTGCTTCAGAAAGTCATTGCCGTCCACGGAGAGATCCACGGTCGGAGCAATCGCGGATAACTCCTTGAATTTCGAGGCCGAACGGGCCGTCACGATAATCAGGTCCGGCTGAAGCTCGGCAATTGCCTCGTAATCCGGTTCAAACAGCGTGCCGACCTTGGGCACGGGGCCGGTTACGTATTTCTGCAGGTAATCCGGCATCAGCGCCTTCGGCACGCCTGCCACGGGAACGCCCAGCGCATCCATCGTATCGAGGGCGGCAAGATCGAAGGTCACGACCTTCTTCGGCGTCTCGGCAAGCTTCGTCTCGCCCTGTGCGTGGCGAATGGTGATGTCAGCCGCCAAGGCCTGAGAGGCACCGAGTGCCAGCGCAGCGGAAAGAGCAAATGTGCGAACCGTCGAGAGCAACATGAGGACTGATCCTTGGCACCCATCCGGTGAGGTCTGAAAAAGGCCATCCACCGGTGTTTATAAGTTGAGAAGCTGAGTTCACTTATTTAAAGCAGTGTAACTCCGTCAAGAATTATATGCCGCAACCGATCACAACCCCGGGAAATCGTCATGCACTGTCCCTGATGTCTGTTGAAAAGCGAGGAACCATGCTCCCCGTCGCGCTCGCCCGCCGTTCTGTTCTCACCGGATTGCCATTGCTGATCATGTCGACTGTGACAAAGCCAAGCCTGACCTATGCCCAGATGCGGGTTGCGGAAACGACGCTGGATATCTTCACGCAAGATGTGCCGACGCATCATCTCGACAATCGCGCCGTGACGCTTTCGAACGGGCGCAGTTTTCGCATCTTCCGGGCTATACCCAAGACAGCCGCACCTCCTGCTGGCTTTCCAATCCTGTATCTGCTGGATGGAAACGCGATTTTCGATGACCTGACTGTGGAACTGCTGGCCCGGGCCCCGGGGCTCATTGTCATCGGCCTTGGCTATGATACGCCGCGCAAGTTCGCCATGGCGGAGCGTACGCTGGACTATACGCCGCCAAGAACCGGCGAGGTGCCGCAGCCGGACCCGCTGCGACCGGAGCGGAGGATTGGCGGCGCCTTTGAGTTCCTGCCGCTTTTGACCGGCGACTTGCGTATCCTGTCGGAAGAGGGGTTGGTAGTCGATCCCAGCCGCCGGGCGCTCGGTGGGCACTCGTTCGGTGGGTTGATGACGTTGATCACTCTCTATCGGCAGCCGGACGCCTTCAGTGCCTATGCGCCGATCAGCCCCTCGCTCTGGTGGGCCATGGAGCCGATGGAACGGCTGGAGCGGCAGGCCGACTGGAACCTCAAGAGCCGCAAACGCCTGTTCATATCCCTTGGCGACAAGGAGCAGCGCTCAAACGATAAAGGCCCGCCGCCGACGGGACCTGCAACGGAAACCATGGATCTCATCCGGCGTCTTTCATCCGTGCCGCAGCTTTTCGTGTCATCGCGTGTGCTGGAAGGTCATGTGCATGGCGCGACGCTTCTGGGTGCCTTGCCCCATATTCTCGATTGGGCAGGCACAGCCTGAGTCTGCCACGCAGCTTGCCGGTTTCTGCCGCGATCATGCCGAGAACCGTTTCGCCCATCCTGCCGTAGTGTGTGACGGGTAAGGCTACGTGTCGCTGATCAGTGCGGCGAGATTGGGATGGGCGGTATGACGGAATTGATGCAAGACTACGGTCCGTGGGTTTATGCGATCCTCTTCCTCTACTGCGCGCTCAAAAGCGGTAGCCTGCCACTTCTCGCAGGTTATGCAGCGCAGGCGCAGCTTCTCGATTTGTCTCTGGTTCTCGGGGCCACCTTTGCGGGCGGCTATCTGGGCGATGAAGCCCGCTTCCTTGCCGCCCGGCGCTACGGCATCGCCTGGGTGACGCGGTATCCGATCTTCCGCAAGCCGATGGCCATTTCCAATGCGCTCATCCAACGCTACGGCATCGCTTACATTTTTCTCTATCGCTATCCCAAAGGCATGCGGACAATCGGGGCGCTTCCCGTCGGGCTTGGGTCTATGTCATGGCCTGCCTTCACACTCTGCAATGCGGCTTCCGCATTGGTCTGGACTCTCTGTCTCGTGATGGTTGGGTTTGTGTTCGGCAGGCAGGTCGAACAAGCCGCACTGGCTGGCTGGGGTTTCGCCAGTGTCATTCTGCTTCTCATCGTGGTCGCGGGCATCGCCTTTGCCTGGTGGCGTATCAATCGGTTGCCCCTCTCCAATTATGAAGACGGACGCAACTTTTCATAGCGCCCCCCGGACTGGAACATCGCGGCCACCCCAGAGTTGGACTTCCGACCTCAATCGGACACGCCAACACAAAAGGTGAGACTTCATGAACCAGAACCATCCCACGCCGCCGTTCCCGCAGGAAAAGATCGAGATGCCGGGGCTAACGCGCCAGATGCAGCCGGTGCCGGATCATGGCGAGAATTCCTACAAGGGTTCCGGCCGCCTGCAAGGCATGAAGGCAGTGGTGACAGGCGCCGATAGCGGGATCGGGCGCGCCGTTGCCATCGCCTATGCGCGGGAAGGCGCGGATGTGCTGATCTCCTATCTCAATGAAGATGAGGATGCGCAGGAAACCAAACGGCTGGTTGAAGAGGCTGGTCGCAAGGCTGTGCTGGTCTCGGGTGATCTGCAATCGGCGGACCATTGCCGCAAGATCATCGAGACGGCTGTTCGCGACTTGGGGGGGATCGATATCCTTGTCAACAATGCCGCGCATCAGGCCACCTTCTCCGATATCGACGAGATCTCCGACGAGGAATGGGAACTGACCTTCAAGGTCAACATCCACGCCATGTTCTATCTGACGAAAGCTGTCGTGAAGCACATGAAGCCGGGTTCGGCCATCGTCAACACGACTTCGATCAATGCGGATAGTCCAAACCCCTCGCTTCTGGCCTATGCCACGACGAAGGGCGCGATCCAGAACTTTACGGCAGGTCTTGCGCAGATGCTGGCGGAAAAGGGTATCCGCGCCAATGCGGTTGCGCCGGGACCGATCTGGACGCCGCTCATTCCCTCGACGCTTCCCGAAGACTCCGTCAAGAACTTCGGCAAGCAGGTGCCGATGAAGCGACCGGGTCAACCGGCAGAGCTCGCCACAGCCTATGTCATGTTGGCGGACCCGCTATCTTCCTATGTCTCTGGCGCCACGATTGCCGTTACGGGCGGCAAGCCAATTATTTGAATTCCATCAGGTGCGCCCGGTTTTCGGGCGCGCCTTTCATCTGCTCGATCCATGCTCATCCTCGGGTCTTAAACCGCGTGTCATGGCAGGCAAGCCCGTTGCCGCGTTCTCGTCGATGAGACGCGCGCCCCTCTGCCTCGTCACGTAGCGCCATAGCCATTGAACCGTAACCAGCAGGCGCTTCTCGAAATTGACGAGCAGGTAAACGTGGACGATCGCCCAGAGCAGCCAGGCCAGACGGCCTTTCATGCGGTGTTTGCCGAAATCGAAGATGGCGGCGTGACGGCCAATGACCGCAGTGTTTCCGCGATTGTGAAAATGAAACGGCTCTGAAGGCCTGCCGTCGAGCAGTTGTTCGCGCAAAGCCTTGCCCAGATATTCGCCCTGCTGCTTCGCTACCTGAGCGAGGGCGGGAAGCGGCTTGCCCTCATCATCGATGCGAAGCGCAGTATCGCCCAGTGCGTAGATGCCTTTCGTTCCTTCGACCTGCAGATCGGGACCAACTGGAATGCGTCCGCCTATCTTCGCCTCCAGCCCCAGCCATTTGTGAGCTGGCGATGCCTTGACGCCCGCACCCCACAGGATATTGCCCGCCGGAATGGTGCCGCCGGAGGTCTGAACGCTGCCTCGCGTGATGTTTTCAACACGTACACCTGTGCGTATGTCGACCCCGAGCTTCATGAGCTCATGTCGTGCATAATCCGTCAGCTCGTCGGGAAAGGCCGCTAGGATTTTCGGTCCGGCCTCGATCAGGATCACGCGAAAATCCTCCGGGGCAAGCTTTCGAAAGTCCCGGGTGATCATATAGCGGCCCAGTTCCGCGATGGCGCCTGCCAGCTCGACGCCTGTCGGGCCACCACCAATAATGACGCTGGTGAGGAGCGCTTTCTTCTCCGTGGCATCCTGCGAGAGTTCGGCTCGCTCGAAGGAGAGCAGAAGCCTTTGCCGGATCAGCCGCGCCTCGTGGATTGTCTTCAATCCGGGCGCGACGGCGCGCCATTCGTCATGGCCGAAATAATTGTATTCGGAACCGGTCGCGATGATCAGGTGATCGTAAGGCACCGAAGAGCCGTCCTCCAGAAGGACGTGCCGGGCCGTCTGGTCCACGCCGGTGACTTCCGCAAGCATCACCCTGATATTCTTGTAGCGACCCAGCGTGCGCCGGATTGGTTCGGCAATATCGGCGGGAGACAGGGCGGCAGTCGCAACCTGATAGAGCAGGGGCTGGAAAAGGTTGTGATTGCGTCGATCGATGACCGTCACCTCAAGGACGGTATTGCCAAGCTCTCGTGCGACCGCCAATCCACCAAACCCTGCCCCAATGATGACGATCCGGGTCGGACGCCCGACAACTGCCGGCGGGGTTTCCTGCGGTCCTCTCTGGAGAACAGAGGTATCCGGGTGAAAGCTCATTCGATATCCTCTTGATACTGGCTGGCAGTCTGGAATTCCATCTCGGCATGCCGTTTCGAAAGCACCGGCTCAACCCACCGATGAGCGGAAGGTTCCCGCACAGGTCGTGGAACCTTTTGCAGCCTCTTGCCGTTGATGATGCGAAACGCAAGGGAGCTTGGGAAAAATGAACAGCATCGTCTGGCTCGTGGGAGCCGTCGTCATCGTGATCGCGATCCTGAACCTGATCGGTCTTTCCTGATCACACGCGCCAATCGGGCGGGCATCCTCACATTCTTCAACACTGGAGGGGAAAACATGAACAGCATTGTTTGGCTCGTCGGAGCCGTTGTTATCGTTCTGGCCGTTCTGTCGTTCGTCGGCATCGCCTGAAGACAACTGAACGACATTTGAAAAGCGCTGGTTGGAAACAACCGGCGCTTTTTGCTGTTCAGGACATTCGTCAAGAGACATCCCTCCCCGGTCGGGGGAGGGGTCGGGTAGCGTGGTCGGGGCCTCAAGCCTTGCCGAGAAGCACCGCGTAAGGGCGCTCGGAGAAGACATCGTCCAGCATCAGGCGCTCGCCCGGTTCGAAACCTCTGCCCGAAAACACATCTTCCAGACCACCGTCGAAGCGCAAATCGCGCAGCGACACGCCGGTTCCGTACCAGAATTCGGCGGAAGGCAGGGCGTTCATTCCCTGTATGCCTGCCAGCACAAAGCGCGGGGCAATGACGAGGAGTGTCTGTTTGCCGAGCTTTCGAGCGAAGGCCACGGCGTGATCCCGCTTTTCTCCGGCAATGGTCAGCGGTGTATAGTCGCCGTGCCAGAAGAGATCCGGATTCTGCTGGCGCAGTTTCAGCAGTGTTGCGATGAGATGCTGCTTCAGATGGCCTGTCAGCCAGGTTTCAGTGTCTGCAGCGTCCGGCGTATGATCGAGCATGTCCTGCAATCGATCATAGTCAGGCATGCGACGATTGTCAGGATCGACAAGGCTGAGATCCATGGTTTCGCTGCCTTGATAGATGTCAGGGACCCCTGGAGCGGTGAGCTTGATCAAGGTTTGCGTGACGGAGTTGACGGCCCCTGCCAGCATGACGGGACGCATGCGGTTGAGGAAATCCTCACGGAAGGCCAGCGTTTCTGGAGCAAGCAGACGGGAGGCATAGGCCAGCACTGCCTTCTCATAGCCTGCATTCTGGTTGTTCCAGCTGGTCTTGAGCTTCGCTTCCCGCAATGATTTTTCGACGTAAGGCAGGAAACGCTCCTCGAGTGCTTTCAGCCCCTCGGTGTCTCCCGGATCAAGATCATGCGGCCAGACACCGACGAGGGCCTGCAGCAACAGCCATTCAACCTCCGGCTCCGGAGCGGGTCCGTCGTTCAGTTGAACGAGGCCAACGGCATTCTTCTCTCGCCAGTCGCTGATCGCAGCGGCAAAGTTGTCGGATTGTTCCGTCAGAGCGTAGAGGCGGGCGCGGGCATCTTCGCCACGCTTCGTATCGTGTGTCGTGCTGGCGGAAAGTCCTTCCGGCTGCTGAGCCTGGCGCAGTTTCATGTCTGCATGAAAGTTCTGCAGGCTGAAGCTGCGGGGCAGAGGTTCTGCGCCGACTTCGTTGAGGGCAAGCACCGGGTTGAGGCGGAAGAACAAAGTGTCCTCGATGGACTTTGCCATCAGCGGACCCGTGAGTTGCTGGAAGCGTGTCCGGAAGACAGCAGCTCTTGTATCGGAGGTGTGGTCGACATCTCCGATCAGAATTCGGGCAATCATCGACAGAGCCTCAGCATCCGGTGGTTCTTTGCCGTCCCGAACCTTGGTCAGAACCTCGCTCAGTCGCTGACGGTCCGCGGGCTCCAGACCAATCGCATTGCCATAGGTTCTGTAGATCGGGAAAGCGATCAGCAGCTCGCGAAGTGCATGGGAAAATGCCGCGTCATCTAGTGCGGCGCTGCCCTGTCCCTGATGCGTCTGTGCAATCTCCAGTCCTGTGGTGACCAGCGTGCGGAACTCGCCTTCGAAGTTGACATCCGCCATCAGCCCCTTGGCCTTGCGGATTTCCTCCTCCACGTCGATTGGCTGACCGGCAAGCTCCGCGTAGCTCTGCCGCATGGTCTCCAACCCGGAGGGCTCAATCAGGACATCAGACACGGAGGAGATGAATTCATAGCCGGTGGTGCCGGAAATGGGCCACTTTGACGGAATGCGTTCTCCGTCAGCCAGGATTTTCTCCACCAGCAGCGTGCATTTGGGACCAACTTCATCCCGCAGGCGCGCGAGATAGCGACCGGGATCCGCCAGACCGTCCACATGGTCGATGCGCAGGCCGTCTACCTGTCCGTTTTTCACCAGTTCCAGCGTCAGGCGGTGGCTTTCAAGGAAAACCTCCTCGTCTTCGACACGCAGGCCCGCGAGCCCTGTAATTTCAAAGAACCGGCGATAGCTGAGGTCGCGCGGTGCATCACGCCAGGACATCAGGCGATAGGGCTGTGCCTCATGCAGGCTGGCAAGGAACGTCTTGTCGGATGCCAATTGCGCGAGGGACGCGTTCAGACTTTCTGCTTGCTCGGCACTCAAAAGGCTGCGCACCGACTGGTGGAATCCCTCTTCCTCTTCGGGCTTCGCATCCCGTGCAAGCGCGATCAGGGCATCCGCCTGCGGGTGATCGATACCGCCGAGCGCCAAGGCATAGGTAGAGGGGGCAATCGGATAGTGGCTCTCGAAATAGCCAAGTGCGAGGCAGCCCTGTTCTGCGTCGTAGAGCAGGGTGATATCACCGGCGTCGAGCACCTGTTGAAAGTCGTCGCCTAGAAAGGGAAGGGTTAGCCTGCGCATCCAGTTGACGTCGAAGAAGTGGCTATAGCGGCTGTCCTTGCCCCATTCCACGATGCTGCGCCACCAGCGGTTTTCGAGAGCGGATGCCATGTGGTTCGGGACGATGTCGATGATGAGCCCAAGGCCCGCCTCCTTCAAGGCAGCACTCAGCCGGTCAAAGCCTTCGCGCCCACCGATTTCGGGCTCGATCTCGTTGCAATCGGCGACGTCATAGCCGTGAGTAGAGCCTTTGGCCGCGGTGAATACAGGAGAGGCATACAGATGGCTGATGCCAAGGTCGCGCAGGTAAGGAACAAGCTCGACCGCCTTGTCGAAGGTCATGCCATTGCGGAACTGGATCCGGTAGGTGGATGTAGGGATCGTCAAGCTTGATGCGCCTCCGACGCGGGGTCTGATACTGATGCCGAGCCATCGAAACGTCAGTCAAGGCAAGCAGTTCCCGCGTACGCAGATCAAGTTATGTGCTACATCAACCCGCTGGCTAGCGGACTCCACGAATCGGATCGTCTATGCAAATAAGTTCCTCATGAAGATAAAACTTAGGTCCGCATATTCTTGGATATTTGGTTTCGCTGTACTTGGGGTATTGCGCGAACTCTATAACGGATTTTTCGTCAAAGTCGCTGACGAGAAGGGATGGTATGTGAATGCAGCCGAAAGATGGGATTTCTTTTGGTCCTCTATCTCCGCCTTTTTGGTATCTCCCTGGATTTCGCATTGTCTTGCGCTGATTGCTGGCGCCATCATAGCTTTGTCTCTTTCAAGACTGATATCTGGTAGGAGCAGGGATACAACTGACGCTAAGTTACGGACAATCGATGCATTCAACGGTTCCATCCATGTCCCAGAAAATAGTGCAGATCAGCCATTCGTTGAAATAACTGGAACGCCGCTTTCAGGAGCATGGACTGCCGCTTTGAAGGTGGCTGATCAAGCGCGCCAAACGGTTAAAGATCTTCCGGCAGCTCAACTGATTGCTGAAAAGATGACGAGAGAGGAAGAGCTTAAGTATTATTGTGGTATTCTACATAAATATGCAGATCTACATGGTATAGCGCCTCCGACTCGTACCAGTGAACGTATTCCTTATAGGGCTGATCGACCGCTCATATTTTGGAACAACGGAACTCAATTAGATACGATTGACGAGAAAGGGAACGGGCGGTTTCGCTATCTACACTTTAAAACTAGAAGCTTAGATGGCGCGCTGATTGCGCTGCGCGAAGAAATGAAGCAGCTCAGTCAAGATATACCATCTTAATCTATCAAATCAGTGAGGACGGCGGTTAAATTTCCTTAACGGAATCGACACGAAACATTTTGCGAGTTCTTCAAAGCTCGATAATCGCGTAGGGCTTGCCGTTCGGCTTCTCGATGTGGGCCGCCACATTGTAGACGGGTGCGCCGCCCGGGGTTTTGCCCTCGAACCGGCCGCGATGGGCGTGGCCGTGCACCACGGCACTCACGGGAAAACGGTCAATGGTTTCGGCTAATCGTGAGGAACCCAGGAACGGATAGATCTCCTTCGGCTCGCCCTCCACGGTTTCCGGGATGGGGGCATAATGGAGGACGACCATGGCGCGTTCGGACCGCACCTGCCGCAAAGCATTTTCCAGGCGCATGGTTTCTTCCACGCTTTCGGCGACCATGGCCTTGATTGCGGGTTCGCCGAAGCTGCCCAGCATGTGGCGTCCGAAGCCGCCTGCAAAGCCCTTCACACCGGCAAAGCCGACGCCGTGGATTTCGACCGCCTGACCTTCCAGAAGGTGAACGCCAGCTCCTTTCAGAATACTGCGAACCTCGTCCACGGCCCCGCATTCGAAATCATGGTTCCCAAGCACCGCCACCATGGGGATGGTACAGGCCCGCAGATCAGCGGCCAGATGCTCTGCTTCAGCCTTCTTGCCAAGGTCTGTCAGATCACCCGCCATGACCAGAATGTCGGCCTCACTGGAAATTTCCGTGAAGAGATCCTTATAGGTTACGGACCCTGTTTCCTTGACATGCAGGTCCGCGACGGCGGCAATCCGGACCTTGGCCGGGGTCGCCTTTGTGTTCGTTTCTGCTTTTCGGCTCGGGGTCGGTTTCGTCACAGCAAGGCTCCTTCCTGTTCCTGCCTCAACTCGCCTTCGCCGCCTACGTCGGCAAAGCCCCATTCTTTCACGTCGATCTCGAAATCGATGCGCGAGAACATGCGGCCGCGGCATATCTTCATCTGGGGCAGGGGCAGTTGGCGTTGCGCAGCAAGACGTTCCAGCAATTCGTCGAGCAGCCAGTCCGGCACCTTGTCTCGCTCGGTCGGGTAGATCCAGCGGAAGTTCAAAAGATGCATCAAGAGCACTTCCCAATGGACTTCCATGTGGCCCAGCAGGCGGCGCCAGTCGATCTGGTCGTGCGCCCGCAGGATGACGTGGACCACATCGGCGCCATCATAGCGGTGGCGCAACTGGACAAAGCACTTCGACCAGATGAGTTCGGTCGGAGCCACCACGCGCACCTTATGGCCATTGAAATCCATCTGTCGGGCGTTTTCGAACCATGCGTCGCCGATAGGCATCGTCCCGTTCGATCCGGCAAAGATCACGTCGAAGAAATGCTCGCCCTGCTTGACCTTCCCAAGCCAACGGTCGTCCTCGACTTCAATGTCGAAGCCCTTGTTCTTGAAATGGGCGAGAATGCGGTTGAAATCGCCCGCCTTGCAGAAGATATCGAGATCCTTGGTCGGACGGGAAATACCCGTATAGGCGCTGACGGCGTAGGTGCCTGCCAACAGGAACGGGATGTGGGAGGAGGCAAGCTCCTCTACCGACAGCGCCACAAAATCCTGCGCGTCTGCGGTTGCTAGAGTTGGCGCCGCGCGTGCCTGAATATGCGGCACACCCTCCAGGTTTGGGTCGGCTGGCCGTGGCGTTGGGTTCATGTCGCGGTCAGTCGGGTCGTTCATGAATGATCCTCCGTTGGTCGCGGAAGAACACCGGTCGCGGCATCTGGTTCCGCCGCGCCGGTTTGTCATCAGATTTCAACGCTCGGGATTGTCGGCATTGGCCATGGGGCTTGGGCGACCATCCAAGCCATCCGTCTCGACGCGTTCGTCCAGATCTTCGAGATCGCTTTTCACAAGATAGGTATCGCCGCCGCCGAGGCGCGATGCTTCCATCACTGCCTTGTGGTTCGTTGTGTCAGGCTGCGTGTGGAGTGCATCCTCTGCGCGTTCGCGGCCTTCCTGTTCAAACCGGCGCGAGCCTTCATCCGTCATCTTGTCACGGGCTGTCATGTTGTCGTTGTCCATGGCTGTTTCCTTCGCTCTTGACGGCTGCGCCATTGCAGCCTTTCGCGAGACAACCCGGCGGGGCGCGATTGGGTTCCTCTTCGGCGTAACCAAAAGTAGCGGAACCTGACGTCTGAATTTCCGTTCGAACCGCATTGGACCTCGAACATGGGAGTTTCTCCATGCCTGCAAAATCGAAAGCACAGCAGAAGGCTGCCGGTGCAGCGCTTGCTGCCAAGCACGGCGATATCAAGAAAAGCGAACTCAAAGGGGCTTCGAAAAGCATGGAGAAATCCATGTCCGAGAAGGAGCTTCACGACATGGCATCCACCAAGCGCAAGGGAAAGCCGCAGCATGCGGCCAGCCAGTAAGTCTCTCTTTGCTCAGGTGCTGTCCGGTCTCGTGACGATAAAGATCGAGGAGCCGGCCAAAATGGCGAGTACGATCAAAGCTCGCCACAAAGGCGGCGAGGTGCCGAACAGGAAGATGCCGTAGCTGACAGCCATCATTACCACCGCCAGCATCTTTGCGCGGCGCGGTATCGCCCCTTTTTGCCGCCAGGCAATGAGCGGCGGGCCGAAGCGCGGATGGTTGAGAAGCCAGGCTTCCAAACGTGGTGACGATCGGGTGAAGCAGCCAATGGCCAGAAGCAGGAAGGGAGTTGTGGGAAGCAGCGGTAGAAACGCGCCCAGCAAGCCCAGACCTACGAAGAACCAGCCGAAAGCCAAGTAGACCAATCGCATGAGAAATGCCGCATCCTGTTTGTTGCCTCGCACGATAGCCGAGGAGTGAGCGCTGCGGAAATCTTTTCTTCACATCTCAAGTTCTGCGATATCGGGTGATGCTGGCAATTGTTACACCGGGAGATATAGTCGCGCCGTGGATTGTGGGGAGCTTCGAATCATTCATGGCGCAGAAGAAAGTGCTTGTCGTTGGCGGTGCGGGATATATCGGTTCTCACACCTGCCTTGTGCTGAATGAGCGTGGCTACCAGCCCATCGTCTTCGATAATCTTTCGAATGGGCATTCCGAATTCGTACGCTGGGGACCTCTGGAAGAAGGCGATATTCGCGACCGCGCACGGCTCGATGAAGTTTTTGCAACCCATCAGCCAGATGCCGTCCTGCATTTCGCGGCGCTGATCGAAGTGGGAGAGTCGGTCAAGAATCCGGTCGCCTTCTACGACAATAATGTCATCGGGGCGCTTACCCTCCTTTCTGCCGCCATGGATGCCGGCGTGCAAAATTTCGTCTTCTCCTCCACCTGCGCGACCTATGGTCTGCCGCAACAGGTGCCGATGGACGAAAGCCACGGGCAGGCACCCATCAATCCCTATGGCCGGACGAAATTCATCATCGAGCAGGCGCTGAAGGATTACGGACAATACAAGGGCCTGCGCTCCGTCATGCTGCGTTATTTCAATGCAGCCGGTGCCGATTTCGAAGGGCGCATCGGCGAATGGCACCAGCCAGAGACGCATGCGATACCGCTCGCCATCGATGCGGCGCTCGGTCGCCGTCAGGGCTTCAAGGTCTTCGGCTCCGACTACGATACCCGCGATGGCACCTGCGTGCGCGACTATATCCACGTGTTGGATCTGGCGGATGCGCATGTGCGCGCCGTCGACTATCTCTTGAACGGTGGCGAGACGGTGGAGTTGAACCTCGGCACCGGCACGGGAACAACGGTGAAGGAGTTGCTGGCGGCGATTTCCGCCGTCTCCGGCAAGCCTTTCCCGGTGGAGTATGTTGATCGTCGCGAGGGCGACTCCACATCTCTTGTTGCCAATAACGATAAGGCAAGGGCAGTGCTTGGCTGGGAGCCCCGTTACAGTCTGGACGATATCATTCGCTCCGCCTGGAACTGGCATTCGCGCAGCAACCATCCGATTAGCTGAAACGGAGCAGACAGACATGACGGAGCAGACTGTCAAACTGGAAGAGAGCTGGAAGGCCGCTCTCTCCGGCGAATTCGCCAGCACCTACATGTCAGACCTGCGGGCCTTTCTGCTGAAGGAAAAGGAGGCGGGGAAGCATATCTTTCCCAAAGGCTCCGAATATTTCCGCGCACTGGACCTGACGCCGCTTGATAAGGTGAAGGTGGTGATCCTGGGGCAGGACCCTTATCATGGCGCGGGCCAGGCCCATGGCCTGTGCTTCAGCGTGCAGCCCGGCATCCGCATCCCGCCTTCGCTCGTGAACATCTACAAGGAAATGCAAAGCGATCTCGGCATTCCTCCGGCAAAGCATGGTTTTCTGGAACATTGGGCAAAGCAGGGCGTGCTGCTGCTGAACAGTGTTCTGACCGTGGAAGAGGGCAAGGCTGCCGCCCATCAGGGCAAGGGATGGGAGCGCTTTACCGATGCGGTTATCCGCGCCGTCAACGAAGACTGCAGCCATGTTGTCTTCATGCTGTGGGGGTCTTACGCGCAGAAGAAGGCCGCCTTTGTGGATCAGCGCCGTCATTTGGTGCTGAAAGCGCCGCACCCGTCGCCGCTTTCAGCTCATAACGGCTTCTTTGGCTCCGGCCATTTTTCCAAGGCCAACGCCTATCTCATCTCCAACGGGCGAGCGCCAGTGGATTGGCAACTGCCGGAACGGCCTGCTTAAATTAGTTCGCTCCAATTGATAAACAATGCGTTCTGATTGTTCAGTCTATGAAACCTGTGCGTCTCACGCCATCTTCCGGTCCAGACAAGCGGCGCGAATAACCGCAGCCGCAGGGATCGAAAGAGTTCTGCCATGTTGAACCAGATCAAGGGACTGCATCATGTTACGTCGATGGCAGCCAATGCCAAGACCAATAACAGCTTCTTCACTGATACGCTCGGCCTTCGCCGGGTGAAGAAGACCGTCAACTTCGATGCGCCGGATGTCTATCATCTCTACTACGGCGACGAGGTTGGTACGCCCGGCTCGGTCATGACCTATTTCCCGTTCCCGCATATCGCCAAGGGGCGTCCCGGCACGGGCGAAGTTGGAACAACCGTCTTCTCAGTGCCGCAAGGATCGCTCACCTATTGGGGCAATCGTCTGGCTGCCAAGGGCAATCTGGAACTGAAGGCCGATGAGGCTTTCGGGAGCAAGCGCCTGAACTTCTTTGGTCCGGATGGCGATGGCTTCGCACTGGTCGAGGTGAAGGATGACGATCGCGCTGCCTGGACTGGCAATGGGGTCGATATCGACCACGCCATTCGTGGTTTTCATTCCGCTTCCATGCGGCTGCGGGATGAAGGCGCGACGGCCGAGCTCCTGAAGTTCATGGGTTATGAGGAAGTGGATCGCGCCGATGGCGTGGTGCGTCTCGGCATTCCCGGAGGCAATGGTGCCGATTTCATCGATATCGAGACCATGCCGAACATCGCGCGTGCCAATCTCGGCGCCGGCTCGGTGCATCACATCGCGTTTGCCGTCGAAAACCGTGAAAAGCAGTTGGAGGTCCGCAAGGCTCTGATGGACACCGGTTATCAGGTGACCCCGGTTATCGATCGCGATTACTTCTGGGCCATCTATTTCCGCACACCGGGTGGCGTGTTGTTCGAAATCGCCACCAATGAGCCCGGTTTCGACCGCGACGAAGATACCGTGCATCTGGGCGAAGCACTCAAGCTGCCAACGCAGCATGCGCATCTTCGCTCCTATCTCGAAGAGCATCTGGAAAAGCTTTGAAGCTTGAGGATTTCGACCATGACAATGGAAAGCTATGTGCACCGGGCGCGGCCCGGTGCGACCGGAGCGCCGATCTTTTTCGTCTTCCATGGTACAGGTGGCGATGAGAACCAGTTCTTCGATTTCGCCAGCCGGTTGGCGCCGAATGCCACGGTGATCTCCCCCCGTGGCGATGTGGCAGAACGCGGCGCTGCGCGCTTTTTCCGGCGCAAGGCGGAAGGGGTCTACGATCTGGACGATCTGGCGCGGGCGACAGCCCAGATGGCCGCCTTCGTCGCCGCCTGCAAACAGCACTACCAGTCTGGCCCTGTCATCGGGCTTGGTTTCTCGAACGGTGCCAATATCCTCGCCAACGTGGTGATCGAAAAGCCGGACCTGTTCGAGGCTTCCGTTCTGATGCATCCGCTGATCCCGTTCGTGCCTAACCCACGATCTGGCCGCGGCAAGGTTCTGATCACCGCAGGCGAGAATGATCCGATCTGCCCGGTTCCCCTGACCCAGACGCTGGCGGATTATTTTGCCGCGCAGGGCGAGGAGGTTCAGGTAGAATGGCATCCGGGCGGTCATGAAATCCGCGGCAATGAAATCGAGGCGGTGAAAGCCTTCCTCGCGCCATACACAGCCTGATCGGCGTATGAGGCGGTGCCGTCACCGCCTCATACTATCCATCAGAGTATTTCTTTTCTGCATTACTTATGATTGTGCACTCGGAATTTGGTGAAGGTTGTGCACAAATGAACTGTATGCAGTCTACACCTAAAATTTGACACATGTTAATGTGGTCCCACTGGGAGATATATGACATTGCTTCATATTTGGGGGATTGGGCATGCCGACGAATTATTATACAGACAGCTCTCAGGATGGTCTATCGGCTGCCGAACTTGAGCTCTACAACCTCATCATGAATTATCGGGCGACGCTGGGTCTGCCCTCCATTCCGCTCTCTGTCGGATTGACCATCACGGCTGGTCGCCATGCGCTGGACCAAAGCGAAAACATGGGCGGCTATAACGGCCATAGCTGGAGCGATGCGCCTTACGACAGCAACAACAATGCGACCTGGACCAATATGTGGTTGGCCCCGCAACGCTTGAACACCAGCTACAAGGCTTCTACCGGCATCGACTTCTACGGATACGAAATCAGCACCGGTATCCCAAACAATGGCGGAGAGATGACCCCGGCTGATGCGTTGAAAAGCTGGCAGGGTTCGGCACCGCATAACGATGTCATCACCAACAAGAATACCTGGTCGACCATGACCTGGAACGCCATCGGTGTGGGCATCTACAAGGGCGTTGCGCATGTCTGGTTCGGCAAGGCTGCGGATCCGGCAGGGGCGCCGGTCGTCACCGGACCCATGACCGGCGGCGAGGGGAACGACATTCTCTCCGGCAACGACCAGAACAATGTGCTGCAGGGCTTTGGCGGCAATGACCGTCTCAACCAGAGCGGCGGCTCGGACACCATGGACGGTGGCAATGGCGTTGATACGGCCGTCTATACAGGCAAGCGCTCGGATTATCGTCTCGATACGGCATCGACCGTCAAGATCGACAAGCTTGGCGGCGGCACCGATACGCTGATTTCCATCGAGCGCATTCAGTTTTCCGATGGCACGCTGGCCTTCGACAAGGGCGCCGGGGAAATTGCCGGTTCGGCCTATCGCCTGTATCAGGCGGCCTTCGAGCGTACGCCGGACACCGGCGGACTGTCCTTCTGGATCAAGGAAATGGACAAGGGCGTCCGTCTGAAGAATGTCGCGGAAAACTTTCTGGCGTCGCGAGAATTCTTGCAGACCTATGGCACAGCTGCAACCGTGACCAACACCAAATATGTCGAGCTTCTGTACCAGCATACGCTGGGTCGCGCCTTCGATCAGGGCGGCCTGAATTTCTGGGTTTCCCGCCTGGACACAGGCACGAATGATCGCGCCGATCTCCTGGTCCAGTTCTCGGAAAGCCCGGAAAATCAGGCGCGCGTTTCGGCAGCCGTGAAGGATGGCATCTGGTACGTGTGATTGGCATCCGGCGGTGCTAAATTATTCCTGAACTTAAGAATAAGGGGAGCCTCACATGCCGGACAGCGTAAAACAGGTCTTCAACCCGCCATCGGTCCGCAGGCCTTTCGGTGCCTATAATCATGGGCTTCTGGTGCCGCCGGGCGCCTCGCTGCTCGTCACATCCGGGCAGCTTGGCATTGCGCCTGATGACAGCATTCCGCAGGATGTGACGGCGCAGGCCGAACTGTGCTTCGAGGCCATCAGGGCCATCCTGCAAGAGGCGGGCATGACATTCGCCGATATCATCCGCATATCGGGCTTTGTGACGAAGCGTGAGGATTTTGCCCCATATATGGGGGTGCGCGATCGCTATACGCTGGATCCGAAACCGGTCTCGACACTGATCATCGTCAGCGGCTTCACAAGACCGGAGTTTCTGGTGGAGGTGGAAGTCACGGCGGCAAGATTGACGTAACCTCCAAGCACTACCACGATTTCAGCGCCCGCAGCATCGGCGTCTTCTTGAGCATGTGCTCGTCCATCTTGGCGAGCAGATAGTCCAGCAGTTCGACGGCCTCGGCCACAGCTGGCCCCTTGTTCAGCATCACGCATTCGGCGCGGGCGGCCATCGCGGCATCCGTCATTTCGCCGCGGGAGGGAAGGCCATCCTTGACCAGATCTTCCAGAACCTGTGTGGCCCAGATTGTGGGAACGGAAGCCGCTTCGCAGATCCAGAGGATTTGTTCCTGCATTTCTGCTACGCGCTCGAAACCCAGTTCCGCCGCCAGATCGCCACGGGCAATCATCACCCCGAACGGACGGTGCGAGCCAGCGGCAGCCGCAATGAGCGCCGGGAGATTAAGAACGGCCTGCGGGTGCTCGATCTTGGCAACCAGCCCAAGCGGCGTCTGCCGGGGCGGCAGTCTCTCAAGAACCTCTTCAAGCAGATTGATATCCTCCGGCCTGCTGACGAAGGAATAACCGATCATGTCTGCGCAGGTGACGACGGTGGCGAGATCTGTCTCATCCTTGGCGGTCAGGGGAGAGAGGCCCAACACCGTATCCGGCAGGTTCAAACCCTTCTCGGCCTTCAGTCGGGTTCCGCCGGTCTTGCAACGGTTGACGCGGATGAGCGCCTCACCGCGGGTCAGCGCCTCCACGGTGCCTTCCAGCTTGCCATCGTCGTAGCGGACCCGGTCGCCGATCGAGAGGCGGGTTACGATTTCTGGCAGGGAGACGGACGCGGATGCCTTGACCTCGTCATCGAGAAAGGGCTCGCCATTGGCCACCAGCCGCAGCATATCGCCCAGTTGTAGCTTGAGCTTCTTCTCCGGCAGCACTTTTTCTGTTCGGATCTTCGGGCCTGCAATATCCATGAGGATCTTCACGGGGCAACCGAATTTTTGCGCCGCCGCCCGCACATGTCCCGCCATGGAAAGCCAGCATTCCGGATCGTCATGGGCGCAATTGATGCGAGCGATGTTCATGCCTCGGCGGACCAGATCCTCGATGAATTCCGGCCTTTCCGCTGCATCGCCCGGTAGCGTTACCATAATACGGCCGCGCCGGTGGGCAGGGGCGGCACCTAGCAGGCGCTCGGCTTCGTTCGCCAGAGCGCCCTCACCGAAAAAGAAGGTTTCTTCGCTCGGTCTGGCATGCGGTATCGCAGCGCCGGTATGGGGGGCAAGCGTTGCGAGAACGGCATCCAGCGTCGGCAGAACGCGGCCTTCCAGGCGCCCCAGCGAAGAAAGACCCTGCACCATCAGCCGCCTCTGCAGAGGGCGCAGATCACGCCTGCGAAGGGCAAGATAATGCAAGAGGTTCAGGGTGCGCCTAGTCTCGGAAGCGCACAGATCCTTAGCCTGCAATTGCTCGGTAAAAGCCGCGCCCGCTTCCTCGGCCACTTTTTCCCGTAAGGAAAGGAGCTCTGCATAAAGGGCGCCCATCTCGCTGGAGATAGCTTGGCTATTGCCGATAGGATGGATCTGTGGCTGGGTCGTTGGCATATCGTTTCTCCGCATTGGGCACGTCCATGCTGTGCCATGCAGATGACATGGATATGATCGCAACCGTCGCAACCCTGCGGTTGGACAACTCCGCACGCCTGGATCACAAGAAAAGTTTATGAAACCAGCTTTTTGCGTGAGCTTTGCGGATTTCGCGAGGGTTCAATAGCCACAGGCGCGCAATTGCCGCTCATAGCGTTCGGCTATGCCCGCGGAGCGCTGGGCTGCCGCACGAATGGCCGAGGTGAACTGGCCGCGCTCATAGCCTTTGTGTCCCGCGTAGTAGGCCAGATAGAGCCGATAGGTATCGTTCAGCGCTATGCCGTTCCGCTTGTTGCTCTTGTTGTGATACCAGCCGACGAAGTGAATGCTGTCGCCAAAATTGCTGCGGCTTGCACCCCAGCTGCCGGTTTCGCGCTTATAGACGGCCCAAGTGCCATCCAGCGCCTGTGCGTAGCCATAGGCTGTGGACGGCCTGCTCCACGGGATGAAGCCGAGCAGATAGGTGCGCTTCGGCCGCGCATAGGCCCGGAAGCCGGATTCAGTGTAAATCGTGGCCATCAAGACCGGTACAGGCACGCCATATTGGCGGGAAGCATGTCGTGCTTCTCGTGCCCAGTTGTTGAAGAGCCCGTCGCGCTGCTTGAAGATTGCACACGCATTATCAATCCTGCTTGGCGCTGTTCCGCAGCCAGCAAGAAAGAGAAGGGCGATGAAAAACGCATAACGCATCGCTGGTCCTCTCGATCTGACAGAACCATGACAGCTAAGTTTTAACTAAACCTTTACGGATTACGCCCTCCCGAACTCGTGTTCAGAAGGCTTCCATATGCGCCTTGACGCGGGCCATGAAGGCGGCGCGCGTCTCATCCGTGCAATTGTTCATGTCATAATGGGCGAGATAGGAAACCGGCGCGCCAGGCTTGATCTGCACGCGCATCACGCGGGTTACGATCTTCTTTGGCGGATTGCCCGCCAGAAAGGCACGCATGGGTGTGGCGCCATAGGTGACGACGGCAGACAGTTTGCGAATGTGCCGCAGCGTCGGGATCAGTTTTCCGTCCTTGAGATCGAAGGAAACACCCGGCAGCCAGACGCGGTCAAAGTAGCCCTTCAGCATGGCCGGGAAACCGAAGTTCCAGATGGGCGTGCAAATGACGAGGCCCTCCGCCTTCAGAAGGCGTTCCACATAGGTCTCAAGCCCTGCCATGTTCTGCGGATAATCATGATAGATCCGCCGTCCCTCCGCGCTCAGCACGGGATCGAAACCCTCGGCATAGAGATCGCAAGCATCCACCTCATGGCCTGCATGGCGAAGGCTGTCGCAGGTCAGGCGAAACAGGGATTTGCCGAAGCTTTCTTCGACGGGGTGGGAATGCAGAACAAGAACGCGCATGGGTCAAAGCTCCAAATCTTGCGGCCTCCTGCTCGAGGCCCGATCAAAAACTTCCGCGCCGTTTGTCCCAGCGGTTTCCTGCCTCGCCGCCCAGCCGAGGCAAAGAAACCACCATATTGCATGAGCCGGATTTGCTCCGGCCGGGAGTACCTTCGGAATGGTGTTGTGGTGGCGGATAGATAATTCGGTTTTCGAGTTCCTTTGTAAATGACCCCCCTCTGCCCTGCCGTGCATGTCCCCCTCAAGGGGGGAGATCGATTTGCGGCTCCCGACCGCTTTCCGTCAGGCTGGCCGGGCGCGGCAAAGACAGTTGCCAAGGTGGGCGAGCGATCGCTCCTTGCCAATCTCCCCCCTTGAGGGGGAGATGCCCGGCAGGGCAGAGGGGGGTGCTTCTATGACGCGATGCTGAGCGTTTTACTCCCCCGCTTCGCCAAAGGACTGAAGGCCGGGGAAGAGGTAGTTCTTGCCCGCCTTGAAATCGAAATCCGGGTTCTCCCAGGCAATCATCTTGCCGGGGTTCAGCAGGCCCTTCGGATCGGTCTCTTTCTTGAAGGCAAGCTGTACCTCGTCCGTCTGCTTCATGCCGCCTTCTTCCAGCGTATAGCGGTGCGGGTTGAAGATCGGACAGCCGTGATCCTCATGGATCTTGATGATCTCTTCCAGCCGTTCCTTCGTGGTGTAGCGCACGAGCGGCAGACCGGCGCACTGGATGTTGCCATCGAACTTGATGAATTCCAGATGGCCCGGAACTTCATCGCCGAAGATTTCCACCATCTTGCCCACCTTCGCCACGTGATCCGGACTTGGGTACTGGACCTGAAGATAGGTAAAGCTCGGATCGACCTTCAGGGCGCGCAGCGTCGTGTGGTTCCAGCCGAGCTCATAAGCATGGGGTATGCCCTTCATGCTTTCCACCTTGTCGGAGCGGAAGAGGATTTCGCCCTTCATACGCTCCGTCAGTGCCGTAAACGCATCGATGGCATGCGGCGCAATCATCACCACGACAATGGACTGGCCGCGATGGCGGATAAACGGCTTGTGGCGTGGGAAGTAGTCATAGGGGATAGGGGCTGCAATCGGCGCGATTTCCTTCAGCAGCAGGCCGTTTTTATGCGCCAGCGTATCGGCAAAGCGCACCGCATCCATGAAATCGTCATAGCCGACCAGCACATCCACCCAGTCATAGGCGGGTGCAAGCGGCATTTCCACCTCGGTGATAATGCCATTGGTGCCATAGGCATGGCTGACCTTCTGGAGATCCCAGGCCGTCAGTTCCAGCACACGCGGCTCTGCTTCCATGGTCACGACCCGAAGCCGCAGGATATTGCCGAGATCGCGAAGGCCGCCCCAGTGGATGGAGCCGACGCCACCGGAACCGCCGGCGATGAAGCCGCCAATCGTCGCCGTTTGTGCTGTCGAGGGGTGGAAACGAAGCTCTTGCCCGGAATGGGCCTTCGTCTGCCGGTCGAGTTCGGCAATGATGATGCCGGGTTCGCAGATCACGCGGCCGGGGTGAATTTCCTTCACCTTGTTCATGTTGATGAGGTTGAGAACGATGCCGCCGGACAGCGGCATGGCTTGGCCGTAATTGCCCGTTCCTGCACCGCGTGGCGTTACCGGTACGCCATGGGCAAAGGCCACTTTCAGCGTGCGGATCACCTCTTCTTCCGTGGTGGGGGAAACCACCAGATCACCCGTCACGCTATCCAGCTCTTCTTTCAGGATTGGCGAGTACCAGTAGAAATCGCGGCTTTTCTGGCGCACCAGAGCCGGATTATCTTCTACCGCGATGCCTTCCAGTTCCTGTTTGATCTTTGCGTAATCGGCCATGGTGCTCACTTCATCAGGATTGGGTCAAGGTCACGATAATCCGGCAGGCGGCGGTCGATGCCCATGCCATTCCGCATTACGATGCGGTCCGCCTGCGGACGGGAAAGAAACTCGCTCCAGCGACGGGCGCTGAACAGAATGAGGTCTGCCGGTGCGCCAGCTTTGATGCGGCCAATGTCAGGTCTTCCGAGAATGTCGGCCGGGGTGGTGGTTACCACGCGCGCTGCCGTATCCAGCGGATGGTCGAGGTGGAGAATGCGTACGGATTCGCGGAACACTTCCACGCCATCCAGATCGCCATAGGCGTAGAAGGGGTCGCGGGTGTTGTCGGAGGCCACGGCAGTCTTCACGCCCGCTGCTGCCAGTTCGTGAAACAGCGTCACGCCCCGCCAGCGCGGCGTTCTGCCTGCATGGCGATCCTGCAGATACATGTTGCACATGGGCAGCGAGACCACGGAAAGTCCGGCCTCGGCGACGAGATTTATCGTTTGCTTGGCAAGATCATCGTCCTGCCGCGCCAGCGAGCAGCAATGGCCGACGGTGACCGCACCCTCGAAGCCGGTTTTCAGCTTGGTTTCGGCAATGGTCTTCAGCGTCAGGACCTGCTTGTCTTCCGTCTCGTCTACATGGAGATCAATATCGAGGCCGTTATCGGCAGCTGCGCGAAACAGCGTTTCGAGAATTTTTTCGAAATCCGGTAGAATGCGCGTCGCACCGCCCAAGAGACCGCCGTGGTGCTTGGTGACCGCAACGATATCACCGAAAACGGTTTCATCTAGGACGGATTCCAGCGGCAGCAGGGCTACGGCTTGCAGGGCGATCCTGTCCTTCCAGTCGTGCTTCAGCTCCGAAAAAACCTCGAAGGAAATGCCGTGCTGCGGCGGAATGCTGTCCAGATGCGTGCGGATCAGCTTCGTGCCGTGGGCATAGGCCGTCTTTAGCGAGAACTCCATGCGGGTACGCACGTCATCTGCGGACCAGTTGGCAGCGCGATCCGCGCCGACATTTTCCAACGCGCCCATGAAGGAGCCATCCGGGTTGCGGCGACGCTCCCAGATATGGCCCTTGTCCAGATGCGTGTGCATATCCACCAGACAGGGCCAGACCATGCCGTCGCGCATGTCGAGGCTGGGCAGGGCAGCGGGGGCTGTGCCGGGTAAAAGCACGCTTTCCACCTTGCCGTCGCCGATCACCAGATCGGCGGTCATCAGCCCTTCATTTGCTGGGCCAGAAAAGCCGTCTACCGTTACGGCGGGCAGGGTGGCGTTGGTCAGTACGAAACGGGACGCGTCGGGCAGTTCGCTAAAGCTCATCAGTTTTCTCTTTTCAGGCTGCTTTCATGCCAGCGGTGAAGACTGAGCCAGGCGATGAAAGAGGTGATACCGAAGATCACAACGCCAAGGATGGACAAGAGTATCAGTGCCGCGAACAGGCGTGGAATGTTCAGTCGATACTGCGCTTCCAGAAGACGAAAAGCGAGGCCCGAACCGGCACCGGCGGAACCGGCTGCAAACTCTGCCACCACGGCGGCAATCAGCGACAGGCCGCCACCGATGCGAAGGCCGGTCATGAAATAAGGAAGCGATGCCGGGAGCTTCAGATAGATCAGCGTCTGCCAGCGTGACGCGCCATAGAGATCGAACAAGTTCAGGAGGTTGTGATCGACGCTCTTCAACCCTTGCACCATGTTGGAGAGAATGGGGAAGAAGGCGACGAGAAAGGCGCAGACGAGCAGCGCAACCTGCGTTGTCGGCGCATAGATCAGGATCAGCGGCGCAATGGCCACGATTGGCGTCACCTGAAGGATGACGGCGATGGGGTAAAATGCCGTCTCGATCCATTTCGACTGGATCAGGAAGACGCCGATCCCCACCCCGCCGATCAGCGCCAGCGCGAGCGCCGCCAGCGTAATCTGCGTCGTGACCCAGAGCGCCGGGGCGAGCGTGCCCCAGTCTTTCACCATTGCCCCGGCCACGGCGCCCGGGCTTGGCAGAATATATTGCGGCACGCCGGAGAGCGTCACCGTCAGGTGCCAGATGAGGATCAAGGCCAAGACCACGCCGACAGGGATCAAGACGCGCAGGACCGTTTCGCGATGCTGGCGGGTGAGGGAGGGTGACGCGGCATTCATCAGTGCATCTCCATGGCGGCACCGGGGCCTATCGCTTCGAGAAGAGAGGCCGAGACTTTCTCGCAGGCGGCGCGATATTCTTCCGATGTGCGGTAGAGCGGCGCGCGCTCGAGGCTGGTTTCCAGCGGGAAATCCGCATGCACGCGCCCCGGACGAGCCTTCATCACCACGATGCGGTTGGAGAGATAGGCGCTTTCGAACACGGAGTGCGTGACGAAAACTACGGTGATGCCGGTTTCGCGCCACAGGCGCAGCACATCGTCATTCAGCTTCTGGCGGGTAATTTCGTCGAGTGCGGCGAAGGGTTCGTCCATCAGCAGCAGCTTCGGTTTGGTCACCAGCGCGCGGGCTATGGAAACACGCATTTTCATGCCGCCGGACAGTTCCCGCGGATAGGCCTTCGCGAAATCCTTGAGGCCAACGGTTTCCAGCGCTGCCATGATTTCATCGCTCGCCTGAGCTTTGGATACGCCGCGCAATCTCAAGGGAAGGTAGACATTGCCGAACACCGTCTGCCAGGGCATCAGCGTCGGTTCCTGAAACACGAACGAGATGTCGCCTTCCGGCAGGCCCTTGGCGTTGATGCGGGAACTTGGCCAGTCGATGCTGCCGGTCGTCACGTCACCCAGACCGGATATGATGCGTAGCGCCGTGGATTTGCCGCAGCCGGAGGGGCCGAGCAAGCTGACGAACTCGCCGCCTGCAACAGTGAGCGACATATCCGACAGCGCAAGCGTGCCGCTGGAGAAGCTTTTCGAGACATTCGTCATCACCACGAGCGGGCGCTTGTGCGGAGTGCTAGGTGGCGAGGCTTCAGGCGATTGCAAATCTGTCATTCCGTCACGCGTTGAAAATGGCGGCTAAGTCTCTGGTCGGCATATTGTGGAGGCCGATCAAGATCCCCTCCCAAACCCTCCCCACAAGGGGGAGGGCTTAACCCGGATGCGCTATCCCATAACCATTCCAGCGTTTCCGGTTTTCGTTATCGTCTTTTGAGGTCGCTGAATGGATTGCTGCGAACTCAAGGCGGATGCTGGGCAGTGAAGCCCCTCCCCCTTGTGGGGAGGGGTTGGGGAGGGGCTTTAAACCTACTTCTTCAGTGCCATACCAACGCCCTTGCAGACGAACTTGGTGGTGTAGGCCTTCTTGTAATCCAGATCCTTCGGCAGAGCGTTGATCTGCACCATTTCATCGAAGAACTGCTTGTAGCGCGCATCCGTCATGCAGCCGATGCCCTTGGTCAGAGCCTCGCCGGATTCCAGAATGCCGTATTCCTTCATCTTGGCGATGGAATAGGCGATCTGGCCATCCGTCATTTCCGGATTGTCCTTCTTGATCAGTTCGTTGGCCTTCTTGTTGTCGCCGTAGATGTAATTGTACCAGCCTTCGATGGAGGCATCGACAAAGCGCTGCACCACATCCGGCTTCTTGTCGACCATGCCTTGAGTGGTGGTGATCATGGTGGAGTAGGGGCTGTAGCCCGCGTCAGCCAGCAGAAACACTTTCGGCGCCCAACCGGCCTGTTTCTCGATTTCGTAGGGTTCTGAGGTCAGATAGCCCTGCTGGGCAGACTTCTTGTCTGCAATGAACGGCGCCGGATTAAAGGTATAGGGCTTGTACTGCTCTTCCTTGAAGCCCTTGAAGTTCTTCTTCATCCATTCAAAGTAGGTGACGTAGCCGTCCTTACCCATGAAAATCGTGTCAAGCTTGGCCAGATCCTCGAACTTCTCCACGCCTGCATTGGGATGCGCCAGCAGAACCTGCGGATCCTTCTGGAAGATCGAGGCAACCGAAATCATCGGAATGCCTTCCTTTACGGCATCCATGTCGCCCAGCGGGCCGCCCATGTAGAAATCCACCTTGCCCGCAATCAGCAGCGAGCGGTTGGCAGCATTCGGGCCACCCTGGATGATCTTCACCTTCAAGCCATGCTTCTCATAAGTGCCATCGGCTACGGCTTGATAGAAGCCGCCGTGCTCGGCCTGCGCCAGCCAGTTGGTGCCGTAGGAAACCTCGTCGAGGGCAAGCGCGGGGCCGGTGCCCGCCAGCATCAATCCCATGGCCAGTGCGGCAAGGCCGGTTTTCGACATCATGTGCTGATCCATCCGTCTGTTCCCTTTTTTGGTGAGGTAAGCCGTCAACGACTTCCTTTTCTGCATTTCAGCCATTGCAATTGCGCTTTGAAAAGCATCAAAATTCGCTCGGATTGATGCCTTTCCGGCATCGCTCGCCAAATGTTTGCCCAAGGGCAGCGCAGTGATGAAAGCTTAAGCAGCAGGTTGACCCCATGTTACATTCGCGCAAGCTTCAATATATTGACGAAATTGCCCGTTGCGGCTCCATTCGAAAGGCGGCAGCGCATCTGAATGTCGCCTCTTCCGCCATCAATCGTCAGATCCTGGCGCTGGAAGAAGAGTTGGGCGTGCCGATTTTCGAGCGCCTGCCGCGCGGCCTCAAACTCACGGCTGCCGGTGAATTGTGCATCGAACATATTCGCGATGTGTTGAAGGCCTATGACAAGCTGGAAACGCGCGTGCGCGGTTTGAAGATGCCGCAGGCGGGGCGGGTGTCACTCATCTCCACTGTCGGGCTGGCGGCGGGGCCGCTTCCGGAGATCGTCGCCAAATTCGTGGAAAGCCATCCGCGGGTGCGCATCCAGCTGGCGATCGACGGTGCGACCACGACGGCCAATCCTGTTCTTGCCGGTGAGGTGGATATCGGCATCGGCTTCAATATTCCGGCGATACCAGGCCTCAGAACGATTGCGACCTTCGACATTCCCATCGGTGTCGTGCTGCCGCCGGATCATCGGCTGGCGAAGGAGGCGGGACCGATCGACCTCGTCAAAGTGGTGCAGGAACCGCTCGTGCTGGCCCAGCCGGGAATGAGCCTGCGCAACATGATCAACCTCATTCTGGCACCATTGCCGGTACCGGTGGAGCCTGTCGTGGAATCAGCAGGACCTGAGACGCTGCGCTATCTGGTGAAGAAGGGCGTGGGGCTGACATTCCTCAACCCGCTCGATGTGATTGGCGAATGCCAGCGCGGCGAACTGGTGTTTCGTCCGCTGACGGAAAGCTATCGCCGTCACCAGCCGATGAAGCTGTTTGCCCGTTCGCGCGCCACTCTGGATACGGCAACCAGCCTGTTCATCGAGTTTCTGCTGGCCGAGCTGACGCAGATCGTTGCGGAACTGGAGGCAAAGGGCCATGTGCCGAAGCAGGGCAGTGCTGTTTCGCAGCGGGATTGATCACGGCGTGTAGAGGTTCGAAAGCGGATAGTTCTGCAGATCCTGCAGCAGCTCTATGAAGCCTGCTACCTGATGTTTGCAAATGGCTTCGCCCTTCTCGGCGGTGCCATTGGCGGCATTGCCGACCACGCCGTGCGGGTTGAGGTCATGCGCAATCCAGGCCAGTGCATGTGGTGGCAGGGGCTGGAGAAAACGCGATTGGCTCTTCATCCATTCGGCTTTCGATTCGAAATTCTGCGCATGTTCCATGTGCACAAGCTCTGGCCGGAAGTAGAGCATCAGCGATGTTTCCACGTCGCCGCCGTGAATGCCGAAGGCCTGCTCGTGCGCGCTGACCATGCCTTCCGGGTGGCCGAAGCGCCCCCACTGGGTTGCAACCGCGGCCATGCCGAAGCGCACGCGCATCTCGCGCGAAACGATGCTCATGATGTCCAGATTGCCGCCATGGGAATTGACCATGACCAGTTTCTTCACGCCTGCCTGCGAAACCTTTTCACCGATTGCCGTCCACATGGGGATCAGAAGGTCGGCGCCGTAGGAAAGCGTGCCGGGACCATAGATATGTTCGTTGGCCTTGCCGATTTCCTGCGTGGGAAGAACGAGAATATCGAGATCGTCCGGCCGCTGGTTCTTCAGTTCCGCCAGCATGCCGTTGGCAATTGCCACATCGGTGGCAACGGGCAGATGAGGCCCGTGCTGTTCGGTGGAGGCAAGCGGCAGGATAGCGATTGTTTTTTCCGCATCCAGCTTCGCGAAGTCGCGGGTGTTCAACTCATTCCAGTAAAATGGCTTGGCCATGGCGCGGCTCCTCGTAATCGAATAGCCATGGCTTAAGCCAAAGGGACCGCGCACGAAAAGCGCCAAATTCCGTGCGGCTCGCTGCTTTTTTGTGTGCGCTGACCAGCTTTATCAGGTTTGCTTCGGTTTCCAGCGTTCGGCAATCGCGATGCCGCCGAGCGCCAGCACCAAGGCAATCACGTGAAAGGCTGCAAGCTCCTCACCCAGAATGATGACGGAGAGAAGGGTGCCGAACACCGGAACGAGATTGATGAAAAGGCCTGCCCGGTTGGCGCCAATGTGAACGATGCCCTGGACATAAAAGATCTGGGCCACCAGCGAGGCAAAGAGTGCCGTGTAAAGCACAGCGAGCCAGCCGTACTGGTCCGGCCAGATGGCAGTGCCGCGCGAGATTTCCCAGCCAACAAGCGGAATGGTGCAGATGAGGGCGGAAAGCGCCGGAATGGCCATCAGCGTGCGCCAGTCGATGGGCGGGCGCCAGCGCAGGAGGATCGTATAGGCGGCATAGCCAACGATTGCGCCCAGCATCAGAACGTCGCCGAAATTCATTTCCAGCGCAAGCAGACTTTTCAGATCGCCATGCGAAGCCGTAAGGGCAACGCCGACAAGGGTCAGCGAAAAGCCCAGCACCTGGGCAATCGAAATGCGGATGCGAAAGAGAATCAGGTTAGCCAGAAAGATCAGGAAAGGAATGGCCGCCTGTTCGATCGTGGCATTGATGGCCGTCGTATAGTGTACGGCAGAATACAGGAGCACGTTAAAGAGCGTATAGCCAATGGCGCCCAGCGTAAACAGAAGTGGTAGATGTTGGCGGGCGACGGGCCAGTCTTTTTTCAACTGAGGAATGGAGATCGCAAAAATGATGGCGCAAGCAAAGGCCCAGCGCCATAAGGTGAGCATCATCGGGCTTACATGGCCAATGGCAAGCTTGCCGACAACAGCGTTGCCACCCCAGCAGAGTGCTGCAATGGTGAGGAAGAAATAGGCCTTGATATGCAATTCTGGCTCCCGAATGGATGCGGACGATGTGTCATTGCCCGCTCCTCTGGCAGGGGAAATAGCCTTTCGGTTTGCGATATGTCACGTAAAAACGGTCTATCAACGCATAAACGGGTCGCTTTCCGATAAATGACACAGTATAGATGCGCCGGTTTGAGTGGGTGAAAGGCCCGCGGCACAGCAGGAAAGCTCAGAAATGACGAATGTCGTGGTAATCGGTTCGCAATGGGGTGACGAAGGCAAGGGCAAGATTGTCGACTGGCTTTCCGAACGTGCAGATATCGTCGTGCGCTTCCAGGGTGGCCATAATGCCGGGCATACGCTCGTCATCGACGGTGTCAGCTACAAGCTCTCGCTGTTGCCTTCGGGCGTCGTGCGTCCGGGCAAGATGGCTGTCATCGGCAATGGCGTTGTCGTCGATCCGCATGCGCTGATTGCGGAAATGGGCCGCCTGAAGGATCAGGGCGTCGACGTCACGCCGGAAAACCTGCGTATCGCGGAGAACGCGACGCTTATTCTTTCCATCCACCGCGAACTTGACGGCATGCGCGAAGATGCGGCCTCAAACAGCGGCACGAAGATCGGCACTACTCGCCGTGGCATCGGCCCGGCCTATGAAGACAAGGTCGGTCGTCGTGCAATCCGGGTCATGGATCTCGCCGATCTCGATGCACTGGACGCGAAGGTGGACCGGATCCTGACGCATCACAACGCGCTGCGCCGTGGTTTCGGCGCGCCGGAAGTAGAGCATTCCGCCATCATGGAAGAACTGACCTCGATTGCGGACCGTGTTCTTCCCTTCATGGACTCGGTGTGGCGTCTTTTGGACAAGGAGCGCCGCAAGGGTTCGCGTATTCTGTTCGAAGGTGCGCAGGGCTCGCTTCTCGACATCGACCATGGCACGTACCCCTTCGTGACCTCTTCCAACACCGTTGCCGGTCAGGCTGCTGCCGGTTCCGGCATGGGTCCGGGATCGCTCGGTTACATCCTCGGGATCACCAAGGCCTACACGACGCGCGTTGGCGAAGGTCCGTTCCCGACGGAGCTCACGGACGAAATCGGACAGTTCCTGGGCGAACGTGGTCATGAATTTGGCACAGTTACCGGGCGTAAGCGTCGGTGTGGCTGGTTCGATGCGGCGCTGGTGCGCCAGTCAGTTGCTACGAACGGTATTACTGGTATCGCGCTGACCAAGCTGGATGTGCTGGACGGTATTGATGAATTGAAGATCTGCGTCGGCTACAAGCTCGATGGTCAGGAAATCGATTATCTGCCTGCGGCACAGGCTGCCCAGGCCCGCGTAGAGCCAATTTATATTACGTTGGAAGGCTGGAAAGAGTCGACCGTCGGTGCGCGCAGATGGGCGGATCTACCGGCTCAGGCCATCAAATATGTTCGTCAAGTGGAAGAGCTGATTGGGGCACCGGTCGCACTTCTGTCAACCAGTCCAGAACGGGACGACACAATACTTGTGACTGATCCGTTTGAAGATTAATCTTCAGCGCTATCTGCCTTTTCACTCGGCGTGAATGCTGGTGAGCAAGAGAAAGTATCAATGGCTGATTTTGTAGCAGTTATTCGCCGAGCCGTGGATGGCTTGGCGAACAATACGCCCGAGATGCGCATCCGGGTTTACGAGAAGGCGCGCGGTGCGGTTCAGCGACAGCTGGAAAGCATGAAGCCGCAGCCCTCGGAAGACATGCTGCGTCGACAGATGGAAAAGCTGGAAGCTGCCATCCGGGATGTCGAAGCTGAACATCGGG
This sequence comes from Affinirhizobium lemnae, assembly GCF_022968395.1. GTDB lineage: Bacteria > Pseudomonadota > Alphaproteobacteria > Rhizobiales > Rhizobiaceae > Neorhizobium > Neorhizobium lemnae. The sequence continues at coordinate 42,193 of NZ_JALJQZ010000023.1, forward strand.
AGGCCGCGCCGCCCGATGACGATGCATCTTTGGCTGCTGCGCAACCTGATGAGACCATTGCCGAAGCGCCTGCCGAGCCAGTGCAGGCCTACGAGGAGCCTTCCGAGGCTGCTGCTGCCGAGGAAGCCAAGACTGAGGCATATCATCAGCCGCAGGACGAGATCCGGGCAGAACCTGTCTATGGCGACTATCCCGCGCAGACCGAGCCGGAACCCCTTCCGGTTCAGCCCTATGATGTGGCTGGAGGGCACTACGCTAGGCAGGTCGAGCCGGAATTGGTGACCCAGCCTGTCGCGGACACTCCCTCAGAGCACAACCAGCCGGATCATTCCGAGGACGCGAGGATCACCGCTGGAGTGCAGCCAGAAACACGCTCCAATGATCCCTTCGCCGATGAGGACGACGTCGAGACTGCGCGTCCGGTACCGCCAATCCATCACGGTCATTTCGATCAGGCATCCATCACCACGGACGAAGCCGTCATCGACAGTAATACCTGGGTGCAGCAGGAAACCAAAGTTAATCCCCGTGACGAAACAACTGACGCTGATGAGCCGGTTGAAGCTTACGAGGCACCAGTCTCGGAACGGCCCGTCAGTGTCGCGCCCGCCTGGCCCGATGCGCCGTCTACTGCGCCGTTCGTTGCAGGCTATGGCCAGTTGGAACCGGTACCTGAACGGACACCGGAAGTTCCGGCCCGATCATCGCAACAGATGGAAGAGCATCCCTGGGCCGATGAGGCCGATTACAAGGATGTCGAGCGTGGCGAGACCTCTGCAAAAGCCTTTGATGACAAAGCGGCCGCCGAGCTGTTCAGCGCCCACTTTGAAGAACCAACGCATGTTGCCACTGATGCGCGCATGCCGCCTGTTTCGGATTTCCCGGATCTGGATCCAGCTCCTTCCCAAAAGTCGGAACTTGAGCCTGACGATCCCTTTGCCGATTTCGTTAGTACCAAGCCTGACCCCGCCTCGGTGGAGAAGCCTGAGCAATCTGCGGTCGATCCCTGGAACGATCTTGAAGAACTGATCGGCTATGACAAGACTAATGCAGCGGCGACTGGCGCTGTTACCGGTGCCGCGGGCGTTACAGCAGCGCGGGCCGCGCCAGGTGCCGATGTCAAGCCGAGGGACCAACTGGCTGAAAACCAGGAACTGGAAGAGCTCATGGCTCAACCGGTCGCTCGTCCTTACCGCGTGGTGCCGAAGCCAAAGCGCAACTATGTCGGGATTCTACTTGGTTTCTTTGGTCTGGCGATTATGGCAGGCGGTGGCTATGCCATCTGGCTCAATCGTGACGCCCTGAGTGGTCTGATCGGTGGTGCTGACAGCGCCGCGCCTTCGGTTCAACAGGCAGCCCAGCCGACGGGTCAGACTGCTCCGACAGCGACGCCTGCGACCCAGACCCCGCCTGCGAAACAAACGGCAGCCGCGACACCGGCGGCGCAATCTGCTGGCTCAGCCAAGCCCGGTGAACCGCAGAAGTTCACCCAGCGCCTAATGCCGGATGGCACCGAGAAGGATAGCGGTTCCGGCGGTCCAACCGGTGCGGCGGGCAATCAGTCCGTTGCGCAGGTTTCGCCGCCAGCCGCTTCGGCCCAGCCGCCCGCTGGCAATGCCGCAGTCGGCAATGGGGCGTCCACGCCTAACACTCCAGCAGGTGCAACAGCCCCTGGCGTTCCGCCATCCAGCCCGCCCGCCAATACTGTGGCCGTGGCGGGCAACAAGATCTTTCTCTACGAGGAGCGGGTTGGACAGTCTTCACCGACCGCGGTTGAGGGTTCTGTCTCCTGGTCGTTGCAGAAGGAAGCTGTCGAAAATGGCAGGACGGAACCTGCTGTTCAGGGACGTATCAGCATTCCAGGACGCGGTTTGACGGCGCTTGTCACGTTCAAGAGGAATACGGATCCATCCCTTCCGGCAAGCCATCTTGTGGAATTCGTCTTCTCGCTCCCGCCCAATTTCGAAGGCGGCTCAATCGACAGCGTGCAGCGGATTTCCATGAAGCAGACGGAGCAGGATCGGGGCGATCCGCTCGTGGCGGTACCGGCCAAGATTACCCCGGACTTCCACATGATCGCGCTGAATGACTTCCCGGATGCGCGTACGCGTAACCTCGACCTGATCAGAAGCCGTGACTGGATCGATGTTCCTCTCATCTACAGCAACGGGCGTCGGGCGCTTTTAACGATGCAGAAGGGCGATGACGGGCGCAAGGCATTCGATGAGGCCACCCGCGTCTGGCAGGCGGCGGCCTCGCAGCAGGGGCAGTAACAGTCTCGATACGTCCGATTTTGAGATCCCGGTTGCCAAAAGCGACCGGGTTTTTTTCATTCCAGGCAACATCATGCTGCCTTTTCCGTCGGTCAGGCTGTTTTCATCAACCGGAATTGGAGCCAAGGATGCAAGCGCTCAGCCACATTACCTTTGTCGTTCGCGATCTCGACCGCATGGAAAAGATCGTCACACAGGTTTTCAAAGGTCGGAAAGTTTATGATAGCGGCGAGATGAGTTTCTCGCTGTCGCGAGAGCGATTTTTCCTGATTGGCGCCGAGCCCTCGGCGGTCTGGATCGCGATCATGGAAGGCGAAGGGCTTTCCCATCGCAGCTACAATCATGTGGCCTTCCGGATCGAGGCATCGGACATGGATGGGCGCCTCAAGGCAATAGAAGATCTCGGGCTCGAATTGAAAGATCCGAGATCACGCGTCGAAGGAGAGGGTCAGTCGATCTACTTCTACGACGACGACAATCATCTCTTCGAATTGCATGTCGGCACTCTTGAGGAGCGGCTGAAACGTTATGCCGCTCCTGAGGTAGATGTCTAGACCATCGATTGATGGCGGTGCTCAGAACTCTTCCCAGTCTTCCGACTTGAGGGCTGTGTTACCAATTGCCGCCGGTGCAACTGGGCGACGTGGGGCGGAAGCCGGAGCGCGCGGTTGTGCCGGGGCTGAATGGCTGGTTGCTGGCCGGGCGACTGCGGGACGGCTGGCGGTAGCGTGAGCCGGGCGCTGCTTTGTATGGGGAAGCACGAAGCCGCTAATCAGATGGCGAAGCTGTTCGGCCTCCTGTGCCAGGGATGCACTGGCAGCCGTGGTTTCTTCCACCATTGCGGCATTCTGCTGGGTCATCTGGTCCATCTGGTTGACGGCAGTATTGACCTCGGAAAGGCCAGTCGACTGCTCGCGTGCCGAGCTGGCGATGGACTGCATATGCTCGTTGACGGCGATGATGTTTTCCTGGATCGTTTTCAGTGCCTCCCCGGTTTCGCTAACGAGCTTAACACCGTTATTGACCTCGTCGGTCGAATTGCGGATCAGTTCCTTGATCTCTTTGGCTGCCTGGGCGGAACGCTGGGCCAGTTCACGCACCTCCTGGGCCACGACAGCAAAGCCCTTGCCCGCTTCGCCTGCGCGCGCTGCTTCGACGCCGGCATTCAGCGCCAGCAGGTTGGTCTGGAAAGCGATTTCGTCGATGACGCCAATAATGTTCGAGATTTGCTGCGATGACTGTTCGATCCGAGCCATGGCGCCGACCGCCTGTGACACGATCTTGCCGGAATGCGCGGCGCTCTTGTCCGCCGTTTCGCTGGCTTCGCGTGCCTCATCGGTTCGGGCGGCGGCGTTACGGACGTTGACGGTAATCTGATCCAGTGCCGCGGCGGTTTCTTCCAGGGCCGCCGCCTGCTGTTCCGTACGCTTGGATAGATCCTGGGCGCTTCCGCTGATTTCGCGCGAGCCACCATCAATGAGTTCGGCGGTGCGTGAAACGACAGTGAGCGTTTCACCAAGCCGTGAAACTGCGTCGTTCAGATTCTGGCGAAGGGTCTCGAAGTCCTTGTTAAAGGCTTCATCCAGACGGAATGACAGATCACCCTCGGCAAGCTTGGCCAGTGAACTGCCGATCGTTCTGACCGCGTGCACGCGACCGCTGACATCGGTTGCGAACTTCACGACCTTGACGACCTTGCCGTTCTCATCGGTTATCGGGTTGTAGGAGGCATTGAGATAGATGGCCTGCCCATTCTTTCCCTGGCGAACGATGTCGCCGATTACCGGGCGGTTGTCGTTGAGGTCTGTCCAGAGTGACGTGTATTCTGCATCGCCCTCCTGGCCGGCAGTTAGGAATATTCGATGGTTCTTTCCTTTGATCTCGGCGAACGTGTAGCCCATAACCTTCAAGAAATTATCGTTGGCAAGCATGATTTCACCGGTTGGCGAAAACTCGATCACAGCCTGCGCTCGGCTGATCGCCTGTAACTGCTTGCGGAAATCCGTATTCTCGACGCGCTCCTTTGCATTCGCCCACTCGACAACAAAGCCGGTTATTGTACTGCCGCGCTTGATCGGATTCACGATGAGGTCAAACGCACGGTTGCCAACATGAATAGTGGCCCTGTGCTGCTTGGTGAGACCTGCCAGCATTTTCCGCTGATGGGAGGGGTTCTTGTGGAAGATGTCGATATTGCTGCCCAGAAGTGTGCGCATATCGAAGCGAGGAAGCTCCTGTTTCAACTCGCTTTCCGCTTCCTGCAAGAGTTCGCGCACCGCGCCGTTCATATAAATGATGTTCAATTTGGCATCCGCAATCATGACATTTGCGGTGAGCATGTCGATGGCTGCCAATTTTGCGCTGTCTGTACTGGATGCGAAAGGAAACATGCTTGACCCCGATCTATGCTCAACTGAACGATCGCCTTGATCCAAAATAAGACAACCCGAAAGTGGGTAGCCTAAATTTTGCAGCCTGACGTTTTATCAGCATATGTGCGTGGTCGGTAACGGAAACCTTAAAGCGGCTCCACAAGAATTAAGGAGCTATTTTTACGTAGATAACGTGATTTATTATCATTTATCAATTTTTAGGCTGTGAAAACAACATCTCGCGAAGTCCCTGCTCCCATTTATAGCCGATACGGGCAGATCGCTTGAACCCATAGGATTAAAGTATGAGAGACCTAGCCTGGCGACCATGATCCGCTTGTGATTTGCCAGCGGCGACCCTCTTGTCCTCAGACTGCAAAGTCTTACGCGTCGACGACGCGCAAGGCCTTTGCTGCAGCCAAAGCTTCTTTCTGGACTGCTTCCTGTACCTTCTCGAAGGCGCGGACTTCGATCTGACGCACGCGTTCGCGGCTGATATCGAATTCGGCGGAGAGTTCCTCCAGCGTTACCGGGTCTTCAGACAGCCGACGCGCTTCGAAGATCCGGCGTTCGCGCTCATTGAGCACGCTAAGCGCCCGTTCCAACATGCGACGCCGCGTTTCCAACTCGTCCTGTTCGATCAGAACGGCTTCCTGGCTGTCGTGATCGTCAACAAGCCAATCCTGCCATTGGCCGGATTCACCTTCTGCAGCGCGAATGGGTGCGTTCAAGGAGGCGTCGCCTGTCAGGCGACGGTTCATCGAAATCACTTCCTCTTCGGAAACATTTAGCTTCGTCGCGATCTCGCGCACCTGCTCCGGCTTCAGATCACCCTCGTCGATTGCCTGAATGCGACCCTTCAAACGACGCAGGTTAAAAAAGAGCCGCTTCTGGTTGGCGGTCGTACCCATCTTGACGAGCGACCAGGAGCGCAGGATGTATTCTTGAATGGAGGCCTTGATCCACCACATCGCATAGGTCGCCAGACGGAAACCGCGCTCGGGATCGAACTTCTTGACCGCCTGCATCAGGCCGACATTGCCTTCAGAAACGACTTCGCCGATCGGCAGGCCGTAGCCGCGGTAGCCCATGGCAATTTTCGCCACGAGTCTCAAATGCGAAGTCACCAGTTGATGTGCGGCGTCGCGATCCCCATGTTCGTTGTACCGCTTAGCGAGCATATATTCCTGCTGCGGTTCCAGCATCGGGAATTTGCGAATTTCGTCGAGATAACGGTTCAGGCCGGCTTCGCCGGCTGTAATGGACGGAAGTGTATTGCGGGCCATAGAGCACCCCTTTCTTCGTTACCGGCTCCCGTGAAGCGTCTGCCGCTGGCGAGCCTGTGCGGCGCGAGTCTAGGCGACCTCGCACCGCGCCATGTGACAGATAGGTATTGAATTTACACCGTTCAAGCCTGTCTACAGCTAGATACGCTCCAGAATCTGGCTGGATCATGGCACGTCAGTGGGCTCTGTCGATTTGCCGCGCAGAGCGTTCGACGGCTGTCTGACTTGCCCAATCGAGCCGGCGGACTCGCTAAACGCCCAAGAAATGTTGCAGAGCGCGTCGGCTATCCGCGAAGAGCGTCCAGAAGCAGGTCGAAATCCTCTGGTATCGGTGCCTCGAATTCCATGATTTCGCCCGTGCGCGGATGTTCGAAGGCCAGCAGATAGGCATGCAGCGCCTGTCTATGAAAGCCGTTCACCGCCACGCGTGCCTCGCCCGGCAGGCGGTTGGCCTTGGTCTTGAAGGCTGCGCCGTAATCCGGATCACCGATCAGCGGATGACCGATATGGGCCATGTGAACACGGATTTGATGGGTGCGGCCGGTTTCCAGCCGGCATTCCACCAGAGCCGCCAGAGCCGTGGAATCCTCCCGTTCATGAAAGCGTTCCACCACCTCGTAGTGTGTGATGGCCTCCCGCGCATCGATGCTTTCCTCGCGCTTTACGCTGCGCTTGGTGCGGTCTGCCGTCGAGCGGCCTAGCGGCGCATCGATCGTGCCGCGCAATTGCTGCGGACGCCCCCAGACGAGGGCAAGATAGGCGCGCTCCAGATCGCCTGTGCGACCGTGATCGGCAAACTGGTCCGCCAGATGGCGATGTGCCATATCGTTCTTCGCAACGACCATGACGCCGCTCGTATCCTTGTCGAGACGATGCACGATGCCCGGTCGCTTGACGCCGCCAATGCCCGAAAGACTGTCGCCGCAATGGTGGATCAGGGCGTTGACCAGCGTGCCTGTCCAGTTTCCGGCACCCGGATGCACCACCAGTCCGGCTGGCTTTGCGATCACGATCAGGTCATCGTCTTCGTAAAGGACCTCGAGCGGAATATCCTCGCCCTTCGGCTCCGGATCTTCCGGCTCCGGGGCCTCGATTTCGACGACCATGCCCGGATGAACCTTCTTTTTCGGCTCAAGGCAGGGCTTGCCATCAATGTGAACCGCACCCTGCTCGATCAGCGACTTGATGCGATTGCGGGAAAACTCCCCCTCCAGAACACCAGTCAGCCACGAATCCAGCCGCCCTTCGGCATCTTCTCCGGCAGTCAGCACTTTCCTTGGCGTCTCGCCTTGATTAAAGGGGTCATTCATTTCTTTGTTTCCGATGACATTGACAGCAAGGGCGCCTGACTGATGGCCAATCATGATACCGAGCACCAGCAAGAAGACGAGCCGCTCGATCCGGTGATGGAAAATGTTCGGCGGAAGATGGTTCGTCTGCAGATCGTCTCAAGCGGCATCATAATCGTCAGCCTTATGGCCGTGTTGTTCGCGGTTGTCTATAAGGTGAAGAACCGGCCTGAACCGGAAAAACTGGCAGCGCCTGCCGGGTTCGCGGTACCCGCCGACCAGCCGCTTTCCGCACGCGCTGCCTTGCCGCAGGGTTTCGAGATCCAGTCCGTTTCCAGTTCCGGTAGCCAGATCCTGTTCTGGGGTAGCCTGAAGGGTGAGCGCAAGGCGCTGATCTTCGATCTGTCCGTTGGCCGGATCGTGGCGGATGTGACGGTCACCAACTGACCATGCGTGACACTGCCCGCCAGATCATCCGCATAAACGATCCGCATGATCCGCGTATCGCCGAGTTTCGCGATATTCGCGAGCGGGATCTGGTTGGCCGTCACCGGCAGTTCATCGCGGAAGGTACGGTCGTGCTGCGCATGCTGGCTGCTGCCCACATGTCAGTCGCCGCACGCTTTCGTGCGGAGAAGCTTCTGCTGCTGGAGAACCGCCTGGAGGGTCTCGGTGAGATCCTCGCGGCGTTTCCCGCTGAAGTCCCGGTCTACGTCGCCTCTGCTGCGGTTCTCGATCAGATCGCAGGCTTTCACCTTCACCGGGGCGTTCTGGCGCTCGGTTCCCGTGAGCTGGAACAGGGTGCGGACGCGCTTTTGAACGCGCTGCCGGAAAAGGCCTTGGTGGGTGTTTGTTGCGGTATTTCGAACCATGATAACATTGGATCGATCTTTCGCAACGCTGCGGCCTTTGGGGTGAGTGCGCTGCTTCTGGACGAAACCTGCTGCGATCCGCTCTATCGCAAGGCCTTGCGTGTGTCTGTCGGCTCCGTCCTATCTGTACCGTTTGCACGCGGTGGTGCGGCGCTTTCGCTGCTGGAAACCGTGGATCGAGCGGGCTTTGCGATTTTCGGGCTTTCGCCACGTGGCGAGATCGATATCCGGGAAGTCCCAAAGGTCAACCGCGTTGCACTGGTGACCGGGACTGAGGGCGAGGGGCTGCCCGCCCACATCATGGAGCGCTTCCAGACAGCCCGTATTCCGCAAATGCCACAGCTGGACAGCCTCAATGCGGCAACCGCGACCGGTATAGCGCTTTATGAAATGGCGCGGGGCCAAGACTTGCTCGGCTGATCTTTCAATCCGCCGTCGGTGCTGGCGAAACGCGGTCGATGGCCATGGCCGCCCGTTCGGCGAGGCTCAGATCGTCGCTGTCTTCCGGCTTATCCCTGGCCGCGGCAAGCAACGAGGCTTTCAGCTCTTCGCTGTTTCCATCTTTCACAGCCGTCAAGGCAACCATATCGGCGGCGATGGCGGCGAGTTCTGCACGAACAGCATCCTGGGCCTTCTTCGTCTTCGCCTTCGTCAATTGAGCCGTGAGTGCCGAGGACCGGCTTCGAAGATCGCTCTCGAGCGTCTGTACAGGCAACATGTGGTCTTCGTCATCATCCGTGGTTTCGAGAAGTGCTGCCGCCGCGGCCTTCCTTGCATTGGCTGGAAGCTTCTTGCGCGGCAAGGGATAGTTGCCGGTGACCGGCTGGACCACTTCCGCGCCGGCGTTGCGGGCCGTGCGCATGCGATCCAGTTCCTGCTCGCGCCACTGGAGCCGTGTTTCGAGATCCGCCTTTGCGGCGGTTTCTCTTGCCAGCTTCTTTTCCAGCCGTGCCAGTTTTCGCTCCGCTTCCTGGAACCGCATTTCGGCGTCTTTCGCCCGCGTTGTCAGCAGTTTCGTGTCCATTCGAAGCGTATCGCGTTCCTCGCGCAATGCAGTGGCCCGCAGGCGGCTGCTTTCGATCTCAGTCTCACGCGCAGACAGATTGAGGCGCAGATCGTCGAATTCCCCCGTTAGACGGGCGATCCGTCGCTCCAGAGCCTCAATTGTCTCATTCCGCTCTGAAACCTTCGTTTCGACCAGATGCAGCGATTCCTTCAGCTGGCGAATGAAGCCTTCTTCGCGACGCAGGCGCGAGCGTAGATCAGCCGCCTCGGTGCTCATATCCTGCACCTGCATTTGCAGTTCGTGATTGCTGGAATTAAGTTCAGACGCCTCAGCCGCCAGCTTGTCGAACCGGATTTGTAACCCCACGGCCTTATCCCGTTCCTGTAGCAATTCCTGCTTCGTGCGTGCATTTTCGGCGGCGTAGACGGCGCGCGCCATATCCCGCTGCGCCCGCACTTCGGAGGGGCTGATGGGCATGGTCGCCTTCAGACGGTTCTCGGTATAAACGACAACGCGGCGATGGACCGCCGGTACCAGGATCATGACCAGCAGAACGGCGCTCAGAAAGCCGAACCCGAAGAGTAGCGCGAATTGTATCACGGAAAATCCACAGCAGGCTGGCAATGTCTGATAGTGCTAACCGATCGCGTGCCGGACAGCAATATGTGCAACTGCGTTGACAGGCAGGATGGCGCTGCACGGAGGCATGTGTAACCGCCAGTTAGCGGGATCAGAATGGATTCCATGTCGGCTGCTGTGTGAACTTCAGATAACCGACATTGACGCCCAAACGCGCGCCAAGCCCTGTGCGGATGGGAACGAGGACGATCTGGTCGTTGCGCAGCGCCGTCATCCCAACCCCTGCCACTACGAAGGCGGAGCCGCTGACACCGCCAAAGCGCGCATACAGGCTCTGGATATCCGGCAGATTATAGACCAGCATCATGGTGCGGGCGCCCTGGCCGCCATAGTCCAGACCCAGAGATGGTCCCTGCCAGAAGGCCGGGTGCTGACCTGCATTCTTTGTGTAAAGCTCGCCCTCGCCATAGGTCAGACCGGCGATGAATGCACCGGACCCTTCCTGGCCGAGGATGTAACCGTTCGGCAAGCCATATTGTGAGAAGGCTTTCTCCACCACCTTGGCCAGCCCGCCGCTGGTGGAGCCGAAGAAGCCATGTCCGGCATCGACAATTTCCTGCACTGAATATTGCGATCCCGATTGAGCCTGTGCGGGCGTGGACACAATTGAAACCAGCGTTGCGCCGAGTGTGGCGACTACGAGCCGGGCAACAGCGGAAAGTCTTCTGATGATCATGGGCCTGTCCGTTTGTTCGAAAATCGTATGCCTGGGTCACGGCTGCACTATTCTGCTGCCATCCTGTTAACAACCGGTTTACCAAAAATGGTGTCATTATGGCGGCGAAACACCGAACCATGTTGAGAAGAACAGGTCCGGGCAATCTTGCAATGTCAGTCCCTCGTGATGCGCGGCAGCCGCGCATGCGAGAAGCCACCGGAACAGGAACCGAATCCATGCCGAAGAATCCGAACCTCACTCTGAGCGGTCCCGATCTGGCGGCGCTCCTGTGCAGCCGTGTCTGCCACGACGTCATTTCGCCGGTTGGCGCCATCAATAACGGTCTTGAACTGCTGGACGAAGGCGGCACCGATGCCGACGCGCTGGACCTGATCCGTACCTCCGCCCTCAATGCTTCGGTTCGGCTGAAGTTTGCCCGTCTGGCGTTTGGTGCCTCCGGTTCCGTTGGCGCTTCCATCGACACCGGTGAAGCGGAAAAGGCTGCAAAAGACTTCGCCGCGGCGGAAAAGAAGACCGAGGTTACGTGGAGCGGTCCGCGCGCCATCATTCCGAAGAACCGAGTGAAGCTGCTGCTGAACCTGTTCCTCGTGGCCTACAGCGCCATTCCGCGGGGTGGCTCGATGGACATTGTCCTGGAAGACGTTGAGACCGACCCCAAATTCTCCATCACCGTGAAGGGCCGCATGCTGCGTGTGCCGGCCAAGTATGTGGAAATCAACTCCGGCACGCTGGAAGAGGCCATTGATGGACACACCATCCAGCCCTATTACACGGTACTTCTGGCCGACGAATGCGGCATGGAGCTGAAACACGTTTCCTACGAAGACCGCATCACCTTTATCGCAGAAGGTACAGTAGCCTAATCGATAGTAACCTTTCATTAGCGCGAACTCTATAACCTCAACCCGCGTGCGAAAACGTGCGCGGGGTTTGGTCCATTTTGTCCAATGGAGGGTTCGATGCAGCGCCTGATGATCGCCGACAGTTCCGACATCGTTCGCACGGTTGCCAAGCGCATTCTGACCGAACTCGATTTTCTGGTCATTGAGGCAACTTCGGGCCGGGAAGCAATGACCCGCTGCCAGGCGGAGATCCCTTCGATCCTCATCGTGGATGCTGCACTGGATGGTGCGCTAGACCTGATTGCTGGCGTCCGTGAAATGCCTCAGGGCAGGGCAGTTCGCATCTATTATTGCGTCATCGAGGCCGATCTTAAGAAGATGATGCAGGGCAAGCGGGCTGGTGCGGATGATTTCCTGTTGAAGCCCTTCGACCGCAAAATCCTCTCATCGGTCTTTGCCAACCTGCCCAAGGTTGCCTGATCGGCACTTTTCCCCATCGATGAATTATTGAAGCGTGAGATGGCAGAGCATTCTGCTTTGCGCCTATGCCGCTGAGATTAGCCTGTATCGCGCCGCTTGCTGCCGCCCGAGCCTGGGTAGAGCTTCCTGTCTGGGACAAACGACAAAACGCCCGAAGCGTGAGCTCCGGGCGTTTCTTGATGAAATCTGCGGGATGGCAACCGTATCAGGCGGTTTCGGCGTATTCGCTGCCATCCGGCTCGCGCAGCACATAGCCACGGCCCCAGACAGTTTCGATGTAGTTCGCCCCACCGGCGGCATTGGCCAGCTTTTTGCGCAGTTTGCAGATGAAGACGTCGATGATCTTCAGTTCCGGCTCATCCATCCCGCCATACAGATGGTTGAGGAACATTTCCTTCGTCAGAGTCGTGCCCTTGCGCAGAGAAAGAAGCTCGAGCATCTGGTATTCCTTGCCGGTTAGATGGACGCGCTGTCCACCCACTTCAACCGTCTTCGCGTCGAGGTTCACAATCAGCTCACCGGTAACGATGATGGACTGCGCATGGCCTTTCGAACGGCGGACGATGGCGTGAATACGTGCAACCAGCTCATCCTTGTGGAATGGCTTGGTCATGTAGTCGTCGGCGCCGAAACCGAGACCACGAACCTTGTCCTCTATGCCGGCCATGCCGGACAGGATAAGGATAGGTGTCTTTACCTTGGAAAGACGAAGCGTACGAAGAACCTCGTAACCGGACATGTCCGGCAAGTTGAGATCCAAAAGAATGATATCGTAGTCGTACAGCTTGCCAAGGTCGACGCCCTCTTCCCCGAGGTCGGTCGTATAAACATTGAAGCTCTCGGACTTAAGCATCAGCTCGATGCTCTGGGCAGTCGCGCTGTCATCTTCGATGAGTAGAACCCGCATAATTTTCCCCTTAACCGCCGCGAAGGTGTGGATTGCCCCCTAACGCGAAACGGATCCAGACGTTGCCTGATTTGGAAGCTGACACCAATTGGTTAACAAACTCTGACTCCCTTTGGCAAGGCATAGGAATTCGTTAAACAAACTTGGTATTCGCCTGATTTCTCTCGTGAATCTGCCAGCGCCATACCTGAATCTTTTTGGGAGGAAATTCCCCTAAGTGATTCATACGACTCATCATTGTCGTCGGCCGAATTCGGCCATGGCATTTACGGACCCTTAAATGATCGTCCCTATCATTAATGATGCCCGTAAATGAAAGGTTACCGCGCGGGAAAAATAATTAACGGCGCGGCAATTTTTATGTCCCAAGTGTTGCACTGCGGACTCAGGGTTTGAGAGAGTGAAATGGCCGGGGTCTCGCTATCCACGGGAGTATTGCGTATGAAGACGCGTGACAGCCTTGTACGCCTGAAGGAATTTCAGGTGAATGAGAAACGAAGACAGCTGCAACAGTTGCAGATGATGATGGCCGAATTCGAACGGATGGCGAAGGAGCTGGAGCACCAGATTTCGCTGGAAGAGAAGAAATCGGGAATTTCCGATCCGAATCACTTTGCATATCCAACATTTGCAAAGGCGGCTCGTCAGCGGGCTGACAACCTTCAGGTTTCCATTAAGGAGCTGAAGGTGCAGCAGGATGCAGCCGAACTGGCGCTTGAAGAAGCCCAGGCGGAACACGCAAAGGCAACGGCGCTTGAAGAGCGTGACGCTACGGTTCGGGTTCGCGCCTGAGCTCGTCCGAACCGTTCTAAAGAAAGACTAAAGCCACGCGAGGGTAAACCTGGCGTGGGCTTTTTGTATGTTATCCGCATGATCTGGATAAGGACCCGTGCCGGGCTGACGACCTATCTATGAATAATATCCTGCCAGTCAGGATGTCTTTCCACCTGTGCCTTGAAGAAGGGGCAGAGTGGAATGATTTTCCAGCCCTTCGTGCGCGCTTGCGCGACTGCAAACTCGGCAAGTGCCTGACCAGCTCCCTGGCCGCGCAGTGCATCGTCCACCGGTATGTGATCGTTGATTATGAGGCGAGGGGAGGTTCGCGAATAGGTCAGCTCGCCGTGATGGCCGTCCAGTTGCGCCTTGTAAAAGCCATCCGAGCCCGTTTCGCCTTGCGTGATATTCATGATTGTCTCCATTGGCGCAAGCCCGACCGATAAGTGCAGGACGCCTAGTACACATCATGGTTCTTTTTGGATTGGAGAATTGGGTCTTGGACGGTAAATGGTCAAGACCCCGCAGCAATGCAGCGCAACTGCACGCAGGGGAACCGGAAGAAGGGGGGAGGGCTTAATCCCGAGCGGGCGCTAACGCATCTGTCGAAGTGGTCTATGGCTGACGTGATGCGAATAGCGAGCGCGAAAAAGAACGCGCGCCTTGATGAGGCGCATGCAAAAAGCCCTGGAATGCCAGGGGATATTAAGGCGCAAATGCGCCTGTCATGCCCGGTTAGTGGCGATACTGCTGGATCCGCGTCGTCCGCAGGCCTGCCAGGCCATGATCATTGATGGAAGACTGCCAGGACAGGAATTCCTCAACAGTCAAAGTATAGCGTGCGCAGGCTTCCTCGAGGCTCAAAAGGCCACCACGCACCGCTGCAACCACTTCAGCCTTACGACGGATAACCCAGCGGCGCGTGTTTGCCGGGGGCAGGTCAGCAATCGTCAGGGGGCTGCCATCGGGGCCGATGACATATTTTACTCGTGGACGGATCATTTCGGTCATTGGACTCTCTACATTACACAAGACCACGAGAGCGACCGTAGCGCCGCAGCTTTAACAATTGACTAAATCGAAAAGGCAAATTGTCCGAATCACTGTCCTCGACGAAATTATTGCGTGGAGTCTCGCGCTACTTTTTTAAATCAACAAATACTGATATACATGAGGTTGCTGATTGAAGCCGCTTGCTCCTGGACCCGCACCGACTGGAAACGGATCCAGATTGTTAAGGTGTCGAAATCAGAGGCGTATTAGCGTCAGCTCTGTTTCTGCTGGACCTTCTGTCACGGTCGCTGTTCCCTGATGCACGAGAACCAGTTTCTCGCCTGCAGCGAGATAGGTGACCGTCGAGCCGGACAGGCTGACGGGAGCGGACGAGGGGAAGCGGAGTGTCGTCAAAGGTTCCCCGGTCTCCCTGTTCAGGCTCACACGATAGGCGCTGGTCGTTGAAACCGTGACCTTGAGATCGAGTTGATAGAGCCCCTCGATGGGAACGATCACCGGTTTGCCACCACCCGCAAGCGTGCTGCCAAGCGAGATGCCTCCCTGTTCCAGGCTCACGGTCGAAAAACCGGTGATGGATCCGGAGGTCACCAGAGTCGAGCCTGCCTCGTTGCGCACCCGGCCAAGAGGTCGCATCGGCTGATTGATAGCGCCGTCGGGGCGTATGTGCAGTGCCGTATTCCAGCTGACGCCATCGGAAGACACCTTGAACGAAAAGCTGTCCGAACCGGCAAGGCCCATCTCGGCGCGGCCGGACCAGTTGCTCTGGAACAGGATGGAGGCCGTATCACCGATGGCTGCCTTGTTGATGGTAACCCGGTGCGAATTGCCGGCATGGTTCAGCAGAACGGCGGGGGAGGACACCACAAACCTGTTGTAATCATCCGGTGCTGCGTCGATGCCCAGCTTCTTTGGGGTCAGCACCTGGGGCAGGGCCGGCCTGATCCAGTTCACGCCATCGAAAACCTTGAGGGCAGCCTCAGTTCGAAACCATGCCCGATACCCGGGCAATGGCTGCCAGAAGCTCCAGGACCCATCTCTCAGCGTTGCAATCATGCCATCATGGCCAGACCACGCACCCGTCGCGCCCGGGCTCACTGCGTAACACGCCCCGTTCCGCGGATCTGTCGGAGGGAATTGAGACTCCATCTCGACGGTGAGTTGAACCAGGCAATCCAGCAGGTCCAGGGCGTCGTTGTGGGTCAGGTGCTTCTGTGCCTGGAACGGCAATACATATGGTAATGAAAGTCGCGGGCTCTTATCCATTTTTCTGATCTCCGGGTGTGAACAGTTCCGAAGATGGTTCACCAAGCTGCTGCCAACCATCTCCAGTGGGGCTAATCATAAGGGCATGGATAGAGGGTGGCGATTTGTGTGCTCTCTACTCTTCGGATGCTTGTCTATACTTTAGTAAAGTGTAAAAATACGAAGAATCGTAACGATGTTCCGTTGGGCCCAAACCTATCGGCAACACTGAAACCCACTTATGCCCGAGATTTCGAGGGCGCCCGGGACGACTGGAGAGCGGATAGTTTTTCGGCAGTGGCTGCCGCTTTCCTAGTATCTTTGTTCGTTCTAACGTCAGATTAAGAAGAGGTTGTTGGAAGATTTGCCGCAGCTGTCTTTTTTGCTTCACATTTCGAACGAAAACGTTATCAATCGGGCCAATGTTAAGAACCCATAAGGGCCAAACATATTGAGGCGCGATGGCTTAGCCTGATCGCGCTGCGGGGGAAAATTAATGGAGTACTTCATCCAGCAGCTCCTGAACGGGCTGACTCTTGGATCGATCTATGGCCTAGTCGCAATCGGCTATACGATGGTCTATGGTATTATCGGCATGATTAACTTCGCCCATGGCGATATATTCATGCTTGGTGGCTTTGCCGCACTGATCGTCTTCCTCATTCTTACGACATTCCTTGCGGGCATTCCGGTCGCCTTGGCGCTTTTGGTGATGCTTATCGTGGCAATGCTCGTGACGAGCCTATGGAACTGGACTATCGAACGCGTTGCCTACCGGCCGCTTCGCGGATCCTTCCGTCTGGCGCCGCTTATCACCGCGATCGGCATGTCCATCGTTCTGTCGAACTTCATTCAGGTTACGCAGGGGCCGCGCAACAAGCCGATCCCTCCGCTGGTCAATGATGTGTATCACTTCGGTGATGTGACGATTTCACTCAAACAGATCCTCATCGTTCTGGTGACGTCCGTTCTCCTGTTCGTCTTCTGGTACATCGTCAACAAGACGCCACTCGGTCGCGCCCAGCGTGCGACCGAGCAAGACCGTAAGATGGCAGCGCTGCTCGGCGTGGATGTGGACCGCACGATCTCTATCACCTTCATCATGGGTGCGGCGCTCGCGGCTGTCGCTGGCTCGATGTATCTCATGTATTACGGCGTGGCGTCGTTTGCCGATGGCTTCATTCCAGGCGTCAAGGCGTTCACAGCGGCCGTTCTCGGCGGCATTGGATCGCTCCCGGGCGCAGTGCTCGGTGGTCTTCTGATTGGCTTGATCGAGTCCCTCTGGTCTGCCTATTTCTCCATCGCCTACAAGGACGTGGCAACTTTCGCCATTCTTGCCTTCGTGCTGATTTTCAAGCCGACCGGCATTCTGGGCCGACCTGAAGTGGAGAAGGTGTAAGATTATGGCAAACTCTCCTGTTACGACGAGTGAAGACTCGTCCGGCCTGATGGCCAAGGCCATCAAGGAAGGTCTTTTTGCGGGCTTGCTGGCCTTCGGAATGTTCCTCCTCTATGTGGGGATCGAGACCTATCAGAACATCGACAACAAGCTGGTTTGGCGCACCCGCTGGGGTCTGCTGGCTATCTTCGTGATCGCCTCCGCTCTCGGTCGCTTCCTTGTTGTCGGCTTCATCAAGCCGCATATCGACCGGCGCAAGCTGGCCAAGGCCAAGGCCGGCATTCCGGAGATCTCTTCCGAGAAAGGTTTCTTTCACACCCATTTCCTGAAGATCGCTCTGGTTGCCCTGGTTCTGTATCCGCCGCTTGCCATCATGCTGAGCGGCGTGCAGGGATCACTGAAGTTTGTCGACAACTTCGGTATCCAGATCCTCATCTACGTGATGCTTGCCTGGGGTCTGAACGTTGTTGTCGGCCTCGCCGGTCTTCTCGACCTTGGCTACGTGGCCTTCTATGCGGTGGGCGCCTATTCCTACGCCCTGCTTTCGGACCAGTTCGGCCTGTCCTTCTGGATCCTTCTGCCCTTGGCCGGTATTCTGGCGGCCTTCTGGGGTATCATTCTCGGCTTCCCGGTCTTGAGGCTCCGTGGTGATTACCTCGCCATCGTCACTCTCGCTTTTGGTGAAATCATCCGCCTCGTGCTGATGAACTGGACCGAAGTCACGGGCGGTACCGCTGGTATTTCCGGTATCGCGAAGGCATCCGTGTTCGGCATCTATTCCTTTGACGTTGGTGCTCCGAACAACTTTGCCAAGGCATTCGGTCTGCCAATGTCTTCGGCTTACTACAAGATCTTCCTATTCTATGTTATTCTCGGCCTCTGTATGTTGACGGCCTATGTGACCATGAAACTGCGCCGCATGCCCATCGGCCGTGCGTGGGAAGCGTTGCGCGAGGATGAGATCGCCTGCCGGTCGCTCGGCATCGATACGGTGAAAACAAAGCTGACGGCCTTTGCCATCGGGGCGATGTTTGGTGGCTTTGCTGGGTCGTTCTTTGCGGCTCGCCAGGGCTTCGTGTCGCCGGAAAGCTTTGTCTTCCTGGAATCTGCCGTCATCCTGGCGGTGGTCGTTTTGGGTGGCATGGGGTCGCTAACCGGCATTGCTGTCGCCGCCATCGTCATGGTTGGCGGTACCGAACTCCTGCGCGAGATGGAATTCCTGAAGCACGTCTTCGGTGACGATTTCACGCCTGAACTTTACCGGATGCTGATTTTCGGTCTGGCCATGGTCGTGGTCATGCTGTTCAAGCCGCGCGGTTTTGTCGGCTCGCGTGAACCGACGGCCTTCCTCAAGGAGCGCAAGGCCGTTTCCGGAAGCTTCACCAAGGAGGGGCATGGCTGATGACCTCCGGAACTCAGACAATGAACAAAAACACTATCCTGAATGTCGAGCATCTCTCGATGCGCTTTGGCGGGTTGATGGCGATCAACGACCTGTCCTTCCAGGTCAAGCGCGGTGATATCACCGCGCTGATCGGACCGAATGGCGCGGGCAAGACGACTGTCTTCAACTGCATCACCGGTTTTTACAAGCCGACAATGGGCATGATCACCCTGACCCAGCGTGGTGGTGGCCAGTACCTCTTGGAGAGACTGTCCGATTTCGAGATCACCAAGCAGGCCAAGGTCGCGCGTACCTTCCAGAACATCCGGCTATTCGGTGGCCTGACCGTGCTGGAAAATCTGCTGGTGGCGCAGCACAACAAGCTGATGAAGGCGTCCGGCTATACAGTCATGGGTCTGCTCGGGCTTGGGTCCTACAAGCGCGAGGCGGAAGCCGCGATCGAAACGGCGCGTCAATGGCTCGAACGGGCTGATCTCATCGATCGTGCCGACGATCCGGCGGGCGATCTTTCCTACGGCGCCCAGCGTCGTCTGGAAATCGCGCGCGCCATGTGCACGGGGCCTGAACTGCTCTGCCTGGACGAGCCGGCGGCCGGCTTGAACCCGAAAGAGTCTCTCGCGCTCAACGTGCTGCTCAACGGCATTCGTGACGAGACGGGTACGTCGATCCTTCTGATCGAGCACGACATGTCGGTGGTCATGGAAATTTCCGACCATGTCGTGGTGCTGGAATATGGTCAGAAGATTTCTGACGGCACGCCGGATCACGTCAAGAATGATCCGAAGGTGATTGCCGCCTATCTTGGCGTCGAGGACGACGAGGTGGAAGAAGTCATTCATGAAGAACTCGACGGGAGTGCGCACTGATGTCTGGCGAACCTCTTCTGAAGGTCTCCGGCGTCGAGACCTATTACGGCAACATTCGTGCGCTGGCCGGTGTTGATATCGATGTGAAAAAGGGCGAAATCGTCAGTCTTATCGGTGCCAATGGCGCTGGCAAGTCGACG
Source organism: Affinirhizobium lemnae (assembly GCF_022968395.1). Lineage (GTDB taxonomy): Bacteria > Pseudomonadota > Alphaproteobacteria > Rhizobiales > Rhizobiaceae > Neorhizobium > Neorhizobium lemnae. The sequence continues at coordinate 61,678 of NZ_JALJQZ010000023.1, forward strand.
CTGATGATGACGATCTGCGGTAGCCCGCAGGCACGTCACGGCAGCGTTGAATTCGACGGTCGCGATATCACCCGCGTGCCGACGCATGAAATTGCGCGGCTGCGCATTGCGCAATCGCCGGAAGGCCGTCGCATCTTCCCGCGCATGACGGTCTATGAAAACCTGCAGATGGGCGCAGGGCTCGATAATCTGAAATACTTCCAGGAGGATGTGGAAAAGATTTTCGCGCTGTTCCCCCGCCTGCGGGAGCGTCAGAGCCAGCGTGGCGGCACATTGTCCGGTGGCGAGCAGCAGATGCTCTCTATTGGTCGCGCCCTGATGGCACGTCCCAAGCTTCTGCTGCTGGACGAGCCTTCTCTCGGGCTTGCTCCGCTGATCGTCAAGCAGATCTTCGAGGCCATCAAGATCCTGAACGAGAAGGAAGGCCTGACCGTCTTCCTGGTGGAGCAGAATGCGTTTGCGGCACTCAAGCTGTCGCATCGCGCCTATGTGATGGTGAATGGCCGGGTGACAATGAGCGGCTCCGGCAAGGAGTTGCTCGCCAATCCGGAAGTTCGCGCCGCCTATCTCGAAGGCGGACGTCATTGAGCGCCGTGGCAAGGAGGGTTTGACAATGCAAGGTCTTTTCTTTGAGAGCGATACCGGCGCACGCTATGCGCTTCGCTTCGTGGTTCTGCTCATCGGTTTCTGGACTGCCTGGCGCACGGGTCGTGCCGTGGCCGATGGTTGGGGCAATCCGCCGCTGGTTATCGCATATACGTTCCTGCTGGGCGTGATGATGCGCTTCCTGCACTTCTCGCTCTTTCAGGGACCGTTCCTCAGCATTGGTTTCTACCTGCTGGATGTCGCTATTCTTCTGGTGTTTGCCTTTGCCGGGTTCCGTCATCGTCGCACGGAGCAGATGAGTCAAAATTACTACTGGCTCTATGAAAAAAGTTCACCGTTCTCTTGGCGTTCTAAGACTTGACAGAAGGCTAACTTCTACTTAGAGTTGTATTGCGCATTGATGTTTGCGGCGTGAGGCTTTGGTCTCGCGCCGTAACTGTTTTATTCGATGTATATTTTTGGAGAAACTCATGAAGTATCCTCTTCTATCTGGAATTGCTTTTTCTGCTATCATTGCGATGAGTAGCTCTGCATGGGCTGATGTCGTGGTCGGTATTGGGGCGCCGCTGACCGGGCCGAATGCTGCTTTTGGTGCGCAGATCCAGAAAGGTGCTGAACAGGCTGCAGCAGATATTAATGCTGCCGGTGGCATCAACGGCGAGAAGATCAAGATCGTTCTCGGTGATGACGTGTCCGACCCGAAGCAGGGCGTTTCGGTTGCCAACAAGTTCGTGGCCGATGGCGTGCAGTTCGTGGTGGGTCACTTTAACTCGTCGGTCTCGATTCCGTCCGCCGAAGTCTATGCCGAAAACGGCATCCTGCAGGTAACGCCTGCATCCACCAACCCGAAGTTCACTGAGCGCGGCCTGTGGAACACGTTCCGCACCTGCGGCCGTGACGACCAGCAGGGCGAAGTGGCCGGCAAGTATATTGCCGAGAAGTTCAAGAGCGCCAAGGTCGCCGTGATCCACGACAAGACGACCTATGGTCAGGGTCTTGCCGACGAGACCAAGAAGGCCATGAACAAGCTGGGCGTGAAGGAAGCCATCTACGAAGGCATCACGGCTGGCGACAAGGATTTCTCCGCACTCGTCTCGAAGATGAAGGCAGCGGGCGTTGGTGTCGTTTACTACGGTGGCCTGC
>NZ_JALJQZ010000024.1 GCF_022968395.1 Affinirhizobium lemnae
GCCAACTTCATGGGATTCGTCAAACTCGCAGCCATCGCCATCTGGCTCAAATAGCTAAATCGTCACTACCGCCTAGCTCCAGTGGATAGGCCCGCCGAAGCGGGCCTAAGCCTTCACAACTGATCTTCGTCAGGCACGCGGTTGCCGTTCACCGTGACTTCACTGGTGAAGGACATGCACACACTCAATGCCGATGGCCTTCGTCATCCTGGTAGAGCAGTTCATCGAGAATCATCCGGATCGAGGTCGGGCCGCCGTTCAGGGCATAGTGGGATTGCTGGGCCTCGTCCGTTACGACGAAGACATGCGGTATGGCACGCAGCGTCAGGAGTTCGGAAAGATCAAACAGATAGCTCGCCTGCAGCTTGATATCCAGAAGTGCGCCCGCATAGCGCTGGTTTGCGGCCTCTTCCAGCGGTGGATAATCGCTTCGTACGATGAGCTCGCACCCCTCCCGCTGCCAGGCCTGCCGGATCTCCAACGTCACGACATCAGGACGAACGAAAAGCGCGATCTGGTATCCGGTCATTCCCTGCCTTTGCTGCTTCACGGATGCAACACGAATGACCACCGTCAAGGTTCGCAGCCGATGACCACTCCAACCTATATTGGCTGAGTGTCAGGCAAATCAATGTGATAAGAATCAATCCAGCCCGTCTGAAGGCTGTTCTTTTTCACCGGTCATTCAACTCGGAAAAAATTCACCTGCCCTGCGAATTTGCGCTTGCACCTCTAGTGGCTAGAGGTCGCAGACTGTCTTTATCGAAAGGAAAGCAGTCATGGATAATGCGGTGAAGACGAGATTCAGTGTTGATGGGATGGACTGTGCATCCTGTGCAAACAAGATCGATACGGCGGTGCGGCGCATGCCGGGCATTGCCGATGTCTCGGTCTCCGTCACCACGGGTACGATGACCGTCCTGCACGACGGTACGATCGATCTTAATGCCATTGGCCAGAAACTCGCTGGCCTCGGCTATCCCGCGCATGAGGTGAGTACGGCAGCCTCCGGTCATCGGCATGGTCCCGACTGCAATCATGAACATCACTCCGGTCACGACCATGGACATCACGACCGCGCTCATGCCCATGGCGATCAGGATGTCGCGGTCGGGGAGGGGCTGCACGGTCATGATCACGGGCCTGTGGAAGGCCACTGGTGGCGTAGCGGAAAAGGGAAGCTAACCATCGTCTCCGGCGCAGCCCTTGCTGCCGCCTATGCGCTCGGCCATCTCGTTCCCTCCGTCGAAACCTATGCCTTTATCGCGGCACTGCTGGTGGGCCTCCTGCCGATTGGCCGCCGCGCCGGGATGGCGGTTTTGGCCGGAACGCCTTTCTCGATAGAAATGCTGATGACGATTGCAGCCATTGGCGCGCTCTTCATCGATGCGACAGAAGAGGCGGCAGCAGTGGTGTTTCTCTTCCTTGTTGGTGAACTGCTGGAAGGCGTGGCAGCGGGCAGGGCACGCGAAAGCATCCGTTCGCTGAGCGCACTTGTGCCGAAGACCGCGCTTCTGGAAGAGGGTGGCAAGACGCGCGAGGTTGCCGCCAATTCTCTCGCCGTCGGCTCTGTTATTCTCGTTCGTCCGGGTGATCGGATTTCGGCCGACGGCATTATTCTGTCCGGAGATGCAACGATCGATGAAGCACCGGTCACAGGAGAAAGCATTCCGGTGCGCAAGGCGGTGGGAGATCCCGTGTTTGCAGGCACCATCAATGGAGATGCGGCGCTGCGCATCCGCGTGACGGCCCGGGCCGAAGACAATACGATTGCGCGTGTGGTTCGTCTGGTCGAAGAGGCGCAGGAATCGAAGGCGCCGACAGAGCGCTTTATCGACCGCTTCTCCCGATATTATACGCCGGCTGTCGTGCTGGTGGCGGCCCTGGTCGCAATCATTCCGCCGCTCCTCGCGGGCGCAGACTGGAACGAATGGATCTACAAGGGGCTGGCAATCCTGCTGATTGGCTGCCCATGCGCGCTGGTCATCTCCACGCCTGCTGCCATTGCTGCAGCCCTGTCATCCGGTGCGCGCCGTGGTCTGCTGATGAAGGGTGGCGCTGTTCTGGAAGGCCTCGGCAAGTTGACGGCCGTAGCTTTCGACAAGACCGGAACGCTGACGCAAGGGAAGCCGGTCGTCACGGATATCCTGCCCTTCGGCAAGACCGGCTATGAGGTGCTGGCGCTTTCGGCGGCGCTGGAGGTGGGATCGAGCCATCCGCTGGCTCTGGCCATTCTCGAAAGGGCAAAGGACGATGCGGTGGAAATCCCCTCCGCAACAGAGCTTCGGGCACTGGGCGGCAAGGGTGTGAGCGCCCTCATCGACGGGGTCGAGGTCTTCCTCGGTTCGCCCAAATCCGCCGCCGAACGCGTAGACCTGCCTCTGGCGCATTCGAGAGCGATTGCTGCGCTGAATGATGACGGCAAAACGGTCTCGGTTCTTCTGGTGGGGCATCTCCTGGCTGGCGCGATTGCCATGCGGGATGAGCCCCGTGCCGATGCTGTTCAGGGTCTGGAGCGCCTTAAAAAGGCGGGCATCAAGACCATCATGCTGACCGGCGACAACCGGCGAACCGCGACCGCAATAGCCGCACGGCTCGGCATTGAGGTGCATGCCGAACTGATGCCGGAAGACAAGCAGCGGATCGTACGGGAACTGCAATCGCAGGGCTTCATCACGGCCAAGATCGGTGATGGCATCAATGATGCACCGGCGCTTGCCGCTGCCGATATCGGCATTGCCATGGGCGGCGGTACGGACGTGGCGCTGGAAACCGCCGACGCCGCCGTTCTTCACGGGCGTGTTGGCGACATCGCCCTGATGATTGACCTGTCGCGGCGCACGATGAAGAACATCGTCCAGAACATCACGATTGCGCTAGGGCTGAAAGCGGTCTTCCTTGTCACCACGATCATCGGTATCACCGGTCTGTGGCCTGCGATTCTCGCCGATACGGGAGCAACCGTGCTGGTCACGATGAATGCCCTGCGCCTGCTGCGCCCAATTCGTTGAGAGAAGTTATGCTGAAAAAGATCGTCTTTGGAGCAATCCTCGTGCTGGTGGCGCTGTCTGTTGTTTTCAGCATCGTCGGCGTCCTGGCCGTCTGGAACCCGGCTGAATTGTTCAATTACGGATAGGCCAACCAAGCACCTGGCGAGGTTAAGGACTTTTAATCGCGCCTGCCTTGTCTTGCGAAAGTCGTTCGGTTTGTGAGGTTTGGTGTCCGTCAATCCAGCCAAACAGGATTTGTCCAGGCCTGCCGCCCAAGCTCATCCATCACCACCACCCGGCACCAGTCGCCCGCAAAGCGCTTCAGCGAAAGGCGACCCTGCGTCAGCGGCACCGTCTCGGATTGCTCCAGATACTCCGCGCGGGAACCGCGCCCGACCACAGAAATTCCGCGCACCGCTGAACACTCGACGACGATTTCGTCTTCATCAACAGCAACGGAATGAAGCTCGGGGCCTCGAGAGGAGTAGTAGTCACCGCGCTTCATAGCTGCGAGCAGAGCTGCAGGAGTATTGGTTTCGGCTTTCACCATCATCCAGCCGCCCATCCAGTCCCTGATTTTAAAGTGCGCATCATCGGCTGCATAGCCGGAGAGCCGGTAACCTTCGCTCAGAAGCGAATCCAGAAGTGCCGTGCCGTCGCCACGGTCGCATTCGCGCGCGCAGCCGGTGTTCCAGATCTCGACGCTGTGGGCGATACTCGCCATCGAGCGTCCGTCATCGATCGACAGGCCTGACCATTGCGGATGGGCAATCCCGAGAAAAGCTCCGGCCTCCACGGCGCGGCGCGCGAGGCTCACTGCATCTTCGTTCTCGCCAAGCGGCGGAAAATCGAGCGGCAGTCCGCAGGCAAGCAGATGCCAGATTTCGCCATGGCTGTTGGCAGGCGCATGTATTTCGGCACCGAAGATCGTGGTGAAGGTTTCCGTACGGTAGGGTGTGGTATCGACGATCGGAAAATCGAAGTTAGGCACGAAGTGATCGGAGAGGCACAGGAAATCGTAGCCGCCCTCGCGATAGGCCCGGCAAACCTCTTCAGGAGAGCGTACGCCATCGGATCGGGTGGAATGCGTATGGATATTGCCGCGATAGAAATGTCCGGGTGCTGCGAATGCGGTGATGAGAGTCATCCTGTCCTCCGAATCAGATGCAGCTCCGATTCATAGCTTAATTTGATGACGTCAAAGCACCCGGATCACGAACCGGGGAAAATTCCGGCAGGTGACTATTGTCCTGCCGGATGAAGACTTATTCAGCTGTCAGCAGTTCCGTGCAGTAGCTCGGACCCTTGGCGCCGGGACGGTCGGAGGTGATTGTGATGGAGCGGATACGATATTCGGAATCCGCACGAATGGTTGCGCTGCAGCTGACGCTGATCGAGCGCCCCTTCCCATCCTTGATGCGGTTGAACCCGCCGCGCCAGTTGTAGACGGTCTGCGAACCTTCCGAAGAATCGCTGTAGGGCGGTGCGTAACGGGCAAAGAACGAACCGGCCGATTTGCCGACCCAGCGCGCCTCAATGGGGCTCGAGACGGGGCCGACCGTGGTGCATCCGGAAACGACGCCGGCAACGAGTGCCAACGCAACCAAGCGATGATTCATAATATCTTGACCCTTCGAAAGATTGCCGTCCCAGTGGATCTGGGCACCGCAATGAAATTCAGCAGCTCGAGCGTTTGCGCGCGCCGTACCATCTGCCAACTAGCAGATTTGCAGTGAGGGTCGTAAGCGGGATCCAGCACCACCCACAAAAATCCTCGTGAAAGTGCGATTTCTGCCACGTAGACGATGAAAACTTTGCCGTGTAATTGGACCTATGTTCAATTCAGCTCTATCTTGAAACTTGCGAGAACAAAAAGGTGCGTATATCCTTGAAATGGTAGCAAAAATGAGTGAAAGTCAGTTTTATTTCGGACGTCTCGCTTCGGTATACAAACTGCATCTCAGCAAAGCTGCCCGGTTCAATGGCCGTCGAATGTTTCGGACCCGGGTCTGGAACGCAATGCAGGTGAACGAGTGAAACGCGGTAGATCCGAACGGACCACCCTTCTGGACGTCGCAACACGTGCAGGTGTTAGTGCGATCACCGTTTCACGAGTCTTGCGCGAACCTGAAAAAGTTTCCGAGCAGCTGCGGGGACGAATCCTCGGGCTCATCGAGGATATGGGATACGTGCCGGATCAGGCGGCGCGCGCGCTGGCCAGTCGGCATAATTCCACGTTCGGCGTTCTGGTCTCCTCGCTGACAAATCCGGCCTTCGTCAGCTTTATGCAAGGGGTAGAGGAGCGTGTTCGCGAAACGAATTTTCGTGTTCAGTATGCGAATACGCATTTTTGTAGTCATGAGGAGAAGCGCCAGGTCAAGCTGTTGCTGTCGCAGAACACCGCCGGAATGATACTGGCCGGACTGGAAGGGGTAGACGCGGTGAAGGCGCTGTTGAAACACGCAGCCTGTCCGGTCGTGCAGGTGGTCGACATTCACCTCCAGACAGGGGGAGCCTGCATTGCTATCGATCATGAAAGCGCAGCGGCGACCGCAACACGCCATCTGCTGGACTGCGGCTATCGGAAGATAGCGATCTTTGGCCCCGTTGGAGACGAAAGAGGCAGACGGCGTCTGGCGGGATATCGTAAGGTCTTGCAGGAAGCTGGTCTATATGACGAGGATCTCGTGTGTCACGCCGGCCCTGCAACCGGAGCCCAAATCGGTGCCGAACTTTTGCGGGCCACCCTTGTTCGCCATCCGGATCTCGATGCCGTGTTTTGCCAAATGGATGATCTTGCGCTGGGCGTGCTGTTTGAAGCGCAGCGGATCGGCAAGCGTGTGCCGGAAGATTTCGGCATCTGCGGCTACAACGACCTCGATTTTGCCTCTATGATGGAACCGCCGCTGACCACGATTGAAGTCCCGCTGTTCGATATGGGCTACCGCGCCGCCGATATGATGATCCGCGGCGTCGGTGGAACCGTGCCAAGTGAAGCCACATTGGATCTCGGCTTCCGGCTGGTGAAGCGGGGCACGACCCGAAAATCCTCCCCCCAGCTTCCACGGGCATAAATGCGCAGACACCTGATTCTACATCGACCCGGACGATAAAAGCCGCTTATGCGCTGGCTGGCATCTCGCCATGGTGCCACTGGCCCTCTTCGCTGAAGCTGACTGTTTTTACCGTGTCTCCTGCACCGAAGGCCACATCGATCTTATTGCTGATGTTGTCGGAAATGGCGTTGTCGGCTTCCAGATGGCTCTGGAACCAGATCCTGTCCGACAGTTATAGCCCGCTCCAATCAACGCGACAATTTCACGCTCACGATCCGTGAGCGCCTGATTTTGCTCGTTTGACGTTTACATAGGAGCCGTCAAGCAGTGGTATCGATAAAAAATGTTGTTCTGTAGGAAAATATTTGAAAATCATCATAGCAAAAATCATAATTTGAAAGTTGCCACGATATTGAATTAGAGATACACAGTTCTGTATTTTTGTAGTAATATAGACAAGTGTTTAGGTAGTATTGTTTCTAGATTTTAATGGATAAATATTAATTTGATACAAAAATGGCCGACCCCCGATGGAGGTCGGCCATTCATATTCGAATTGGCTGTTGCTGATTCTAGTCCGGCGTTTCGAAAATCTCGTTCGAACGCTGGCCGCTGATCCGGCGGATATCCACGTCATCACGGCGGGCGGCGAACGCCTCGCTCGCCATCAGCTCTTCGGCGAGATCAGCCGGGAGCGACAGGAGAACGCGCTCTCCTTCGCGGTGAATGCCGCCGAGATCCGACCGCTTTGCCGTCACCATGCCGCCCGCAACCGTATTGTTGGTATCCGGATCAATCAGGATGAAGGCGCCCGTTGCGCGGTTCTGCTCATAGGTGTCGAAAACCGCCAGCTCGTCGAAGCTCAGGCGAACCTTGCCGATGGCGTTCATGGCCAGCGTTTCCGCATGAGGCTTCCACTTGCCGCTGGAAAGCTCCAGCTGGGACACTGGCTGCACGACAACACGCTGGCGGCGCGAACCGGCTTTCAGCCAATAGCGCTTGCCGGGCTCGATGCCACCGGGCTGCAGGGCAACCAGCTGCGCATCGAAGCCGAGACCGGTCATGGGCTGGCCATCCAGCGAAGCGATCATGTCACCGCGCGAGACATCCACTTGACGGTCCAGAACCAGCGTGATCGCATCGCCTGCGACGGCGGCATTGCGTACCAGGTCGAACGTGACGATCTGCTTGACGTTTGCCACCATGCCGGATGGCAGGATGGCGACGGAATCGCCCGGCTTGATCGAACCGCCTGCAACAGTGCCCTGATAGCCGCGGAAGCTTTCACCGGGGCGAGAAACGCGCTGGACGGGCAGGCGGAAACCACCGGCTGTTGCCGTGCGAATCGTCGCCAGTTCCAGCGCCTGCACGAGCGTCGGACCGTCATACCAGGGCATGATGGTGCTTGCTCCATAGACGACGTTCTCGCCCTTCAACGCCGACATGGGGATCGCCGTGATCTGGCGCACGCCCAGCGACAGGGCCAGTTCCTTGAACTCGTGCGAGATACGGTCGAACACGGACTTGTCGTAGGAAACGAGGTCGAACTTGTTGACGGCCAGCACGAACTGCTTGATGCCCATCAGTGAGGCGATGGTGGCATGGCGGCGCGTCTGCTCCAGAAGTCCGGCGCGCGCGTCAACCAGAAGAACGGCCAGATCTGCCGTGGAGGCACCGGTTGCCATGTTGCGGGTATATTGCTCGTGGCCGGGCGTATCGGCAACGATGAAGGACCGGCGATCGGTCGAGAAATAGCGATAGGCAACATCGATGGTAATGCCCTGTTCGCGTTCGGCCTGAAGACCATCCAGCAGCAGCGCAAAGTCGGGCAGGCCAAGATCGTTCTGTTTGCCGCTGTCGCGCGAGAGTGCGGCGGCCTGATCTTCCTTGACCGCCTTGGTATCCCAGAGCAGACGGCCGATCAGCGTGGATTTTCCATCATCCACGGAACCGCAGGTGATGAGGCGAAGCGGACGGCTGTCCTTAACGGCCTTCGCGGCCTCTGCTTCCGGCAGGTCCTGAACTTCGGCGAGAGCGGCTGTATTGGCGGGAGCAGTCATCTCAGAAATATCCTTCACGCTTCTTCTTTTCCATCGATCCGGCCTGGTCGCGGTCGATGGCGCGGCCCTGGCGTTCGGAGACGGTGGCGATTTCAAGTTCGGCAATCACTTCGTCCAGCGTCGTCGCGGTCGAGCGAATACCACCCGTCAGCGGCCAGCAGCCCAGCGTGCGGAAACGCAACATGCCTTCCTGGATCTGTTCTCCCGGCAACGGCTGGAAACGCGGATCTTCCGCCCACATCAGCATGCCGTCACGCTCCACGAACCTGCGGTTCTTGGCATAGTAAAGTGGCGGCAGTGGAATGTTTTCTGCCTGGATGTAGCGCCAGATGTCGACTTCGGTCCAGTTGGACAGCGGGAAGGCGCGTACGCTTTCACCACGACGGATGTTGCCGTTGTAGATGTTCCACAGTTCCGGACGCTGGTTGCGCGGATCCCATTTATGGTCCGGCGTGCGGAAGGAATAGATGCGCTCCTTGGCGCGGGAGGCTTCTTCGTCGCGCCGTGCGCCGCCAAAGGCCGCATCATACTTTCCGGCATCCAGCGCCTGGCGCAGCGCTTCGGTCTTCATGACGTCCGTATGGTAGGCCGAGCCGTGGCTGAACGGTCCAATGCCTTCTTCCTGACCGCGCGGATTGGTATGGACGACCAGATCAAGATCGAAGCGTTCCGCCATCTCGTCGCGGAAGGCGATCATTTCCGGGAACTTCCAGCCGGTGTCGATATGCAGCAGCGGGAAGGGCACGCGACCGGGGTAGAAGGCCTTCCGCGCGAGGTGCAGCAGAACGGACGAATCCTTGCCGATCGAATAGAGCATTACCGGGTTTTCGAACTCGGCCGCCACTTCGCGAAAAATATGGATGGCCTCGTTTTCAAGTGCCTTGAGATGCGGATCGAGCGGCGGCTTGGTGACGGGATCCTTTAGGTGAGGGTCGAATTCCGATGTGTGCTTGTGCATGTGGTCTCGGCTTTCCTGCCGGTTGGTCCGGCTATGCGTCTTTGAATGGTCGATAGGCTGTTCGGCGGCTTGCCGACTGCCCCTCATTGTGTGTCCGGGAAAATCAGGCTGGCTGGGGAATAGCGCTGGCCGCTTCGTGGACGTGAAGACCGCATTCGCGCTTCTCGTCGTTCTCCCACCACCAGCGACCGGCACGCTCGGGCTCGCCGGGCTTGATGGCGCGGGTACAGGGCTCGCAACCGATGGAAGGATAGCCGCGCGCATGCAGCGGGTTCACCGGCACGGCCTCACGCTCCACATAGGCGTTGATCTGGTCGAGAGACCAGTCGGCCAGCGGGTTGATCTTCAGCAGGTTGCGGTCTGCGTCATATTCCGCGAAAGGCGTGGTTGCGCGATTGCCCGACTGGCCACGGCGAAGGCCGGTGATCCAGATCTGGGCACCTTCGAGGGCCTTGGCCAGAGGCTTCAGCTTGCGCACGTGACAGCAGGCATGGCGTGCCTCGACGCTTTCGTAGAAACCGTTCAGACCATACTGCGCCGCATAGGCATCGATATCACCCTGCTCCGGCACGTAGCGCTTGATGGACAGATCGAACCGCTCTTCCGTTTCAGCAATCAGAGCAACTGTTTCGGCAAAAAGACGGCCTGTCTCCAGCGTCGAAACGTTGATCGGCAACCGCGCCAGACCGATGGCAGCCGTGATCACCTGGTCCTCGATGCCGAGGCTCGTTGTAAAAACGGCATTGCCCAGCCGCGAAGCAAGCGCCAGCCGGTCTGTTAGATCAAGCTCCGCCAACTGTGCATCCAGTTGAGCGGCCCGACCGGAGAAATCTGTCTGTTCCATGAAAACTGTCCAATCCTGATAGCTATCATTATGGCGGCTTTCAGCGGAACCTGCGAGCAATGCCCTTCCTGTTCGCAACCGGCCCAGAGCAAATCAGTCTCCCGCCGGGGGGCAGACGAAAAAATCCACTCCTGCCGCCGCAGAAATGCGCAATGGTCCCGATCTCCGACCGCCTGATGAAGCCATTTGTATTTTGCATCAGGTTGCGTTACTGGGGGCCGCCCGCAAAAGTACAGTTCGGCGAGATATTCAGCATGATCTGTACAGCTGCGGTTCAGGCATCTCCATTCATAGTGTCGCTGATGATTTCCCAGAAGGCTAAATACGCTTTACGCGCGCTGACTGCCCTTGCCCAGGCGGATGGCCAACGTCCACTGCTGATCAGCGAAATTGCAGTTCAGCAAGCCATTCCGAAGAAGTTTCTCGAGCAGATCCTGCTGGAGCTGAAGCGTAGCGGCCTCGTGGAAAGCCGCCGTGGGAAACTCGGCGGTTATCTGCTGCAACGGACAGCAAGCGAAATTACCTTCGGCGAAGTACTCCGCCTGATCGACGGGCCCATCGCGCCCTTGCCCTGCCTCTCGCTGACGGCCTACCGGCGCTGCGAAGATTGCGATGGCGAGAAACAATGCGAAATCCGGCATGTCTTTGCCCGCGTTGCCGATGCTAGCCGCGATGTTCTGTTCTCCACCACAATTGCCGATGCCGTCAAAGGCACTCGCAACACAACCGAAGAACTTGCCTCTTTGGAAGAGGCTTAGAGCGGAATTCGACCTGATTGGATCATTCTGCGAAAATACATGTCGCCTGAAAAGGTTGGCCGAAACCGGCCGTCCACCTCGTCGAAGAGCCTGGACGTATGCGATAGCGACACTACGCGCCCTTCGTCCCAAGTGGAACGAAACGGCTCGGGCCAATGGAGATGATCCAATCCGCTCGATCTCCGCTCGTATGGTGATCGGGTAAGCGAGACTGTATCCGTCGCAGTCCAATCGGCGTCGTCCGCCTGTCAGCCGCCGACGCCTTCTTTTGCGAAGACGTCGGCGACAAGCGAAGCCGGGACTTCGCCTGTTTGAACGCTGTGGCTGCTGCCAGCCAGGCGTAAAGTTTCGAGGAAGGCCAATCCTTCCTCGAAAATGTACAGACCGGTTTTTAAATTGCTTGCTTCTTTTACGGCGGGGACCGTAAAGAAAACCGTATCTGCTGACGATGCTTCAAATGGCATTGCGAGTAGTAATTCTAAAAATTCCTGTGATATATTGCCTGGGCGCAATATAATGCCCTGTGTAAAAATTATGGATCTTTTATTTATTTGTTTTAATTCGCCAGCTCCTGTTTGCTGGCAACGAGAAACTAGAACTATAGGCCGTGCATGTCTAGTTAAAAATTGCACGCTGTGATATTTAATTTATAAGAAATACAACCTTTTCTTATAACGTGCGATGCCGGGCGATTTTGCTTCCGGCCTATGGCACAGCCGAGAGCCTTTGAGAGGAAAAGGGCCCGTTGCGCGACCAGGCCCTCCAATTGGACGTGTGGATCGGTCCGCTTAGATCAGGAATGTCGAGATGATCGGAAACGCTGTCAGCAGAATGATTCGCAGGAGATCTGCTGAAACGAAGGGTACGATGCCTCGATAGGTGTCGCGCACCGGTACGTCTCTCGACATCGCCGAGATGATGAACAGGTTCAATCCAACTGGCGGGGTAATCATGCCGATCTCCGCCACCATCAGCACCAGGATGCCGAACCAGATGGCAAAGTGTTCCGGGCTCATGCCGAAGTCCATTGCGGTCACGATCGGGAAGAAGATCGGGATCGTCAGGACGATCATGGACAGGCTATCCATGATGCAGCCGAAGATGATGTAGAGCACCAGGATGATGATCAGCACCATCATCGGTGCGAAGCCCTGCGCAGTCACCCATTCCGCGCCAACCTGCGGCAGGCGGGAAAAGGCGAGGAAGGAGTTGAAGACGGTCGCGCCGAGCACGATGAAGAAGATCATGCCCGTGGAGACGGCCGTTTCCTTGAAGCAGGCGATCAGTGACGATCGGTCCAGCCCGCCGTTTTTCCAGGCAACCAGACCCGTTGCAGCAGCACCGACGGCAGCCGCCTGTGTTGGCGTGAACCAGCCGAGATAGATGCCACCCACCACGAGGAAAAAGATGACAACCACCGGCCACACGGCAATGAGGGCAGGAATACGTTCTGCCCAGGGAAGACGAGGGGCCTGACCGGCGCTTTCCGGCTTCAGGCGCACATAGATGGCGATGACCGTCAGATAGGAGATTGCGGCGATGATGCCAGGTACGAAAGCGGCAAGGAAGAGCTTGGCAATGTTCTGTTCCGCCAGGATGGCGTAAATCACCAGCACCACGGATGGCGGGATGAGAATGCCCAGCGTGCCGCCGGCGGCAAGCGTCGCGGTAGACAGTCCGCCTGAATAGCCGTGACGGCGCAGTTCCGGCAAGGCAACCTGTGCCATGGTGGCGGCGGTTGCCAAAGACGAGCCGCAGATGGAGCCGAAGCCCGCGCAGGCGCCGACGGCCGCCATGGCGACACCGCCTTTTCTATGCCCGAGAAAGGCTGCTGCTGCATTGAACAAGGACTGGCTCATGCCGCCGCGGGCCGCGAACTGGCCCATGAGCAGGAATAGTGGAATGATCGAAAGCGAGTAGTTGACGTTCGTCGACCAGATCACCGACTTCAACTGCGAAAGGATGGGCGCCCATTTTCCAAGGACGATCCAGGTGCCCACCACGCCACAGCCCAGCATGGCGGCGCCGATTGGCACGCGCAGGAAAATGAGAAGGATCAGAACCGGAAAGGACCAGAGGCCAATTTCAATGCTAGACATCAGTGGGCTCCCATGGCCGCGACAATTGCCTTGTTGTTGCGTATGTCACGCAGGTCGGCGAGGATGATAAAGAGGCAGACAACGACGTTGGCGATCAGAAGGATCAGCGCGACCAGATAGCCCCACCAGATTGGCCACAGAAGCAGCGGGGTCGTTTCACCGTTCTCCAGCTTGTCGAGAAAGCCGATGCAGTGACGCCAGGTGATCAGGGCGAACAGGCCCGCGATGATGATGTCGCCGATCAACTGCGTCACGTTCATCGCCTTCTGGCCGAAGGCGGCGATCAGCAGGTCGACACCCACATGGCCGCGCTTCAATTGGCAGAACGGAAGGAAGCCGAAGACCGCAAGCCCGCAGAGCAGTTCTACGACCTCGATCTCACCAGGTATTGGGCGAATGGTCAGAGCACCGATGATGGAAAGCCCTGTGAGTGCGCAGGCAGCGACGAGACATAGCCCCGCGAAACCGACGAGAACGACGGCGAGTTGCGTGATGCGTTTCTCCAGACTGGAGAAGGCTGAGTAGGATTCATGGGTTGGCATCGCAGGCCCCCGAGCGCAATTGATGTAAATTGAAACTGGTATGCTGCATCTTTGACAAGGCGCAGATGTCAATCAGACTAAAAAAGCTGGGCAAGATCGTCTGGTACAATCCTGCCCAGCAGTTGAGGGAGGATTATTTTGTGTTTTGCTGGATCAAGGCGACGGCGTCCTTGTAGAGGCCGCTTCCGTCGAGACCCTTCTTGTCCATCTCGGCGATCCAGTTCTTGGTAACCTTTTCGCCCTGTTCTTTCCACTTGGCGGTTTCTGCCTCGTCGATCGTGATGGTGGTATTGCCAGCCTTATCGGCTATGGCCTTGCCTGCCACGTCACCCTGGTCCATGGCCTGACCAAACTTTCGTGCCAGTTCTCGGCCGGAATTGGCGTCGATAACCTTCTTCAGTTCGGGCGAAAGTGCGTTGTAGCTATCCTTGTTCATCGCAAAGAGAAACGCCGCCGTGTAAAGGCCGGTCTTGCCGGAGAACTGCGTATGGTTGGGCGCAAGCTCTGCGATCTTGATCGAGGGCGTCACTTCCCAAGGAACGACGGTTCCATCGATCACGCTCTTTGAAAGCGATTCCGGTACTGCCGTTACCGGCATGCCCACCGCTGAAGCACCCATGGCTTCCAGCATCTGGTTCACCACCTTGGACGTGCCGCGAAGCTTCAGACCCTTCATGTCGGCCAGCGACTTGACTGGTTTGGAGCCGATCGTATGGATCAGGCCCGGTCCGTGGGTATGGACCGCAAGCACGTGATAGTCCTTGTACTCGCTCTTCAGATGCTTTTCATAGAAGTCGTAGAAGGCAACGGAGGTGGCTTCACCGCTCGTGACCATGAAGGGAAGCTCAAAGGCTTCCGATTTGGGGAAGCGACCGGGCGTATAGCCGACGAGGGTCCACACCAGATCGACGACCCCATCCTTGGCCTGATCGACGAGATCGGATGGTTTGCCGCCCAGCTGCATCGCCGGATAGAGCTGAACCTCGATCTTGCCGCCCGAATCGGCCTTGATCTTTTCTGCCCAGGGAGCAAGAACCTTGGCTGGAATGGTGGCCTGCGGCGGCAGCATCTGGTGCAGCTTGAGCACCACATCAGCGGCCGATGCCGAAAAAGCTGAAATCGATAGGGCAACCGCGGAAACACCCGCAAGCATAAATGTGCGCAACATATTCTCCTCCCAGAGCGATACGGTTTCAGGGGTGTGCGGTCATATGTCCAGGATAGGCCGATCAATCCACCGGTTGCCCCCGACACTCCTCCCTCACAGTCACCCTCCGACCTTATCGTATAGACGCCTGCCATCGCCGCAAATAAAAAATCTCATCGAACATATAACTGAAATGATATGTTCTGGTTCAACCATTGGCGGTGTCGAGCTAACCTTAAGGGTAATTCGCCGACCGGTCAGGTCTTTGCGGACTCTCTATTGGATTGTTGGCGAATGGGATCGACAGAAAGGGTTCGGCATTGTCGCGCATTCGGCGCCCTGGGGAGAAAATCCACGCTGTAACATAACCAAGACTGAAGAGTGCGATCGGGCCAGAAACAGCGGACCGGCCGCGGAGGCTGCGACCGGTCCGGGGCAAGGGGCTGCCTGCAGGGTTCAGGCAATCAGCCCCTTCATGGGAGCCACCGCCTGGCTGCCGGGGAAGACAGCATCGGCAAGATGCGCGGCGCTCGCTCCAAGAAGATCGACCGCAACACCCTTGATGACGGAGCGTAGATCGATGGTGGGGTTCAGGTCTCGGGCCTCGAAGAGCTGTTTCTCCTTCAAGCCCGGCCAATCGGTAATCACGCGACCGCCGCGAATTGCGCCGCCCGCCAGGAATGCGACCGTGCCGGTGCCGTGGTCGGTGCCTTCCGTGCCGTTGATGCGTGCGGTGCGTCCGAATTCGGTGGCGACAACGATGGCCGTATCCTTCCAGGCCGGTCCCAGTTCCTGCTGGAACGCGAGAAGCGAATTATCCAGCCCGCGCAGAAGCTTGGCCAGTCGTTCGGTTTCCTGCGCATGGGTATCCCAGCCCTCGAAGGCAAGCGCTGCAACGCGTGGACCATCCTCCTGCGCAATCAGGCGTGCAGCACCACGCGCCATCTGTTCCATGCCGTCAGGATCGCCCGCGCCACCCTTGGCCTTGACGTCGAGGCCGGAGGCTATGCGCCCTGTCTCGATACCCTCCTGCAGCAGTTTTGCCAGAAGCGGATCGGTCTTGCCGTAGAGGTCGGTCAGTCGTGGTGCCAGATCGCCGTCTGCTGCCCGCAGAATGGAAGGCGCCCAGCCGAGCACGGGTGCCTTGCCCCGGATGACCAGCGGCGCCGTGGAACCGACGGACAGGGCGCGCACCCGCTCCGAAGGGCCGGGAGCAATGCGTTCGCCCTGCGGCAACCCCTCCAGCAACCGGTTCAGCCAGCCCGTTTCCACATGGCCGGGGGTCGAATATCCGCTTTCCAGCACATCCTGACCGTCGAAATGAGAGCGCTCGCGATAGGCCGTGGCGCTGGCATGCACCACAGCTGCCTGCTTTGCCTGAAACATCCGCTGGAAATTCGGCATGGAGGGGTGGAGCGCAAAGAAGCCATCCAGCGGCAGCGCTGCGTTGTCGCCGGAAGTATGCATGGCGATCTGCTGGCGCAGGCCCTCATAGTCGGGATCGCCAACCGGGGGAACTGCCGTCAGCCCATCCAGCGCACCGCGCAGGATGATGGTGACGAAGCGTGGATCGCGACCCTGCGCTGCCGTTGCGAATTTCGGCATGAATGCCCAGGCAAACAGCGCGCCGGAGGCACCCAGGATTGCGCGACGGGTGGGGTTGAGGTTTTCGCACAGCATGTCAGCACCTCTGGAATTCAGGGGAAAGGAAGGCGATGGAAAGGCCCTGTGGCCGCGTTTCGGCACGAGATACGGCCTGCAGCGTCTCTGCCGTCAGCAGCGGACCGAACCGATCACCGGCAAAGGAGCGCGGATCGACGGAACCGGGAGCCTGATGGGCAAACAGGTTGGCTGCGTCGATCCGCGTGGCAAGCCCTTCCGAAGAAGCCCAGCCATCGGTGACGTCCGAAAATCCATTCGGTCCGGACGGATCCCAGAGCGGTTGTCCCAGTGCTTTCAGGGTGGAGAGGATCTGCTGTGGCTTGGGCTTGATGCCCGTGCTGCGCAGAAGCGCCGTGACATATTGCAGCGGCGGGCGCAGCTTTTTCAGTTGCGGATCCCATGCCTCATCTGCGTTCAGCATCGCCTTGTAGACGGCAGATAGGTTGCCTTGCGATTTGGTATAGGCCGCAGTCATCTTGTTCACGAGAGAGGGTGGCGGGTCATCCGCCACGAAGTGACGGGCGAGCTTGAACGCCAGATGCCGCGCGGTTGCCGGATGGCGCGAAAGATCGCGCAGCACGGCTCGACCCTGCTCAATGCCACCTTCCGGATAGGTGATGCCCATCACCGTATGATCGCCCGGTTCATGGGCATTGGCGTTGAAGGTAAATGCGCCCTGCGGTCCCGGCCGCTTTTCATCGCGATAGACGGCCCAGCCGGTGATGATCTTCGCGAAGGAGGTGACATCCGTCTGGCTATAGCCGGTGCCGACGCCCAGCGTATGCAGTTCCATGATCTCGCGGGCAAGGTTCTCGTTCAGGCCGCGCTTGCCGTTCTTGTTGGCGGGAGAATTCGGTCCGATCGACTGCCGGTTATCGAGAAAGACCAGCATTGCGGGATGCGTTTCGACAGCGGTCAACAGGTCTTCGAAACGCCCGAATATATGCGGGCGAATTGCCTCCCGCTCGAAGGCGCCAGCGGCAATATGAACCTCGCCGCCCTTGCCGGTCGCAATGGCAAAGTGGTTGGCCCAGAACATGGCCAGCCTTTCGCCAAACCCGATCAGGGGCTGATGGATGGTGCCGTTGAAGCGGGCATCCGCTTCCGCCAGAAGGATCTGCTGTGGCAGATAGGGACGCTTGGACGGCTGTACGTCGGCCTTGTTTGCCTTGCCGTTTCCGGGGGCGCCATTTCCAGTCGCGCCAGTTCCCGGGGCAGGGCCAGCCATTGATCCGCCCATTCCGCCGCCACCCATTCCGCCGCCACCCATACCGCCTGCATCCATGGTGCCGCCCGCCATTTCGGCAGGCTTGGCGCCATTGGCAGCCATCGCCGTCGCGGCTGCATTGGCGGCAACAGCCGGAAGAGGGCGCTCGCGCTCCGCCTTCACTTCGGCTTGAAAGTCGTAGAGGGAAACCAGCAGATCCTGCGTCGAGCGAAGGCTGCCGCCCACTGGGTGCGGCACGGCCTGCTCCGTCACCTCCTGCAAAAGCAGGTCACGCGGATCGCCCTTGATCGCCGAAATGCTGCCTTCCTGTGCGCCGAGGCCAAAACGCCAGAGCGTCAGTGCCGCTTCGAGATCCTTTGAAAGGCCGGGATTATTTGCCATGGCCGATACGAACTCCGTTTCGTTATCGGCTCTTCAACGCACGGACTTTAGAAAATCCGTCGGTTCGAAATTGTGATTATTTCGCGGCAGGCGGTCGAGGTGCTTCACGCTGCACCAGACCATCCGCCAGACGGCGGCGTTCATCCAGCGAAAGACCCGTCGCGAACGAGATTGCACGCTCCTCCGTCGCGGCCCTGACCGCGTATTCCGCATCGCGCGCCCGTTTCAGCGCATCGCGCAAGGCATCGGCATCGAGGTCCGGCTTGCCCATCAGGGCCGCAGCCTCCACGCGCGCCTGCCTTGCCTCCAGCGAAACGGAACGCACATCCCGGCGTGCTTCGGCCAGTGCCTTCTGCAATTCACCCCGCTGCTTCCCCGGCAGTTGCTCGCCAGCCAGCGGCAGGCGGGACGGCGGCTGACGTGTGTCGCCATAGAGATAGTACAGCCCGCCGCCGAAGATTGCGGCAATCAGGAATGTGTTGAACGCCAGCAGGCCGATGACGAGCCTGCGGTAACCTTGCTCGGTCATTGAACCTCCTGCATGTGGCTGGTGTCTCCATCCGGCTGGATGCTGCCGAATGCGGTGTCATAATCGGTCCTGATGATGGATTGGCTGGGCAGCATGAAAGCCACGGCTGTTGCACCCGTCAGTCCGCCTGCCAGCCCGAGGCCCACCAGACCCGCACCGACAAGCCAGCGGATCATCCGGTTTCTCATGGTCAGTCGGCGCTGACCGCTCTCCAGAATTCGGCCGACAAGCGCTGCATCCGGCGGCGCCACGCGGTAGGTTGAAAGCAGGGCTTCCAGTTGCTTGTCGCGATCTTTGCTCTCAGGCATGGTCGTCATCTCCCAGCAGGATGGTTTGCAATGCCCGCTTGCCGCGCGCAAGCAGGCTTTCCAGCGCATCGACGCTGATATCGAGAACCTGGGCCGCCTCGCGGTTTGACATCTCCTGATAGTAGACCAGAATGATGGCTTCCCGCTGGCGCGGAGCAAGGTTTTGCAGTGCGCGTTCGACTCGGGCGGCATCGCCTTCCGCCGCCATGAGACCCGCATCTGGCAGAGCGCCGGGGTCGATCTGTTCCGGCAGGACATCCGTCAGCACGTCACGCTTCTTTCGCAGCCGGTCGTAGCACAGGTTCAGCGATATGCGGTGCGCCCAGGTATCGAATTTCGCCGTGCCTTGCCGCCAGTTCCCGGCATGCTTCCAGATGCGCAGGAAGGTCTCTTGCGCCACGTCTTCCGCCTCGCTGCGGTCACCCAGCATTCGCTGCGCCAGCGCCAGCAACCGCGGCAGCTTGGCAGACACCAGTTCGCGCATGGCGGACGGATCTCCCGCTGCCACACGCCGCACCAGTTCTGCATCGGGATCAAGGCTCATCGTTTGCTGCTACTGCACACGGGCCTCGCGCCACGCGGAGCCCATGATGCTGGCAAATCGCAAAAGGTTCAACAGGATGCGGATCTTTGTTCTCCCGACGCAGAATTTGGTTCAGGTTCGTGTTGAGCCTTGAACGGGCGAGAAAGCCAGATCCGTCGGTCGGGATTGAAACAAAATCGTAGGCAGGATATATATGATATCGTCAATTGATATAAGAGGAACCATGCGCACGCTTGTCGACATTGAAGAAAGCGCTGTCTCCGCTCTGGACCGTATTGCGCGGGAAGAGAAGGTCTCCCGAAGCGCTCTCATCCGGGAGGCGGTGGCAGAGCTTCTGGAAAAGCGGACCCGCTCCGATATGCAGGATGCCTTTGGCCTGTGGTCCAAAACGGCGGACATTCAGGATGGCGTGGAATATCAGCGATCCCTGCGGGAGGAGTGGTGAAAGCGCTCTTCGACACCAACATTCTCATCGATTATCTGAACGGTATCGATGCTGCCCGAAACGAGATCGAGCGCTATCGGCAGCGCGCCATCAGCATGGTTTCATGGATGGAGGTCATGGTCGGCACCGCCGACGACTATCGCCAGGCAACAGAAGCGTTTCTCTCAAACTTCCAACTGGTCGAGATCGATAAGTCTGTGGCCGAGGAAGCAGTGCGTCTACGCCGTCAGTATCGATTGAAGCTGCCGGACGCCATTGTCTGGGCAAGTGCTCGTGTGGGGGATTGCCTGCTGGTGACGCGGGATGCGAAGGATCTGCCGGTCGACGATCCCGGCGTGCGCATCCCTTATCGCGTCTGATCGCATCTACCTATCACTCACCTGCCAATTCGGGTTCGTCCAAGCTTCCTGGTTGCTGCGGGGCAGGGGGTCACGGCCCAGAATATGATCGGCGGCCTTTTCGCCGGTCATGATCGAAGGGCCGTTCAGATTGCCATAGGTCACATGCGGGAAGATCGATGAATCCGCCACGCGCAGACCCTCGACGCCAATCACCTTCGTTGTCGGGTCCACCACGGCCATCGGGTCGCTCGTCCTTCCCATCTTGCACGTGCCGCATGGGTGATAGGCGCCCTCCAGATGTTCGCGCAGGAAGGCATCGATCTCGTCATCGCTCTGGACTTTCGCGCCCGGCTGGATCTCGCTGTCCACATAGGGCGCGAAGGCCGGTTGCGAAAAGATTTCCCGCGTCACCCGCACGGCATGGCGGAACTTCACCCAGTCCTCCGGGTCGCTCATATAGTTGAAGCGCAGCACCGGTGCGTCCTTCATGTCGGGCGAGCGCAGCGTCACCGAGCCGCGTGACTTCGACATGTTGTAGCCCACATGCGCCTGGAAACCGTGGCCCTCAGCCGCCGATTTCCCGTCATAGGAGACCGCGATCGGCAGGAAGTGATATTGAATATCCGGCCATTTCACACCCGCTGCGGAACGTATGAAGGCAGCTGCCTCGAACTGGTTTGAGGTGCCGAGCCCTGTCTTGAAGAACAGCCATTGCGCGCCGACAACGCCCTTCCAGAACCAGTTGTTCTTTGAATGCAGCGTGATCGGCAGCTTCGATTTGAACTGGTGATAATATTCCAGATGATCCTGCAAATTCTGGCCAACGCCCGGACGATCCGCCACAACCTCGATGCCCATTTCCTTCAGATGCGCGGCCGGACCGACACCCGATAGCATCAGGATCTTTGGCGAGTTGAAGGCAGATGCCGCAACGATCACCTCCCGGTTTGCGCGCACCACCTCGATGCGGCCATCGATTTCCACTTCGACGCCGACCGCCTTCAGGCCCTCGAAAACCACGCGCCGCGCATAGCAGCGAATGAGCCGGCAGTTGGGGCGCTTCAGCGCAGGCTTCAGATAGGCATTGGCGGCGGACCAGCGGCGACCGGCCCAGCTCGTCTGCTCCATCAGGCCAAAGCCTTCCTGTTGGCGGCCGTTATAATCGTCCGTCACCGGGAAACCGGCCTGTCGCCCTGCCTCGATGAAAGCGCGGTAGAGCGGGTTCTTCACCTCGCCACGGCGCACATGCAAGGGGCCGTCCGTGCCGCGCCAACCGTCTTCACCACCGTGTGAATTCTCCATGCGCTTGAAGTAGGGTAGCACATCGGCATAGGCCCAGCCTGTCGCGCCCATCTCGTCCCAACGGTTGAAGTCTTCCGCATGGCCGCGCACATAGACCATGCCGTTGATGGAGGAGGAGCCGCCCACCACCTTGCCGCGCGGCGCAATCATGCGGCGGTTATTGAGATGTGGCTCGGGTTCGGAGAGATAGCCCCAGTTGTAGCGGTCCATGTTCATGGGAAAGGCAAGCGCCGCCGGCATCTGCACGAAAGGCCCGATGTCGGAACCGCCGAATTCCAGCACGATCACCGTATGCCTGCCATCCTCGGAAAGACGGTAAGCCATGGCAGAGCCCGCCGAGCCGGAACCGATAATGACGAAATCTGCGTAGCTCATGATAGTCGTTCCGTTAGGTCTTCTGCTTGGGGCTCACCCCCCTCTGGCTTGCCAGCCATCTCCCCCTCAAGGGGGGAGATCGATTTGCGGCACCGCCTCGGTTCTCTTCGGCCATAGGTGGCCTTGTCTTCATTCCGCACCGCCAACAAGTGGGCGATCGGGTACCGTTCTGCCGATCTCCCCCCTTGAGGGGGAGGTGCCCGGCAGGGCAGAGGGGGGTGTTTCCACCCTCCGGCAGTGCTTCTCAATACGGCGCTTCGCACTTACCCATGCCGACGTAGACGGTCTTGAGTTCGCTATAGTGTTCCAGCGCGGCTGCGGAATTTTCACGCCCAAAGCCGGATTGCTTGGAGCCGCCGAAGGGAATTTCCACCGGGCAGAGATTGTAGGTGTTGATCCACAGCGTGCCTGCTTCGAGCTGATCCACAACGCGGTGCGCGCGGCTGATATCGGCGGTGAACACGCCGGCGGCCAGACCGAATTCGGTGGCATTGGCGCGGGCCACCACATCGGCCTCATCCTCGAAATCCAGCACGCACATCACCGGGCCGAAAATCTCTTCGCGCGCAATCACCATGTCGTCGCGCACATCGGCAAACACCGTTGGCTGCACATAGAAGCCTTCGCCCGACACTGCATTGGGAATGCCGCCCCCGGTCACGAGCCTCGCTCCTTCCGCCTTGCCCTTTTCGATGTATGAGAGAACCTTTTCCCGCTGGGCACGCGATACCATCGGCCCCATCTGGGTTGCCTCATCGCGCGGATCGCCCAGCATGATCGCTTCCGTGCGCTCCTTCAGCCGCGCCAGAAAACGCTCCTTCAGCGCCGTGTGAACGAAGACGCGCGTGCCGTTCGAGCACACCTGGCCGGTCGAATAGAAATTGCCGAGCATGGCGCCGGAAATCGCGCTTTCCAGATCCGCATCTTCAAACACGATGAGCGGCGATTTTCCGCCAAGCTCCATGGTCACATGCTTCAACTGGCTGGCTGCGGCACCCGCCACCTTGCGGCCTGTTGGCACCGAGCCGGTCAGCGAAACCTTGGCGACATCCGGGTGCGAGACGAGAAGCGGTCCCGTATCGCGGTCCCCCTGGATCACGTTGAACACACCCTTCGGCAGGCCCGCCTCAATGAGGATTTCAGCGATCTTCAGCGCGCCGAGCGGAGTGACTTCCGAAGGCTTGAACACCATGGCATTGCCCGCGGCCAGCGCCGGTGCCGCCTTCCAGCAGGCGATTTGCTGCGGATAGTTCCAGGCCCCGATGCCGACGACGACGCCGAGCGGCACGCGCTTGGTATAGGCGAAGTCTGACCCCAGCGGGATCTGCGATCCGTTGAGCGCGGTGGCGATGATGCCGCCGAAGAATTCAAGGCTGTCTGCGCCAGACGTCGGGTCGGCCACGATGGTTTCCTGAATGGGCTTGCCGGTATCCAGCGTTTCCAGTTCAGAAAGCTCGCGGTTGCGCTCGCGCATGATGTCGGCAGCACGGCGAAGGATCCGGCCACGCGCTGTCGGGCTCATGGCCGCCCATTCCTTTTGTGCCCGCTTGGCTGCCTGAACCGCCTTTTCGACGATGGCAGGCGTTGCGGCGTGGAGACGCGCAATTACCTCGCCGGTGGCCGGGAAAATGCTTTCGATGACCGTGCCTGCGCTGTCCTCGACAT
Organism: Affinirhizobium lemnae; assembly: GCF_022968395.1. Classification (GTDB taxonomy): domain Bacteria; phylum Pseudomonadota; class Alphaproteobacteria; order Rhizobiales; family Rhizobiaceae; genus Neorhizobium; species Neorhizobium lemnae. The sequence goes on from NZ_JALJQZ010000024.1 coordinate 23,235, forward strand.
AGGCACCATCAATGAAGTGAGAGGCTTGCGGCTGGGCTTTCATGCTTGTTCTCCGGGGGCGGATGTCTGAGGAAACTGAGTAAGTTGCGCCGTCACATACTCTTCCACCAGCGCAATCGACGCATCGATGGAAAGGGGTGCTGCCCGCAAGGACTGGCGGATATAGAGGCCGTCGATCAGGGCCGCCGCACCTTCGGCAATGCGTGCGGCCTGCGGGGCAGGGGCAAGCTGCTTCAGCGCATGCATCAGGTTGGAATGCAGGCGCCGCGCATAGAGCACCAGCAGGCGCCTCGTTTCCTCTGAACGCTGCGCTTCCACATAGAAGGCAAGCCAGGCCGCCACCGTTTCCGGCGTGAACTGGTTGGCCTGGAACGAGATGCGAATGACGGCGGAAAGCCGTTCACGTGGTGTGTGAGCCTGCTGAATCGCTGTCACAGCATCACGGCGCAACTCCCTCAAAAGACTCCGGATTGTGGCGATCAGCAATTGCTGCTTGCTACCGAAATAATGGTGCGCCAGCGCCGGAGAAACGCCTGCCTCGCGCGCGATGTCGGACATGGTGACATCCAGCGAGCCATGGCTGCCAATCGTCTTCAAGGCTGCGTCCACCAACGCCTTGCGGCGAACCGGCTCCATTCCAAGCTTAGGCATTTCAATCTCCTGTTAAAGCGGATTATATTTTTGATTGACTGATCAATCAATAAAAATCGAAACCACAATTGGTGAGGTCGATGTAGTCGAGTCGATAGTCAAAAGGCCCAATATTCCGGTGATTTAGAGGTTGCTTCTTCACAAAACTATCATACTACATCAACCATCTGTTGATGACTCGGATGTGATGATCTCTCGCAATAGAAAATGCGTCAGGGAGACGTCGTGATGTCCGGGGCCGTGCCCATCGAAACTCCTGTGCTGCGGCGTTTTGCCGACGGGCAATTGCTGAACCTGAGCAAGCTTGTCATCGAAAGCGCCCTGCAGCCCATTGTCGAACTCTCGACGGGCAAGGTCTTCGGCTATGAAACGCTTCTGCGCGGCCATGGCAGGCTGGGCTTTGCATCCCCGCTGGAGCTTCTGGATACGGCAGAAGAGGCGGGCCAGCTTCTAGCGATCGAACAGATGCTGTCGGCCCGTGCTCTGGCGAAATTCGCCACCGTGCCGGATTTCGCTCATGCTACCCTGTTCATCAATCTGGATGGCCGACTCATTCGCTCTGGCGGTCAGATTGTTGACCGAATGCTGCAACAGCTGCGACAAGCCGAAATCCCGCCATCCTCTGTCTGCTTCGAACTGACCGAGCGTTTCGACAATACCAGCGCACCTGAGTTTGCAGCTTTGATGAAGCGCATGCGTCAGGCAGGATTCAAGCTGGCAATCGATGATTTCGGCGTCGGCCATGCGGAGATAAAGCTTCTCTGCGATTTCCCGGTCGATTATCTGAAGATCGACCGGCACTTTATCGCCGGTCTGGATGCCAGCCCGCGCAAACGCCACCTCGTGCGCAATCTCGTCAACATCGCCCATGTACTGGGCATCCGGGTGATTGCGGAAGGTGTCGAGCAGGAGGCGGAGTGTCTGGCCTGCCGTGAGGCGGGTGCGGATATGGTTCAAGGCTGGTTCATTGCCCGCCCCACGACCTTTGTGAATGAATTGCAACCCGCCTATCCTTCGCTTGCCGATTTGGGCCGTGCACGCCGCACCAGCCAGTCGCTGGACGAGATCCTGATTCGCAGGCAGATTGAGCGTCTGCCGACCGTGTTCGAGCACGAAAGCATCGATGCGGTTTTCGAACTCTTTCGTGCCAATCCACGTCAGGCCTTCTTCCCTGTTCTGAATGCCAATGGCGAGCCGCGCGGCATTATCAGCGAGCATCACCTGAAGGAATTCATCTATCGCCCGTTCGGTCGCGACCTTTTGAAAAACAAGCTTTACGAGCGCTCCATTGCGCACTTCGTGGAAGGTGCGCCGATCATCGGGCTCGATGCCAATGCCGAGAGGCTGATGACCATCTTCGCCAACATGGATGGCAGCGATTGTGTGATCCTGACGGAAAACATGCGTTATGCAGGCGTAGTGTCTGCCGCGTCGCTCATTCGCGTCATCAACGAGAAGCAATTGCAGATCGCACAGGATCAGAACCCGCTGACGGGTCTTCCGGGTAATCGGGCGATCCGGGATTTCATGCTGGAAGCGGGTCGCGATGACGACCAGACCCGCTTTTTCTGCTATTGCGATTTCGACTTCTTCAAGCCGTTCAACGATCATTACGGCTTCCAGATGGGCGATCATGCCATCACCCTGTTTGCCGCTCTGATGAAGCGCTACTTCTTCTCGCAGGGCGATTTCCTTGGTCATGTCGGCGGCGATGATTTCTTCATCGGTCTTCGCGACTGGACATGGGGGGAGGCGCAGGAAATTCTCGGCCGCCTGCTGTCGGATTTCCATGATGATGTGGTCCAGCTCTATTCCAGCGAGGATCGCGCCTCTGGTCGAATTCGCGGCCATGATCGCAACGGTATAGAGCGCGATTTTCCGCTGCTGCGTTGTTCGATCGGAGTCGTGGAATTGCCCAAAGGCCTTCTACTGGATGATGTTGGCCGCATCGGCGCCGCCATTGCAGGTGTCAAGGCCAAGGCTAAGGATAGCGAGGCCGGGCTTGCGGTCGCTGTCTTCGATCCGCATCTTTGATAGAAGGAGCGTTTGCCGTTTTTATGAAAACCACAAACGCTCTTTCCTCGAGCATCTTCACCATGTCTGACGGATGTCACGTCGACAGAGATTGTGCGTTCCTGCTCGATAAGGTCACATCAGATCAATAGGGGCAATTCACGGTTGGTGCATTGTTGAGCGTGGAAGATACGCCGGCGGTAACATAGCCCGTCGCAATGTTGAGTACCTGGGTCTGCGTGCTGATGAGGCCGCTGATCGTTGCGCCTGCGTTGGAAGCCGCGCCGCTTGTTGCTGCGCATGTCCAGGCGGTGCTACCGTTTGGAGATGTGGTCTTCATCATCGTCGCCACATTGTAGCAGCTACCGCCCGGCAGGTTGAACTGGCCCATGTTCGATGTCCATTCTCCGCCAGCGCCGTTCTTGTAAAAGTTGTTGGCTGCAACCACAACCTTGCCACCGGTATTAGTCAGGGCGTTACCAACATTGGTAACGACGATGCCCGTTTCTGTGGCTGATGTTGCGCCCGCCACGAATACGGCATCACTGGCCAGGCAAAATGCGAAATCGCTTGCTGGCAGCGCAGCGAGCTTGAGATCCGCAGACTGAGCATGACCGACGTGTGCCATCGTCGCACCCATAATCAAAGCGAGGGAGGCGGTAAGATAGGTCTTCATTGCAATTTCTCCGTGTTAATGAATCATGTGCGCAATCTAGATACGAAAACCCATCTGCTTTGTCTTGTGAATTCACGTAAAAGAAGCGTGAAAATATTTAAATCAATCATACGTAGATTTTGTCCGAGTTCCAAATTCTCGGCTTGCCTACCTTCTGCTTATCCTTCGAGCTGTGAGGGCAATCTGCCGCCTTTAACCGCGTAGGCTTGCGCCCTATCTTGCCATTCGACTTGAGCACATCGGCGAGGATGAAGAAGCTTTGCGTGCGAATATGCGTGAAAGCGCAAAGAGCGAGCATTGAAGGCAAATCCGTGTTTGCCGCATATATAGCCTAATGGGAGAATTTATTTAATGTCTTTGGCAACCACCATGCGTCACGTCGATCTGACATCCTTCGGTGCCCCCGACGTCATGAGCTTCACCAACGGTCCGGTGCCGCAACCGGGAGCGGGCGAAATTCTGGTGAAGGTGCAGGCGGCAGGCGTGAACCGTCCCGATGTCGCGCAGCGTCAGGGCATCTATCCGCCGCCGAAGGATGCAAGCCCGATCCTCGGCCTGGAAGTGGCCGGAACGGTTGCCGCAGTGGGGGCAGGGGTCACGGATTTCGCCGTCGGTGATCAGGTCTGTGGCCTTGCCAATGGCGGCGGCTATGCGGAATTCTGCATTCTCCCGGTCGGTCAGGCACTGCCTTTCCCCAAGGGATATGATGCGGTCAAGGCGGCAGCGGTTCCGGAAACCTTTTTCACTGTCTGGGCCAACCTCTTCCAGATGGCGGGCCTGACCGAGGGCGAAAGCGTGCTCATCCATGGCGGCACGTCAGGTATCGGCACGACCGCGATCCAGCTTGCCAAGGCGTTTGGCGCCACCGTCTACACGACGGCGGGGTCTGCAGAGAAGTGCGAAGCCTGCGAAAAGCTCGGCGCCACCCGCGGCATCAATTACAAGTCGGAGGATTTCGCCGCCGTCATCAAGGAGGTGACCGGGGGCAAGGGCGTCGATGTCGTGCTCGACATGATCGGTGCTGCCTATTTCGAGAAGAACCTGAACTGCCTTGCCAAGGATGGCTGCCTGTCCATCATCGCGTTTCTGGGCGGCAATATCGCGGAAAAGGTGGACCTGCGGCCCATCATGGTCAAACGCCTCACGGTGACCGGTTCCACCATGCGCCCGCGTACGGCTGAGGAAAAGCGCGCAATCCGCGACGAACTGGTGGCTCAGGTCTGGCCTCTGCTGGAAGCCGGATCGGTCGCGCCGGTCATTCACTCCGTCCTGCCCTTCGATCAGGTGGTCGAAGCGCATCGCCTGATGGAAAGCAGCAGCCATATCGGCAAGATCGTCCTGACGCTGGAGTAACTCGGGCGGCTATCCGAATACTCACCAAGGTGTTTCAGCCTCCCATTGGCAGGGAGGCTGAAACGCAAGAACTCAATTGCCAGTCGGCGGGCAGTTGATAACCGGTGCATTTTCGCTGGCATGCACCACGCCTATGACTTGTCCCGAAACTACTCCGGCGCTGAAGAGCAGAACTTTACCTGTCACATTCAGATTTCCGCCCACGCATGACCATGCAGCGCTGCCATCCGGCTGGCTTGGTTTGGTCATGATGGCAATATTGTAGCAGCTTCCCCCCGCAAGCCGGTGCAGGCCCATGCCTGATTTGAAGAAGGGGCTTGTTCCAGGCTTTCCAAAATAGTTGTTGGCCGAAATGGCGATCTGTCCCTTCGGGTTGGTGGCGGAGGCGCCGACATTGGTAACAACGACGCCCACTTCATTCTTGGTCAAGACGGTCAGGTCGATTGAGCCTTCGTCCTTGAGGCAGAAACCGATGTCCGTTTTTGCCTGTTCTGCAGCGCTGGCAATATTTCCCAAGATACTAAGGGGAAGGGATGTCGAAAGAAAAATAATACCAGAAATAAAGGAAATACGCATCAATAATCTCCGCATCTATGCGATCTGTAAACCCTCCATAATCCTGAACCTGCTTCCGCAACAAGGACGAATTACAATCTCTGGATGAAAAAAATATCTGATACTTTCAACGGAACTGATGCATGAGGCGGCTTTAAATGAGGAGTGACTGGATCACCCTCCGCCCGTTCAAAATCAGCGTCGGCAAGATACATTTCGTGCCTTGAAATAACGAAAGGTCGAGCCTACCTTCTTGTCATGTTCAACGAAACGAAAGGAGGTGATCCGATGTCTAGTGAGATTGCGGTTAGCGAAATGGACATGGGAAAGGTTTTGGTGACGACGGGGCAGCCCTCGGCCTGATCCACACCTCCTGCAGGTTCCAGCCGCTTCGGTGGTGCTGAACCGGGTTCCTTTCGGACCAATACTCATGGAAGGGTCGCCAGTTGTGCGACCCTTTTTATTTTCTGTAGACTTCCCGGCGATGGCCGATTTCAATCACAAGGATGTCGAATGAACTGTCGGTAATGCGGCAGATGATTCTGTGATCCTTTATAAGATACGACGCGAGAGGTTCCGGCCTTAGACAGACCCCTCCCCAACCCTCCCCACAAGGGGGAGGGAGTTCCCTCGCATTCTTGGCGACCGCCTGTGTTCCCGTTCCAGGTGATCATGGTAGCGGCTTGCTCAACCTGCTCCCTCCCCCTTGTGGGGAGGGTCGGGGAGGGGATCTTTAGCTGCGCCGAGAACTGCGCTCCGCGCTCTCCGAGCCAACATTATAGCGAAGAAGCGGCGGGTGTCACACCCCGATCCGGCCGAAGGCGGGGATCTTGATGCCCGGCCGCATCACGTCGATGCCAGCCACCAGCCCCAGAAAATGCACCTCGAAGCCGCTGCGTACGCCGGCAGACAGGCCGATCAATCCGCGGATCGTCAGGTGCAGATCCTTCCCATCCTGATCCAGATGCACGAACGCGCCATCCGGCAGATAATCGCGGCCCACCGCATGCGGTGGCAGGACTGCGCCCAGTTCCGGCACGCTGCGCAACACATGTGCGACGAAGGTGTTGGAGTTCGGCCCCGGCCAGATGGTGTATCCACCGGGCTCGGCATAGGGGTAGGCGGCAATGGCCGCTTCCACCTTGGGAATGAGCGCCTGCGCATCTTCGCCCGTTATCTTCGTCACCAGTTCCGGTGGGTTGGAATACCAGAAGGCGTCCGCTGGGCGGTGATTACGCCGGATGGGTGAACCCCAGCCCACCTTGTCATAGCGGGTATAAATCCTTGCGCCTTGTTCCTTCGTCACGATCCACGCATGGCTGGCAACGGCGCCTTTCAGTCCACCGGTCTTGGCGGAAAATACGTAGACCGCTGCCTCGTCGCTTTGGGAAGCTTCCGGCAGAATGCCCGCAGAACCCCAGTTGGCCTCGCTCCAGCGGGCAGGGCGGTCCTGCAGCGCCCACCATCCGGCAGAGGCAAAGGTAGGCAGAAGGTATATGGCGAAGATCGCCAGAAACAGTCGCTTGAGGAAGATAAAGGTCGTCATGAAGAATACGGGTGCTCGTCAAAATCTGGCTGGTTGTCGTCCTGTTCTCTCGCTATGAAGATCAGCAAAGCATCATCTTCGAGGCAGGCCCATGCAAAATCCCGTGACCGTTGAAGTAACCCGTGGTTCTCTGGTCGAAAGCCGTCATCGCGGCATGGCCGTGGTTGTGGATGGCGCGGGCAAGGTGCTGTTTCAGGCAGGCGATATCGAGGCCGCCGTGTTTCCCCGGTCCGCCTGCAAGGCCATGCAGGCCATTCCGCTGATCGAAAGCGGCGCTGCGGATGCCTTTGGCCTAGCTGCAAAGGAACTGGCGCTCTCCTGTTCCTCCCATTCCGGCGAAGACGAGCATGTCTCGACGGCAGCGGGAATGCTGGCGAAAGCCGGACGCGATGTCAGCGCGCTCGAATGCGGTGCGCATTGGTCGTCCGACCAGAAAACGATCATCCATCAGGCCCGCACGCTGGAGGCGCCCAATGCCTTGCATAACAATTGCTCCGGCAAGCATTCGGGCTTCATCTGCACCTGCGTTCAGTCCGGATGGGACCATGCAGGCTATATCGGTTACGATCACCCGCTTCAGGCTGAAATCCGCGCCGTGATGGAGGATCTGACGGGGGCGGCACTCGGAACCGATAATTGCGGCGTCGATGGCTGTTCCATTCCCACCTATGCCGCACCCTTGAAAGGTCTCGCCCACGGTTTTGCGAAGATGCTGACGGGAACGGGTATCTCCAGGACCCGGGCCGACGCCTCGCGCCGCCTGATGGAGGCCTGCATGGCGGAACCCTTCTACGTGGCGGGTACGGGTCGCGCCTGCACGAAGCTGATGCAGATTGCACCCGGCAAGATTTTCGCCAAGACGGGCGCGGAAGGCGTGTTCGTCGCGGCGCTGCCGGACCACGGCGTGGCCATAGCTGTGAAGTGCGAGGATGGCACGACGCGCGCGGCGGAAAGCATGATCTTCGCTCTCGTCGCGCGCTATTTCGAAGCCGGCAGCCAGGAGCGCGAGGCGCTGATGGCGCTCGCCAACCGCACCATGAAAAACTGGAACGGCATCACCGTCGGCGAAATCCGGGCGACCGACGCCATGTTCGCCTGACTCTTTGAGGGTCAGATCCCGTCACCGATCCGGGCGGTGCCCACCTGACCATTATCGCGCACCCAGCGCAGCGTCTTTGAGCCTGTCTTGTAAAGCTCGAAGCACATGGGCGCGCCCTTGTACCAGGTCTGGAACTGCTGGCAGAGGCGGTCGCCCTTGATCCACCATTTGCCGGTGTCTTCCGGCTTGACGAAACGGCCGAGCCCCAGCGCTTCGCCGGATCCATCCACGACGCCGTTCTTGCGATAGTTCAGCGGGAACTCGCCGCCCATCGGCGTTGCCAGATAGATCCGCTTGCCGATGATCATCGACTGGATGTCCTGCGCGGAATAGGCCTGCTCTGAAGCCTGCGCGACATGCGGCATGACGAGACAAGCGGAAACAATCGCGGCAAAAAGAGGTTTGGCCCACAGCACGGGAAGCAGCGTTTTCAAGGTCGTTCTCCTGTTACGTGCACACATGCAGAAATAACGCAGACTGTGCTGAACCGGATCACCCTTCGCGAACGGGAAAGCCCAACTTCCCATCTTGCGCAACTGTACAAACATCGAAAAACTGCCAAGCCGAAAGTGGAGGATTCGCCAAGTGTATCAATTGTTTTTCTCTCCGGGTGCCTGCTCGCTCGCCTCACATATTACGCTTCGAGAGGCGGGACTTCCCTTTGAGCTGAAACGGCTGAAATTCGCAGAAGGCCAGCAGCGTTCACCGGACTATCTGAAGGTTAATCCGAAAGGTCGGGTCCCGGCGCTCGTCACTCCGGAGGGCACCATTACGGAAACCCCGGCCATCCTGTTTTATATCGCGCAGATCGCGCCGGACAAGAAACTCGCGCCGCTCGACAATCCGTTCGAGCTGGCACGGCTTCAGGCCTTCAACAGCTTCATCGCGTCTACCGTTCACGTGGCCCATGCCCATGGACCGCGCGGCTCCCGCTGGGCAACCGAGCCCACCTCGCTGGAGGATATGCGCCGTAAGGTGCCCGAAACCATGCGGGACAGCTTCCGCCTGATCGAGCAGGATCTGACCGGGGATTTCGTGATGGGTGACCGGTTCACGATTGCCGATCCCTATCTTTTCACCATGTCCAGCTGGCTGAAGGACGATGCCGTAGAGATATCCGAGTTCCCCAGAGTCAAGGCGCATTTCGAGCGTATGCAGGCCCGGGATGCTGTGCGGGAAGCACTTGCGGCAGAGGCGGCGGGTTGACATTGGACACATTACCCAGAGTCAGCCGGTTGACGTCTGCGGCAACTATGCGTATCCCTTGTGTCACAGGGTCCGCAGTTCACCCAGGCGTCACCGCCCGTTTTTGACGGGAGCTAAACCTGCCATCACTCCCGTTTACACGACAGGTTGTCCTTCGTGCCGGGTCGGAAGACGGTGACCACCGACAGCATTCCACGGCACGATATCGAGGATAATGACGATGTCGAAACCTGTATCGGGCATGGTGGTGACGGATGTCTCCGCCTTCGCCAAATCCATCCGCAAGGAGCTTCTGGCGCGTGAGACCGGACCTGATCATAAGCCGGTCAGCCATCTGGAGCTTCTCAACATTCTGGCTCGCAGCGCAGGCTTCCGGAATTTCCAGCACTTGAAAGCATCGGACCGAAAAGTGGACACCGGTTTTCGGGCAATCCGATGCGAGGAAGAAGCATCGTGCCGTGTTGCCGAAACCCGTCTTGATGCGCGCGAGACGTTAGAGCCGGAACCCGTCGATCACCGCAAGATCGAGCAGATCCTGCGCTGTTTCGATGCGAGCGGCGTGCTTTTGCGCTGGCCGAAAAAGACCTCGCAACAACGGCTGGCACTGTGGTGGTGCTGGGCGGCGATGCCATCCAGACGGGATCTGACCGAGCCGGAGGTCAATGTAGTCCTGAAAGCGTTGAATGGCTTTGGGGATCACGTGCTGATGCGCCGCGAGATGATCGACTGGGGTATGATGACCCGCTCGCTGGACTGCAAGGTCTATCGCCGGGTCGAAACAAAACCGCCCGCGGAAGCGGCAAGCCTGATTGCCCGCCTGAAGGAGCGCAAGCGGGCAGGGATTGTTCCAAGACCATCAGGCCGCGAACAGTTCAGACTGGCCCGGATGCAGGCTCCGCCAGCCGCTTCTCCCATATCGCCTTGAAGGCGGGGCGGGCCTGCGCCCACTCCAGCCAGCCTTTGAGGGCAGGGCGGGTCTCGAACAGAGGTGCGTAGGGTTGAGCATAGCGCACGATTTCAGCCACGTTGATATCGGCCGCGGTGAAGCGCTCGCCCACCATCCAAGTCCTGGCTTTCAGGTGCTTTTCCAGCACGTCGAAGGAGCGGGTAAGTGCCGCAGCGGCAGCTTCCATCGTCGCCTTTGTCTCGTCCGTCTGCTTACCGAGCGAAGCATAGGAAATCTTCAGGGCCGTCGTCTCAATTTCCGTGGCAACGAACAGCGACCATTGCATCATCGCCGCATCTTCAGCGACATCGCGAGGGCCAAGATCACCGCCGTATTTCTTGGCGAGATAAAGCGTGATGGCGAGCGATTCATGGACTTTGACATCTCCGTCTTCCATGGACGGGATGGTGCCCATCGGGTTTACAGAGAGAAAGGCTTCAGACTGGGTATTGATCGGCGCATCGGAGCCAAGCGGGTTTTCCAGTCTCTTGGCCTGCACCACCGGAATATGCTCGAACGGGATCCCGAGTTCTGTCAGAAGCCAGAGCGGGCGCGTGGCGCGCGAACGGTAGGAGCCGTATAGTTTGATCATGTCTTGCAATCCCTTCTGATCGTGCCCACTGATCGTGGTGGTCGCAGAGTAGGGAGGGCCGAGGTTGGAGAAAAGCTCAATCCCCGTGAACTGGCCATGATATTTTTAGATCAACCACTCCGATTGTTCATGATCGTCAGGTGCTTGTATGCGCTGCTGCCGGCAACGAGATCGCCTGTTGCTGCATCGTGCCAGCGATACCCGATGATGGCGCCCTTGGGCGTCTTCTCGAACAGATTGTTGGCTATGCTCGCTTGTCCGGCCTCTTCCACCACGGAAACGGCCATGCCCGTTTGCGCCTCGCGGATGATGTTGCCGGTGACCAGCACATTGCGCAGATAGGCGCCCCAGCCCGCCAGAAGCCCGAAGCGTGCCACGCGCTCCACCACATTGGCCGAAATCACGGCGTCTGCCTCCGCCGCAATACCATAGCCGAAGCCGACGCTGTCATGCACGTAAGGGCCGGTATCCCGGATATTGCGCACGATATTGCTGGAGATGACACCCAGCCTGCCGCCGGAATCGAAGTTCACGACGGAAATGCCGTTCGCGCCGCCATCCACCAGATTGCCGCTGACGAGCGCTCCTTCGAAGCCGAACTCGGAATAGATCGCGGTTTCGCCGGAGTTGAGACATTGGTTGTTGGTGATCTGCACATTGGAAGCTGCATTGGCGCGAATGGCCGTGAATGCGCTGTCTGCAATGTGGTTGCCGCTGACGAGCACATCATCGGCGCGGTAGAGGTTGATCGCATTGCCAAAGGGGCCGGTGCCGCCATAGTCGGCCCTTGTTTGCAAGATCCTGTTGCCGGTCACCAAGGTGCGGTCGGACCCTTTGACCGTTCGGTGAACCAGGATGCCGCCATTGCCGCAGTTCGTAACCTCATTGTCGGTCATGGCACTGTTGGTGCCATCGACGGCCAGAACACCGTATTCCGCCACATTGCCAATGCGGCTGCGGCGAAGCGTGGCGCGGCATCCCTCCATATAAATACCGCTGAGACGGGAGCCTGAAAATTCGCAATCCTCGATCACTAGGTCGTTGACCGATTGCGCGGAAAACAGAGCCTTCGCCTCGGCGCCAAGCGGCAGGTTGGCGCCATCGATGACAAGGCTGGAAAGGCTGAGGCGTTTCAGCCCGCGCGCGCGCAGAAAATGACTGCCGCCGGTGAAGACGATGCGGCTGGAACCGGCAATGCCGGTCAGTCGCGTATTCTCCGGAAGATCCAGCTGCGAGAGAGGATAGGTGCCAGGCGGCAGGAATACCGGCATATCGCGCGCTGCCGCCTTGCGCAGAAGATCGCTGAGGTAAACAGCGCTTGAGCGAGAAGCGTCCGCTACTACACCAAAGCGGCCGGGATCAATCGTGCCGCGAAGCTCAGGTTTCGTCTCCGGGCGTGATGCAGCGAGGGAAGAAGAGGGGCGAATCATAACCGTGCCAGCGGCCGCACCCAACAGGAAAAAGTCTCGGCGTGACAAAGACTTAATAAAGTTCATCATGATGCGCTCATTGATCGGCATCCGTCACTGTATCGGATTGACGCACCGGTTTCACCCCGATCCGGCACAAATGGAAATCTCGTCGTTTTGCGCTGTGCAAGTTAAGCAAGGGTAAGGGATTCTACCCCATTATTCACACTGTTGCACCTACGCGTGCATAGTTCGGGAGTTATGTCTGCCAGCAGCGGGAAAGTGGTGGAGCCCGGATATGTCGAATGTGCGCGGGAAGAGATTGCTTATGACAGATACTTTGGCTGGTGGCGGTTCTTCACCGTCGCTGGATGATCCCCTGCAGGAACTGAAACAACGTCTTATCCGGATCTCGACACTGTTTTCACCGGAGGATGGACAGTCGACCGTTTTCCAGACGTTCGATGCCCGCTCGCTGCTGGATCAGTTTTCAGAAGAAGTGCATATGACCGACCGGCTGGGCCGATTGATATTTGCCAATTCGGCGGCCATGGCGCGTATACGCACCTGCGCGCCGCTGACCTTGACCGCCGAGAACATCTATTGCGATGAGGTCGAAGCACGCTTCCTGCTGGAGCAGGAATTGATGGCGCGCGGCACGGTGGACGAACGCGAGGAGGTTATTGCCGAACCGGATGGTCGAAAGATCTGGTTGCTCACCACCCGCACGCCGCTTCGTAACGATGAAGGTCAGGTCGTTGGTCTGATGGTTATGTCCCGCGACATTACGGAACGCAAGCAGCATGACGAAATTCGTCAGTCCTATGCGCAGACGCTGGAGATGATTGCCCGAGGCAAGCCACTTCGTGACATTCTGGAACGCATCTGCCTGATGGTGCAGCAGCCTTTGTCGGGCATCTACGCGTCCATTCTTCTGTTCGAGGAGGAGACTGCCACCTTGCGGCACGGTGCTGCGCCAAGCCTTCCGGATGCCTATACCCGGATCGTCGATGGCATCCAGATCGGGCCACGCGTTGGCTCCTGCGGAACGGCTGCCTGGCGTCGGGAGGCCGTCATCGTCCGCGATATCCAGTCCGATCCTCTGTGGAGCGACTTCAAGGAACTGGCGGGCGCCTTCGATTTGCACTCCTGCTGGTCGACACCGCTTCTGGGCGCGGACGGAGCGGTGCTCGGCACGTTTGCCCTCTATTCGCAAACCGTTCGCGAACCGAGCGATGCTGAGATCAGGATGACGAGCCTCGCCTCGGATCTCGCGGGTATCGCCATAGAACGTGCGCGCACCGAACAGAAGATCCGTTTCATGGCGCACCACGATCCGCTCACCGGCCTGCCGAACCGGGCTATGTTCTGGCCGCAATTCAGCCGGGCGCTTGCACAGGCCGCACGCGAAAATCGCAAGATCACCGTCGCTTATATCGATCTCGACAATTTCAAACAGATCAATGACGGACTCGGCCATGCGGTGGGAGACGAGGTCCTGAAGGTGATTTCGCACAGGCTGATCGAGTCGATCCGCTCCACGGATCTCGCAGTCAGGCTGGGCGGCGATGAATTCGCGATCGTCTTCAGCAATCCCATGCAGGATGAGGCGCATGTCCTGCGGCGGCTGGATGATATCCGCAGGCTCATGGCGGCTCCCATAGAACTGGAGGGTCACAGCATCCATGCGACGTCCAGCATGGGTGTAGCCTTCTTTCCAAAGGATGGAACAACCCCCGAGGAGCTTCTTGCGCGTGCCGATGCGGCCATGTACGAGGCCAAGGCCGGAGGGCGCGATAAGCTGGAGGTCGCCCCAATGACCCGTATCGTCTCCGGGCGCTCGCTTCTGGCAGAAGCCTGTCCGGCCGAGTGAGCGGCTTCCCGTGGCCGCTCTCCGCCATCCTGGTTTAGGTCAAAGCAGTATCGTGAACTTGTGCGCCGATGGCACCGAAGAGTGCTGCATCCTCGCCAAGTTCCGCGTTGGGCGTGGTCAGCAGCTTGTCGCCGTAAAAGACGGAATTTGCTCCGGCAACCAGGCAAAGGATCTGCGCTTCCCGGTTCAGGCTGGAGCGTCCGGCGGACAGGCGGACCGTGGACGTCGGCATCACGATTCGTGCCGTTGCCACCATGCGCACCAGTTCAAGCGGATCGATAGGCGTGCGATGCCCGAGCGGCGTGCCTTCGACCGGCACCAGCGCATTGATCGGAACGCTTTCGGGATGCGGGTTCATCGTTGAGAGAACATGCAACATGGAGGCACGGTCGCGCAGGCTCTCTCCCATGCCGATTATACCGCCGCAGCAGAGATCTATGCCGTAGGAGCGAACGGTTGCCAGCGTCTCCAGCCGGTCTTCATAAGTGCGGGTGGTGATGATCTCGCCGTAGAATTCCGGGCTTGTATCGAGATTGTGGTTATAGGCTGTCAGTCCTGCTGCGGCCAGCCTTGCCGCATGGTGGGGCTTCAGCATGCCAAGCGTGACGCAGGCCTCCATTCCGAGATCGCGCACGCCTTCCACCATCTGCACCACGGCGTCGAACTCCTTGCCGTCGCGAACCTCGCGCCAGGCAGCCCCCATGCAGAAGCGTTCGGCACCCGCCGCCTTCGCCTTGGCTGCAAGGCCGATCACCGTGGCCGGGTCCATCAGCCGGTCCTTGGTCAGGTCCACCTCGCGATGATGGGCCGACTGCGGACAATAGGCACAGTTTTCTGGGCAGCCACCGGTCTTGATTGAAAGCAGGCTCGCCTTTTGCACCTTGTTGGGGTCGTGATGCTCGCGGTGAACGGCATTGGCGCGACCGAGCAGTTCCAGCAGGGGCAGTTGGTGCACAGCCAGGATTTCATCCACCGTCCAGTCCACCTGGGTGTCAAGGGAAGCTACCTTTGATGTCTCCTTGCCGTTCCTGACCATGCCACAATCCATCACGTCACCTTTTTATCTATAATTTTGAAACAGAGTGACGCATACAGTCACAAAAATCTCGTTGCCGCAACCTTCTGTGGATGTGATTCCAGATGTTTACGGTGCAGGGTTCAATTTTATAGATAATTTTGTGTTGGATAAACAAAGGCGATGAGGATGATTGCGAAATTCAATCCTGATCGGAAAGCTGCGAGATCTGGTCGAAGCGGTCGATGAAACGTTCGAAAAGGGCACCGAAGACGTGACGTTCTTCCGGGCTCCAGTCCTCCAGAACCTGTTCGATCATGTCCTGTTTGACATTGCGCAGTTCTGAGAGAAGGGCTTCGCCCGCATCTGTGATCTGGATGAGCGAGCGCCGCCCGTCTTCCTGGCAGGCGTCACGGCGCAAGATGCCGCGCGCAACCAGTTCCGCCACCAGCCGACTACCGCGCGAGGCATCCAGCCGCATTGCATCGGCAATCGCGCCGACGGTCACCGGCTGCTGGTCAGCGCGCAGGCGCCGCACGACATCGAGAATATCCAGTTGCGAAAGTTCAAGTCCCGGTGCTGCCCGCGCAATGGCCAGACGGCTGATGACACGGCGACCCATCATCACCCGCATGCGCGTCATCGTATCGCCGATGCGCTGCACATCGGGGTAGGCCTGTTCCGCGTTTCGAAGTCTGAGCTGATCCTTCGTCATCGCGAAGCCGTATACCAAATGCATGTTTCATTCAAGCATATGCATAGAACATGCGTTTGACGTTGACAATTATGTGCGTTCAGCACATGAATTGCCAAAATTCAGGATCAGCTCATGGATATGCCCTCCCGCCCGGCCGAACCGATGGCCAGCCCTCTGGTGACCAGTCACGCCCGTCGGCTTGTCATCTTCCTCTTTCTGCTCACTGCCATGTTCATGGCAACGCTCGACAACCAGATCGTGTCGACTGCCCTGCCGACGATCGTGGGCGAGTTTGGCGGGCTGGAAAGGTTCGGCTGGGTGGGGTCTGCATTTCTGCTGGCCACCAGCGCCGTCATGCCAGTCTATGGCAAGCTGGGCGACCTGTTCGGCCGCAAATATGTGATGATCGGCGCTGTCACCCTGTTCACCATCGGGTCTCTGCTCTGCGGTCTCGCCTGGTCGATGAATTCCCTCATCGCAGCGCGTGTGTTCCAGGGGCTGGGCGGCGGTGGCATCATGGTCTCCATCTTCGCCATCAATGCCGATCTGTTCGAGCCGCGGGAGAGGGCGCGTTACCAGAGTTATTCCAGCCTCGTCATCATGGCCTCGGGCAGTCTCGGGCCACTGATCGGCGGCACCATGAGCGATCTTTTCGGCTGGCGCTCCATCTTCCTCATCAATTTGCCCATCGGCATCGTGGTTCTCGCGGGCCTCATCTTCCTGCTGCCGAACCGGCGTCCGAGCCGCCAGCCGAAGATCGATTATCTCGGTGCAATCCTGCTGGCAGTGGCCAGCACTTGCGTCGTGCTATTGACCGATGGGGTCTCGCTGTTTGGCTCTATTTTCTCACTGGGCAGTCTTGCTGTACTCGCGCTCGGCGTGGTCGCAGCCGTTACCTGGGTTATGGTGGAGCGGCGCGTCCCGGAACCCATTGTTCCGCTTCGCCTGTTCAAGGATTCGACCTTCTCGCTGTTCCTGATTGTCTCATTGATGACCGGTGGGGTGGCCATCGGCATGGTCAACTATTTCGCGCTGTTTTTGCAAACCACGACGGCGCTGTCGCCCACGCAGGCGGGACTGTTCTTCATCGCGGTCACGGGCGGTATCGTCATCGGCTCGCTCACGGCCGGTCGCCTCATCTCGATCACGGGGCGCTACAAGCCTTTCGTGGTGGCGGGCCTCGTGCTGAATGTCATTACGCTGCTGCTGTTCTCGCAATTGCATGCGGGAAGCTCGCTGGTCTTTGTTGGTATCATCATGTTGCTGCAGGGCCTGTCTGTCGGGCTTGGTCAGCAGGGGCCGATCATCGGCGTCCAGAACGCGACGCCACGCGCCGATGTGGGATCGGCAACCGGAGCCGTGACCTTGACCCGCATGGGTGGCGCGGCAATCGCGATCTCCGTCTATGGCGCGATCATCGCCTCGCACATGCATGGCGTCAGTATTCCTGGCGTCGAGAATGCGGCGGCCATTTCACCAGACCAGATGGCGAAGTTGCCGGACGCCACGCGTCAGGCCATCGCCAACGCCTATGCCAGTGCCTTCGAGCCGATGTTCCTCACGGCAGCGGGTTTTGCTTTGGTCGGCCTGATTGCGGCGCTGATGTTGAAGCCCATTCGCCTGCCGGTGGCAGACAGAATAAAATGATCCCTTTCAAAGGTAGGATTTCTGCCTATCTTCAAGGGCATGAAACCAGAGGCGCTGCTGCATCCCACGCCCGCCGGGCTCTTTTGCCCGCTCGGTAAGTTCCACGTCGATCCCGTGCGCCCTGTTGAGCGGGCGCTCATCACGCATGGTCATTCCGATCACGCGCGCGCAGGCCACGGCAAGGTGCTGGCGACACGCCAGACGCTGGATATCATGGCGTTGCGCTATGGCGAGGATTTCACCCGCAGCGAACAGGCGGCCGAGTGGGGCGAGGTGATCGATGTCGATGGCGTATCGGTCCATTTTCATCCCGCAGGTCACGTGCTGGGATCGGCTCAGATCGCCATTGAACGGGATGGCCTGCGCATCGTGGTATCCGGCGATTACAAGCGCGGGGTCGATCCGACCTGCGCGCCCTTCCAGCCGGTGCCCTGCGATGTCTTCATTACGGAAGCCACCTTCGGCCTGCCGGTTTTTCATCACCCCGATCCCAAGGCGGAAACGCGCAAACTGCTGGCCTCCATTCGCCAGTTTCCGGAGCGTACGCATCTGGTAGGCGCCTATTCGCTTGGCAAGGCACAGCGTGTCATCCGCCTCATCCGCGATTGCGGCTATGACAAAACCATCTTCATCCATGGCGCTTTGGCAAAGCTTTGCGACTACTATGTGAGCCAGGGCATCGAGCTTGGGGAACTGCGCCCGGCAACCATCGAGAAGAAAGATCCTTCTGCCTTTCATGGCGCCATCGTCGTCGGCCCGCCTTCGGCGTTTCAGGATCGCTGGGCGCGACGTTTTAATGAGCCCCTGATTTCGTTTGCCTCCGGCTGGATGATGGTGCGCCAGCGCGCCAAGCAGGGGGGTGTGGAACTGCCGCTGGTCATTTCCGATCACTGCGACTGGCCGGAGCTGCTTGAGACAATTCGGGAAATTTCCCCGCAGGAAGTGTGGGTCACGCATGGCCGGGAAGAGGCGCTGGTGCGCTGGTGCGAGCTTCAGGGCCTGCCTGCCAAGCCTCTGCATCTGGTTGGCTACGAAGACGAGGGGGATTGAACGTGGTGTTGACCATGGTGAAGGAAAACCCCTCCCCACCCTCCCCACAAGGGGGAGGGCTTAACCCAGTCGCACTGTCGCGGTTTAGTCGAAGCGAGCGCTTGCCGCGGGGTTTCTCCCCCCTTGTGGGGGAGATGCCCGGCAGGGCAGAGGGGGACTTTCTTGTCGGAGCGTTACTCCCATGAAACCCTTCGCAACACTGCTCGACCGCCTCGTTCTCACCCCATCGCGCAATGGCAAGCTGACTTTGCTCACCGATTATTTCCGCTCGACCCCGGATCCGGACCGTGGCTATGGGCTGGCGGCACTGGCCGGAACGCTGGATCTGAAGGCCATCAAGCCTGCACTGCTGAAGGAACTGGCGCTCGAAAAGCTCGATCCCGTGCTCTTTCAATATTCCTATGATTATGTCGGTGACCTCGCCGAAACCATATCGCTGATCTGGGATGGCGGTGAGAAGGAGCATGTCGGCGAGGCGGAGCAGCCGCGTCTTGGCGACGTGGTGCATCGCATGAATTCGCTGGGCCGCACGGAAGTTCGCGCCGCCGTGCGCGATCTGCTGGATCAGCTCGATCACTCCAGCCGTTTCGCTTTCCTCAAGCTCGCCACCGGTTCTCTGCGCATCGGTGTTTCGGCGCGTCTTGCCAAGCAGGCGCTGGCCGAGATGAGCGGTCCAGATGGCCTGAAAAAAGACGTCACCGAAATCGAAACGCTCTGGCACGGACTTGAGCCGCCCTACGAGCCGCTGTTTGCCTGGTTGGAGGGCAAAGCACAGAAGCCGGTGCTGGCAACGCCTGCCATCTTTCACTCCGTCATGCTGGCCAATCCCGTGGAAGAGGGCGATCTCGACAAGCTCAACCCGGATGATTACGCCGCCGAGTGGAAATGGGATGGCATTCGTGTCCAGATGTCGAGCTTCGGGGGAACGAAGAAGCTCTATTCTCGCTCCGGCGACGATATTTCTGGCGCCTTTCCGGATGTGATCGAGGCGATCAATTTCGAGGGCGTCGTCGATGGCGAGCTGCTGGTTGGAGGCACTGCCCGCTCCAACAGCGCCACTCGCACCTTTTCTGATCTTCAGCAGCGGTTGAACCGAAAAACCGTCAACACCAAAATGCTGGAAGACTATCCGGCTTTCGTTCGCGCCTACGACCTGTTGTTCGACCGCGATGAGGATATCCGCGCACGCAACTATCTTCAGCGGCGCGAGGAGCTGGCAGAGGTCATCGAAAAAGCGCCGCATGACCGCTTCGACATTTCCCCGCTGATCGATTTCCAGAGCTGGTCGCAACTCGATCAGCTACGGCTCGCTCCCCCCGATCCCGTCATCGAAGGTGTCATGATCAAGCGGCGCGACAGTGTCTATCAGGCCGGACGTCTGAAGGGGCCTTGGTTCAAGTGGAAGCGCGACCCGTTCAACATTGATGCCGTCATGATGTATGCGCAGCGCGGCCACGGCAAGCGCTCCAGCTATTACTCGGATTTCACCTTCGGCGTCTGGGCGGAAGGGGAAGGCGGGGCTGAGCAACTGGTGCCGGTCGGCAAAGCTTACTTCGGCTTCACCGATGCGGAACTGGAAGTGCTGGACAAGTTCGTGCGCGATAACACGGTGGAGCGTTTCGGGCCGGTCCGGTCCGTCAGGGCCGAACCCGGTTTCGGCTTCGTGCTGGAAGTGGCGTTCGAAGGCATCAACCGCTCCACGCGGCACAAGTCGGGCGTTGCCATGCGGTTTCCCCGCATCTCCCGTTTGCGGATGGACAAGCTGCCGCGCGATGCAGACCGGCTTGTGACGCTAACTGCCCTGGTGGATGCCAAGGGTGGTGGGGAATGAAAGCATCGATTGATTCCCAAAGCACAATCCCGTTTCACTTCAGCGAGTTGTGAACGCGGGCATCTTGAGTTTCGTCTTTGCTGCGCTAGCATTTAAGCCATAGCGTCATGTCTCGGGTCTGCCCATGCTCCTCAATCGCCGTGTTTTGCTTTCGGGTGTAGGTTTGAGCCTCGCTGCACCTTATCTCGCTCGAGCACAGGCTCTGTCAGCGCCAACTGGTCAAGTTTCGTCGGGGGGCCTAGTTGCGCCCGCCGCTCAAGGCGCAGCAGCAGAGCGCAAGCCGGAATTTCCGATTCCCGAAGTTCCCCCGCTGGAGCAGATGGACTATGCCGAGGCTCGCAGGCATTTCCGCACGCGGCTTCTGGTCAAAGGCCCTTCGCCGGAAACATCCTCTCCGCTTGGCAAGCCGCCGGGTGCGCAGCGCATCACCTATGCGGGCGGACCGGATGGAAGCCTGCAACTGATCGCCTGGGTCAACGAGTACGAGCCTTCGGATCAGTTGAGGCCCGGCATTCTGTTCCTGCACGGGGGTAATGCGACCGGCGATGGACATTGGCAATTGATGAAGCCCTATGCGGATGCGGGCTTTGTGGTCATGCTTCCCTCTTTCCGCGGCGAGAACGGCCAGCCGGGGGATTATTCGGGTTTCTATGACGAGACGTCTGATGCGCTTGCCGCAGCACGCCATCTGGAAAGCCTGCCGGGGGTCGATAAGAATCGGCTCTATCTTGCCGGTCACAGCAATGGCGGCACGCTGGCCCTTCTGGCCAGCATGGCTGTTCCCATGTTCAAGGCATCGGTCCCCATGTCAGCCGGTGTCGACGCATGGCGCTATTTTGGCCGTTTTGACGAAGAGATCCGGTTCGATCCGCATAACCCGCAGGAATTCATCATGCGCTCCTCTGTCTGCTTCGGGCATAGCCTCAAGTGCCCGACGCTTCTTTTGCGCGGAACGGAAGAGCGGCCCTTCGATCGCAATCATCAACTAATGATCGAGCGTGGGCGCACAGCGGGCATGCGCGTCGATCATCGGCTGCTACCGGGCAATCATAACGGCGTCGTCCCCGGTGCCGTGGTCGAAAGCATCCGCTTCTTCAAGGAATATGGAGCCTGAAGCAGGCCGCAAAAGTGTGACGCCGTTTCGCGGCACCGCCATGCGTTCAAGAACTGATTGCATACGCCAGCCTCGCGAAAGTTGGGGCTGGCATGATCGCGCCCGACGTCATCTGCCGGAAGCGATCTCATGCCGCATCATCTTCGTCCATCCAAACGCCTGTCCACGCTCGCCGCATTGATGGCAACCTCCACCATGCTTTCGGGCTGCATTCTGGTGACGGATACAAGCCGCATGAATCCAGATGTCTTCGTGCAGGAAACGGCACCGGTATTCTACAATCCGTCTTCGCCGCCTGAACCGCAGCCGCAGCCGACGCAGAAGCAGCAGGCAATCCCGCAGAAGCGCCAGCTTTACCAGACGCAGTTTCAGCAGACCTATGGCATGCCGGTTTCCAACCCGGTGCATCGCACCTATTACGCCGGCATCCGCGATGACGGGCATACGCTGCCGGCCATTCCTTATAGTCGCGTCGATCAGCGCTATCTGCGCCAGGAAGTCGATTACCAGACGATGGAGGCCCCCGGCACAATCGTGGTCGATACGAAGCAGCGCTTCCTCTATCTGGTTCAGCCCGGCGGTAAGGCGATCCGCTACGGTGTCGGTCTCGGTCGCGATGGATTTGCCTGGACGGGCAGGGGCGTCATTCAGTGGAAGGCGAAATGGCCGCGCTGGACACCGCCGCAGGATATGGTTGAGCGCCAGCCGGAACTGCGCCAGTTCGCCGCCGCAGAAGGCGGGGCTCTGCCGGGGTTGAACAATCCGCTCGGCGCGCGTGCCCTCTATATCTTCAAGGATGGCAAGGATACCCTCTACCGTGTCCATGGCACGCCAGACTGGCAGTCGATCGGCAAGGCGACATCATCTGGTTGCGTGCGCATGTTCAATCAGGATGTGATTGATCTCTACGATCGCGTTCCGGCGTCCAGCCCTATTGTTGTCATATAGAATGACAGCTACGTAAATTGTGTTTCTAAGATCACACCCGGCTCACGTTAAGGTGCTGGATGCAACACTATCTCTCGAATCTAGGCGGGCTATACTTCTTCTGGCCACAATCGGGGAACCATTGTCGCGATCATCCGTTGGTTGGCGCTTTGGAGTACCGTCCGGTGTTCCAGTCGCCGTTCTAGTGAAGAAGTATATCTGTCCACATGACCACTGATCTTTTGAGCCGTCGCCGCCTCCTTAGCTTACTCGCCGTCGGCACAGCATCCACGCTTGCGGGTTGCGCGTCCTCCGGCCCCCAGCGTTTCACGCCCATTGCGGCCGTTTCCCCTGCATTCGCTCCAGCGCTTCCACCCGGCCGTTCGCCGGAACTGGATGCAACCTATGGCGAAATCGTCGATGGCGGCTTCGTCATTCCTGCAGTTCCCTACTGGAAGATCCCGCCACGCTTCTACCGTCAGCGAGTGCCGAACGAAACCGGCGAACCGGCAGGCACAGTGGTGGTGGATACGCAGCAGCGTTTCCTCTATCTGGTCGAACCCGGCGGCCAGACCGCCATGCGCTACGGCGTCGGCATTGGCCGCGAAGGCTTCGCCTGGCAGGGTGAAGGCGTCATTCAATGGCGCCAGAAATGGCCGAAATGGACGCCGCCTTCCGAGATGGTCGCACGTCAGCCGGAGCTCGCCAAATACGGTCCGGGCACGGGGGGTATGGAGCCGGGTCTCATGAACCCGCTCGGTGCGCGCGCACTCTACATTTTCAAGAACGGCCAGGATACGCTCTACCGACTGCACGGAAATCCGGAATGGAACTCCATCGGCAAGGCCGTGTCGTCCGGCTGCGTTCGCCTGATGAACCAGGACATCATTGACCTGTACGAGCGCGTTCCCAACAAGGCCCGCATCGTGGTCTGGCAGTGAGTGAGCTTTAGCCTCACTCAGAAATAGCGCTGTGGTGCTCACGCGAAACGCTATTTAAGTTTGTGTTGTGCCGGATCATGCTATTCTGTGGAGTGGCAGACATCTTGCAGTTTTTCAATATGCGCCTGCATGCGTCGCGCCAACCAGTCGATGAATATCAGGTGCCGTGTATCCGTCTTATACGGCGAGGCGGACAGTGCTAGATATTGTGTTCCATCTGGCTTGAATGGACCAAGAGCCTGCAGCCGACCAGAGGCGAGGTCGGACGCAACCATGTGTATTGACGCAAGACCCACCCCCTGACCCGCCATGGCGCCTTCTATTGCCATGTAGAAGTGTTCATAGATCACGTTTGATGCAAAACGAGGGGACTTAGGCTGCGACAGACGCCAATTCTGCCATGCTTCGGGTCGCGAGCGCGTATGCAAGGCCGGTACAGAATCTGCATGCTGTTCAAGAATTTTTGCCACCGATGGTGCGCAAACCATGCCCATAAATTCCGGTGCCAGTTCCTTCACATGCAATTGCGGATCGATTGGGAAGTCGTTACGCCGTACCGCCAGGTCAATATGGTCGCGACGGAAGTCAATCCGTCCGCCTGCAGCCAGCACCTTGACTTCCAATCCCGTTGAACTTTTCAGATCCGCCAGATTTGGGATCAGAAATTTTAGACACAGCGTCGGTTCGCAGGAGACAATCAGAGGCTGAGGCTCCTGATTGCCTCGAAAGTCAGCTACGGCATTATCCAGATCCTGGAAGACGGCTGATAGCTTCATTGCCAGTTCGCGCCCGCGATCCGTTAAAAACACGCGGCGGTTGCGTCTGACAAATAGAGCTTCGCCCAGGATCTCCTCAAGATTTCCGATCTGCTTGCTGATGGCCCCATGGGTCACATGCAACTCTTCTGCTGCAAGCGCAAAGCTTTCGTGCCGCGCCGCCACCGTAAAGGCCTTCAATGCTCCCAGCGGAGGCGTACGCGCAGGTCTACTTTTCAAGTCACTGTTTCTGCTCATCATAAGTGAGTTTTCCTCACGCAGTTATTAGAGGATTTATCGTTTTTCACGCGATCATTGATATGTTTGAAGATTTTTGTCGGCCTTGCCGAAGGAAATGGAGACATTAAATACATGCAGTCGAATACTTCAGTACTAAAAAATCAAAATTATAACGATTTTAGCAAAAGCGGAATTGTACGGGAACTCGCTGAGCACAATTTTATTTTTATCGATAGTAGCGATTTCCTGACACTCATCAACTCGGGCAAGTTCGCGCAACAGGACATAGCCGACTTTCAAGCCTCCTGGAACGATCTCAAGCCTGACACCTACATGGCAGATGGCGGCAAGTACAGGCTACGCCGTCATGCAACCTTGTCGGCCTCGCCGCGAGGAGGAGCTGTCGTGGTTGAAAAACATCAGCCCCATTATCAGACAACGGACTACAACCATCTGAATGGTGGTATCGAGCGTCATTTCGAGCCGGTTCTTCCTGAGACCATCGCCAATCCGGTGATGCAGTCCATCTTGCAGGTCTCCTCCCAGACATTCGGCGCCTTGGAGCCAGAACATTCCTGGCATATCGAGATGCATCAGTTTCGTATCGAGGCGAAAAAGACTGCTGGCAAGCCTACGCCTGAAGGCATCCACCGCGACGGCGTCGACTTTGTCGCGATGGTTCTCATCAACCGCCACAACATTGAGGGCGGCGAGACGACAATCGTTGATCGCGATGGACATCATCTGGCACAGTTCACGCTTACGGCCCCCTTCGATGCGGCCCTTGTCAACGATCTCCATGTTGCGCACGGGGTGTCCCCCATTTCGGCCCTCAATGAAAACGAGCCCGGTCTGCGCGACGTACTCGTCGTAACCTTCCGTCGCAAATAACAATCGATGGCAGCTGCATGCACAAGCGTGCAGCTGCTTGTTCGGTCTGGAGAACTAATTATGGAGCAGATCCTTTTAATTGCGTCTATTACATGGCTTGCGGTCCTGAGCCCCGGCGCAGATTTCGCAATGGTTTCCCGCAACAGCTTTCTTTATGGCCGCAGATCCGGTCTTGCGGCTTCCGCCGGGATTGCCATTGCCTGCTGGTTCCATGTGATTTACGCAATGTTCGGTATCGCCGTTATTCAGCACACCTTTCCCAACATTCTTGATTTCATCAAATTTGTCGGTGCCGCATATTTGATTTACGCCGGTGTATCAACGGCCTTCGGTACGATCCGCGATGTGGAGGGCAGCCTGCTTCCTAGCGGCAGGTCCATGGCAAGAGAAATGATGACGGGCATTCTGACGAATGGCCTGAATCCCAAAACCTCGATCTTTGTCATCAGTCTTTACACCCAGTTTATCGGGAAAGACACGCCGCTCTCCCATCAGCTTCTGTGGGGTCTGTTCATCTCTCTTTCGCATCTTCTCTGGTTCGCGACTGTTTCGATGTTCTTATCCAATCCCGCCATTCGCACGGTCGTGCTGCGTCGTCAGCGGATATTCAATATTGTTATCGGTATTGTACTTGCTTCTCTCGGCGCAGTCTTGTTTTTCTCCGGAACTCTGGGGAGCGGCGCTCAATGACGCAGGCCCTTTGCTCCTTCGTGGATCTGGAGGGCGTGCTGGCACCGGAGATGTGGCCATACCTGGCTCGCAGGTTCAGTGTCGCTGAACTGGAAGCCACGACGAGGACTATTCCGGACTATCGTCAGTTGCTGGAGCAGCGCATTCTTGCTTTGGCCCGTCATCGCATCACTCTTGCACAGATTTGCGAGGCTGTTCGCGGGCTGGATCTCTTGCAGGGAGCCCAGAAGTTTATAAGTGCGCTGAAACAGCGCGGGCAGCTTGTTCTGGTCACGGACTCGTTTCAACCGATGAACAGCCATTTCCTGAATGCAATCGGTGCCGATCTTGTCTTGTGCCACACCTTTACGTGCAATGACTACGACATCGTCACCGGCTTCGATTTCTGGAATGGCCTCAAAGGTAAGCACCTGTGCTTCGATATGGTCAAAACACAGGGGCGGTCCACATTTGCAATCGGTGACGCCTTCAATGATCTTTCCATGCTGCGACGGGCGCAATATGGCGTCCTGTTTCAGCCATCTCGCTCAACCCGCGAAGCCGCGCCAGATCTTCAGTCAGCCACGACTTACGGGGAAGTTCTATCCTATCTTGATTCGGTTGCATGATCGTAACGAACGCGCAGCCGGTGTGATACCCGGGCTCAACCGCCCGCTGGAACGACCTGGCATGCGAACTTGGCGGATGACAGAAGCTTGCAGGCCGATTGTGCCGCCGCCTGATTGGTGAAGCCGGAGAAGCGGGCGCGATGCAGGGTGGCAGAACCGCTATGAAGCGTTTCCGTGTAGGGCGTCAGATTCTGGAACTTGCCGTCGAGCTTGTCCATTGCGCGGCCCAGCAGGCTGATCGCCTCGTCTTCGCTGCCGGTGGCACCCAGCTGCACGCGCCAGCCGGGAGCGGCGGCGGTCTTGAAGGGCAGGTCTGCCGGTGGCGCGAGATCCGATTTCGAAGGCGCAGCATAGCCAAGGCTTGCAGAGGATGGTGCGACAGACGCGACCTGTGTCGGAGCCTGTTCCGGCTGGCTGCGAACAGGTACGGATGGCACCGGCTGATAGCGCTCGGCCACAACCGGACGAACCGGTGCAACGGCAGCCACAGGCGGTTCGGACATGGCGGGTGCCATGGCAGGAGAAGCGGGTCGCGGAGGCTGCGTCGTTGCCACTTCCTGCGCCACCACCGGCATCGGCACATTGTTGCGCGGCAGGCGCGTCGGGAACAGTGGCGCCGGGCTGCTGGGCGCTTCCGCCACAAGGCCTGCACCGGCGCGTGTGCCGGCCTTCGGCATGGCCTTGTCCAGCAGCGAAGCCATTTGCGCATCGCGGGCGCGGGCGGTGCGGCCGCCCAGCACGACGCCGATTACGCGACGGCCGTTGTCGTTCACGGCGCTGACGAGGTTGAAACCGCTGGCATTGGTGTAGCCGGTCTTGATGCCGTCCATGCCCTTGTAGCGATACATCAGGTTGTTGTGGCCGCGAATGGTTCTGCCGCGAAAGGCAAAGGACTGGGTAGAAAACAGGCGGTATTCCTGCGGAAAGTCGCGAATGAGCGCCAGTCCAAGCCGCGCCATGTCGCGCGCCGTCGTCACCTGCTGGCTGTCCGGCAGGCCGGAGCCATTACGAAATACGGTCCGGCTCATGCCGAGCTGGCGCGCCTTGCGCGTCATTGCCGCCGCAAATTTTTCTTCCGAACCATAGAGATGATCGCCAATTCCTTCTGCCACGTCATTGGCGGATTTTACGATCATGCCCAGAACCGCCTCGCGCACCGTGTAGGTTTCGCCCTGTCTGAGGCCCAGCTTGGTGGGTGTGGTGCGCGCGCCATTGGCCGACATCACGATGCGCTGGTCCCAGCGCAGGCGTCCGTCATGCAGCGCCTCGAACACCATATAGAGCGTCATCATCTTGGTCAGTGATGCTGGATGGTTTAGCGTGTCGGCGTCCTGCGCATCCAGAACCTTGCCGCTATTGGCATCCATGATGAAATGCGCATATCCCGCCAGTGCAGGCGTGGACGCGGCAACCGCCAGCGTCAGAACCATTGCCTGCGTCGCGCGTCGCCACATGGTGCGCACCCATCCACTCATCGAAAACCCCCGAATTGCCAGTCCTCCTACCATATTGGGCAAAAGCGGCGGAAAATTAGATACAATTTTAGTTTTTCAAATTGTGGTTAACAGGGGGTTTCTGAGGGAGAATTAGAAATTGGGCTTCGATCGTAGTTCCAGAGAGACGGGATCGAGCTCCTGCATTGTCAGCCGCGCATTCAGCTGCCGTGCCGCCTTGCCTGCTGCCAGCCACTTCATAGCTTGGGAAAGGTTGAGGCGTGTCTTGCGCCCCCCGTCGCGCGCAATTTTGCTGAACGCATCGGCCAGTTCATCGATACGGTAGAGCCCGCCCAGGCTGGGAAGCGGCATTTCGGCGCGCTTCTGCAGAGCCTGACGCTTCACATTCAATTTCTCAGCCACGTCTGCAAGGCTGACGAGATCTGGACGAAACTCGCGCAGACGGGTTCCCGCAGGCAGGTTTCGCAATATGTTCTTCGCAGCGGATAGAATGGCATCGGTCGCATCTGTTCCTTCTGCCTCCAGTTCTACACCCAGCAGCTTCGGATTGCCGGTTCCGATGACCGCATCTTCGTATCCGGCAGCAAATACTGCATCAGAGAGCGAATAGGCATCGTTTTCAGTGGAGGGGAGTTCGAATACCAACTCGAATTCAAAGACTTCACGTGTCATTCATCGTCTCCTTCTCCGCCTGTTTGATGCAAGCCAGCGCCTTCTGTTTCAGCTTGGCCGCATGATTTGACGGATTCTGCGGGGTCGAATTGATTGTCATCTGGCAATATTTGTTGTCACGGCAGTCCCTTGCATTGGCCGGGCACCGCAAAAGGCCCCATGCATGGCCGCCGCCCCGAACCTCCACAGTCCATCCCAACGCTTCCAGCTCACAGAGAACCGTCTCAACGTCCTTTTTCGGATGACGACTACGCATTCATAAACCTCGAAATACAAAGTTGTCAATCGACAACATTATAAATTGCTTCTATAGGTTGAATAAATTTCTACTGGCCGTGAATATCAGTTGTGCAAAGTCTCTTCAATCGCCCATGAAAAACGCCGACCTGCACAGGCAAGTCGGCGTCTTGAAATACAGATAGAAAGCGTCTTGTCAGACGAACTGGCTGAGGCCCGGAACCGAACCGACAACCTGGTCCACGGTTTCAGAACCGGCATGTTCGCGGGCAACGGCGATTGTTTCGCGTGCGAGTGACGTGATCTCTCCCATGCCGAGGCCGAGGCCCATCAGCTGCTGGCCAAGTGCCATGACACCGCCGCCGAGGCTTGCCATCAGTCCGCCCAGAAGTCCGCCGCCACCGGCACCTTCACCGTTGAACTTGGCAACCAGTTCCGGCGCGCCGGGAATGGCTTCGATCATGCGGGCAACGGCGCCATCATCGGCTTCGCGCTGCAGGAAGCCCAGCATCATGCCCACGGCCTTTTCGGCGACATCCGGTGCTATACCAACATTGTCCGCCACGCGGGTGACCAGCTCGTTCATCAAACTCTCCTCAAGGTTTTTTGACGTTCACGTCAAAGTAAAGAAATCCGCAGCCGCTGGCAAGGTGGGCACGGTGTTGTGCCACCGCAGTTTTGCGGGAGGAGGGAAGGATACGTCAAGTCAGCGTTTCACCCACCGTATCCGCCATGACGGCACCCCGCTGACCGAGTGGCTTCGGGTGCCCGGTGGTGGAATCCATCGCCGTCTGATGTTCCAGTTCCGCGTTCAGCTCAGCACCGAGGATAACGATGATTGCTGAAATCCACGTCCAGAACAGAAAGCCGATCAGCGCGCCCAGCGTGCCATAGGTCGCGTTGTAGTCCGCCACATGCGAGAGATAGAAGGTCACGCCCAGAGAGCCGAGCAACCAGAACAGTGCTGCGAATGCCGCACCCCAGGTTAGCCAGCGCATCTTGGCCGGTTCGCGGCTGGGCCCATAGCGATAGAGCATGCAGATGCCGATCGTGGCCAGCACCAGCAGCAACGGCCAGCGCAACAGGCTCAGTAGCATCTCTGCCGTTTCATCGAGATGCAGGAACGTGATCATGGCCGGAACCACGCCAAGTGCCACGATGATGATGATGGCCGCCAGAATGCCGCCGAAGGTAAAGGTCAGAGAGACAAGGTTCAGCTTGAAGAAACTGCGCTTTTCTTCCTCGCCATAGGCAATGTTCATGGCCTCGAACAGCGCCTTGATGCCGTTGTTCGCGCTCCACAGCGCCACCAGAAGACCGAAGATGAGGCCGAAGCTCAGCGCGCTTTTCTGTTCTGTCGCCAAGGCCTTCAACTGATCGATGAAAATGTTCAGGCCGTCGGAAGGCATGACCTGCGCAAGAAACAGAATGCGGTCGGCAATCGTCGTCGGGTCCGCCACGAAACCATAGACGGAAACGAGAGCACCCATGGCGGGAAACAGGGCCAGCAGCAGGTAGAAGGTCACGCCCGCTGCCACCAGCATCACGCGATCCTGCGTCAGCGAGACATAGACGCGGTACAACACATCTTTCATGCCCTTGAAGGGGATCTGGCCGGGATGCTCCGCATGCCGCCCATGTTCGCGTTCCGCTGCCGTCATCATATCCACCATGGCTCTGCCCCTTTTCGCCTTACCCCGCCTCCTGTCAGGCGTTGCCGTTCCGCAAACGGCAGCCTATACATTTGCAAACACTTGAACGTTGATAACCGGGAGGCAGTTGCATGGATGACGCGGGAAAACTCTTTCTGGGCGGCAGCCGCAAACCGGATGACACGCTGAAGAAGGCGGAATACCTGCATCTGAAGTTCGGCAACCGCCATGGTCTCGTCACCGGCGCCACGGGAACGGGCAAGACGGTAACGCTGCAGGTCATGGCGGAAGGGTTTTCCGCGGCGGGCGTTCCCGTCTTCTGTTCGGATATCAAGGGAGATCTGTCCGGCATTGCCGCCATGGGCGAGCCGAAAGACTTTTTGCTAAAGCGCGCCGAGCAGATCCAGTTCGCCGACTATGACAACGCCGCCTTCCCGACGATTTTCTGGGATCTCTATGGCGAAAAGGGCCATCGGGTCAGAACCACTATTGCGGAAATGGGCCCGCTGCTGCTGGCCCGCCTGATGGATGCGACGGAAGCGCAGGAAGGCGTCCTCAACATCGCCTTCAAGATTGCCGATGAAGGCGGTCTGCCGCTTCTGGACCTCAAGGATCTTCAGGCGCTCCTCACCTATATGGGAGAGCATGCGGGCGAGATCTCGCAGCGTTACGGCTTCGTGTCCAAGGCATCGGTCGGCTCCCTCCAGCGTGGTCTGCTGGTGCTGGAACAGCAGGGCGCAGAACATTTCTTCGGCGAACCCGCGCTGAAGATCACCGATATCATGCGCACCAGCCAGGATGGGCGCGGCGTCATTTCCGTGCTCGCCGCTGACAAGCTCATGATGAACCCGCGTCTCTACGCCACCTTCCTGCTCTGGCTACTGTCAGAACTGTTCGAGGAACTGCCGGAAGTGGGCGATCCGGAAAAGCCGCGTCTCGTCTTCTTCTTCGACGAGGCGCATCTTCTGTTTTCTGAAGCGCCGAAAGTACTGCTGGAACGGGTGGAGCAGGTGGTTCGCCTCATCCGCTCCAAGGGCGTGGGCGTGTATTTCATCACGCAGAACCCGCTCGATGTGCCGGAAACGGTTCTTGCCCAGCTCGGCAACCGCGTGCAGCACGCGCTACGCGCCTATACGCCGCGCGAGCAGAAGGCGGTGAAAACGGCGGCCGATACCTTCCGCGCCAACCCGGAATTCAAGACGGATGAGGCCATCACCCAGCTTGGCACGGGTGAGGCGCTGGTCTCGACGCTGGAAGGCAAGGGCGCGCCCTCCATGGTGGAGCGCACGCTGATCCGCCCTCCGGCCGCCCGCATCGGACCGCTGACCGATGACGAGCGCCGCAAGATCCTGAACACCAGCCCTGTCGCCGGTCAGTACGACAAGGATATCGATCGCGAATCCGCCTTTGAAATTCTCATGGCCCGCGCTGAAAAGGCGGGCAAGGCACCGATGCCGAAGCGTGCCGAAGTAGAGCCGGAAGCGGAAGCCGCGCCGAAGGATGATAGCGCCGCGGGCCGTTGGTCGCTTCCCGGCTTTGGCAATGATGAGGCAGAGGAAGAAGAAGCGCCGCGCAAGAAGGCAGGAGCAGGGCGAGCCGGCTATCAGCGCGAAACGGTCATCGAAGCAGCCATGAAAAGCGCTGCCCGTTCCGTGGCAAGCCAGGTGGCAAACCAGATTGGCCGAGCGCTGGTGCGCGGCATTCTGGGCAGTTTGAAGCGGTGACGACTGCCCACGGTTGTGCAAGGATAGGTTGACGCAAGGCATGGAGACTATCCTTCCGGCATATTAGGAAGGAGAGTTTTCATGACTTCAGTAGCATCAACTTCATATTATTCGTCGCCCTCATACCGCACCAATGCAGGCTCATCGAACAGAGCCTCTGAAAGCGCGTATGATGCCTTGTACAGCAATCAGCAGCGTGAAACGAAGCCGGAAGCCAAGGTGGCGGTTGACACGTCAGGTTCCGGCGTTCCTATCGACACCACACCCTCAACGGCAACAACCAGTTTTCAAGGGAAGCTGATTGACCTCTCTTCCATCTTTCAAGGAAGCGACCTTCCTCTTGCTAAGCCAGTATGGGAGTTGCCAGAAGACCAGTATCGCGATTACTTAGAGACACAGCGCAGCTTTCTCGAAATGGATGAGCGTGTTCTCGCCCAGCAGCATACTCGTTATCCGGATTTGTCAAACGATCCGCGCTTCAAGCCTTATGCGGAGATCGTTGTGAAGGGCAAGGTCGTTGCCACGATTGACAATCAGGGAATTGCCGTTTCGAAAGATCCTGCCTGGAGCGAGCGTTACAGGGATGTCATGGGCAGCTTGAATGGCACTGTTGGCCCGGATCTGGCTGAAAGAACGGCAAAAGCCATCGCCAAGGCTCTCGGCGGTCGTGTTGTCAAACAGGAGACGGCGATGAATCAACTGAGTTTTGAGCGGTTTCAGTCACCTGATCCGTGGATCGACTATGATGCCATGAAAGGTGACAAGGCTTATGCTGAACTGCAAGAAAGACGGTTCGATCTTCAGAAGTTGGAAACACGAAGAGCACAATATCTGAGTGAGGTAGCTTAGGCCAAGCTTCCTTGGCGGGCATTGCCCGCCAAGGAAAAATTGTACTTATACTGCCAACAAGGTCGTCAGATCAAAATTTACATTATCTGTAGTTCGTAAGGTCTCGACAACGTAATGTCCTCCGAGAAAGAAGTTTTCTATAACAACTGAGTTATCAAAGGTTCCGTCTGCATTGAAATCCGTGCGAGATCCGATCAAAAGATCATTTCCATTCTTGGTCCACGCCCAGTCGCTTGCGGTGTAACTCACATAGAGGAAATCGTTCCCGTCGTTCAGGAGGTCTGTTCGAGCAGCTCCCGTATTCGTCACGCCGTCGTTTATGCGGTCGAAGCCTTGTCCGTTAAAGTAGTAATGGTCATTACCTGATCCGCCCCACATCCGATCATCGCCAGCTTCGCCTCTTAAAATGTCCGAACCTGCATCACCAAAAAAGATGTCATTGCCAGTGCCACCCCAGAGCTGATCGTTTCCAGCTCCTCCTATGAACACATCATTTCCTGCGCCACCATACATGATGTCGTTGCCGCCATCTCCCGCAAGCGTATCGGTGCCTGCTTCACCATACAAGGTATCATCGTCCGCTCCGCCATTGAGGGAATCGTTTCCATCGCCTCCATAGAGGATATCGACCCCGTTTCCGCCATTGAGCTGGTCATTTCCCGTGTAGCCGTAGAGCGTGTCGTTGCCGTCATCGCCGTTCAGGCTGTCAGGATAGATGCTTCCGTGGATCGTATCGTTGCCGCCAAGTCCGTTGACAGTGAGCCATGCCTGATCAGCTGGCCAAATCGAAGGGGGGGCATACGAATAGGCTCGATAATCCAGGGTGTTGTTGTTGTTATCTCCACTGAAACTTGGCATTCTATTCTCCTTGGTGACCGGCGAACCATTTCGCCGGTTTCGAGCGGGCGTGGCAGGTGTGCTGTCCAGGCTTTAGCCTGCTGCGCCCGGGTTCTTGCTGCGGTCTTCAAGCAGCATCATCTTTGCGACCTTTGATCGGCAAATATGCGAGCTCATCATAAGGTTGAATGCAACCGACATACAATCGATTTTGATGTGTTTCTGCAATTTAAGAGAGTATTCATTTACTTGATTTGGATTTTCGCCTGAGAAAGTGCCGCTCGTTCCGTGGCCAGCCAAGTGGCAAACCAGATCGGTCGGGCACTGGTGCGCGGCATTCTGGGCAGCTTGAAGCGGTGAGGGTTCCGTCAAAGTTGCATTAACCACACTTGCCGAACACGCGTTCGTCATCCCGCTATCCGTATCGCAGGGGGATCAGGAAAACGCAATGTTTAGGGAATCCCGCTAGAAACCGTGCTGTATTTCTTATCAAGCAAAGTTTTAGGCGGAGGCCGATTGGGTGGCGAACGATAATATTGCGAGCGGTTTCTTTCGATCCAGCGTGGCGTATGGCGACCGGCTATTCTATTCGGATGCTTCCCGCAATGTGAGTTATGGCGAGATGGGCGTGACCGTTCGTCGCCTTGCGGGCCACGTTTCGCAAAAGGGTCGCCCGAGGCGCGTAGGCATACTCGCAACCCGCAGCTTTGAAGCCTATGCGGGTATTCTGGCAGCGGGCTTTGCCGGTGGCGCCTATGTGCCCATCAATCTCAAATGGCCGGAAAGCCGCATCGTCACGCTTCTCGGCCTCATGGAACTCGATGCGCTGATCGCCGATGTCAACGGCACCTCCCTGCTGACACCGGATGTATTGGCTGCCGCGCCCGATTGTATCGTGATTGCCGATGCGGCGAAACGACCTGAAGTCGTGCGCAACAGCCAGAGCATTGTGCATTTCAACGAGATTGAGGCAGAGCCTCTCTCCCAGCCAATGCAGGTGGAGGCCGACGATCTTGCCTATATCATCTTCACGTCCGGCACGACGGGTCTGCCCAAGGGTGTGATGATCTCTGCCGGATCGCTGGCGAATTATCTTGCCGAAAGCCGCAGCTGGACGGCGCTGACGCCGGACGATCGCCTTGCCGAAACCTGCGACGTCACCTTCGACCTGACGGTGCACAACCTTTTTCTCTGCGTGGAGGCGGGAGCTTCGCTCCACATACTCTCTTCGCTGGAAATGATGGCGCCGGGGCGTTTCGTCCGGGCGCGAGAAATCACAGTCTGGATGTCGGTGCCCACTTTGATTGCCATGATGCGTCGCAACGGCTCCCTGAAACCCGGCATCTTCCCAAGCCTGCGCCTCTCCATTTTCTGCGGTGAACCTTTGCCGGTTGCGGCGGCTGAAGCCTGGGCCGCAGCGACGCCCAATGGCGTGGTGGAAAACATCTATGGCCCGACGGAAGGCACCGTCATCTGCATGCGCCAGCGGTTTACGTCCCCGCCCGTGGAAACGAAGGGGCGCGGCATTCTGGCCATCGGCAAACCCTATGACAGCATGGAAATCGCTATCCTTGATAGCGAGCAGCAGGTGCTGCCGGAAGGTCAGGCGGGTGAAATCGCTTTGTCTGGACCACAACTGGCTATCGGCTATCTCGGTGCGCCAGAACAGACGGCGGATCGCTTCCGTAACCTTCGCGGCAAACGCTGGTATCTGACCGGCGATCTGGGCCTGCGCGATGAGACCGGCACCTATCACCATCTTGGCCGCACTGACAATCAGGTGAAGGTGAAGGGCAACCGCATAGAGCTGGAAGAGGTAGAGGCGCATCTGCGAAAGGCCGCCGATACGGATGTCGTGGCCGTTATTGCCTGGCCGGTGGTGGATGGCTCGGCGCAGGGTTTGATCGGCTTCTGCTGCTCTGACAAATCCGACAGCGAGATCGAAGCGGCGATGCTTCAATCGCTGCCGCGCTACATGGTGCCGTCAGAGATCCGCATCCGGAACAGCCTCCCGGTTAACATCAACGGGAAAGTTGACCGGCGCGCCCTGTTCCAGCAGTTGGAAGAGGCGGCACAAACGACTGCGACGGGGCCAGCAAGGCCGGATGCAGCCGAATGAGGAAAGAAGCAATGAACACGAAGTCAAACGCATCCATTCGCGCAACGGTCATGAGCCTTCTGGGGGAGCGGGGTGTTACCCAAGTCGCAGATATAGAGCCCCTGTTTTCGTCCGGACTTCTGGATTCCGTAGCGGCGACGGAGGTTCTTCTGGCACTGGAGACTGATTTTGGCGTGGATCTGTCGGATGAGGATTTCGACATCACGCATATCGACACGCTGGCGAGCCTTGAGCACTTTGTCGCCTCCCGGACACCTGCATGAAACTTCGCCCGATCGATCAGTCCGGAGCCTCTGCTGCTGCCGCGCTTCTTTCGGTAGGTTTTCCGTCTTTGTCCCATTCGGAGTGGGCGGATACGGTACAAAAGCTACTGGACTATGCGGCAGGACGGGGCCATGGCGTGATCGGCCAGATTGCGCAGTTGAAGGGGCAGGATATCGGCATCTGCCTCATGATCCCTAGCGCGCCAGTGACGCCGGACGCGGAGTTTGGCATGCGTATTAATGTCGCTGCCTTCTATCTGGCTCCCGGTCACGAGTGGATGACGACGCTTTTCATGCGGCGGTTGATGGCAGATTGCGATACCGAATACACCGATCTGACAGCCTCTTCCTCGATGCGCGATATCAATCGCCGCCTAGGCTTTTTCAATCACTCCGAGGGTATGATCATTGTTGCAACGCCCATGGCCTCCATGCAGCCTGCAGCGTCCGGCATTCGCCTGCTCTCATTGAAAGAGGCGGAAACGGAAACTGCATCGCTGTCTGTAAATGAATGGCAGGTTTTGCGAGATCATCACCATTTCGGATGTGCCGCCTTCGTGGTGGTGGAGCATGGCAGGGCGTATCCGCTCATTCTGGCACCCAGTTCGCGCAAGGGCATTCCCGGAGCGCGGGTTCTGCTGGCGCGAGATCGTGCGCTGCTGCGGTCGGTTCTCGGAGTTCTCAGCCGCTCCATGGTTCTGGCCGGCAAGACCTATATCGAGTTCGACGGAGCCGAGGCGGATATGCCTGCAGGTGCCTTATTCCTGCCCTCAGCCGCCCCTGTCCAGTCGACTCGTCAAGAGGTGGTAATGGTGATCGATCACACCTATTCCGAATTCGCCTTTATACCGCCCACACGGCTACGGGCTGCTGTCCGGATCTACGAAAATCGAATTCGCACCGAGGCCTGTAAACTCTCGCTTCAGGCTACCAGTGCCGCTATCTCCCACCCCGCCACCTGCCTTGCATTGAAGGTGGCGGAAATTTCGGGTCTTTGATCGTTGATTACCGTTTGCGAACGAACTCCGTGCGCAGAACAAGACCCTTGATACTGTCGTGACGACAATCGATCTCTTCCGGGTTTTCCGTCAAGCGGATGGAGCGGATTACGGTGCCTTGCTTTAACGTCTGTCCGGCGCCTTTGACCTTCAGATCCTTGACCAGCACGACACTGTCGCCATCCGCCAGCACATTGCCGGAGGCATCGCGCACGTCCGATGTCCTTGCGGCCTCTGCCTTTAGTTCCGAAGCTGGACGCCAGTCGCCGGTCACCTCATCATACACATACTCATCGTCATCGGCGATCATGGCGCTCATCCCTATTGGCAGTTTCGATGAGGGGCTTAAGCTGCGGCATATCTCGCTGTCAAAACTTCATCGGGGAATTGACCCGAAAAGCACCCGATTTCTGGCTTCTGTCAAATTGTTTCTTGCTCACCAGCGGTTCTGTCCTTTCTCCTTGCGGCGATTGCTGCGGCGGGTGCCATCGAAAAATCCGGGTGGCTTCCTGGCGACCCAGGCCGCAAACTTCGCCATTTCCGGGTGGGACAGCAGGGCCTCCGCACTGGCATAGGTGGTTTCCAGTTCGACTTCAGAAAACAGGGCATGGATCTGTCTGTGGCATATGCGGTGCAACGTCTGGGTAACCCGCCCGCCACGACTTTTCGGCACCAGATGGTGCTCATCGCGCTGGTCCTCGGGAATGTCACGGCCGCAGATCGGGCAGATCACCTTCTGCGGCGGCTTGTACCATTCGGGAACCTTTTCCCTGTGCTTTCTGGCCATGGTCGATCCTGGAACGATCCTTCTCATCCTGCGGGATATATGGGGCTCTGCGGAACCTGTTGCAAATGGACTGGTCAGCGAACTCCAGGAAACATACACGACACGAATGCCTTCGCTTTCAGACAAGCCCCTCCCCACAAGGGAGAGGGAGTACCCTCGCATTCTCGGCGGCCACCCGTTTTCCTAGGCGGTAGTGACGATTTAGCTATTTGAGCCAGATGGCGATGGCTGCGAGTTTGACGAATCCCATGAAGTTGG
>NZ_JALJQZ010000025.1 GCF_022968395.1 Affinirhizobium lemnae
CCAACTTCATGGGATTCGTCAAACTCGCAGCCATCGCCATCTGGCTCAAATAGCTAAATCGTCACTACCGCCTAGGATTTTCATCTGATCTGCTGTACCCGCAAACTTGAGTTCTTTGTGGACGGCAGCGAGTTTCAGCAATTGGCGGTTAGGGGCAACCACACCGGCGTCGGCTCGCTGACACCAGCCGAGTTCGCTCAGACCATCAACCCGCGACGTGATGCGGTGCACAGCCGGAATGGCTCCGCACCGCAACTCGCCGCTAGCGCCCACAATACCGTAACCCAAAACCACCGGAGCGAATTCAAAACTGGATAAAACTTGGGGGCAAGGTCACCCTCGGTGCGGTTGTTTTCTGACAGCATAAGCCGCTATCAAACGGTAAGAAGCAGGATTGCGGTTATCTGCCGTTGAGAAACGGGATTGTTGGGGCGACTCTTAAAATACTCACCGCCTCTACTTGTATCTGGGATCATTCGGGCAAATGGAAAATTAGATGCCCGCCGAGGTAGATCGCTGCTCTGTTTATAGCTCTGAAGTTTGGATACTGCGGACGACATCCGCGCTTCTGGAAATATGTCTTTGTGCGGCAGTCTTCGTCCAACTCGCGCATGTTGATTTTTACGTCATAACAGCGTGAACGCACCGCATCCAATGCAGGAACGCCAGTCAGTTTGTAGGGGCGCTTTTTGCGACGATAACCGTAATAGCGCGCTACTGCACAGATGTTATCCCATTCGACGCCTGGAAAGGCCGCGCAGATTTCGGCGCGGGTCCCGGTGGGATAGAGTTTCTTCAGACGTACCTTGTCCAATGCTCCCCAGTGATGCCGCTTACGACATAAGCCAATCGCATGACAATGTGATTTGATCACTGTGAACGATCTATTGTAGAGGATTTGTCTAAGGGAGAAGTAGTCTGGATAAAAAAGACGACAAATGAAATTTTCGCCGTCAGTCCACACCCGTTGCCCGAAAAGCGTGTAACCCGACCTTAGAATATGGGCGCGCATACGGGCTGCAGATGCCGCGCCACTGGAATGGTCCCTAAGCCGCATGTGCCTCTCCGCTAGGAAGGCTTCTTGACTTTCATCGTGCGGTACGAGTTGAACGTGCCTGCCTTGTCCGTGAACGCTTCAACCAAAGACGGAGGCAATCCATTCAACTCACGAAGCTGAAGCGCCAACTCGGCAAATCGACGCTTCAGATCAACAATTTCAGTCTCTCGAACCTTCTCGATTGCGGCTTCGATTTCAGCTTTTTGTTTAAGAAGTTCGGCCAATTTTGACATTACGCCCTCCATAAATCCGATATATTGTTTGATTTTTATCAAACGTGAGTCAAGGCCCGAACCGACACCCTACGCGATGTCCGCGACAAAGCCATCCGGATAGTTGCCTTTGCCTCCAGAGGGAGCATCCAACCCATCAGTTCACAACCGATGGCTTGTCCCTCGCCACGATCCTGGAATTCTCATTCTGTATGAGAGCAATTCAGGGGTTGAACCCGTATGAACCGGATGTGCGCCATGTGTGTATGCACCACTATAGTGAGCATTGAAGCACCTAACTCGTCCTAAAGGCGAAAATGATCTTGATCATCAATACATCCGAGACTATCACTTGGTTGCATTAATGTGAAAGGTAGTCACGTGGGCATTCGTAATCCTCTCAGCATTCTGATCAACGGGCTCAAAACCGCTTGTGTGGAGGCGGAGGAGACTGCTCCGATTGAGACCGCGGCGGCGCCTGCGGAGGTCCACCAGGTAAAGCCTTCTGCCGACACTGTGGAAGGCCCTAAACTAAATCTAGGTTCGGGCCACGACAACAAGGTCGGCTGGATCAACGTGGATATGCACGAACGTCACTCACCCGATATCGTGGCGGATGTGACCAAGCTGGTCACGATCGGGGACAATTATGCTGCCTATGCACTGGCTCAAGATGTCCTTGAACATGTAAGCAGAGACACCGTCTTGACTGCCCTGCACGAATGGAACCGCGTTCTTCGCCATGATGGCCTGCTTGAAGTCCGCACAACGGACGTCATCGCCATCACCGATCTCATGCGCCAACCCGAACGGGACAACCCCGAGGAACACAATAGGCTCCTGCAGTGCATATTCGGTACCCAAGGCTATGTCGGTGACTTCCACTTGAGTGGCTTTACCGAAACCTGGATGCGGGATGCGCTTGAGAAGGCAGGCTTCGAGGTTGTTTATTTTGGTCGTCATGATCAATGGTTGCTGGATGTGGTCGCAAGGAAAGTTAGTCATTCCCCGCCAGATCGCCTCATCACCGAGGGGACGAATGAGGAATTCATCGAGGCCGCCTATAGCACAATCCTGAAGCGAGAACCAGACGATGACGGGCGCGCCTATTGGCTCTCACAGCTGGCTGACGGGATTACCAGAGAATACATTGTGCGGCATTTTCGGGACACGAACGAGCGGGCTTCGGGCAACGATTAACAGGGCTGTTGTGTCTGATGCGTATTGTCTCAGACCTAGCGCCTTGGCTCTCCGCCCGGCGCGTAAACGCTTTTGCTTTCAAAGCGAAACTTGTGGCTGCACTGGCAGCGCAGCATGTATTTGCGCGGATCGCGTGACGCGAATTCGGTCGAGAAGCCCTTCGGCATTTCGTCGATCTGGAAGCCGGGGTCTTTACGGCGCGGGTCATCATCCTCGGAAACCTCGGCAAAGCCAGAGTGTCCGCATTGAGGGCATTCAAGTTTCCGGGAGTATCGATCGCGCGCAGCCATGCCGCTTACCTAAGATGGTAGCTTGACGATGGCAAGCCTGCTGATCTTTGACTTGCCGAATGTTTTCGCCGCGTCCAGATAGTGACATGGCAATGGGAGAAAGAGGCGTTTGCAGGAATCCAAAAAGTTCTTCAACAGGAGCGCCGTCGAGGTTGCCCGCGATCTCATCGGTGCGAACCTTTGCGTTGATGGGATTGGCGGGGTCATCGTCGAGACTGAAGCCTATATGCCCGACGATCCGGCTTCGCATAGTTTTCGCGGCCAGACGAACCGCAACCGCTCCATGTTCGGGCCGCCAGCGCACGCCTATGTCTACCGTTCCTATGGCATTCACTGGTGCCTGAACTTCGTGTGCCTTCCCGCAAGCGCGGTGCTGATCCGCGCCCTCCAGCCGGTCCACGGCCTGGCAGAGATGGAAGAGCGGCGCCGGGTTTCCGATCCATTGCTGCTATGCGCTGGACCCGGAAGGGTTTCGCAGGCACTCGGCATCGACATCCGGCATGATGGCCTACCCTTGTCAGACGCGCCCTTCAAACTGAAACCATCCCGCGAGCCGGTGCTGGTCGTCACCGACCGGAGAATCGGCATCAGCAAGGCGGTTGATCATCTCTGGCGATTCGGCCTGCAGGATTCCGTCTACGTGAGCAAAAAATTCAGGTCGTCTTGATTGGTAAAATTGGCAGTCACCTCACTAGGACTATTTTAAACTTAAAATATCTGGATTATCGTCATCGTCTGTATTCTTCGGCTATGACGAGGCGGTGAGGTTTATGATGGGATTGTCGGCATGATGGATTTTGCTAGGACACGTACTTTGTTTCACATGCCGGATGGTGTCATTTATCTGGATGGGAATTCGCTCGGGCCCTTGCCGCATTCAGCCGTGGAGCGGGTTTCCTCGTTGATGACACATCAGTGGGGCGAGATGCTGATCCGCGGCTGGAACGACGCGCAGTGGATGACCATGCCACGCCGGATAGGCGACCGCGTTGGCAGACTGATCGGTGCACCTGCCGGAACCGTGGTCATGGGTGACACGCTTTCCATCAAGGTTTATCAGGCACTCGCCTCAGCCCTTGATCTCGTTGAAGACAAAAGCCGCCGGGTGATCCTGTCGGACAGCGGCAACTTTCCGTCCGATCTCTACATGGCGGAAGGGCTCTTTAAGTCTCTTGATCGCGGTTACGTGCTGAAAGTTGTCGCGCCGGACGACGTGGAGGCGGCGATCGACGAAACCGTGGCCGTAACGCTGTTGACGGA
The DNA here is from genome assembly GCF_022968395.1 of Affinirhizobium lemnae. Classification (GTDB taxonomy): domain Bacteria; phylum Pseudomonadota; class Alphaproteobacteria; order Rhizobiales; family Rhizobiaceae; genus Neorhizobium; species Neorhizobium lemnae. Next base: position 4,020 of record NZ_JALJQZ010000025.1, read on the forward strand.
AGTGGATTATCGCACTGGCCGGCTGCATGACATGAAGGCGCTGACCGCCAAGGCCCATGCCGTGGGTGCACTTGCGATCTGGGATCTGGCGCATTCTGCAGGCGCCATCCCGGTTGACCTCGCGGGGGCTGAAGCCGATTTCGCCGTGGGCTGCACTTACAAATATCTGAACGGTGGGCCGGGTGCGCCCGCCTTCATCTATGTGGCGCCGCAATGGGCGGACAAGGCACGTCCTGCCCTCTCGGGATGGCTGGGCCACGAAAGACCGTTTGCTTTCGATCTCACCTATCGACCGGGCGACGGAATAGACCGCATGCGCGTCGGTACACCGCCGATCATTGCGCTGGCGGCGCTCGATGCGGCTCTCGATGCGTGGGACGGCATCGACATGGCCGATATCCGACAGAAGTCGATTGCACTGTGCGATCTGTTCATTCGTGAGGTTGAAGGCAAATGCCCGAGCCTGAAACTCGGTTCACCACGGGACGGCAGCAAGCGGGGCAGCCAGGTATCCTTCATTCATCCCCAAGGCTATGCGATCATGCAGGCCTTGATCAGCCGCGGCGTGATTGGCGACTTCCGGGCGCCGGATGCAATCCGCTTTGGTTTCACGCCGCTTTACATCGATGAGACCGACGTTCGCGCTGCTGTCGATATTCTGGCCGACATCATGACGAACAATCTCTGGGATCAGCCACAGTTCAAGCAGAAGGCGCTCGTGACGTGACCGACAAGCCCTATGATCCTTCCCGGGAGGGGGCGCAAATGTCCTTTCGCGAGCGCATGTCCTATACGGACTATCTGCAGCTCGACCCGATCCTTTCTGCTCAGAAACCACTTTCCAGCGCACATGACGAGTTGCTCTTCATCATCCAGCATCAGACGTCCGAGCTCTGGATGAAGCTCGCGATCCACGAGATCACCTCCGCCATGCAGGCCATTCGACGGGACGATCCGCAGCCCGCGTTCAAGATGCTGTCACGCGTGGCACGCATATTCGAGCAGTTGAACAGTGCCTGGGACGTGCTACGCACGATGACGCCAAGCGAATATACCGATTTCCGCAACGCGCTTGGTCAGTCTTCCGGCTTTCAGTCCTATCAGTATCGCGCCATTGAGTTTCTGGCGGGCAATCGCAATGCGGCCATGCTGGGGCCGCACCAGCACAGACCGGACCTGATGGCGCATCTGGAAGACATTCTTTCCCGCCCCAGTCTCTACGATGAAGCCATTCTGCTTCTCGGACGAAGCGGTTTCGACATCGGCGCTGACGGCGAACGCCAGGATTGGCGTGACAAACGTGCTGAGAGCGAGCAGGTGCTGGAAGCCTGGCGAGCCGTCTATGCGGCGCCCGGCAAACATTGGGTGCTTTACGAGTTGGCGGAAAAGCTGGTGGATTTCGAAGACTATTTCCGTCGCTGGCGTTTCAACCATGTCACCACCGTCGAGCGTGTCATCGGCTTCAAGCGTGGCACTGGTGGGACGTCTGGCACCCAGTATCTGAAGAAGATGCTGGAGGTGGAACTGTTTCCAGAATTGTGGCGCGTCAGAACCGTACTTTGACACCAGCGGGAGGGATTCATGCTGTTTTACCGTATCGATGATTGGAGTGACGCCTATACGAACGGCGGCAACATCCCGCGCGGCGAAGCCTGGCCTGAAGTCTGGGTGGAACCGGCAAGGCTCTATCGCGAACGCATGATCGAAGCAGGTCGTGCCCGGCTCGATCTTTCCTATGGAGCAAACCCGCGCAATCGCTTTGATCTCTTCCTGCCACAAGGAACTCCGAAGGGTCTGGTCGTCTACGTCCACGGCGGCTACTGGCAGGCGCTCGACAAAAGCTACTGGTCGCATCTGGCTAATGGCAGCATCGAGCATGGCTTTGCGGTGGCCATGCCTTCCTACACGCTTTGTCCGGATGCGCGCGTAGGGGACATCGTTCAGGAAGTCGCCGCTGCGATTTCGGATGCGGCAGGCGAGATCGACGGACCAATCCACCTGACAGGCCACTCCGCCGGCGGACATCTCGTCACGCGTATGGTAGCCGAAACCTCACCCCTGCCGAACGATGTTCGTTCACGGGTGCGGACGGTGGTTTCGATTTCCGGCGTTCATGATCTGCGGCCGCTGGTGAACACCAACCTCAATGCGAAGCTGCGGCTTGATGATGAGGAGGCCGCTCAGGAAAGTCCCGTCTTGATGAGGCCCGGTCGCGACACGCGCCTTTTCTGCTGGGTAGGTGCGAACGAGCGCTCTGAATTCGTTCGCCAGAATACGTTGATGGCCAGCGTGTGGCTCGGTCTCGGCGCGGAAACCGGAGCCTATGCGGAACCTGACAAGCACCATTTCACGATTGTCGATGGGCTTGCCGATCCTCATCATCCTCTGGTGAAGACCCTCCTCTCCTGACTTTTCACGCTTCGTCGTGTTCGTCTGTAAAATGTGAGCGACCGACCTCAACATATCCCCTCCCCTTCGGTCTGAAGGGGATCTACGCTTGGGTGGGACGGAATGCGAATCACCGGGTGACGACCAATGACCATGGCGAGACGAAAGCGATTGATTCGGGCGCAACATGCCTGGACAGGGATTGCGCTCGTTGCCGCGATTTCCTTCCTGGCCGGAATGACTGATGCCATCGGTCTGCGGCTTTCCGGCGACTTTGTTTCGTTCATGACGGGCAATACCACCCGCGCCGCGATTTTCTTCGTGGATGGCAACTGGGGGCATGGACTGGTGCTGCTCGGCGCCATTGCCCTTTTTGTCATGGGCAACGCGCTAGGCATTGTCATCGCCAGTATCGTTCGACGCAGGATCTTCGGGGTTCTGGCGACGGTGGCCCTGCTCCTCAGCTTCGCTTCGATATTGGACCAGCCGCAGCTTGGCGTCTTGCGCTTTTACCTCGTCGTTCTCGCCATGGGCGTCGTGAACGCCGCCGTCGAACAGATCGAAGGCCTGCCGATCGGTCTCACCTATGTAACGGGGGCATTATCGCGCCTGGGGCGCGGCATTGGCCGCTTCATCATGGGAGACCGGCGGCTGGACTGGTCCATCCAGATCGTACCCTGGTCCGGCATGGTGACGGGTGCCCTGTGCGGCGCCCTGATCGGCGGTGCATTTGCGCGCGAATCATTGTTACTTGCGGCGGTTTTTGCCATGGGCATCGCCATTTCGTCGCTTTTTATCCGCAAGACGCTGCACCACCACTATAACCAGCGCCCTGCCAGCACCTCACGTAGATAGTGTTCATGTTTTATCTCTCGAAGATCGTCTGGCTGGTCGCACAGCCGCTTTCGCTTGTGTTCCTGGCGATCCTGCTGGCGCTGCTTCTCAACCTCGCAGGATGGCGGAAATCCGGTTTCCTGTTTTCGAGCCTTGCTGCGCTTATGCTGTTCGTGACGCTTTACACGACAACCGGCAACGTTGTTCTGCAAAGGCTCGAGAACCAGGCGGTCCGCCCTCAACCGGACCCTGCCTCCGTTTCCTGCATCATCATGCTGGGCGGCGCGATCGAAAATGACGTGATGGACACACGCGGTGGCATAGAGTTCAACGCAGCGGCGGACCGCTATACGCAGACGGTGAGACTGGCTCTGAAATACCCGCAAGCCAGGTTGATCATTTCCGGTGGCGATGGCTCGTTCAGCGGGCGTTATGAAGGTGAAGCAGAGGCGACAGAACGGTTTTTTACCGATTTCGGGATCAACGCCGACCGTCTGATCAAGGAAAACACGTCGCGCAACACGTTTGAGAACTCAGCCAACACCAGGGAGCTCTTAGAGCGGCACGGCCTGACAGATTGCCTGCTGGTGACCTCCGCCTTTCACATGCCACGCGCCACGGCGCTCTTTGCCAAAATGGGGATCGGCGTCGTTCCCTACCCGGTCGACTATCGAACGACTGGCAAGACGGAGATCGACTTCGATTTCACCCAACCTTCGCTCAATGCCCAGAACATGGCAACGGCAGTCCGGGAATGGCTGGCGATCATCGCCTATCGGCTATCCGGGCGAACCGGCTGACTACTTCTTCGAGATCGTGACCATCTGTGCGCCACGAATGCGGACCGTCATTTCGCAATCGGGCTTTTCGGTGCGGTTGCAATACTTAGGGTGCATCTTGAATACGAACACCATGTTGCCGAACCGTTTGACGAAATCATAGCCATAGATCTGGGCGGTGGCGATCATGAAGTAGCCACCTTCCTTGACCTGCAAATAAAAGTTGTTGGGGCAACCTTCCTCGTTGCAGCCAATGCCCTTCTGGCCGTTACATGTCATTTCACCATGATTGACAACGGCGTCGATCAATCCATCATTATTGACGTCAAAGCGCTTGATAAAGCCATCGCCGAACAAAACGCCGGGGCATTCCTTGCGGTAGTGATCCTTTTCGTAGATCTCGGGATCACTCAACAACTGCTGCTGCGCAGAGGCAACCGAGGGCGCGACTGCCATGAGTATGAGGAGCAATGACATTAAGACAAGAGTGCTGAAGGTTTTTATCACGATCGACTTCCCCGATGCTTTTTCACGGCATACAAACCTGCCGGGACGGCGGCATCAAAATCAGATGCCGCGCATATAATCGCGCCGTACTTGTGCGACGCTTGTGAACATTAAGGGGAGCGGCCTGCCATGGCTCTGCTGGGATTGCTGGATTACGCAGGTGTCGCCCTTTTTGCTGCAACGGGCGCGCTTGCAGCATCACGCAAGCAGTTGGATCTCATCGGCTTCTTGTTTTTCTCGGCGGCCACGGGCGTGGGCGGGGGTACCTTGCGCGATCTCGTACTCGGCAAGCCCGTATTCTGGGTCGCGGATCCGACCTATCTGCTCATCTGTGTCGCAGTTGGAATCATCGTGTTTCTGACAGCGCACATGATCGAATGGCGCTACCAGTTGCTGATCTGGCTGGATGCGATCGGTCTCTCGGCCTATAGCGTCATGGGCGCGGCCAAGGGCTTGGCAACCACCGGTTCGCCAACCATCGCCATCGTTACCGGCACGATGACTGCCACTTTCGGCGGCATTCTGCGCGATCTGATTGCCAACGAGCCGTCAATTCTGCTGCGTCCCGAAATCTATGTGACGGCTGCACTCGCTGGCGCCAGCGCCTTCACAGCCGCACAACTACTGGATCTGCCGCTGGCCGCCAGTTCCGCAGCGGGCATCTTCATCGCTTTTGCGCTTCGCGGAGGTGCACTGCATTTCGGATGGAGGCTGCCACGCTATCGCCCGCGTCCAGGCAGGCCCGCAGACGAGGCACTGAAGACGAAAACCAAAAAGCGGAATTGATCAGGATTTCTTTTCGCGCAGGCGGATGATCACATCCACATGGGCGATTTCCATTCCCTCGGGTGCTTCGGGAAGATTGCCGATTTCGATGTTGCTGACCGGAATATCCAGCACCTCGTTGCGTCCCTCGACGAAGAAGTGGTGGTGATCGGAGATATTCGTATCGAAATAGGTCTTGGCGCTCTCGACGGCCAGAACGCGAATCAGTCCGGCTTCCGTAAACTGGTGGAGCGTATTGTAGACGGTCGCCAGCGATACAGGCACGCCCGCCTGGGAGGCTTCTTCATGCAGTTCTTCAACCGTCAGATGACGATCACCTTTGGCGAACAGGAGATCGGCCAGCGCCACGCGCTGACGTGTCGGGCGCAAGCCGCACGCGCGAAGTCTTGTTTCCACTTGAACTGTGGCGTCCGCCATTCGTTGCCTTGCTCCATCAAGACCAATGTACTCAAGTTTTCGATATAACTTTTGCAGCCCTTACTTTCAATAGCGAGAAATGGCGCTTCTAAGGTTCCTGTTCGGTCGAAATGCGAAAAATGCGCTCAAAGCCTCTGGTTTGCCGGTGCCGCTTCCTATATGCCGACCACCAAGATGGCGCGAGCGGTTTCTGCTTATCCGCGAGAGACCGAAGCCTTGCGCTTCATTTTCCAGCGGTCTTGCTTTAAACACGCTGTGGACCGAAGACGAGGGGGAACGGAAAGACCTCATGAGCAGCAGACAATCCAGCTACACATATGAAGAACTGATCGAGTGCGCCCACGGCAGACTATTTGGGCCGGGCAATGCGCAATTGCCGCTGCCGCCCATGCTGATGGTTCACCGGATCACGGAAATTTCCGAAACAGGCGGCGCGTTCGACAAGGGCTTTCTGCGCGCCGAGTTCGATGTGCGTCCGGATGACTGGTATTTTCCGTGCCATTTTGAAGGAAATCCGATCATGCCAGGATGCCTCGGCCTTGACGGAATGTGGCAGCTAACGGGCTTCTTCCTCGGCTGGCTAGGTGAGGAAGGCCGTGGGATGGCGCTCTCAACTGGCGAAGTCAAGTTCAAGGGCATGGTTCGCCCGCACACCAAACTTGTGGAATACGGCATCGATTTCAAGCGTATCATGCGTGGACGTTTGGTCCTTGGCACCGCCGATGGCTGGCTAAAGGCTGACGGCGAGACGATATACCAGGCGACCGACCTGCGCGTCGGGCTTTCTAAAGACAAGGCGGCCTGATTAGAGGCCAGTGCCAGAAAGCCGACGATGTTGGCTTTCTCTCTTCAACAGTTTTAAAAAGGTTCATTGTCATGCGACGGGTAGTTGTCACGGGTTTGGGTGTCGTTTCTTCGATCGGCAATAATGCCGGTGAGGTAACTGCCTCGCTTCGCGATGCCACATCCGGCATCACATTCTCCAGCGATTTTGCCGAGCACGGCTTCAAGTGCCAGGTATGGGGAAAGCCAACCCTTGATCCGACCGAGTTGGTGGATCGGCGCGCGATGCGCTTTCTCTCCCAAGGCGGTGCCTGGAACCATGTCGCGATGAAGCAGGCGATTGCAGACGCAGGTCTGGAAGAAGCCGATTACGCGCAGAATGAGCGCGTCGGCATTATCATGGGCTCCGGCGGTCCTTCGACACGCCAAATCGTCGAAGCTGCCGATATCGTGCGCCAGAACAACAGCCCCAAGCGCATTGGGCCGTTTGCTGTGCCGAAGGCCATGTCCTCCACCGCTTCTGCAACGCTTGCAACATGGTTCAAGCTGCATGGCGTGAACTACTCGATCTCCTCGGCATGCTCCACATCGGCGCACTGCATCGGCAATGCGGTTGAAATGATCCAGTGGGGCAAGCAGGATATGGTGTTTGCCGGTGGCCACGAGGATCTGGACTGGACGATGTCCGACCTCTTCGATGCCATGGGCGCCATGTCGACGAAGTATAACGACCGCGCAGAGGTTGCTTCGCGCGCCTATGACGCCAACCGAGACGGCTTTGTCATCGCCGGTGGCGCAGGCGTCCTGGTTCTCGAAGAGCTGGAGCGCGCCAAGGCGCGTGGCGCGAAGATCTACGCCGAAGTGGTCGGCTATGGCGCGACATCCGACGGCTACGATATGGTTGCCCCCTCCGGCGAAGGCGCAATCCGTTGCATGCGGCAGGCGCTCTCTACAGTTAAGGGCGAGGTTGACTACATCAACACCCATGGCACATCCACGCCCGTGGGTGACGCCAAGGAAATGGGAGCGATCCGCAAAGTCTTTGGCTCCAAGATCCCGCACATCCAGTCCACCAAGTCGTTGACAGGCCATTCTCTCGGCGCGGCGGGCGTGCAGGAATCGATTTATTCGTTGCTGATGATGCAGGCTGGCTTTATTGGCGAAAGCGCACATATCGAAGAGATCGACCCCGATTTCGCCGATATGCCCGTCGTTCGTCAGCGCATCGACAATGCGAAATTCGACATTGCCCTTTCCAATTCCTTCGGGTTCGGCGGCACCAACGCCACGCTCGTCTTCCAGCGCTATAACGGATAAGACCATGAGCGGTATCATGCAGGGAAAACGCGGGCTCATCATGGGCGTCGCGAACAATCACTCCATTGCCTGGGGCATCTCCAAGGCTGTTTCGGCACAGGGCGCAGAGCTGGCCTTTACCTATCAGGGTGAAGCGCTGGGCCGTCGCGTCAAGCCGCTGGCAGCGGAGGTCAATTCCGATTTCGTCCTGCCATGCGATGTCGAGGATCTGGCATCTGTCGATGCCACGTTCGATGCCATCAAGGAGCGCTGGGGCAAGCTGGACTTCATCGTCCATGCGATCGGCTTCTCCGACAAGAACGAGCTGAAGGGCCTCTACGCAGATACGACCCGTGACAACTTCAGCCGGACGATGGTCATCTCCTGTTTCTCCTTCACGGAGATCGCAAAGCGCGCCGCAGAACTGATGACGGACGAAGGCGCGATGCTGACGCTGACCTATGGCGGCTCGGTGCGCGTTATCCCGAACTACAATGTCATGGGCGTCGCAAAGGCGGCTCTGGAAGCGTCCGTACGCTATCTGGCAGCAGACTATGGCCCGAAGGGTATTCGCGTCAACGCGATCTCGGCTGGCCCCGTCCGGACCCTGGCTGGCGCCGGCATTTCCGATGCACGCGCTATCTACTCTTGGAACCAGAAGAATTCGCCGCTCCGCCGCACTGCGACAATCGAGGATATCGGCGGTTCCGCCCTCTACCTTCTGTCAGACCTCTCGCGCGGCGTCACGGGTGAAATCCACTACGTGGATGCCGGCTACAACATTACCTCGCTGCCCAATCTCGATCGTTTGCGCAACGCTGACTCCGAGTAAGGAACCGAACGTCGAACAAGAAAGGCCCCCGAATCATCCGATCCGGGGGCCTTTTCTAATGGATGGCGACTTTGGCCTACTTTCGTGCCTGAAGCACCTTGAAGCGGGCGTTGCGGCAGACTTCGCTGCTTTCCTTGAATTCTGCCTTCAGAACTGGCTCATAGGGCAGACCGCGATTGGCCACCATCAGCAACTGACCGCCGATGCGCAGCGCGCTGGATGCTGCCTTGATGAAAGCCTGGCCGATGGCTGGATCGGCTGCGTGGCCTTCATGAAATGGCGGGTTCATGATCACGAGATCGTACTTCTCCTTGATCGGCTCAGCCACCAGATCCTGCCAGAAAAAGCGGGTCGCGAGATCCGGGCAGTTGCGCGCGAGGTTCTGCTTTGCGAACTCCAATGCACGGTGATCGGCCTCGAAGAGATCGATGCGGTTGGTACGCGGTGATGCTTCCTTGAGCATGACCGAGAGATAGCCCCAACCCGCGCCCAGATCGGCTGCGTTTCCATCGAAATCGCGCGGCAGGCGGCTTGCGAGCAGCTCCGAGCCCGGATCGACATGGTCGTGCGAGAAGGTTCCAGCGACGGTCTCGAACCGGTCGTCGATCAGTTGCGGCTGCTTTGCGAGCTTGACCACAGCAGCCGTAACGTCTGCCGGTCTTGTGCACCAGGCGACAACCCCGTGATACTTCGGCATGTGCTCCACATCGAAGCCAAGATTGGCGAGTTGCTTGCGAAGCGGCTGGATGCCGTCTTCCTTGGCACCGGCCAGAACAATGACCCCACCTTCCCGCACACGCGTCAGGGCTTCGGCAACATTCTGCTCGTTTTCGCCTTTGTGCTTGCTGCACAGGATAAGCGCACCATCAAAGTTCTCGCCTTCAACTTCCGGCACCACATGGGCACCGGTCGCGCTCAAGGGACGAAAGAGAGGGCGAAGCGGCTGGATGTTCAGGATCTCAGCCTTGAAGTCCTCGGGTAAGCGAGGCGCCACTTCCGCAGCAAGAAAGAGGAAGCGGCTGCCCTCACCCGGCGCGTCCAGCGTGCCAATGGCGAAGGGATGAAACAGTGTTTTAGCGGCGTCGCGGATCATGATGGGTTCCGGGTCTTAGAGCTTTTCCGGTCAACCGGATCATTGAATATGCTCTGTGTCTTTGTTTCTACGCAGTCCGGACGCAAAACCGCTAAGGCACTTTTGCTCGGACGTGCTCCGGGATAGCAAAAGGGCGCGGAAACGATCCCGCGCCCCAAGAATGGTCTCAAGAAGAAACCTTATTCAGCGGCAGCGTCGCCTTCAGCCTTCTTGATTTCCTGGCCGGTTGCCTGATCGACAACCTTCATGGACAGGCGAACCTTGCCACGCTCATCGAAGCCCATCAGCTTGACCCAGACCTTGTCGCCTTCCTTGACGACGTCGGAGGTCTTGGCAACGCGCTCGGAAGCCAGCTGCGAGATGTGAACGAGGCCGTCACGTGCGCCAAAGAAGTTGACGAATGCGCCGAAGTCGGCTGTCTTCACGACGGTACCTTCGTAGATCTGGCCAACTTCCGGCTCTGCCACGATGGAATGAATCCACTTGCGGGCTGCTTCGATTTCCTTGCCGGAAGCCGATGCGATCTTGACCGTACCGTCGTCTTCGATGTTGATCTTGGCGCCGGTCTTCTCAACGATTTCGCGGATGACCTTACCGCCCGAACCGATGACTTCACGGATCTTGTCGACCGGGATGTTCATGACTTCGATGCGCGGTGCAAATTCGCCCAGCTGACCACGGCTTTCGGTGATGGCCTTGGCCATTTCGCCGAGAATGTGGTTACGGCCACCCTTGGCCTGGTTGAGAGCGACCTTCATGATCTCTTCGGTGATACCGGCGATCTTGATGTCCATCTGCAGCGAGGTGATGCCCGCTTCGGTGCCGGCCACCTTGAAGTCCATGTCGCCGAGGTGGTCTTCATCACCCAGGATGTCGGAGAGAACCGCAAAGCGCTCACCTTCAAGGATGAGGCCCATGGCGATACCGGCAACCGGCTTGGCCAAAGGAACGCCTGCGTCCATCAGTGCCAGCGAGGTGCCGCAAACGGTTGCCATGGAGGACGAACCGTTGGACTCGGTGATTTCAGACACGACGCGCAGCGTGTAGGGGAACTGTTCCGGCGTGGGCAGCATCGGGTGGATGGCGCGCCATGCGAGCTTACCGTGGCCGATTTCGCGGCGGCCCGGGGAGCCCATGCGGCCAGTTTCACCGACAGAATAGGGCGGGAAGTTGTAGTGGAGCATGAACTGCTCCTTGTACATGCCCGTCAGGCTGTCGACATACTGCTCGTCTTCGCCCGTGCCGAGCGTTGCAACGACCAGAGCCTGCGTTTCACCGCGGGTAAACAGAGCAGAACCGTGTGTGCGCGGCAGGATGCCAACTTCCGAAATGATCGGACGAACGGTTTCGAGGTCGCGACCGTCGATACGGCTCTTGGTGTCGAGGATGTTCCAGCGAACGATCTTGGCCTGCAGGTGCTTGAAGACGGCTGCAACCACTTCAGGCGCATACTTGGCTTCGCCTTCGGCAGGCAGGAAGTGGGCCTTGACCTTTGCCTTGACGGCATCAACGGCAGCGTAACGGTCTGCCTTCTGCGTGATCTTGTAGGCGTCGCGCAGTTCGGCTTCGGCAAGCTTCAGCATTTCGGCTTCGAGTTCGGAATGATCTTCCGGTTCGAATTCGCGCGGCTCCTTGGCAGCCACTTCAGCCAGCTTGATGATGGCGTCGATGACCGGCTGGAAACCCTTGTGGCCGAACATGACGGCGCCGAGCATGACTTCTTCGTTGAGTTCCTTGGCCTCGGACTCAACCATCAGAACGGCGTCGGACGTACCGGCGACAACGAGATCGAGTGTCGACTCGTCCATCTCGTCCAGGTGCGGGTTCAGAACGTATTCGCCATTGATGTAGCCGACGCGTGCGCCGCCAACCGGGCCCATGAACGGAACACCGGACAGCGTCAGAGCAGCAGAGGTTGCAACCATGGACAGGATGTCCGGGTTGTTTTCCAGGTCATGCTGAATGACGGTGACGACAACCTGCGTGTCGTTCTTGTAGCCTTCCGGGAAGAGCGGACGGATCGGACGGTCGATCAGGCGCGAAACCAGTGTTTCGTTCTCCGAAGGACGACCTTCACGCTTGAAATAGCCGCCCGGGATCTTGCCGGCAGCATAGGTCTTTTCCTGATAGTTGACGGTGAGCGGGAAGAAGTCCTGGCCCGGCTTCGCCTCCTTGGCAGAGACCACAGTCGCCAGGACAACGGTTTCGCCATAGGTGGCGATGACGGCGCCATCCGCCTGACGAGCAACCTTGCCGGTTTCCAGTCTGAGTGTGCGGCCTGCCCACTCGATTTCGACAGCATGTGTGTTGAACATGATTTTCAGTCCTTCATGCGCGGCGGCCTTGCACCTCACCCGCCAAGGGGAGCATGCCGAAAGCCGCATCCAGCGCTTCGTGTGACGAGATCACGGGCAAGACAACAAGAGGCTTTCAATGAGCCAGACCATGTCTCTGGCGAAAGCATCCGGCAATCCTGCCCCATGACAGGTCATCGGTTAAGTTAGCAGGAACGGCGGATCCGGGCCTGCCAAGTCTGCCGCAATCCATGCGGCCGTTTCCGGGTCTTGCGCCCGGATGAAATGCGGCGAACGACCCTTTGGATCGTCCACCGAATCTGGTCTTAGCGACGGATACCGAGGCTCGAGATGAGCTTCGTGTAACGGCCTTCGTCCTTCTTCTTCAAGTAGTCGAGCAGCGAACGGCGGCTCGAGACCATCTTGAGAAGGCCACGACGGGAGTGGTTGTCCTTCTTGTGGCCCTTGAAGTGCTCGGTGAGGTTGTTGATTCGCTCGGTCAGGATAGCAACCTGGATTTCCGGAGAACCGGTATCACCTTCAACGGTTGCGTATTCCTTGATGAGGGCAGCCTTACGCTCTGCAGTGATCGACATCGGACAATCCTTTCTGAAATTTAGGAATAAAGACACCAAAGGCCGGGATGTCGTCCAGCCTTGGCCATGAACGCAAAGGGCACGCGCAAGCGCACCCTAGCTGGCCGTGGCTATAAACCATTCGGCCATTGATGGGAAGAGCTATGTTATTGCCGTTAAATCAGGCAAAAACGCGCTTCGGCCGGAACTCGCCCTGTCCGATTTCGCCGATTGCTACCAGCTTGCCACCGGCAAGCGCCACGGCCTCCGGCTCATCGACGGGCGCATCGCGTCCACGCAGAATGATCGGATTGCCCATGCGAATACGATGGGCCTGATCGTCGCTGATGCGGATCTGCGGCAGCGCAGACAAGGCCTCGCTCGTCTCCATGAGGAATGCGTCGAGTGCCGCAAGACGCTCGTCACGGTCCTCGATCTCTTCCAGAGCCACCAGTTCCGCCAGTGGCACCATCGCCTCTTCAGCGAAAGGCGCGACGAATGTGCGGCGGAGGCCGGAAATATGGCCGTAGCATCCAAGGTCGCGGCCAAAATCGCGCGCCAGCGACCGAACATAGGTGCCCTTGCCGCATTCGACTTCGAAGAAGGCACGATCCTGTTCCGCCTTCAACAGCGTCAACCGGTGAATTTCAACCTCTCGAGACGGAATTTCGACCGTCTCGCCGTCACGCGCCAGATCGTAGGCGCGCTCGCCAGCAATCTTGATGGCCGAAAACTGCGGAGGAACCTGGCTGATGACGCCCGTATAATTCGGCAGCAGCGCCAAGATCTCTTCCTCTGTGGGACGCTTGTCAGAGGTTTGTGTCACCTCGCCTTCCAGATCGTCGCTCGTGCGTTCTTCGCCCCAGGAAACCGTGAATTCGTAGATCTTGCGCCCATCCATAACGTAAGGCACGGTCTTGGTCGCATCGCCCAGAGCGATCGGCAACATGCCGGATGCAAGCGGATCGAGCGTACCGGCATGGCCGGCCTTCTGGGCGTTGAACAGCCATTTGATCTTGCCCACGGCTTCGGTGGAGCCAAAATCAACGGGCTTGTCGAGAACGAGCCAGCCGGAAATGGCCCGGCCCTTGGGTTTACGCGGTTTGGACATCTTGCTCTTATTCGTTTTCGTCATCTTTTTCAGCATCAGCGGCGAGATCGCGGCTGACTTCCGGTGAGCGCAGAAGCTCATCGATTTTCTTGTAGTTGTCGAAGCTCGTGTCGTCGCGGAAGCGAACTTCGGGCATGTATTTCATCTGGCGAAGTGCGCCGCCCATACGCCCGCGAATGAATTTCGCGTTGCGGTTCAAGGCTTCGATAACCTTGGCATGATCGGATACGCCCAGCGGCGTGACATAGGCGGTTGCGATCTTGAGATCCGGCGACATGCGCACTTCCGAAACAGAAATGACCGTACGCTCGATGATATCGTCGCGCACTTCACCCCGCTGCAGGACTTGCGTGATAGCGGCACGAACCTGTTCGCCAACGCGCAGCATGCGCTGGGAAGGCGCTGAAGAAGTTGCTTTGCTCATTGTTGTTTTTCTTTCCTTCGGCCAATCTCAAGATGCCAGAATAGCAGAATCCGGACCGGTTGGCGCGGGCAGGCGTGCTCAATGCCTCGCTTGATGCCAAACGTCAAGGTTTCCGGGCAGATCTGCCAAACATGCGTTCACGAAGAGCTGAGTTTTTTGATAACCGAACCCCACGAATTTTTGACCTCATGCGTTATCGTGTCGCACATCAAACTTGACGTTTCATGAGAATCCTCCATTTTAACCGCTGTCTCCCCCATGGCTAAACCGAAGCCGGGGATTGAACATTGGTGCCGGGCCCCTCTGGCGAGAGTTTTTACGGCGCTCTCGCGATGTCGGTACCGCCTGCAGCATAGCCGGCGGATAACAAACATGACCTACTATCCAATCCGTTCGACGGGTGACGCCCTGCGCGTGCCCGCAAATTCTTGCATGCCCTCCATCTCCAATAGCCGGGAGGTGCAGCCATGAGCAGTTCATCATCCTCCACCCTCGGTTATTTCCGATGGGCATTCATCGTCACCTTTGTCGGACTTGTGCTAGGTGGCGTTCTCGGCTGGCAGTCGACGGGAACCGTAAGCGGAACCCTCACGGTCTTCTTTATCTGTGCGGTCCTGGCCGTGCTGGAGATTTCCCTGTCCTTCGATAACGCCATCGTCAATGCGAACAAGCTCAAAGACATGACGCCCGTGTGGCAGCAGCGCTTCCTGACATGGGGCATCCTGATTGCCGTCTTTGGGATGCGCATCGTCTTCCCGCTGCTGATCGTTGTGATCGCAGCAGGCATTGGACCCATCGATGCCATCGTTCTGGCGGCGTCGCGTCCGGAAGAATATTCACGTATCATGCACGAGGCGCATCTGCCGATCGCCGCGTTCGGCGGTACCTTCCTGATGATGGTCGGCCTCACCTTCTTCTTCAACCATGAGAAGGATGTGCATTGGGTGGAATTCCTCGAAAGCCGTATTGCACGTTTCGCGACGATCAAGGGCGTCGAGATCGCCTTTGTCCTGCTGCTCATCATGCTGTTCTCGCAATTGCTGCCAGAAGCCAATGCGTCGACCTTCGTTCATGCGGCAGTCTACGGCTTGCTGACCTTCCTTCTGGTGGAAGTACTGGGCGGCGTCCTTGACGCGTCCCAGAAGACGATGAGCGAAGCGGCAAAAGGCGGCCTCGGTGCGTTCATCTACCTCGAAGTGCTCGATGCCAGCTTCTCCTTCGACGGCGTGATCGGGGCCTTCGCCCTGACGCAGAACCTGTTCATCATCGCCATCGGCCTCGGTATCGGCGCCATGTATGTGCGCTCGATGACCATCATGCTGGTGGAGAAAGGCACGCTTGCAGAGTATCGCTACCTGGAGCACGGCGCTTTCTATGCCATCCTGATCCTCTCGGTCATCATGTATGTACAGACGCTGTATCATATCCCGGAGGTTATTACCGGCCTTGGCGGCGCCGGTCTGATCGGTCTCTCGCTGTGGTCGTCCATTCGCTACAATCGACGCGAACAGGCGCATGGTGCCGAGGCACTTACTTGAGTTCAGACACGATATCGGGCCCTTGATGGGCCCGATATCATTTTACAGGTATCATGACATAACCGTAATAAAACATGACTTTTAAATACAGGAATTGGCATTTATTCAGGGAGGCAGTTGCTTCTCAATTTTCAGGAATTTGCCATGGATCAAGTTTCACCCCCTGTGACAGAGACGCCTCGTCGAGGCCCCAATTTGCCCTCCTGGACACTCACAGTCGTAAAAAGCTTCGACGTGACGCCAAAGATGCGGCGTATTGTGTTCAGCGTGGAAAACATAGACCGTTTCGAGTACAAACCTGGACAGGACATCGTCTTTTTCTTGAATGATCCAGCAGGCGGCCATGGACGACGGCACTATACCGTGCGCGCAGTTGACGGGATGCCAGCACCCTCTCTGTGGACTTCGTTCTGCACGGCAATTCCGTCGGTCCCAACTTTGCCCGAAGCGTAAAGCCGGGCGATCAGGTCGAGGTAAAGGGACCGCGCGGACGGGTGGTTTGCAGGCCGGACGCCGACTGGCACCTGCTGACTGGCGACGAAACCTGTATTCCTAGCATCCTGCACATTCTCGAGACATTGCCGACCGGCGCACGAGCGGTTGCTTTCATCGAGATCGAGGATGATAGCTGGAAACAGGACTTCAATACGCAAGGCGAGGTCACGATCGAGTGGGTCGCACGCGGCAAGGCAGGTCCGAGTTCGGTGATGATTGATCGGCTGAGGACGCTTGCGCTGCCTGACGGACATGGGCAGGCTCTCATCATCGGCGAGACCAGCAATGTGCGGGCTCAGCGCCATTATCTCATCGAACGTGGCTTCCGCCAGGATCGGATCGCATCAGAAGGTTACTGGCGCCCCGGCCGCAACGGGGGTCATGATCACGTCGACGATTGACCTTCGGTTCAAAATAGAGCCGCATCCAGATCGTCGTCCGAAAGGACAGTGAGAGGCGCTTGCTCCGGTGCTGCAGTACCAAGGATGGCGGCATGGAGTTCACGCTCCGAAGCCATTGTGTAGATCCGGTTGATTCTAGAACCGATAACATCAAGGGCAGCCTGTAGGCCTGAGACATCAACGGACTGAGGGGAGCCGGTGTGTAGCTCCTCTTCACACCGATGGAGGATTTCGCCTAAATCCGCGCGGAAATCCAGCCGCTGCAGGGCGGCATTCATTTCAGCAACCCCGGAAGTGCCTTCCTTCGCTAGTTTGGCGAGATCGTCCTCCATGGCCTGGCCGACGGCGTGGATACTCTCGAGCGCGCGCCGCAAACGCTCATCAAGGCAATCCTCTCCAGCATCTTCCGGTGTATCCGTCAAAAGCCTTTTTGCTGCTCCTTCAAGCACCTTCAATTGCTCGAGGATCTGCTCAGCCGCTTCATCCAGATGACCCGCAAATATGCGCAATTCTGCGGTGACAACGTTAATGGCCTTACCTTCCTCACCGATCTTGCCGCAACGCAAGTTCGTATTGAGGGCCATGTAGTGAATATCGCCGCGCACGACACGAACAATCCCGATATCCTTCAGGAGAACTTCCACTGTGGCCAGCGTGCGCCTTGTCATCCGGGAAGCATCGTCAGCCACCGCCTCGATTTCGGTAACGGCTGACCGCGCCTGCCCAATGCCGGTTTCCAGATCGCGCAACGATCCATTTGAGCGCTCGTCACCATCTCCGACCATTTCGCGCTGAATTGCCGTGATCTGGCCGAGTTCCTCGCGGAAGCTTGACATTGTCTCGACGATCCTGGCCGTATCGCGCTCAAAGTCCTGACGCGTCTGATGCAATTGTGCGGCGACGAGTTGGCGGATGATTGCCCTCAGTGCTTCATGATCATTGCTGTTCAGTGACGCCGCTTCCGCGGATTGAAGATAATCCTCCAGTATCGAGAAGGAGGACTGGCAGTGTTCGACACGCTGACGGGTGATATCACCCACTTGCATGGCGGAGAGGGTGGAAGCCAGCTTGTTCTGGATACCCCTTGCAATAGCCTTTACCTGCTCCGCACGCTGGTTGAGTTCGTGGCGGTGCGCGCTGATTTGATCGATGCCTCGCCCGAGGCCGGATACGATCGCCGGAATGGTCTGGCTGTACCGGTCCAGCGTCGCAGAACCCTTGCTCATCATCGGACCAAGTCCCGATCCGAGTTCGCCGAGCTTTTGCGACAAGCCGTTGACCTGCTCGCTACCTTCCTGGATACGTTCCAGTATCTCTTCCGCAAATCCTGCAAAGTCTGGAATACCGGCTCCTGTGATCTTGGCTGTCACCGCAAAGGTTCGAAGATAACGCAGCGTCTCCTGCATCCGACTGATGTGTGGACGCAAAGACCGTTCTGCCTCAGCAATTTCTTGAAATCCGATTTGCCGCTTCGTCTCGCCTTCCGTGAGGCTGGAGAGCCTGGAAACCGTCGCTTTCAGTTCGCCCATTGTGGCGTTGGCTGTTCCTTCGTCCAGCGAGCCAGTCAGGACATCCAGGGACGAGATCATCTTGTTCAGTACATCGAGAATTGACAGTAGTACCGCGCCACCGTCCAGAAAGCGTTGCTCGATGCGTTTACGCGCTTCCTCCAGCCGAGCCGCATAAGATGATGCCTCCTGCGGAAAGCTCATCTCTATTCTGGTTGCCGCCATTGCCACGCCGTCAATCTCCGATTTCGGACAGAATTGCCCTGTTCCAGCACTCTACGTCGAGCTTCGAATCATTCAACTCGACCTGTGCGTGAGTTAGTAGAGCTACCGGGCGTTAAAGACTTGCCAATACGAATCACGATTTCTGCAGCTTGGTTAATTTTCCTAACGCTGAACTGCACGTTTCTAGAGGCACAGGAAATTACTAGGCAAGAAGTGATGCTCAACCATTAGTAACTTGTTAAGCATCCAGCACCACATTACCACAAGTTGAATAACCGTTTAGCGATAGGTAATTCGTAATGAGCAGCAATGAGACTGTGGCGGTCCTTTCCTGGGACGAAAGCCTTACGCTTCGTACCATATCTAATCATTGCGATGAACTTCTATTAGCACTAAACGAAAAATCAGCGGTTGCTATCGATATAAGTGATGACCAGCCTGTAGATCTCACCCTCATCCAACTTATAGAGTCGGCGCGCATCTTTGCCTCGACCTCAGGTAAGAAGCTCACGCTGCTGAAACCGGCGGCAGGTCATCTGCGTGACGTACTCGAGCGAGGCGGTTTCCTGCAAAACATATCTCCGGAAGATTCCAACTTCTGGCTGCATGATGGAGTTAAGTAATGACAGCCAAGATTCTGACTGTTGACGATTCTGCCAGTATCCGTCTCACCACACGCGTCGCGCTCACCAATGCCGGCTATGCCATAACGGAAGCTGTGGATGGTATGGACGGATTGAGCAAAATGCGAAGCGGTCAATTCGATCTGATCGTGACAGACCTGAACATGCCGCAAATGGATGGCCTGACCATGATCCGCGAGCTTCGCAAGCTTCCGGCCTATATGGGGGTCCCGGTCATATTTCTCACGACTGAATCCGACAACGAACTGAAGGGCCAAGCGAAGGCCGCCGGTGCGACGGGCTGGCTGACCAAGCCGTTTGACCCGGAAAGCCTGGTCAAGATTGTCAAGAAGGTCCTCGGCAGATGAGTTTTCCCGACCCAATAGCAGTTTTCCGTACGGAAGCTGCTGAATTACTTGAGCAAATCGAAACTGGCTTGCTGGATCTGAATCATGATCTGGCCAACAAGGATCAAGTTGACGCGGTTTTCCGCGGGCTGCACACCCTCAAGGGGTCAGGCGCAATGTTCGGTTTCGAGGCGCTCGCCGCCTTTACCCATCATTGCGAAAGTGCCTTCGATCAGGTCCGCAAAGGTATGGTACCTGCGACTCATGATCTGGTAAGTGCGGTCCTGAACGCAACCGATCATATGCGCGCCCTTATAGAGGTTCCGGCAGGGGATCACGATGCGTCGAGCGAAAATCTTCTATCCGCTTTGAGGCTGGCCGTAGAACATGCTGGCAATCCTGACGCAAAGGCCGCCGCCAAGTCCGAGACCAAGCCTGACCTGACCCATTACAGGCTTCACTTCAGTCTGCCTCGCAATGCGATGGTGAATGGCACGAACCCGCTGCCGCTGCTTGATGAGCTTCGCGATCTCGGAGAATGTATCGTCGAAGTCGATAAACACGAATTACCGGCGCTCGACGATCTTAACCCACGCGATCTCTATCTCTCCTGGACCGTGGATCTAAAAACCACGCAGCCGCGCTCGGCTATCGACGATGTCTTCATTTTCGTCATGGATGAAATGGAACTTCGCCTGGAGGTCATGGGAGATGAGAAAGTAGCCGTCAAGACTGCGGAGCCGATCCCCGAGGCTCAATCCTCACAGGCCAAGACGGCAGAAGTGGCGAGCGCACCTCTTCGCCAGGATCACGCAGCGCCTGCAAAGGCGGTATCGCAGCCGATTGAGGCAAAGCAGACTAAATCCAACGAGAATGTGCGCGTACCTGCCGAGCGTCTTGACGAATTGATGGATCGGGTCGGCGAACTCGTCATTGCGCAGTCTCGCCTCAGCCAGTTGGCGGGGTCCAGCGGAGACCTTCAGTTACGTGCCGTTTCCGAGGATGTCGAACGTCTGTCCGGCGAGTTACGTGACACGATGATGGTGCTTCGAATGGTTCCGGTCGCGCAATTGTTCGGGCGCTTCCGTCGTCTCGTCCACGACCTTGCGATCGAAACCGGCAAGACGATAGAATTGATCACCGAGGGGGAAACGACGGAGGTAGACAAGAGCGTCGTCGAACGCCTTGCCGACCCTCTCGTTCATCTGGTTCGCAATTCGTGCGACCATGGTCTTGAGACCCCGGAGGAAAGACGCGCGGTTGGCAAGGATCCCGTGGGACGCATCTATCTGTCGGCGCGACAGGCCGCAGGAGAAGTCATCATCACGATCAAAGATGACGGTCGCGGAATCAATCGTGAGCGTGTTCGCGCCAAGGCCGAAGCGTCCGGCATCATCGCTGCCAATACGGTTCTCGCCGATCAGGATCTTCTACAGCTCATCTTCCAACCAGGCTTCTCAACGGCACAGCAGGTCACCAATCTTTCCGGTCGCGGCGTCGGAATGGATGTCGTCAAACGTACCATAGATGCTCTTCGCGGATCCATCGACGTCACAAGCCATAACGGCAGCGGATCGGAGATCTCTCTCGCCATCCCGCTGACGCTTGCGATCATCGATGGCCTTTTGGTTAGGATCGGTGTCGGGCGCTATGTCATCCCCCTCTCCGCCGTGGAGGAATGCCTGGAACTTTCGCCGGAAGAGGATATGCGTTCTCGCGGACGCAGCTTCATATCATTGCGCGACAGCCTGGTTCCCTTCATTCGTCTGCGGGATCTCTTCAACACGAATACGACTCCAGATCCTTTCCAAAAGGTCGTGGTGATCTCGACAGGCGCGGAAAGAGTGGGGCTGGTCGTCGATCAGATCATTGGCGACCACCAGACCGTCATCAAAGGCATGTCAAAGCTGCACCATGATGTCGCGACCTTCTCCGGTGCAACCATCCTTGGGGATGGCGGGGTCGCCCTTATCCTCGACGTCGGCCATCTGGTCGCGGCGGGCCAGCATCAGGAGGCGCAGTTGCGCGCGGCAGGATGAGCGAAGCCATACGAAAATTACCGGACGATCTTTGGGGAAATGCCGAGGAACTGGAAGTTCTCACATTTGACATTGCTGGCGAAATGTTTGCGCTTGAAGCGATCCAGGTGCAGGAAATCCTCGATCTCGTTCCAGAGACCAGCGTTCCCGGCGCGAAAGCGTTCGTGGGAAGCGTGATCAATTTTCGCGGAAAGGTCATTCCGCTTGCAGACATTCGTCTGGCCTTCGGCATGGAGGCCACACGCACCACTATCGACAGCCGGATCATCGTGATCCAGCTGGATATAGAAGGGGAGCCGACGCTTGTCGGTCTCCGTACGGACAAGGTGAATGAAGTCACCACCCTGATGAAATCCGCGGGTGAACCGCCTCCGAGCGTCGGCATGCGCTGGCGTCCTGATTTCATCGACTGCCTCGTCAGACGAGACGGGGAATTCATCATCATACCGAACCTTCACACCATATTCTCGGCACAGCGTGGACGCCCCGGCGGAACACCGACCTAGGCCTGAGGCGATAGGGAAACAGTACAATGCGCGCCACAATCAAACTCAAACTGGGCATTGCGTTCGGCTTTGTCATCACCATGCTCGTTTCGGTTGCCGTTCTCGGAGTTACTAGTCTCGGTGAACTGAATACAACGCTCCAAACCGTGGTTGAAGGTCCAGCGGCCCGCCTCAACCTCGCGCAAAATATGAATAATGCTCAGCTGCAACAACTTCGTCAGCAAAAGAACATGCTGCTCGTGACGGATGCCAAGGCTATCGAAACAGCCACGACGATTCGTGACAGCTACCGCAAGGAATTCGACCAGAACTTCCAGGCCGTTTTGCTTCTCGCGACAGAACAGGGAAAAGTTCTCTGGAATAAATTGAGCGTTCTCGAATCCGAATATCGCAAGCAGGACGACCAGATCCGCGCGCTGGTTCTGGCGGGTGACACTCAGACAGCCCTGAAGATCTCTCTTACTGAAAACCGCGCAACGGTCAACGAAATCGACAAACTCCTCACCGAGGTCGTCGAACTCGAAACCAGCCGTCTCAAGGACGCGAAGGTGCAGGCTAACACAGACTATGACCAGACCCGTCTGATCATGCTCGCCGTCGCAGGTTCTGCAATTCTGATTGCCCTTATTGCCGCGGCCTGGATCGCGCTGTCCATCAATCGTGGTCTTCGTAATGCCGTCAATGCGGTTCAGAGCGTATCAGAAGGCGATCTGACAAAGCTTGCCAATGTGACGACGCGCGACGAGATCGGCGATCTCCTTGGTTTCGTGAACACGATGATAGAACGCCTTCGCAGTGTCGTTGGTGATGCACTTTCCGCTTCCGACAACGTTTCCACGGGAAGTCAGGAACTTTCCGCCAGTTCCGAGCAGCTGAGCCAGGGCGCGACCGAGCAGGCATCCGCTGCCGAGCAGGCATCCGCTTCGATGGAAGAGATGGCCGCCAACATCAAGCAGAATGCCGACAATGCCGCCCAGACCGAGAAGATCGCCCGTCAGTCCTCGCGCGATGCAGAAGCGTCCGGCCAGGCCGTGAACAAGGCGGTCGGTGCGATGCGTACGATTGCGGAGAAGATCTCCATCGTCCAGGAAATCGCCCGACAGACGGACCTCCTTGCCCTCAACGCTGCTGTCGAGGCTGCTCGAGCCGGGGAACATGGCAAGGGTTTTGCCGTCGTCGCCTCCGAAGTGCGTAAGCTCGCAGAACGCTCGCAGGCTGCGGCGGCCGAAATTTCCGCCCTCTCCGGCGACACTGTGCAGGTTGCGACAGAAGCAGGGGAGATGCTGAACCGGCTGGTGCCAGACATTCAGAAGACTGCGGAACTGGTTTCCGAAATCTCTGCCGCCTGCCGTGAACAGGATATCGGTGCAAGCCAGATCAACGAAGCAATCCAGCAGCTCGACAAGGTGACCCAGCAGAACGCCGGGGCATCGGAAGAGATGTCGGCAACCTCGGAAGAACTTGCGGCACAGGCCGAGGAGCTTCAGGCATCCATCGCCTTCTTCCGGGTGGAAGCCTCCGGTTCACAACGGGCATCGTCTGCTGCACGTCCAGCGCCGAAAGCACAGCGCCCTGCGTCTGCACACAAGGCCACACCAGCCCGCCGCCTGGATAACTCCGTCAGCGGCCAGCAGTCCCGCGTCAAAGGCTTCGCCCTCGACATGGGCGGTCCCGACGAGGAAGATCAAGATTTTCAAAGGATCGCTTGACATGGCGCATAGAACAGAAGCGCAATTCGTCACCTTTAGTCTCGGCGAGGAAATCTTCGCCGTGCCTGTGGAGGTGGTTCGAGAAATCCTCGATCATGAGGATGCGTTCAAGATTCCCCATGGCCCGGACTATCTTCTGGGCCTCAGGGACGTTCGCGGACAGGGCGTACCGGTTATTGACCTTCGTGTTCGGCTCGGGATGACACCAACGATCAAGACGTCACATACACGTATCCTTGTTCTGGATGTTCCCGTCGAGACTCGCGTTCTGGCCCTTGGCCTGGTTGCAGACCGGGTCTATGAAGTCGTTCCATTCCTGCAAGAGCAGATTGAGGACGCTCCCGACATTGGCATCCAGTGGCGATCCGATTACATTTCCGGGGTCGTTCGACGCAATGGCGGCTTCGTGGTGATCATCGATCTTGCGCGCCTGTTTTCCGATAGCGGCAGCGCGCTGGCAAATGCTACACGCATGCAGCATGTAGCGTGATGGAGATTGTGAGTGAGCGTAGCAGCCAGACAGGCTTCCCATTCTCCGGATGACCGCATTAGCAGGCGCAATTTTGATCGTCTGGCAAAGTTCATCTACGAGTATAGCGGCATCAAGATGCCGGTCACAAAGGCAACCATGTTGGAGGGCCGACTTCGAAAGCGCCTGCGCGTATGCAACATCGCGAGTTTTGACGCATATTGCGACTACCTTTTCGAGCACAATGGACTGGAAAAGGAAGTGATCTTTCTAATTGATGCAGTAACAACCAACAAGACCGATTTTTTCCGCGAGCCGAAGCACTTCGAATATCTCGTCGAAACCGCCCTGCCGGATCTGTTGCCCGATGTAACTGGAAAATTGCGAGTGTGGAGTGCGGCCTGCTCCACCGGCGCGGAACCCTACACACTGGCGATGGTTCTTTCCGAAACGCTTGCATTTCGCGAGTCAAGCATGGATTTCCAGATTACCGCGACGGATCTTTCGACAGAAGTGCTGGAGACTGCGCGCAGGGCAATCTATCCGGTCGGGATGATAGAGCCGATTCCGTATCAACTCCGGCGGAAATATGTCCTGGATCATATCGACCGGGACAGGGGAGAGGTCCGGATCGATGTATCGTTGCGTCGAAAGGTCGGGTTCGGTCGGCTGAACCTGATGGCTGAGGCCTATCCGGTTCGCGACATGCAACACGTCATCTTTTGCCGGAACGTTCTGATCTATTTCGACAAGCCGACGCAGAAGCACGTCCTCTCCAACCTTTGCGATTGCTTAATTCCAGGAGGCTATCTTTTCATCGGCCACTCCGAATCTGCCACCGGGCTCGATTTGCCGATCAAGCAGGTCGCAAACACCATCTTCAAACGAATCTGATTGATGAAGAAAAAGATCCGAGTTCTCATCGTTGACGACTCCGCCAGCATCCGGCAGACGCTGACAAAGATCCTGTCCGAGGATGACGAGATAGAGGTAATCGGGGCAGCGACCGATCCTTTCATGGCCGCCCGAAAGATCCGCGACGAGATCCCTGATGTCATAACGCTCGATGTCGAGATGCCGCAGATGGATGGCATCACCTTCCTACGAAAGCTGATGTCCCAACATCCGATCCCTGTCGTTATGTGTTCTTCTCTGACCGAGCAGGGATCGGAGACCCTGATGCAGGCCCTGGAGGCGGGTGCTGTCGATATCATCCTGAAGCCGAAGATCGGGGCTGCAGATCAGTTGGCGGAAAGTGCCGAACGCGTTCGAACAGCCGTAAAAGGTGCTGCGCGCGCCAGGATCAGCAAGCTGAAGCGATTTCGAGCGGAGAATGCCACGGTGCAGGAAAAACTGACCGCCGACGCAATCCTTCCCCCACCAACCGGTGGTGCGATGGCGAAAACGACCGAGATGGTCGTCTGCGTTGGAGCTTCCACCGGCGGCACGGAGGCCCTGCGCGAGATGCTCGAGACCCTACCGGCAAACGCGCCCGGCATCGTGATTGTCCAGCATATGCCGGAAAAATTCACGGCAGCCTTTGCAAAGCGCCTCAATGGTTTGTGCGAAGTAGAGGTGAAGGAGGCAGAGGACGGCGATCCTGTCCTGCGGGGCCATGTGCTGATTGCACCTGGAGACAAGCATATGCTGCTGGAGCGCCGCGGCGCGCGGTACCATGTTTCGATTCGCAGCGGTCCACTCGTCAGCCGCCATCGTCCGTCCGTTGATGTTCTATTTCGCTCCGCCGCGCGGGCCGCAGGGGCCAATGCAATGGGTGTCATCATGACCGGTATGGGAGACGACGGTGCCCGCGGTATGGAAGAAATGCATCAGGCTGGTGCCTTTACCGTAGCCCAGGATGAAGCTTCTTCCATCGTTTTCGGCATGCCAAAAGAAGCGATTGCGCGCGGAGGAGTCGATCGAATCGTATCGCTTGAGCAGATTGCGCAGGAGATTATGGCGGCAGATCGCAGGCGGTGATATCGGTCGGCTGAAGCCCGATCAAATAACTGAAAATACATTGATTTCAGTAGATTATAAACCCTTGGTTAACCATCAAGTCCGACAATGCAATCACACGATGAGCGTGCACTAACAGAGCGATGCCGCCTCACGACCTCATTGATCAGGATCGACGATGCCCGTTATTACCTTTGCCAACACCAAAGGCGGCGCCGGCAAGACAACCGCCGTACTTTTGCTCGCAACAGAATTGGCCCAGATGGGCCACCGTGTGACGGTCCTGGATGCCGATCCGCAGTACTGGATGTCACGCTGGTACGATCTATCGCAGCCCGTCGCACGCCTCAATGTCATTCCCTATGTCACGCAATCCTCGATCGACCGCCATCTGCAGGAAGCCCGGAAGAAATCGGACTATGTTCTGATCGATCTTCCAGGAGCACGCAGCCCGCTTCTTGCCAAGGCAATCGGACTTTCTGATCATGTGCTGATACCAATTCAAGGGTGTGCGATGGATGCGCAGGGCGGCGCACATGTCCTTGAGTTGCTGCAATACCTGGATGACAAGCTCGGACTGAAGGTTCCCCATTCCGTGATCCTCACCCGTGTCAATTCGATGGTGACAACACGCGCACTTCTGGCCGTTAAAGGGCTGTTGGCCCAGAAGAACGTGGATGTTCTCAACGTTCCGATCATCGAGCGGTCGGCTTTCCGCGACGTCTTCGATTGCGGCGGCACACTTCACACCATGGATCTTGGTCGGGTCAGCAATCTGGACAAGGCACGTGAAAACGCCCGCCTCTATGCCGAGGATGTCATGCGCCGCGTCGCCCGCACCCAACAGGCGGCAAAGTCACGCACCGCCGCCTGAGCTGTCTAAAAATCAGGATTTTGGCCGGTCGTCGTCTTCCAGCACCCGCCAGGCCGCGCCATCCAGATCATCATACTGGCCGCTCTTCAGCGACCAGAGGAAGGCTGCAAGACCCAATCCACCCAAAGCCAGAGCGACCGGGATAAGATAAATCAGCATGTTCATGCTGCGTGCACCTCTCTGCTTTGGCTCGTCGTCGTCACCGCCTGCCGAGGAGCCGAATTCGCCCATGATCTGACGATTCCATTGAGACGCAGAGCATTGGCCACAACAATCAGCGATGATGTGGACATTGCTATCGAGGCAATGAGCGGTGTTGCATAACCGGCAATGGCGATCGGAACGGCGATGACGTTATAGCCAATTGCCAAGGCGAAGTTTTCTCGAATGAGGCGACCGGCTTGCTTCGAGACGCTGATCGCCGTCGGCACCGCATCCAGCCCCTCGTGCATGAAAACGAAGTCGGCGGCTTGCCTTCCAACGTCAGCTGCCGTGGCAGGCGCCATTGACACATAGGCTGCCCTGAGAGCTGGCGCATCGTTGATGCCGTCACCGACCATCAGCGTTTTTGTGCCGGTTTGTGTGCGTTCAGCAAGCGCTTCGCACTTGTCACGCGGCGTAAGCTCAGCCCGCCAGGCGTCAATGTCCAGATGATCGGCCACCCGAGCGACAGCGCTTTCTCGGTCACCGGACAAAAGCATCATTCGGTGATCGTGCTGCTTCAGAGCCTCGATTGCCTCGCGGGCATTGGCACGAAGCATATCCTCAAACAGGAATGTCGCGAGTTCCTGTCCATCCAGGGACAGGACAACCTCTGAGAATCCTCCTGTGTCAATCTCGTGAGAGGCAGGCGAGGCAAATGTGCGACGGCCCAGGCGGTAGGTCCCGTCTGGCGTTTTTGCTTGGATCCCCTGCCCCGCCAGTTCCTCGACACCGTCAAAAGCCAGAACAGGACCAACATGGCTTGCGTGGATTGCCTGCGAGAGCGGATGTCGCGAGTGAACGGCCAGAGATGCTGCCATTGCCACGTGTGCGGGTTTTCCTCGGCTGGAAACGAGGCGAGGCTTGCCCAGGGTCAGTGTTCCTGTCTTGTCGAACACAATAGTCTCGACCTCGGCGAGGCGCTCCATTGCCGAGCCGTCCTTCACCATGATGCCGTGTTTGAAAAGGCGTCCGGCCGCGACTACCTGCACGACGGGAACGGCAAGCCCCAAGGCGCACGGGCAGGTGATGATCAGAACGGCAATGGCGATCAGCAGCGCCTGTTTCCAGTCACCACCGAAAATGCCCCATCCCAGAAAGGTTGCGAGCGCCAGAACATGGACGCAAGGGGCATAGATCTGGGCAGCGCGATCGGCAATGCGCCGGTAATGTGCCTTGCCACCCTCAGCTGCTTCCATGAGCCCGATGATTTCAGACAGGAACGATTGGCGCGCTGACGCCGTTGCCTCGATCACGAGAGCGCCGGTCAAGTTCATCGTCCCTGCCTGGACGCTAGCACCGGGGCCAACCGGACATGGATCAGACTCGCCGTTAACGATGGAGCGGTCGACATCGCTTCTACCCTGTTTGATGATCCCGTCGACTGGCAATCGATCACCGGCAGAGATTGCGATACGGTCGCCCGGCTTCACTTCATCAAGCGGACGATATTCACGCGAGCCATCCTGCTGAATGACCATGGCGCCCCGCGGAGACAGACGTGCAAGACCAACGATGGCGGAGCGGGCACGATCACGCATGATATGATCGAGAGTGCGGCCGATCAGCAGAAAAAACAGGAGCGAGGCGGTCGCGTCGAACCATGCATGTTCGCCATGATTGATCGTTTCCCACAGGGAGATAGCATAGGACAAGGATATTGCCAGCGCGATCGGCACGTCCATGTTCGTGCGTCCGTGCCTGAGCGCAGCCCAGGCCGACTGATAGAAGAAGCGTCCCCCATAGATCAGCGCGGGCGCTGCGATGAAGGCCGAGATCCAATGAAACAGGTCACGCGTCGCAGCCTCCGCCCCTGACCAGACAGAGACGGACAGCAACATGATATTGGCGGCGGCGAAGCCCGTGACTGCCACACCGCGGAGAAGCTGGGACTTGATCTCATCGTCTTCCTCCAGTTCCGCGGAGAAGAGGTGAGATTCGTAACCGGTTCGCTTCCAGATGGCCGCCGGGAAGGATCGCGGATCGGTTTCTTGCCCGGTTCCTTCGGCGGTCGCAGTCCAGACAATTGAAACGCGCCGTGTTGAAAGATTGACACGCGCCCTGCGAACGCCCGGAACCTCGCGCAAGGCCTGTTCTACCGCTGTGATGCAGGCACCGCAGTGGACGCCCGGGACGCTGAGATCCAGTTGACGGCATCCATCGCCCACATCCCGGCTTGCCAGCATCAGTTCTTCGGAAGAGGGAAATGTGTGTGAGGCGCCGGCCAGTTCAAGCGCGGCCTCGGTACCGGGCGCGCAGCAGCTCATTTGGACTCTCCCATGACGGCAATCCGCTGCGAATGGTGGAGGATGCGGCTTCCATCTTTCAGGGCACTGATATCAACGATCCAGTGGCCCGCCTGCACGGTTCGTTCCACAGCGTATACGCCTCTACCCAATGGCTGAAGTGTCTCTCTGAAATCCTGATGGTCGCCCACGGGCCTCTTGAAGATCGCAAAGACCTCATCTGCAAAGACCGGCTGGCCTTTGGCATCGGTGATCAGGATTTCGATCTTCGAGGGTGTGACGGTCAGTACATCCGTTATGCCTGATGCATTCAGCTGTTTTGCTTCATTGACCTTCGCGTTGAACTGCTGGCTCGCGACATAGGTGTTTTCGACGACGAGCCCGCTCCATGAATGGACGGCCTGATAGGCCATGTAGAAGTTCACCGATATGATCGTACCGAAAAAGAGGCCGATCACTCCCAGCATATGCCAGCCCGTGAAGGTGAAGCTGCTTGCATCGCGTGTTGTCATTTGCTGGCTCCCGGGGTGTTGAAGTTTGCGTGGTAAACATCCGTCTCGCCGCTGGCGCGGTCTTCCAGGATGAAGTTGAAGCCTTCTCTCGGGTCACCCACGGCGGCTTTCGGCAAAGTCACGAAAACCTTGAGCGGCGTTGCCTGGTCCGGATCCAGCGGAATGGCGAAGACGCGGTCCGCATAATCGGTCGAGATTTCGGGGATCTTCATTTCCGCGCCCGGCAATCCCTGCAGCGACAGAAATACCGTGCGGCGCTCAGGGATCATGTTCAAGAGGCGCACCGTGTAGCCGTTGCGGATCGAACCGTCCGACTCCAAAACAAATTGCGGGTTTCGATCATGGAGCACGTTGATCTCCAGCCGATCGCGGCTGAGAAGGGCGACCAGCAGCGCTAGTCCCACCGCGCTCCACACTCCCATATAGAGAAGCGTGCGAAGACGAAGCAGGATCTTCCAGTCGAAGTGCCGGATCTGATCGACGAAGCTGCCGTCAACCTTGCGAACACGGTTCGGATTGATGCTCGAGCGCCCGCCATCGGTCGCCAGCGCCATGTTGGACTGGTATTCGTTCAAGGTGGCATAGGCGATGAGGCCGCGTTCACGTCCAAGCTTGTCCATCACATTGTCGCAGGCATCGATGCACAGCGAACAGGTAATGCATTCGAATTGCTGGCCATCGCGGATGTCGATCCCCATGGGACAGACAGCGACGCAGGCGTTGCAATCGACGCAATCGCCAACGGCTCGCTCTTCCGCGACCGCCTTTTTCGAACTCTTGCCGCGCGGCTCGCCCCGCCAGTCGTTATAGGTCACGACCAGCGAATTATCATCCAGCATGGCCCCCTGGATGCGGGGCCAGGGACACATGTAGATGCAGACCTGTTCGCGCATCAGCCCGCCCAGCACATAGGTCGTTGCAGTGAGGATGGCGACCGTGGAATAGGCGACGAAAGCTGCATGGCCGGTGACGAAATCAAAGGCCAGCGAAGGCGCATCGGCGAAATAGAAGATCCAGGCGCCGCCTGTTGCAACGGCAATGAAAAGCCATGCCGCATGCTTGACGGTGCGCTTGGCCAGCTTTTGCGCGCTCCAGGGCGCCGCATCCAGCTTCATGCGCGCATTCCGGTCGCCTTCGATAAAGCGTTCGACAGACAGAAAGAGATCGACCCACACCGTTTGCGGACAGGCATAGCCGCACCAGGCGCGACCGACCGCAGACGTCACGAGAAAAAGGCCAAAGCCTGCCATGACGAGCAGACCGGCAACGAAGAAGAACTCCTGCGGCCAGATCTCGATCATGAAGAAATAGAAGCGACGGTTGGCCAGATCCACCAGAACCGCCTGATCAGGCGCGAACGGCCCCCGGTCCCACCGGATCCAGGGCGTCAGATAATAGATCCCCAACGTGATCAGCATGACCAGCCATTTGAAGCGCCGGAAGCGACCTTTGATTTCCTTGGGAAAAATCTTTTTCTGGGCTTCGTAGAGCGGCTCGTGAGGCGGCGGCGCAGCGGGGCGCTTCTCGTCCTCTGTCTTCTTCCGGTCTTTGGTGGATGGGGCTGTGTAAAGGTTCATGGCAAGGATCCAGTATGATCTCCCAGCCTTTTCGCACCGCATACGACAGCATACCTTGATATAGGTCAAGAATGGGTCCGCCGCGCCGGGATGTCGCACCGCTCTGGACACCAAAGCCCGTTCGGCAAAACGGAAAAAAGCCGCCTCTTGTCGAAGAGACGGCTTTTAATTCAGAACAGGTGTTGAACTCCGATTCCGCCCGCGAGATCGTTACTCGCCACCACCAAGCGAATGGATGTAGACTGCCAGCTGCTTGACTGTCGCATCCCCAAGACGCGCATTCCAACCCGGCATGACGCCGTGTTTGGGCTGGCGAATCTGGGCGACGATCTGTTCCTCGCCCTTGACCTTCAGCCAGATGGCGTCGGCAAGATTTGGTGCACCGAATTCGCGGTTACCCTTGGCATCTTGGCCGTGGCAAGAAGCGCAATTGTCTGCAAACAGCTGCTTGCCGGGTTCGACAAGTGCGGCATTGTGCGGCTTGTCGGTCAGGCTCACAACATAGGCGGCAACCTGCTTGATCTCATCCGGCTTCAGAATATCGCCAAAGGCCGGCATTTCCGATGTACGGGTTTCAGGATCATCCTGGAAGCGGATACCGTGCGAGATCGTCTGATGGATCTGCTCGATGTTTCCACCCCACAGCCAATCGTCATCGTTCAGGTTCGGATAACCAGCGCCACCAGCAGCACCCGAGCCATGGCACTGGACGCAGTTGACCTTGAAGGCTGCGGCACCGGCGGCGGTCGCAAACTTCGTCAATTGCGGATCGGCGAGAATGTCCTTCACCGGCGTCGCGGCGATCTTCTGGAGCATGTCGCCCTTCGCCGTCTTGGCTGCAGACAGTTCTGCACTGAGTTCCGCGCGGCTCGAATATCCCCAGAGACCCTTGGTGGCGCTCGTAAGCATAGGCCAGGCCGGATAGACGACCGTATAGGCCAGTGCCCAGACGATCGTGGCGTAGAAGGTCCAGAGCCACCAGCGTGGCAATGGATTGTTCAATTCGCGGATGCCGTCCCACTCATGGCCGGTGGTTTCGACCCCACTGATGTCATCGATATGTTTGTCTGCCATGATCAATCCTCCTTCAGAGGGATGCTTGCAGCTTCTTGAGCCGAGCGCTTTGCGCCAGGGCGCAAGACGAAAAGGACCGAGCCGACGAAGAACAGAGCCATAGCCAGGAGACCCCAGCTATCGGCGAAGTGGCGCATTGCGGTGTAGACTTCCATGGATCAGCCCCCTCAACGATAACCAGTGGCGTCGTCATAGGTCGTGAAATCGACCAGCGTGCCGAGCATCTGGAGATAGGCAACCAGCGCATCCATTTCGGTCAGCTTTGCCGGATTGCCGTCGAAATCACCGACCTTGGCCTTTGGATAGCGAGCGAGGAGACCTGCCGTATCGGCGTTCGGATCTGCCTGGGCCGCCAGATCCGCCTTGGCGCTCTGCAACATTTCTTCCGAATACGGGACGCCGACCAAGGCGTTTGCCTTCAGATCCATGGTGACATCAGTCACCTTGAGCTGCGTTTCCTTCAGATAGGCATAGCCAGGCATGATCGATTCCGGCACCACGTCACGCGGGCGGCTGAGATGCTGGACATGCCATTCGTTCGAATAACGATCGCCAACGCGGGCAAGATCCGGACCCGTACGCTTGGAACCCCACTGGAAGGGGTGGTCGTACATGCTTTCCGCGGCGAGCGAATAGTGGCCGTAGCGCTCGACCTCGTCGCGGAAGGGACGGATCATCTGGCTGTGACAGACGTAGCAACCTTCGCGGATATAGATATTGCGACCCGCCAGCTCGAGCGGCGAGTAGGGGCGCATGCCCTCCACCTTCTCGATCGTATTTTGCAGGTAGAAAAGCGGTGCAATTTCCACGATACCGCCAATCGAGACGACGAGAAGCGAGCCGACCAGAAGCAGGGTCGCATTGCGCTCGATAAACTGGTGTTTCTCCAAAATGGACATGGGATCCACTCCTTATTCGGCAGGCTGGAGGGCGGCCGGGATAGCACCCGGTACGTTTTCACGCCGCTCGTAACCCAGGATGGTCATGGTGATATTGAAGGCCATGATCAGCGAACCAGCCAGATACATGAGGCCACCAACGGCACGCAGCACATAGTAGGGGAACATGGCGGCCACGGTTTCCGCGAAGGAATAGACCAGGAAGCCCTGATTATCGTATTCGCGCCACATCAGGCCCTGCTGCACACCGGCAACCCACATCACGGCGGCGTAGACAACGATGCCGAGGGTGGCCAGCCAGAAGTGCCAGTTGACCATGGCCAGACTGTAGAGGCGGTTACGGTTCCACAGCTTCGGCACGAGGAAGTAGACGGCGCCGAAGGAAATCATCCCGACCCAGCCAAGGGCGCCCGAGTGAACGTGACCGATGGTCCATTCCGTATAGTGACTGAGCGAGTTGACAGCCTTGATCGACATCATCGGACCTTCGAAGGTCGACATGCCATAGAAGGCAATCGCGATAACCATCATACGGATGATCGGGTCCGTGCGGATCTTGTCCCAGGCGCCCGACAGCGTCATAAGGCCGTTGATCATGCCACCCCAGGATGGCATCCACAGCATGATCGAGAAGACCATTCCGAGCGTTTGCGCCCAATCCGGCAGTGCGGTGTAGTGCAGATGGTGCGGGCCGGCCCAGATGTACATGAAGATCAGAGCCCAGAAGTGGATGATCGACAGGCGGTAGGAATAGACCGGACGACCGGCCTGCTTCGGCACGAAGTAGTACATCATGCCCAGGAAGCCTGCAGTCAGGAAGAAGCCGACCGCATTATGGCCGTACCACCACTGGGTCAGCGCATCCTGAACACCTGAGAAAACGGAGTAGCTCTTTACACCCAGAAACGAGACGGGGATCGCCAGATTGTTGACGACATGCAGGAGCGCGATCGTGACGATGAAGGCAAGGTAGAACCAGTTTGCCACATAGATATGCGGCTCCTTGCGCATCAGGATCGTGCCGAGGAAAGCGATCAGATAGGCAACCCAGACAACTGTCAGCCAAAGATCGACATACCATTCAGGTTCTGCATATTCGCGGCCCTGTGTGATGCCGAGCAGATAGCCGGTGGCGGCCATGACGATGAAGAGTTGATACCCCCAGAAGACGAACCAACCGAGACCGTCACCTCCGAACAGGCGTGCACGCGATGTCCGCTGGACCACGTAGAAAGAGGTGCACAGCAGCGCATTGCCACCAAAGGCAAAGATTACGGCGGATGTATGCAGGGGACGCATGCGCCCGAAGTTGAACCATGGTCCAAAATTCAGATCAGGGAATGCGAGCTGTAGTGCGACGACCACGCCGACCAGAAAGCCGACTACACCCCAGAAGGTCGTGGCGATTGCCCCGTACTTCACCACTTCATCGAAGTAGCCGGAGCGATCAACAGGCTTGGTAACCTTGCCTGCCGGCGCAAAGTTAACACGCCGGAGCAGAATGATTGTGAATGCCGTCAGGGTAAAGAAGAGCACCCACATATGTGCGGCAAAGAGGCTGTCGTTGGCAAAGCCAGCACCCAAGAGGGCCACGAAGGCCCCCAGGGTCAGCGCCACGACTGGTATGGTATTGTTCATCGGAACATCCCCCAGAGACGTCAATTGCAGGATCCGCGGCGGTTGGACCGACGAACCCCTTCGCTTGGGAGAAATCACATTATCGGGAGAAGAGAGCCTTGATCTGAATCAACAGAGAATTTTGAAGTACACGTCCAAGCTCAAATAATCTTAACGAGACCCGCACGATCACGTCTTGCTCCTCACTCAACAGCCTGCCGCTCCGGCTCATGGAGCAGCAGGCTGTCGGTCCGGGAGGAAAGACGTCTGTTGGATCAGCTTGGGAGCACGGCAGGTCGCAGCCGCCGACGCTGTTCCAACTGGTGGCCCGCCAGGATCAGCGCGAGCGGGACCAGCAATGTCCAGCCGAAGCCAGCCACCAGGAAAAGGCTCGAAGCGACGGCAAGCAGAGCGATCAACCTTGCGCACAGGCTGCGATTGAGCCGAACATAGCAGAGGATGACAGCCAGATAGATGACGATGAAGTTCTGGTTTGCCAGCATCAATCCATCCGTGATGGTGAACAGACCGAGGTGAAGCGCCGTACAGATACCCATATAGGCCACCAGCATGAACGCGAGCGACCGTCTCGGCATGCCATTTCCGGCAAGATGGCCCAGAAATGACGGCAAGATTTGGGCGCGCCCCGCGGAATAGATCAGACGACTGGCGGCAAATACCCAGGCGTTCACATTGGCCAGCACCACAAGAACGATGAGTGGATAAGCGACAATTGCAAGCGGGCTTCCATCCAGCAACCCCAGGAGCCCGGCAACGCCGTGGATGTTCAACCCCGATGCTTCGGCCCCTGTAGCAACGATAGCAAGAGCCGCATAGATTGCCGTTACCAGAACAAACCCTACCGCAAAGATCGTCTTGATCGCTTTCGTGCCGCCGGACACCTCTTCCGTCCCGAAACTCAAGTTCTCCCATCCCAGAAATGCCCAGAAAAGCACAGCGGCGGCAGTCCAGAGCGAGGAGATTGGGACATCCGGGAGTGACAGTGCGTAGTGCCGGTAGGCTGTCGTTCCTTTTGCGAGCAAATCAGGCTGGCTGATGACAATGAGCAGGACGAGCAATACGAGCGAAAGCGCCGATGCGATGTTGATCCAGGATGCGGGTCGCAAACCAAAGAAGTTCACCACGGTCGAGACGGAGAGAACGCCGATCGCCAACCATATGACCGAGCTTTCTGGCAGCTCGAAAATCTTTTGCAGATAGATGCAGCCCATGTATGTCCCGATCGGAATACACAGCATGAACGTTATCGCAAAGACAAGGGAAACGGCCGTTTCCGCCCAGTCGCCCAGGGCAATCGCTGCATAGCGGGCAACGCCGCCGGAACTCTGGACGCGCAATGAGAGGCTCAGGAAAATAACGACGAGCGGAAGAGAGATCAGCATGGTCAGCGGCCAAGCCAATGCGGCTGCCGCACCTCCGCCTGCCTCTATTGCCAGGCCGGGAAGGCCAAGCAATCCGGAGCCGATGATGGTGCATATGGCGAGGACGACGCCCTGTGGGACCGACATTGACTTTTTGAGTGACATGGCAATTCTCCACCCGGTCTTTTCCAGTTCTTCGGGACCGGGCAACGACTGGCGTAGAAGCACAATCGAACCGCTCGGACCCGCTCACCTGTTTTCAACATGCTGTTGTTTCAGATCTCCGGCGTAACGGTACGGCGCAGCCGACCGCTTACCGTCAGATAACGGTCCTCAAGGGCCTCGACCTGCAGGCCTTCCAGACCTGCGGCATCCAGTTGCGTCCGAACTTCCTGGCAAGTGTAGGAACTTTTCAGAGAGCTGAGGTAGTGATCCTGAACCACCCTCGATTCCTGTCCCACGTGCAATTCTACAAGTCGGCGCGCCTCTTCCTCGTTCGCGGGCCGCCGCAGGTCGCGGACGAAGATATGACAGCCGTCGACCGCAAGACGACCGATCTCACGCCAGAACTGATCTGCATCGGCAACATGATGCAGCACGCTATTGCTCAGAATGACGTCGAAGAAGCCGTCTTCAAAACCAAGACTGCGGCCGTTGGTCAAAATCCAGTTGATGCCCTGATGATGCGGTGCAAGCCTCGTTTGCGCCGCGTCGCGGGCAATCGTCAACATCCGCGCCGAGATATCGGCACCGAAGAGCGTCCAGTTCGGCGCATGATTACGCAACCGAAGCAGTACATCTCCCGGACCACAGCCGATATCGAGCGCCCGAACCGACGGTCTGTCGACCGTAAAGACGATCTCTCTCGCCAGCGCCTCGTGCGGAACACTGTAGTCCGCCAGCGCGTAGCAAAATTCTTCCTCTTCCGTCATGTATTCCGGCTCTGGAATACGAAATGCCAAACCTGCCATTGACTGCCCCCCTTTCACCCCCATCAATCAACGAAATTTCAACGGGCACCTCATGGGAGGCGCATCATTGTTGTCTGGAAGCATGTATTGCGGCCATTCGAGATCGCCGGCCTGATAGTGACCGAGAAGCGGGCTATGCGAGATCCGATCATACAGATCGATGTTTTTCCTGATCTTTTCGCGTACCGCGTAGCCGCGCTTGTGGGCACCGGCGACCACGTCAAAGCGTTCTCGTGGGTTGATGACCAGCACCATGGCGTCGCAGAGGTTGCGGCTCAGTCGGTTTATGTTGTTGGGGTGGCTGACATTGATAAAGAGCTGCTGGCCGTCAAAGCACATGGACCAGTACTCCTGCTCAGGCTTTGTCGGGGTTCCGTTCACCCAGGGAACGCCATCGTTGTCGATAAGATATTGAAGGGCTTCAACGAAGATCCGCTCGTAGTCTTCCGTGGTCGAAAGGTGTTCCATCGGCTGAAAGAGGACCAACAGCGGACGAGCGGTATTGACTGAGCCATCCCACTGGGACTCTGCCTTGAGATAGGCCTTCAGTCCATCGTAAAGCACTTCAAACCGGTAAGTTCCTGAATCGCCACGAAATGGGATCGGAAGGCAAAGGATATTGCCTCTCTGATGCGCGTTTTGCGCGAAGACACAAGGGAACTCTGGTCCATCCTTGGGCTCGAAGCGCGAGGAAATCTGCTGCATCAAATGACCCGACCAGTCTAGATCGGCAGCACTGGGCGCGCCCAATGACTGAATGTGAGAAGATAATAAAATCATATAATTACCCTTTAATGTCGGTCACAACTGATGCTACCACCAGCTATCGCTCATGCTTGCCCGTCAGGGTGCGAACTTCACATTTGTGGTAAGATGTTCACAACGGTCGGATGTGACAGTATTGCTGAATATCGTGCCAAATTGCCCCACAAGGATAATGAGCGATGGACGCTAAATCTCTCCCGCGTGTTTCAATCCTTGCCTATGACGGCGTTAACCTCTTTGAGCTGGGCGCGGCGCTCGAAATATTCACCCTCAGCAACGCCTTGCAGCCTTGTTATGAGGTCCTTGTCTGCGCCGCACGGGAGGGGGGTAGGATCATGGCTGGACCGGTGAGGCTTGAGGTCGAAGCAGGTCCTTCGGCGCTTCTCGACGCTCATACAGTCATCGTGCCTGGCTGGCTCGACATTGACGGTCCACTTCCCCGTGCCGCCATTCATGTCATCCAAGGTGCCAGCGCAAGAGGAGCAAGGATCGCATCTATCTGCTCCGGCGTCTTTCTTCTGGCGGAAGCAGGTATCATGGACGGGCGCCGTGCAGCAGTTCATTGGTCGCAGGCAAGACTTCTTGCCGAAAGGTTTCCGCGAATCCAGGTGGACTCAAGGGTGCTCTATGTCGATGACGGGGATGTCCTGAGCTCCGCCGGGCGAGCTGCCGGTCTTGACCTATGCCTTCATATTATCCGCAAAGATCAGGGCGGCAAAGTCGCCCGGGCCGTGGCACAGCGGATGGTCATTCCGGCGCATCGCGATGGCGATCAGAGTCAATACATCCCTGCGTCGGCCCAGACGCAAGTGGACGGCCTTGCCGACCTGTGCGCGTGGATGGGGCGAAATCTACAGAGGAAGATTTCGGTCGATGACATGGCAGCACGGGCTCTAATGAGCCGCCGCACATTCATTCGTCGCTTCGAGGCGACAACTGGCACCGCACCCGCGGAATGGCTTATACAACAGAGGCTGGCGCGTGCCCGCGAACTGCTTGAAGAAACTA
Organism: Affinirhizobium lemnae; assembly: GCF_022968395.1. Taxonomy (GTDB): domain Bacteria; phylum Pseudomonadota; class Alphaproteobacteria; order Rhizobiales; family Rhizobiaceae; genus Neorhizobium; species Neorhizobium lemnae. The sequence goes on from NZ_JALJQZ010000025.1 coordinate 43,084, forward strand.
TCATGCCGCTGGACCACATCGCGTTTATTGTCGGATTCGGGACGATCGATTCCTTCCGCCATCACTTCCAGCGACAGTTTCATACATCCCCGGCGGCCTATCGTCGACGCTTTCGCTCCGGCACGGATGCCTGATCCCTTCGGAGCCAAATTGGAAGATAAGACGAATGGAGGAAGATAAGTATTAAAACCGCCCAAAATTCGGGGCTTAACAGCTGGTCGGAGTGGAGTGATTCGAACACTCGACCCCCACGTCCCGAACGTGGTGCGCTACCAGACTGCGCTACACTCCGTGACCAGTGGCGCTCCTATAACCGAGGCCTGCGGCTTTAACAAGCCTTGGCACGATTTTTTTCAGTCGCTCGCACTGGGGCGAAGTACTTTTCAGGAACCAATCCTGCCTTATTTCATTCTCTGATTTCGCACCCTTTCACGCGGCTGGGATTGAATGAACAGCGAAGAAGATTCAAAGCAGAACGCAAGAGATGCCGGTGATCGTCTTCTGGCGGAACATGTATCGGAAGATCCGTTTGCTGCCGCGTTCAAGGCAACGCGCATGCCGATGCTGATTACCGATCCGCGTCAACCCGATAACCCGATCATTTTTTCGAACAAGGCTTTTTCACAGCTAACCGGATACTCCCAAGACGAGCTGGTCGGTCGCAACTGTCGGCTTCTGCAGGGTCCTGAAAGCGACCAAACAGCAATTACACAGCTTCGCGAAGCCATTGCCGCCGAGCGAAGCCTTGAGGTTGATATACTGAATTATCGAAAAGATGGCTCGACCTTCTGGAATGCGCTTTTCATGAGCCCAGTTCGTAACAGCGAAGGCGAAGTCATCTATTTTTTCGCGTCCCAGCTAGATTTCACGCATGTGAAACACAAGCAGGAGGAACTCGCTGCAGCTCGAAGTTTCGCGGAACAGGAGGTAGCGCGCCGTACAAAGGAATTGCGTGATGCCCTGGATGCAAAAACATTGCTGGTTCACGAAGTCGATCATCGCGTCAAGAACAACCTGCTGACCATTGCCTCGATCCTTAAACTACAGGCAAGAACCAGTGCGGATATGACCGTTCAGAAAACACTAAGATCGGTTCTCGATCGTGTCGAAGCCCTCAGCACGGTCCAGAGGAAACTCTTCACGACCTCAGATGTAGAAAGCTTCGATGTATCCGATTTTGCTCGAGACCTCATTACCGATATGATCGGCGCGCTTCGACGTGACGACATTCAGGTCCATTTCGATCTATCGCCAGTCCTCGTGCCTGCCATAAAGGCTTCGCCCCTTGCATTGATCATCAACGAGCTTGTCGGGGACGCCGTGCGGCGAGGTCTGAAAGATGGAGGCGGTGCCATTAACATCTGCATCCGCCGCCTGAACGGGCACTTCCAGATCAGAGTTAAGGACACGATGCTACCGGTCAATGTGGCAGTCGATAGCGAAGCTGAAGCATTCAGCCATACGATTCTGGAAACCTGTGTGCGGCAGGTAAACGCAACGATAGAACGACACCAATACCATCACGACACAATCGTCGATATTCGTCTGCCGGTCGGAAATGTCGAAGAGAGCAGGAAAGCGTGAATATTCTGATCGTGGAAGACGAGGCCCTGCTGGCGCTGGAACTGGAAAGCGAACTAGAAAACGCTGGACACACGATTGTGGGCGTCGCGATGTCCAGCCAGGAGGCAAAGGCCATCATCGACCGGGAGCATCCCGAATTCGCCTTCGTCGACATCCACCTGCTGGATGGCCCGACTGGCATCGATGTGGGCCGCTATCTCGAAAGCAAAGATGTTGCCTATGTCTTCGTAAGTGGCAACCTAAAGCGCATCCCGGAAGATTTTGCCGGAGCGATGGGAGCGATCGAGAAACCCTATACGATGAACGGGCTCGAGAATGCGCTCTCCTTCATCGAAACCTTCGTGCGTGGGGAAAATCGCGGCACCATCCCGCCGAGCCTTGTGCCATCGCCCTGGCTGCGCCAGCGACAGATGACGGAAAGCAGACAGCAGCGCCAATCGCAGGCATAGTTGGCGCTCGTTATCGCCCGACGCCGTGATATTCGAAGCCGTAACGGTGAACTTCATCGGCCGGATAGACATTGCGCAGGTCGACCAGCACCGGTGCGTTCATGATCGGCTTCAGCCGCTGCAGGTCCAGAGCCCGGAATTCATCCCACTCGGTAACAAGGACCAGGGCGTCCGCGCCATTCGCAATGTCGTAAGGGCTGTCGCCTAGGTCGACCTCTGGCAGCATACCTCGTGCGGCCTCCATGCCTTCGGGATCATAGGCATGTACGAGTGCCCCGTTGTCCTGAAGTGCCTGGATGATCGAAAGCGAAGGCGCGTCCCGCATGTCGTCCGTATTCGGCTTGAAGGTCAGTCCCAATACAGCAATCTTCTTGTCGCGCACGGAGCCCCCGCATGCTGCGATAACCTTTCGAGCCATGGCACGCTTGCGGGTATCGTTGACCGCGACTGTCGTTTCGATCAGGCGGACCGGACTGTCATTGTCCTGCGCCGTCTTCACCAAAGCCATCGTGTCCTTCGGAAAACAGGAGCCCCCGTAGCCAGGCCCTGCATGCAGGAACTTGTCGCCGATGCGCTTGTCCATACCAATGCCTTTGGCCACCTTCTGGACATCGGCGCCCACTTTTTCGCAGAGATCCGCCATCTCGTTTATGAAGGTGATCTTCATGGCAAGAAATGCATTGCCGGCATATTTTATCAGCTCGGAGGTCCGGCGATCGCAGAAGAACAAGGGCGCGGAGTTGAGGTAGAGCGGACGATAGACTTCTCGCATCACTTCGCTTGCGCGCTCATCCTCCGAGCCGATGACGATGCGATCGGGCCGCTTGAAATCGGCAATCGCGGCACCTTCGCGCAAGAATTCCGGATTGGAAACTACCGCGAACTCAGCATCCGGGCGCTCCGAGCGGATGATCCGCTCCACCTCGTCGCCGGTTCCAACCGGTACCGTCGATTTCGTCACGACGACCGTGAAACTGGTCATGGCGTGCGCGATATCCTTCGCTGCGGCGTACACATAAGAAAGATCGGCATGGCCATCGCCACGACGTGAGGGCGTCCCGACAGCGATGAACACCACGTCTGCCTCTGCCACCGCCGCCTTCAGATCCGTGGTGAACATCAGGCGACCCGCCTTGACATTCGACTTTACCAGTTCGTCCAGGCCCGGTTCATAGATGGGAATGGTACCTGCCTTCAGGGCGGCAACCTTTTCCTCGACATTGTCCACGCAGGTCACATGGTGACCGAAATCGGCAAAGCACACACCCGATACCAGACCCACATAGCCGGCACCGATCATCGTAATACGCATGAATAGCTCTCGCTTGACGTTCTCCCGGGCGGGAGCATGAAGGGTTCATAGCCATGGCATATAGGCCATGCTCTCAACTTTCAAATGTCATTCAGCTACCATTGACGAAAGTCGCGCGCGAAATCCCATGTCGCTGAAGCTTGTCGTAGAATGTCTTGCGCGGAATTCCCAAGGCCTCAATCGTGCGCTTCACGTCCCCCTCATTCGCCTGAAGGGCCTCCCGTATCAGTTCCGCCTCGATTTTCGCCATGCGGTCCGGCAGCGTTCCGGAGCGATCCATTACGTTAGCTTCCGGCATCACGGTGTCATGGGTAAGCGTCTCGAGACCCAGAACGAACCGCTCGGCGAAATGGTTCAGCTCGCGAACATTGCCGGGCCACGTGTGATCCTGCAGATGGCGGTTGAGGGAGATCGTCAGCGGTGGAACCTCGCGATTGAAACGCTTGGCCGCGCGCTGGCAGAAAAAGCGGAAAAGCAGTGGCACGTCGTCCCGCCTCTCACGCAAGGGAGGGATAAACAGGCTAACAACGTTCAATCGATAATAGAGATCTTCGCGGAAATCGCGGCGTTCCTGCGGGTTGCCGAGATCGACCTTGGCGGCGGCGATGACCCGTAGATCGACTGGCCGCACCTCATTCGTACCGAGCGGCGTAACCTCGCGCATCTCCAGGACCCGCAGCATCTGAATCTGGGAGGCTGGCGGCATGCTCTCGATCTCATCCAGAAAAAGAGTGCCGCCGCTGGAATGCTCAATGCGCCCGACACGTCGCTTCTGTGCGCCGGTGAAAGCGCCCGTCTCGTGCCCGAACAATTCGCTTTCCAAAATCTGCTCCGGCAAGGCGCCGCAGTTCAGGGCTACGAAATTCCCCTTCGAGCGGCTGCTCCATCGGTGCAGAAGGCTCGCCACGACCTCCTTCCCGGTGCCGGTTTCGCCCGTCAGGAGAACGTCCACATCTGTGTCGGCGATCTGGCGAATGGTGTTTCGAAGCCGCTGCATGACGGGGGTTTGACCGAGAAGGGTTACATCACCCTGATCTTCATCCTGCACCGCCTCGCGCAAACGGCGGTTCTCGAGCACAAGCTTGCGCTTTTCAGCAGCACGCCTCACGCATTGGACCAGACGATCAGCGGCAAAAGGCTTGGTCATGAAATCATAAACGCCTGCCTGAATAGCCGCCACGGCCATGGGAATATCGCCATGCCCGGTCATGAGGATGACAGGTATATCGGGGTCGATGGATCGAATACGCTCGAAAAACTCCAGACCATCCATAGCAGGCATTCGAATGTCTGAGACGACGACGCCGGCATAGTCGCGATCGAGACTGCTCAATGCTTCCAACGCAGAGGTGCGGCTTGTGACGGAGAAACCGGCAAGATCAAGAGTCTGAGCGGTGGCTTTCAACAGATCCCGGTCGTCATCGACCAGAAGGAGAGAGGTCGTAGCGTTCATCTGTCAGCCCGCTTCAGATCAATGAGGAAGATTGTGCCCTGCGACGAGGTCTCCACCGAAAGCTTGCCGCCATAATCCGTCACGATGTCCTTGGCGATGACGAGACCGAGACCAAGCCCTTTTTCCTTCGAGCTGTTAAAAGGCGAGAACAGCTGTTCCTGGATTTCTGGAGCTATGCCGCCGCCATTGTCTTCAATTCTGATGTGAATCCTGTCGGCATCGCGGCCAGCGGAGACGACCACCGTCCCGTCAGCGACAGGTTCGACCGCTTCCAGCGCATTCTGGATCAGGTTGATCAGCACCTGCTCCAACCTAAGACGGTTGCCGATCGCGTACAGATCCTGTTCTTCCGCCCGGATCTCGACCCGGTCCAGACGTCCGGAGAAGCGGCTTTTCAACAGGACCAGCGCACCCGCGATCGCTTCCCGCATATCCACCGGCTCGGCTGCAGATCGACCGCGCCGTGCAAGGGCCTTCAGATCTTCGGTAATAGACCCGATCCGTTCAGTCAGTCCGGCGATCTCCGTAAGGTTGTCACGCGCTGCATCCTCTCGCTGACGGTCAAGATAGGTCAGGGCATTATCGGCATAGGCACGGATTGTCGCGACAGGCTGGTTGATCTCATGAGCGACACCGGCCGCCACCTGTCCAAGAATGGCCAAGCGGTTTGCTTGGAAGAGTTCCTCCTGAACGCCCTGCAAGCGGTTCTCGGTGGCTCGGTGATCGGCAATTTCCGCCTCCAGACGGTCTCTCGCCCGGCTCAGATCCGTCGTGCGCTCCAGAACCCGACGTTCCAGCTCGATCCGAGCCGCCTGCTCGGCTGCGATATGACGCAGAGATGCCTGTCTGCGCCAGATCACAAGAGCGGCGAGGCCAAGCAGGGGCAACAGGATGGCCATGGATAAAACCTGCGCCTGCCCCACACCATTGTCGAGTTGCGGCTGGACGGGTAGCAGATACCTGAGTGACCAGGGGGTGGATGGCACTGGGAGGCTCATTTCGACAAACCCGGCGAGTGAGGCTCCTGGAAGCAATGCATCAATTGTAGCGGCATCCCCGGAAAGCTGTCGTTCCCGCGTGATCGGCAAGGGCAGAAGCGGTGCATCGCCAAATTGCAGGCTACTCCTGATCTCGGCTTGCACCGGCGGAGACAAGGGCGCCTCGACCATGAACCGCCAGGACTCGATGCTCGTGATCAGCACGACGCCATGGGCGTCCGTGACATAGGTCGGTCGTTGAGCATCGCGCCAGTCTCGCTCCAATTGGTCGAACTCGGCCTTTGCGACCACCACCCCTATAGGGTTGTCCGGCGGACCCACTCTTTGCGAGATGTAGAGACCCGGGCGCAGGCTGATGCTGCCGAGCGCAAAATGCTCCGCCTTTCCTTCAGCCATCGCGCGGGAAAAATACTGACGAAAACTGTAATCGACACCGACGAAGCTCGACGGTTCACGCCAATTGCTGGACGCAATGGCAACGCCGCGGCGGTCGATCACATAAATCACCGAGGCATTTGTCCCCTCCACGAGATCCTGCAGCTTACGGTTCAAGGCATCGAGATGCTCTTGCGTTGGAGCGGTGAGCGTATCTGTAACATCCCGATCACGGGCCAGAATCAGCGGCAGAGCCCGCGGTCGCTCCAGCACTGCTTTCAGAAACGCGACCTTGAGACCTGCATCGATCCGGCTTTGCTGTTCGAGGTCCTGCATCGTGGCATCGACCGCGATGGTGCGAACCGTCATGAGCGTAACTGTACTCAACAGGATGGCCACCACGGCGAAAATGAACCATGGACGGTGCGTCTGACGCACCGAAACCTTTGCCCGAGGAGAATAAAGTTCACCGGAATCCATGTGCGAAAAATCGCACAATTACTTTTGCTAGGCAATGCAATCCATGCGGAAAATCGCACGACCTTGGACCGATCTTTTCCAATCACGATAATTAATCATTACAAATCAGTTACATAAAGAAATCACGTGATCTGGCACGTCCGTTGCAGAGCTGGTGGCATCATCAAATGTCGCCTCGGGAGAACCATTGGGTAGGGGCGCGAAGGAGGATCAACATGGAATTGAATCTCGATGCTGCCGCCCCCCGCGGCAAGGTGCCACTTTATCGGCAGCTTTATGTTCAGGTGCTCGTTGCCATTACGGCCGGTATCATTCTCGGTCATTACTATCCGGATATCGGCGCTTCCCTGAAGCCATTGGGCGATGCCTTCATCCGTCTGGTGAAGATGATCATCGCACCGGTTATTTTCCTCACGGTTGCCACCGGCATTGCCGGAATGACCGACCTGAAGAAGGTAGGCCGCGTTGCCGGAAAGGCAATGATCTACTTCCTGACCTTCTCAACGCTCGCGCTTGCTGTTGGCATGCTGGTTGCAAATGTCGTGCAGCCGGGCTCAGGAATGCATATCGATCCGGCCTCGCTGGATGCCAAGGCTGTTGCCACTTATGCAACAAAAGCCCATGAGACCACGATCACCGGCTTCCTGATGAACATCATCCCGGAAACCATCGTCGGCGCATTCGCGCAGGGCGATATCCTGCAGGTGCTGTTCTTCTCGGTGCTGTTCGGTATTTCGCTGGCGATGGTTGGTGACAAAGCAAAGCCTGTGACTGACTTCCTGCATGCGGTCACGGCTCCGATCTTTAAGCTGGTTGCCATTCTCATGAAGGCTGCCCCCATTGGTGCCTTCGGCGCCATGGCTTTCACGATTGGCAAATACGGCATTGGCTCCGTTGCCAACCTCGCCTTCCTGATCGGCACATTCTACCTGACCTCGCTCCTGTTCGTGGTCGTGGTGCTCGGCGCCGTCGCCCGTTACAACGGCTTCTCGATCTTCGCGCTCATTCGCTACATCAAGGAAGAGCTGCTGCTGGTTCTGGGAACATCTTCCTCGGAAGCGGCACTGCCGGGCCTCATGCAGAAGATGGAACGCGCAGGCTGCAAGCGTTCTGTCGTCGGCCTCGTCATTCCCACAGGTTACTCGTTCAACCTCGACGGCACCAATATCTACATGACGCTGGCGGCACTCTTCATCGCCCAGGCGACCGATATCCAGCTGTCATTCGCGGATCAGATCCTGCTGCTGCTGGTCGCTATGCTGAGTTCGAAGGGTGCGGCCGGTATCACGGGCGCAGGCTTCATCACGCTGGCGGCCACGCTTTCGGTGGTTCCTTCGGTTCCCGTGGCCGGTATGGCGCTGATACTCGGCATCGACCGCTTCATGTCCGAGTGCCGTGCCCTGACGAACTTTGTCGGCAATGCGGTGGCAACCATCGTGGTGGCACGCTGGGAAAATGAACTTGACCAGACGAAGCTTCAGGAAGCACTGGCCGGACATGTCTCGGAGCCGGTCGCCAGTGGCACCTTGCAGGCTGCGGAATAATTCCTCCCAAGGAATAGGGCACGTCTGAACGAGCCCTGATGACGAGCCCGCTGTTTCATCCCGGCGGGCTTTTTCATGCCCCTATCGCATCACGGACCGTTCACAAAAGCCAGTATCAACTGATGGACAGCGCCACCGTCACTCAACTCGATCCGATCAAACTCGGCATTCTTGGCACGCTCAGCCTTGGAAAGTTCGCCGAGGCGTTTGGTCAGAACGTCGCGAATACGCTTGCAATCAGGATCATTCTCGACTCGCAAACCAAGGCTGAAATCCTGTATCTGCTGCACGAGTTCCTTGGTAAAGCCGCCATGGACACGCTCGTGCTTCTCAACGCCTGCGATGAAACGGGCCCAGTTCTGCGCCACATCGGGCGGCAGCGGATTGGCGGGTTTCGGCATTGTGTAGGTGATGATCAGCTTCGGCTTCGCGACCGTGATGGCGCAAGCGGTCCCCTGCACCTCGTATTTGCGCGTCCAGGTCAGCTTGAAACTGGTATGAGCGATGGCCTGCACACCGGCCTGCGGGCCTTTTTCGCCTATTGATCGATACAGATCGATGCCCGTCTTGCCTGTGATGGCATAGGTCTTGATCTGCTCGACCGCCTGCCAGTCGGTGGCGTTGGCGTGGCCGGCAAGTGCCGTCGAAACACTGATGGAAAAGCCGATGAAAATCGATGCTGTCTGAAGTCGCACTGTCTGTCTCGCGCCGAGATGAACCCGGCGCGACTATTGCTGTCTCAGAAGCAGCAAGGCAAGCCTTGCCTCACCCAATTGTCATCAGGCTGGCATTGCCGCCAGCGGCTGCCGTGTTGATCGAGGTAGATACTTCCTCCAGCAGCCAGTTCAGACAATAGGCATCGGGCTTGGCCATAGCATGTGATGCCGCAGCCTGTGCGAGGACCAGGGGGCCAGGAAGTGCTGCCAGGCGCCGAAGCGATTCTGTCAGAAACTCACCCTCTCCCTCGATCAGCGCACCGGCGAAGGGTGCATCAGCTTTCCAGTCTTTCGTACGCTGCAAGCGTGCTGCCACGCTTGCCGGAAGCGCATGCAGAAGGTCCGCAAGAACCGAATTGCTGATGTCAACGACGGCTATATTTCCTGTGGCCAGAGCAGCGGCCAATTGCTGATAAAGACCAGCTTCTGTTTGCGGAACCAGCAGGATACGACCTCGCGGGTGAAGCGCGTAGAGGTTCTGCTCGCCAACCGGTCCTGGCAGTTGCAGTTCAAGCCCCAACGCCGAAGCGCCGCCAATCGTGCGCCCCAATTCGGCCGCTTGCGCCTGCTGACGATCTTCCAGCCAACGGGCAAAATCGCCCAGGGCCGCATCGCGATGCACCGAGCTCAACTGCGGCGGCACCGGAGGTGTCTGGACAAGACGACCGAGATAAAGAGGACCGCCCGCCTTCGGACCGGTTCCGGACAGGCCACGACCACCAAATGGCTGCACACCCACAACGGCACCGATGATGTTGCGGTTCACATAGCGATTGCCGGTCTTCACGCGGCTGAGCACGTGGGCGATGGTTTCATCCAGGCGCGTGTGCAAGCCGAAGGTCAGGCCATAGCCCGTGGCATTGATATCGTCGATCAGGCGGTCGAGGTCGTTCCGCTTGAAACGGATGACGTGAAGAACCGGCCCAAAAATCTCACGCTGCAGATCCTTGATCGAAGTAAGTTCCACAATCGTGGGGGCAACGTAGGTACCGAGTTCAGTTTCCCTCGGCATTGCCGCCTGATGGATGGTACGCCCCAGAATGCGCATCCGCTCTATGTGACCTTCGATCGTCTGGCGCGCCTCTTCTGTAATGACCGGGCCGATATCAACGGATAGCCGGTCGGTCCTGCCAATGGATAGCTCGGCGAGCGCACCCTTCAGCATCGTCAGAACACGATCGGCAACGTCGTCCTGCAGGCACAAGACGCGAAGTGCTGAGCAGCGTTGGCCAGCGCTATCGAAAGCAGACGCAATGACATCGCCGACAACCTGTTCGGCCAGAGCAGACGAATCGACGATCATGGCATTCTGACCGCCCGTTTCAGCAATCAGCGGAATGGGCTTGCCTGCGGAAGAAAGACGACCCGCCAATTGCTTCTGGATCAGCCTCGCCACCTCCGTCGAGCCAGTGAACATGACGCCCGCGGTTTCGGGAGCCGCCACGAGAGCCGCGCCGATGCGGCCATCACCGGGAAGAAGCTGGATGACGCTCCTTGGAATACCTGCTTCGTGCAGGACGCGAATCGCCTCGTAGGCAATCAGCGGCGTTTCTTCCGCCGGTTTGGCGAGAACCGTGTTCCCTGCAACCAGGGCGGCAGAGATTTGGCCGAGGAAGATGGCGAGCGGGAAGTTCCACGGGCTGATGCAGACAATGGGACCAAGCGGGAGATGTGAAACACCAAGCGTCCGGCGGGCCTGTTCGGCATAGTAACGCAGGAAATCGACCGCTTCACGCACTTCGGCAATGGCGTTGGGGAGAGATTTTCCGGCCTCTCGCATGATCAGCGGCAGCAGGTGATCCATGCGCTCTTCCAGGAGAGCGGCGGATCGATCCAGCAAATCGGCTCGCTCGGCGGCTGTCACGGCCTGCCAAGGGGCAAGAGCCTCAGCTGCCGCTGCTGCGGCTTTCACAACGTCCTGCGTCGTGACGGGGATGACGCTTCCAACCCGGTCGCGATGGTCGGCAGGGTTCGAAACAGGCTGCTCCTCACCGAGATCTGGCTCAAAACCAAGGAGCGGCTTTGCCTGTACGGGCGAGGCTGAAGCGGCCTTGAACGTAGTGGAAAGGCTTTGAAGCGTCTGTTCGTTGGAAAGATCAAGGCCAGCGGAATTCAACCGGCTCTTACCGAAAAGTTCGCGCGGCAAGGCGATCTTGTCATGCTTCGAGCCCGGTCTGGCCTGAGCGCGCGTGACCTCGACCGGATCGGCAATCAGGTCATCAATGCTGACCGTTTCGTCACCGATACGATTGACAAAGGATGAGTTGGCACCGTTTTCCAGAAGACGGCGCACGAGATAGGCCAACAGGGTTTCATGCGTGCCAACAGGCGCATAGATGCGGCATGGCCGTGCCAGCTTTGCCGGATCAACAACCTCTTCATAAAGAGGCTCGCCCATGCCGTGCAGGCACTGGAATTCATAGCTGCCGATGGAAAATTCCGGCCCTGCCAGTTGATAGATGGTGGCCAGCGTCTGCGCATTATGAGTGGCAAACTGCGGGAAGACGAGATCGCGCGCTGCCAGCAGCTTGCGAGCGCAGGCGATGTAGGAAACATCGGTATGGGCCTTGCGTGTAAAGACGGGGAAGTCCACTAGACCATCCAGTTGCGCACGCTTGATTTCTGCGTCCCAGTAGGCGCCCTTGACCAGTCGCACCATGATGCGATGGCCGGACCGGCTGGCAAGATCGATGATGAAATCGAGCACGAAGGGGCAGCGCTTGCCATAGGCCTGCACGACGAAACCGATACCGTTCCATCCTGCGAGTTCAGGATCGAAGCAGATCTCTTCCAGAAGATCGAGCGAAAGCTCAAGTCGGTCGGCCTCTTCCGCATCGATATTGAGGCCGATGTCATAGCCTTTCGCCAAGTGGCAAAGGGCCTTCACCCGAGGCAGCAATTCCGCCATAACGCGCGCCGCCTGGGAGCGGGAATAGCGTGGATGCAGGGCCGACAGTTTGATGGAGATGCCCGGACCGGCATACACTCCGCGCCCATTTGCTTGCCTTCCAATGGCGTGAATGGCGTTCTCATAATCACGGAAGTATCGCTCGGCATCGGCCTTCGTTGTAGCTGCTTCTCCCAGCATGTCGTAGGAATAGCCAAAGCCTTTCTGCTCCATCTCGCGAGCACGGCTCAGAGCTTCATCGATCGTCTCGCCGGTGACGAACTGTTCGCCCATCATGCGCATGGCCATATCGACGCCGCGACGGATGACCGGCTCGCCGCATCGGGCGATCAAACGGGTTAACGCTGCCGTCAGGCTTCGATCATTCACGGTCGCGGTCAGCTTGCCGGTCACGACAAGTCCCCAGCTTGCCGCATTGACGAAGAGCGACCTCCCGCCGCCGACATGGGATTTCCAGTCACCATGGGAGATCTTGTCGCGGATCAGCGCATCGCGTGTCGCCATGTCGGGGATGCGCAGCAGCGCCTCTGCGAGGCACATGAGCGCCACTCCTTCCTGGCTGGACAGCGAATATTCGTGAACGAGCCCCTCAACGCCAGAGCCACGATGCTTTCCTCGAAGAGCAGTCACCAGCGTTCTTGCAGTTTCGCGCACTGCCTGCTTCTGCTGCGGTTCCAGACTGGCCTCATCGAGAAGTGGCAGGACGCAATCAATTTCCGCACGACGATAGGCATTGGTGATCGCCTGCCGCAGTTGCGATGGCGGCCGGATCGACGGAGCAAAATCACTGAAAGCAGGTTTGAGAGCATAAGGGTCTGCGACCGACAGCGGAGTTTGCACAGTCATGGCTCAAGCCTCGTATCAAGGGAAACAGTGGGAAAATGATACTACGGCAAACCGCAACGCGAGAGACTATTCTGCGCATTGTTTTCAGGTATTATCACCTGATATGGACGTAAAAGCAGGCAAATTCACCATGGAAATCCGCAAAACAAGCGAACTCGACGCATTCGATCTGAAGATACTGGATGTTGTGGCCGCAGATGGCCGGATCTCGGTGACGGAACTCGCAGAGAAGATCGGTCTATCGAAGACTCCATGCAACGCTCGCCTGAAGCGGCTTGTCGATGAAGGCTATATTCTGGGATTTCGTGCGGTGATCAATCTGCCGAAACTGGGACTGGATCACGTCGCCTTCGCGGAAGTAAAGCTTTCCGACACGCGAGAGAAAGCACTCACCGAATTCAATCAGGCCATTTCAAGAATCAAGGAAGTGGAAGAGTGCCATATGATCGCCGGCCGTTTCGATTATCTCATCAAGATCAGAACGCAGAGCATCCGCCGGTATCGCGAAGTGCTGGGAGAAAAGATCTCAAGCCTGCCTTATGTCGCCAGCACATCAACATCTGTCGCAATGCAATCAGTCAAAGAACGATAAAATACAAAAATTGGGCAACAATGCTGCCATTTTAGTCAATGATCGTACCAAATTCCAGCAAAGTGCCCTCGTCAATTGGGCGGATTTCTGGCTTCATGATCATGCTCACGTCAGATGACGCAAGTTTTCCCCCATATTGCCCTGCTTCGGTGGGGCTTTTTTTTGCCCAAGAGCAAGGCTTCATGGTGGCCGATCGTCCGGCCACCGACTTTAAGGGATCCAAAGGTCCTACAGGACCGCACTGCCTGCCATGAAGGCGAGAACCAGAAAGATCAGGAAGATCACGATCGCGATGAAGAAGAGGACGCGGGCAATCGTGGCCGTCGCGGCCGATACGCCTGAAAAGCCCAGAAATCCGGAAATCAGCGAGATGACGAGAAAGATAAGTGCCCACTTCAGCATGGAATAGGTTCCTTCGATGGATTGTGTCCATCAACGGAATGTGAAGCATCTGGTTCCATTGCCGGGTTTGTTCTCGTCATACATCGCAAACTCCGGGCATGGATCTGGTTTTCCTCTCTGTCGGAAGATAGTTAAGCCACAGGCGAAAGACACAAACGACACCTTGTGTCCATGATTCCTGCGGAGATGGATGATGCAGACCAGCCAAACCCTACAGCAGGGATTGAAATCGATTACAACCGCAGGACCTGCGATCATGCTGCTCGGCATGGTTTTGTTCGCGTTGAACGACGCCATGGGGAAATGGCTCGTCGCCAGCTATGGTCTCGGTCAGGTCATTCTCCTGAGAAGCGTTGCTGCGCTCATTATCCTGGCACCGTTTCTGTGGCTCGGGGGCAAGCAGGCGATATTGCAGACGGAACGGCCGTGGCTGCAAGCGGCACGCGTCTTTTTCTCGACAATCGAGATCTTCTGCTTCTACTATGCGGTCATGTACATGCCGCTCGCGGATGTAATGACCTACTGGCTGGCAGCACCGATCTATGTGGCCGCCGCATCACCGTTCATTCTGGGAGAGAAGGTTGGATGGCGCCGATGGCTTGCCATTGCCATCGGCTTCGTTGGCGTAATCGTGACGCTCGAACCGTCGAGTGCGATGTTCACCATGCCGGCGCTGATTTCGATCGTCGGTACTGCCGCCTTCGCCTTCATGCTGATTTCCGGCCGCAGCCTGCGTAACACGCCCGATACGACCCTGGTGTTCTTTCAACTGGCTGCATCCGGGATCGCAGGTCTGTTCATTGCGCCGTTCGACTGGGCTCCTTTGAAATCGACAACGGAAGGCCTGCTTTTGGGACTGCTGGGTATCGTCGCCATGTGCGCGCATATTCTCGTCAATCGCGCCCTGAAGATATCCGATGCCGCGACGGTCGCGCCGCTTCAGTATACACTTCTGCTCTGGGCGGTGATCTTCGGCTGGGCTTTCTTCGGAGAAGTGCCTCGACTGCCCATGATCCTTGGTGCAGCCCTGATTGTGGGCTCAGGCTTGTTCATCTTCTTCCGCGAGCAGCAACTGAAGAAGCGCGACAAGGTGCTGCCGAGCATTCCGGAATAGGACAAGGCGTGCCCTATTCCGGCTATATCACATCTTACATCTTAGATGAGAGCTCGGCGTGCGAGATTCTGGAACAGGGCCGTAGAGCCAAAGGTCCAGGGCGGGCAAGCATCCGAGCGGTTGACCCAGTTTACCAGTCGACCGAGCCGCGCCGTTGCGATCTCCACCCGATCACCGACCTCATGCGTGAAGCCCTGTCCCTTGCCGCGCCGGTCCTTTACGGGCGCGAACATCGTACCCAGGAAGAGCACCGCGCCATCGGGGTACTGGTGGTTGCGGTTCAACAGTTGCCCGGCAAGATTTGCAGGACTGCGGCTGATGGCAGACATGGCACTCTCGCCTGTCATCTGGAAGCCATCTTCCCCCTCCACCAGAAGCGAAACTTTTACCTGACCGAGCTCCTCCAGCGTGAAACGGTCATCGAAGAGACGGATGAAGGGTCCGATGGAGCAGGAGGCATTGTTGTCCTTTGCCTTGCCCAGTAGAAGCGCTGAGCGTCCTTCAACATCCCGAAGGTTCACATCATTGCCCAGTGTTGCGCCGATGATTGTTCCGTCGGAGCGCACGGATAGCACGACCTCCGGTTCCGGATTGTTCCACTCGGAGATCGGATGAATACCGACCTCGGCGCCACAACCGACGGAGGACATCGGCTGAGACTTCGTGAAAATTTCCGCGTCCGGGCCAATGCCGACTTCCAGATACTGCGACCAGAGATTCATTTCCTGCAAGAGCGCCTTGACCTGCGCGGCCTTTTCCGAGCCTGCAGCAACGCCCTTCAGATTGTCACCTATCACCGGCGCCAAACGTTGACGAATTTCCAGAGCACGCGATGCATCTCCCCTCGCCTGCTCTTCGATAACCCGTTCCAACATACTGTCGGCAAAGGTTACGCCTGCGGCCTTGACCGCCTGAAGATCAACCGGCGCGAGGAGTTGCCCGGCTGATCCATCCAGGAAGCTGTCCAGAGAGCCGAGGTCCTGGAAGCTCCCTGATTGCAATGTGGCGACGAGATCCTGCCGCTCAAGAAGGGCAGACATGGTCGGGCCCAGTGGTGTGATATCCAGGACATGCGCATTCCGGACCAGAACCAGGCATGGACCGTCCTGTGCTTTTGACCAGACGCGTCCGACAAGAAGCGCCTCCGGCTCATGCGGCAGGATCATTTCGCTCGTCAATGCAATGCGGGTCACCAGTTTTTCCTCCCTTGGAGTCCCAATTCAGCGTAGCGCCTGGTTATTCATGGCAGCACGCAATCATCAGGCATGTCTAATTTTCAGACCATGCTCTGTCCAGCCGGTTCTCCGAGCAATCATCAGCTGGGCAATTCCGTTGTCTTTCCGATGTCCAGGAACAGCGCAGTCATGATTCGCAGACCTTCTCCCGCTATGGACACCAATGCATGTTCATTGGGGCCGTGCTGACCACACTCTGCGTGCGAATGCGGGATCCAGATTGTCGGAAGGCCAAGAATGTCCGTGAAAACATCGTTCGGAAGCGATCCGGCAAGATTGGGCAAAACATGGACCGATTTGCCGGTTGAGTGCATGATGGACCGCTCCACGAACCGCACCCAGGGATGATCCGGCGGAAAGCGCGTGGCCTTGAAAGGCGCATGGCCGACCTCATGGACCTCCACCATTGGGAAGCCGTGCGCATCGAGATGCCTGCGAAGCGAGGGAAGAAGCTCATCCATGTTGGTGCCGACGACAAATCTCAGCTGGCAGGCTGCGCGCGCAGTGCCACAGATTGCGTTCTGGGGCGCTGCAATGTTGCCGGCAGAGATGGCGAGGACCGCAAAGGAATTCCAGCCGAAGACTCGTTCGGCGGGCGTCAGGCTCTCCTCGCCCCAATCTGCATCATGGCGTCGATCAGGTAGCCCTCGGAGCGCCGCGCGGATATCGTCCGTCAGACTGTCAGGTCGCCATTCGGAGATGAGGATTTGACCGCGAGCGTCGACTATGGTGGCGATGGCATGGGCAAGCAGCGTGACCGGATCGGCGAGAAGGCCACCGAAATTGCCCGAATGAAACTCGCCTTCGCGCATATCGACCCGCAATTCGAAGGACACACCACCGCGCGATCCCATAAATATCGTGGGGATATCGGCCTGGAGGCGCGGCCCATCGGACGCGACCAGAACATCGGCAGCCAGCTCCTGCCTGTGGGTTTCGCATAACTGGTGCAGGCCCTTCGACCCGATCTCTTCACCCATCTCGATCAGAAGCCGAACATTGAACCCGAGAGAACCGCGGTGCTCAATGATATGGCGAAGCGCGAGGATATTGATGAGATGCTGGATCTTGTTGTCCGCTGTTCCGCGTCCGTACAGTCGATCTCCTTCTCGGGAGAGAACGAAAGGGGCCAGACCGGAACGCCACCGCGCTGCCTCGCCATTGCAGACGTCGCCGTGGCCATAGATGAGAATTGTGGGCCGCTTTTCATCTTCGATACGCTCGGCGATCAGGAAGGGGCCGCCGCTCCCGGTCGGATTGTCCAGGATCCGGCAATCGAAACCCATCGGCTCGAGGAAGGGCAACATGTCCTGTTGGAGATAGGCATAGAGATTCTCAACCTGTCCTTCCGATTGACTGACGGATCGACGTGCGATCAGCCGGGACAGAGTATCGAAAAATGCGTGGCCTTCCGCAATGGAATGCGCCGTATCGACAAGCTGCTGATCATTCATATCCTTCAACTCCCATGTGGTGCGTCAGACTACCAGCCTAGGAGCGACACAGCCAAGCGACTCACCTCGCTCTGACTGCCAATGAGGGAGATGCGGCTCCGCCAGACGGCACCGCAGAGAATTGAAAGGATGATGCTTCGCAAAAAAGCTAGGCGGTAGTGACGATTTAGCTATTTGAGCCAGATGGCGATGGCTGCGAGTTTGACGAATCCCATGAAGTTGG
>NZ_JALJQZ010000026.1 GCF_022968395.1 Affinirhizobium lemnae
TCTCCAAAATCAGCTTTGAATCCGATTTGCGCTCTTTTGGGAATCCCAATCCTTAAATCATCACCACGACCTAGCGAGGCACCCTTGCCTTGACGAGGAAATGCACCATAAATCAGTGGGAGGAAGGAGAACCGATGATGCCGGTGCTTGAAGCAAAGGCGATCCATACATCCATCGAGCGAGACTGGAAGCAGGTCTATGACTTCGCTTCCAAGCCTGAGAACATGGCGCGGTGGGCATCGGGCCTTGGCAGCGGCCTACAGAATGCGGGAGACCATTGGTTGGTGGATGGCGGCCCGCTCGGTGAAATCACGGTTCGCTTCTCCCCTCAGAATGAGCACGGAATCGTCGATCACTGGGTTGAGATGCCGTCCGGCATGATCGTCTACAATGCCTTTCGCATCGTTCAGAACGGCGACGGTGCAGAGGCCATATTCCTGGTCACGAGACTGCCCGGCATGTCGGAGGAACAATTCGAACAGGATTCTCGCCATGTCGAGACCGATCTCGGCAATCTGAAGCGGATCATGGAAGCAGAGATCAGCGCTTGATGCTGTGCTTGATGTTCCAGCGGTCGTGATACCAAAGCCACTGCTCAGGATGCTGCCGCACCCAGCTTTCCACCTTGTCGTTTAGCAGCTGACCCGTTGCCTGAACATCGACGGCCCCTGTAGCCGTGCGTGGGATCTCGATCCGCGGTTCGATCTCCAGACGGTAGCGATTGTCCGCCAAACGGATGCAGCGAGCGGGGTAGACCTCGCAATCGAACTGACGAACGAGCTTCGCCAACAGCGGGTTTGTCTGCACCGGATTGCCGAAGAAGCGTGTCATCAGGCCCTTCTGGAACTTCTGGTCCACCAGAACACCGATGCCTTTTCCCGCCTCCAATTGGCGCGCGAGCGCAAAGGAGGAACCCGCATGGGACGGCACAAGCTTGCCCATGCGCGCCGAGCGGAAGTTGAACACTTTTTCCGCAATGTATGGATTGTTCGGCGGACGGAACATCACTGTCACATTCAGGCCGAAGCCGGCACCTGCCACGGGAAGCAGTTCAAAATTTCCGGTATGCGCCGTGAAGACAATGAACGGGCGCGGATTATCCCGAAGATCCAGAAACAGCGGAATACCCGATACCTCGATCCGTCCCGGCTTTTCCGCTGCAGGATCGAAGTCAAACAATCGATCGAGGAAGACGTACTCGGCAGCGAGCCTGCCCATATGGCCCCAGCTCGCCAGCGCGATCTCAAGTCGCTCTTCCTCGGATTTTTCGGGAAAGGCATTGGCAAGGTTCACCAGCATCAGCTTATGGCGACCGGTCATCGGACCGATCTTGCGAACCAGCCAATCGGCAAAGCGAATGGCAGGATCCGCAGGCAGAAGCTTCAGCAGATTGAGAAAGCCGAACGTGATCTGCGCCAGAAACCACTGACGAAACTTCCGTGCGGCCAGCACAATCCGGGTGATGAACATCTTCACCGGATCAATCCATCCGCAACACGATTTTCCCGAAGATCTGGCGGCCTTCCATGCGCTCCAGCGCCTTGTCGATCTCGTCGAACGTCACTTCGGTATCAATCACCGGATGCACGATACCCCGCGCCATCTTCTGCATGGCGTTGGCCATGTTTTCCATGCGGCATCCAAAGGAGCCCAGCAGCTTCAGCTGTTGCTGGAACAGCATCATCAGATTGATATCGGTCGAAACACCAGAGGTGGAACCGCAGGTCACCAGACGACCACCGCGCTTCAGGCACAGCATGGAGCCGGCCCAGGTGTCCTTGCCGACGTGTTCGAACACCACGTCCACGCCCTTCTTCTTCGTGATCTTGCGTACCACGCCTTCGAAACGGTCTGTACGGTAGTTGATCACGTGATCGGCACCGAGCGCCTTGGCCTTCTCGATCTTGTCATCGGAGCCAACCGTGGTGATCACCGTGCAGCCCATTTTCTTGGCCAGCTGTATTGCGGCGCTACCAATGCCAGATCCGCCAGCGTGAACAAGGATCGTCTCGCCCGGCTCCAGCTTGGCATTGTCGAACAGCATGTGCTCCACGGTTCCGAAGGTCACAGGCGCAAGAGCAGCCGCGACAGCATCAACGCCCGGAGGCGCCGGGACCAGCTGGCGGGCCAGGATATTGATCTTTTCCTGGGCAAAGCCATCCAGATGGAAGCCGTGCACGCCCTGGACATGTTCACAAAGGTTATCGCGACCCTCGCGGCACGGCTTGCAGAGACCGCAGGTGCGCGCACCATAGACCGATACCAGTTGACCCGGCAGAACGTTGGAAACACCCGGACCGATGGCTTCGACCACGCCGGAAGCTTCCGCACCGATCGTAAGCGGCATCTTGCGCTTGGCAAATGCCATGCCGCGCCAGCCCCAGACATCGATATGGTTCAGCGCAACCGCCTTGACCCGAAGCGTCACTTCACCCGGTGCCGGGGCTTCCGGCTCAGGGATGTCGGTTGCTTCAAGACGGCGATCATCGATCAGTTGCAAAGCGCGCATGAGATATTCCTTCGCCAGAAGGCGTCAAAACTGTTTTGGCAGAATAGCCTGAGTTGAACCGGCTTTTAGGCTGGCTCAGCCGTCATGACAAGACTTGCGTTCTGACCGCCGAAACCAAACGAATTGGAAAGCACGGCAGAAACCTGCTGATCGCGCTTCGTGTTCGGCACCACATCCAGAACGATGGCCGGATCCGGGTTCACATGGTTGATGGTTGGCGGCAGTGTTCCCGTCAGCATGGTCTGGATCGAGAACACGGCTTCCACCGCACCGGCAGCCGTCAGCGTATGGCCGATCATCGATTTGTTGGACGAACAAGGAATGCCGTCCTTCAAACGTTCGCCGAACACCGCCAGCATCGCGCCGTATTCCATCTTGTCGTTTTCCGGCGTCGAGGTGCCGTGCGCATTGATATACCCAATGCCGCTTTCATCCATGCCAGCATCTTCCAACGCAGCGCGGATCGTCGCAATGGCCGGACCACCATCCGGTGAAGACCGTGTACGGTGGAAGTGATCGGCCTTTTCGCCGCAACCCTTCAGGATACCCAGCACCTTTGCGCCGCGCGCGACGGCGGATTCCAGCGATTCCAGAACAAGCGTTGCCGCACCTTCCGCGATGACGAAGCCATCACGATCCTTGCTGAACGGCTTGGACGCCTTTTCCGGCGGGTCGTTCTGCGTGGACAGGGCGGACAGCAGCGAGAAGCGGATAAGAGCTTCAGCGCTCACCGAGCCGTCGGTCGCAACCGTCAACGCACGATCAG
Organism: Affinirhizobium lemnae; assembly: GCF_022968395.1. Taxonomy (GTDB): domain Bacteria; phylum Pseudomonadota; class Alphaproteobacteria; order Rhizobiales; family Rhizobiaceae; genus Neorhizobium; species Neorhizobium lemnae. The sequence goes on from NZ_JALJQZ010000026.1 coordinate 3,276, forward strand.
TCCGGCCCTGACGAATGGCTTCTACGCCAAGCTGGATCGCGGTTGCACCGGATGCACAGGCTGTGGACAGCGTGACCGGCAGACCGCGCGTGCCGAACATGTCGGAAAGGCGCTCCGAAATAGAACCGAATTGAACGGCCTCGAGAAAGGCCGGATCTGGCCGTTCACGCATGGCCGCCAGAAAACGATCATAGGCATCAGCTTCCGCCTGCGGCGGCGGCGCACGATCGGCAAGCTCGAAACGCGCATTCCATTCCGGCTCTACCGGCGGCGCTGCCAGAAACAGCGGCCCGTTGAAATCTCCTGACAGACCAGCCTGAGCCAGCGCTTCACGCGTCGTTTCGCGCGCAAAGGCAAACGACCGCTCAACAGCGTTTTCCCGCGGGATCTGGATGAAATCCACAGTACCGCTGATGCGGGTGGAAAGCCCCTCCGTCGGGAAGCGCTCGATTTTGTGAATGCCGGATTTACCGGAGGTCAGTGCAGACCAGTTATCCTGCAGCCCCTGCCCTAGCGAGGTGATGACACCCATGCCGGTTACGGCGATAATGGGACGGCCCAGGTGATCCTTGAATGCGTTCGTGCTCATCATCGATTCCTCAACCGTTCGCCGAAAGGACGGCAAGTCCCTCGCCCCGGATATAACCGACCGTGGTCACCACAGCCTTTGCCGCGGCTCCCTGCATCTTCGTTTCGTGATCCGGATCGAAGGCCGGAATGGTGGCCTTGCCATCCAGCGCGAGTGCCGCAAGCGCCAGGCCAAGCGGGAACTGCGCTTCCATGGCATGACCCGTCACGCCACCAAACCCGCGAATGGCCGCGCCTTCGAAAGAGGACTCAAGAACTGATTTTTCGCGTGCGGCGAGATCGCTCATTCCCGTCGATCCGGAGAAGACGACCACGTCATCGCCGAGCTTCGGCGCAACCTCCGCCGCAAGCCGCTGCAGCCGCTTTTCGAGACCACCATCGTCTCGCGATCCACGGTCGGCATCGATGGCATCGACAATCGCGTAGATATGCGCACCACGCGCCTCAGCATACTGGCGGGATTCCAGCACAAGGAATGCGCCGACAGAGCCCATGATCATGCCGCCACCTTCGCTGCCATCACGGGTCCAGAGCGGCTTCCAGTCGCCGGTCTGATGGGCGCGAATGCCTTCGACAAGCAGAATGATGTCGGCGCGCTCAGCCACGAAGGCACCGCCCACCAGCGAATGGGTGGACTGGCCGGACTTGATGCGATGATAGGCCGTTTCGACGGCGGAGATGCCCGCCGCTTCTTCGCCCATGAAGGTGCGGGATGAACCGGTGACCTTGTGGACGATGGAGATATTGCCAGCCAGCAGGTTGGAAAGCTGGGCAAGAAACAGCGTCGGACGAAGCTCGGTTGTCAGCTTCTCATTCAAAAGACGCTCGCGGTCGTTGCGCTTCAGCGCCTCATCAACGATCAGGCTGTCGACTTTGATATCACGCTCGCCGCCGCCGGCAGCCACGATCATATCCATCGTGCCGCAAGCTTCCGCGTTTTCCTTCAGACCTGCATCTTCCAGCGCAAGACCGGCGGCGAACACACCGAGACGCTGCCAGTTTTCCATCTGACGCTGATCACCGCGCTTGGGGATCTGCTGCGACCAGTCGATTTCCGGCATCGGGTGAACAGGATAAGGCTTGAAGCGCTCGCTATCCACCCGAGGCGGAAGAACTTCCGCGCCGCTCAGCAGGGCCACATGCGGCTCCTTGCCGACACCACGGCAGGTGACGATACCGACGCCGGTAATCACAACGTCATTGGCTGACTTGCTCATCTCAGGTTCAACCTTTCAGATGCGCATGCCCTTATTGGGCGGCAAGCGCACTCAACAGCCCAACTTCAGCGGCGCGCTTGCGCACGATGTCCGCAAGAGGCACTTCCTCAAATGGCATGGTGCGCAGCTTGAGCTGTGCATCGCAGACCTTCTTGCCGGCAGACGAAATCTTCGCCTTGGTCACGGCGTAGCCAGACCCTTCGTGCTCTAGAAACGCCTCGATAACGAGAACCGCCTCAGGCTCAACGAATGTCCGCATCTTTGCGCCATCAACAGACATCAGGAATGGCATCGCGGCAAAATTGGAAGCGGCAAGAATCATGAAGCCGCTGGCCTGGGCCATGGTTTCAATCAGAAGAACGCCGGGCACTAGCGGCATTCCAGGAAAATGCCCCTCGAATACGGGGCTTTTTGCCGGAACGACGGACCGTGCCTTGAGCGTTCTGGATGACAGATCGACCGCTTCAATGCGGTCGATCATCTGGAAATATTCAAGAAGCATACGCTCCCTCAGCCAGGGCTTTTCAGCCCTTTGCTGCCCTCAGTTCGTCAATCTTGGCGCAGAGGTTCTTCAGCACGAAATACTCTTCCGTGGAAACCTTGCCTTCGTTGACTTCCTGCGTCCACTGCTCGAGCGGGATCTTGATGCCGAATTCCTTGTCGATCGCAAAAACGATATCGAGGAAGTCCAGGCTGTCGATGCCCAGATCGTCGATCGTGTGGCTTTCCGGCGTAATGGTTTCGCGGTCGATCTCGCTGGTTTCAGCGATGATGTCGGCGACTTTATCGAATGTAGCGGTCACGCTCATATCCTCTGAATTCTGTCAGTCAGGGTTCCACATAGGGAAAACCGACTGCAATGCCAATGGCCTGCTGAGTGCGGAGCAATATTTTGCACCGACACTGTTGCCTAAACATCAAATTGCACGGGTAATGAGGCAGCACCTCAGCCCGCAATGCCTTCCACCAAAGCCGCACGAATGACTTCGAGCACGGAATCCGGCTTTATACCTGTCGCAACTGTCTGGCTCGGCAGGTTATCCCACGCACTCGGCGGAAAACCACGCCCGTCCGGCTTCTGGATCGTCTGGCCGTCAGCAATGCCGCTGCAGACAACCCGAATCGCACCTGCACGCGTCTCGAACAGATCCGGACGGACGAGATAGACGGCGGCACAACTATCGTGCACCACCATGCCATCACCGACGCGACCTTTGTAGAACTCGATGTAGAGCTGCGAGATATCCGACAGAAGCTTGACGTCCGGGCGACCGCTCTCAACCATTTTTGCCAGATAACCGCTCGTCATCACGGTCTTCATTGTGACATCGAGCCCGATCACGACCACCGGCCAGTTTGCGGTCATCACCACATCTGCCGCTTCCGGATCGCCATGAATATTGGCTTCCGCCGCCGGCGAAACATTGCCGTTCACGTCGAAGGCGCCACCCATGATGATGACCTGCTTGACCAACTGGGCAATCTCCGGGTCAGCCTTCAAGGCAAGAGCCAGATTGGTCATGCGTCCAACGGCTATGAGCGTAACCTCTTTCGGATTGGCGCGGACGGTATCGATGATGAACTGGTAGGCAGGGCGAAGATCGGCCTGGCGCGAAACAGCTTCCGGGACTGCAACGTCACCGATTCCGTTATGTCCGTGAATGGCCGTCGGCCAATAGCTGCCGCCGCGCGCAGGATCGAATGTCTCGCCAGCCCCTTTGGCAACCGGAGCCGCGATATCCCAGGCTTCTGTCAGATAGAGCGCGTTCCGTGTCGTCAGTTCGATCGGCGCATTGCCAAACACAGTCGTGACGCCAATCAGATCGATCTGAGGATGACGCGCCAGAAAAAGCAACGCCATGGCATCGTCAATACCGGGATCCGTGTCGAAAATGACCTTGTTCATTTGATAATTCCTGAATTCGAATTTGCCAGCACAATAGCGTCGGCTGGTATCGGCGCAAGCATGTCGTCTTGCAGACCTTCGCCTTTTACCGGCATTGTCCGCCGCAATTCCGTGAATGGACGATCTTGCGCCAGTGCTGATTGAATGACAGAAGGCGGCAACGCCCGCCTCAATCACCGAGCCATTCCCGTGCACGACATCGCCACTCACCTGCTGCTGTTCCTGTTTCTTGCCGCAATCGTCGCAGGATTCGTTGATTCGATTGCAGGGGGCGGCGGACTGATTACCGTTCCCTGCCTGCTTCTGGCAGGGCTTCCGCCTCTGGAGGCACTGGCGACGAACAAGGTGCAAGGGCCCTTTGGCGCGGCTTCGGCAACCATAGCTTACGCACGGAAGGGACATGTGAAGCTGTCAACACAGTTACCGATGGCGCTGATCGCATTTGCGGCCGGCGGCATCGGTGCACTCATCGCCTCGCATGTGCCGGGCAAGTTTCTGGGCGCAGCCATTCCGTTTCTTCTCGTGGGGATCGCGCTGTTCTTCGCGTTCAAGCCCAATCTCTCCGATCAGGATAGCACCCGCCGGATTTCACCCGCCATCTTTGCCGTGACTGCCGTCCCCCTCGTCGCGCTTTACGATGGCGTATTCGGGCCGGGCGCTGGCTCGTTTTATATGCTGGGCTTCGTGCTTCTGGCAGGTTTTGGAATGTTGAAGGCAACAGCGCATACCAAGCTGCTGAACCTCGGCTCCAACCTTGGTTCACTCGCAGTTTTCGCGATCAATGGAGCGATTCTCTGGAAGGTAGGGTTGCTGATGGGCGTTGGTCAGCTCATCGGCGCGCAGATCGGCTCCAGTCTGGCAATGAGAAGCGGCGCAAAAATCATCAAGCCGCTGCTAGTCATCTCCTGCGTCGCGCTCGCCACCAAACTGCTGGCAGATCCTACCCATCCAATCCGTGTCTGGCTGGGCTTCTAGCCCTTCATTTTCAGCGGAAGCCCCGCGGCGATGAAGAAGACGTCATCGGCCTTGGCAGCCAGCATCTGATGTAGGCGACCGGCATGATCACGAAACTGTCGTGCCATTCTGTTGTCCGGCACAATGCCAAGGCCCACTTCGTTCGAAACGAAAATGAAATGGCCTGCTCCAGCAGCGAGACTATCAACGAGACGTGCGCTTTCGACTGAAACATCGCGCTCGGCCATCATCAGATTGGTCACCCAAAGGGTCAGGCAATCGACGAGAATCACGCGTTCTTCGGACTGTATGCCAGCGAGCATTTCGACGAGAGCCATCGGCTCTTCATGCGTCGTCCAGTGCTCCCCGCGCTGTTCACGATGCAGCGCCACCCTTTCGCGCATCTCGTCATCATAGATTTGCGATGTCGCGAGATAGTGGCGATCAAGTCCAGACTGGAGAGCAACGTTTTCTGCGAAACGGGATTTTCCGGAGCGTGCGCCACCAAGAACAAAAGTCACGCGCAACCGCGTCGATTCGGTCATTTATGTATACCTGAAACGAAAACACCCACGATTGGCTTACGAAAGCGGCACATTCGTAGCGAAAGAGGTTGCCGCCGGGCTCATCGTAGCCGAGATCGCAGGTGTGTGTGGGGATATGCTAGCACAACAGACAGGTTGTTCAAGGGCGCTTTAGCATCGAGCCGCACCGAAGATTTGTTTGGCTCCGGTACGCACTACCTGCCGGAGCCCGAGCGGAAACAACCGCGTCAACTGCATAGCGTGCAAATCGTTACCGGCTGGTTATCAGTCGAAACAAACTTGCATCTTGCAAGTACCAATCCAGCCAAATGGTGCATCAGGATTTTGCGAGGCTTTATACAAGAATTTATCAATTCGAGGTGAGACTTAGCCCAATTTGCTTTTGGTCAAGGCTGAATCAGGGCATTGTACAACCGCGGTGGATAAACTCGACATTCTGCGATGAGCAGCAACAGAGGGAGTGATCAGGCAATGTGGTATGGTGCAACCGGCGCAAGCGCGCTCTTGGCCTACTTTGCATTTGCCGCTTCCGCCCAGGCTTCCGAGTGCGGCCGCGTCTCGATTGCGGAAATGAACTGGAATTCGGCTGCCATTGCCGCACAGGTCGACAAGCTCATTCTTGAGGCGGGTTATGGTTGTGATGTGGAAATCGTTGAGGGTGACACCATCCCAACGGTCAAAACCATGATTAACCAAGGCACTCCGGACATTGCGCCGGAACTCTGGGTCAATTCCGTCAATGCAGAACTTAACGTAGCCTATGCATCCGGCCAACTTGTGCAGGGAGCCGAGATCCTGGCCGACGGAGCCGTGGAAGGATGGTGGATACCGAAATATGTCGCGGATGAACATCCGAACCTGCGAACTATTGCTGATGCACTTGCAAAGCCGGAGCTCTTTGCAGAAAGTAACGAAAACCGTCCAGGCGTCATTCATAGCTGTCCTCCCGACTGGAGCTGCAACATCACGACGGAAAACCTGTTTCGGGCGACGGGTGCAGAAGGCAAGGGTTTCGCTCTAAAGCCTGCTGCATCCGCCGAAGAATTCAATGCTGGCCTTTCGAAAGCGCTGAATGAAAAGCGCGGCTGGCTGGGCTACTACTGGGCCCCGACGGCCATTCTGGGTGAACACCCCATGGTCAAGCTGTCGTTCGGCGTTCCCTTCGACCAGCTTGAGTGGGATGAGTGCACGTCCCGGGCCGGATGCGCCAATCCGAAGATCAATTCCTATCCCGTGTCTCAGGCCTTCACCATCATATCGAAGGGTCTGTCGGACCGGGCTCCTGACGTTGCCGATTATCTACGCAATCGCAAATGGGGCAACGCGACGATCAGTTCATTGATGGCTTGGCAGGCTGAAAACAACGCCAGCAACCGCGATGCCGCCCTGCATTTTCTTCGCCAGAACCTCGATATCTGGACCAGATGGGTTCCGGTTTCAGTTTCGGACAGGATAAAGCCAACCCTGTAGGAGCGATATGTTGAGGCCGTGGATCGTTCGCCGTATTCTTTGCTTCGATTCGGCAAAGAATGCAGACGGAACATGTTCATGAGCACTGTGGCGCCCATTGGGAACCGTGAAAATGTGGCAGATGCACTGGCATCCATGACACAGGATAATGAGAACTGGCTGAAGTTGATGATGGAAAACCCGTCCTCGGACGACGTGCTTCTCGACGGTCTGCATCTTTATCTCGACCGGGCAGCGGCAGGGCGTTTCGTCAACACTCTCAAGCTTCAAAAAACGGGAGAATGGATCGGGGGAATGGCACCCGCCCGTATTCAGATCAGGTTGAGCGAGGCTGCGAAATCGAGCCAGCATCCCGCATTTACGGCGTTCCGTGAGGGTTACAACAAGTCCGGCGGTTTGCGGCGTGCCTATCCCGCTGCCAAAATTTGATCTGAGAAAGAATATGCGCGGGAGAAGTTTTTCTGCCCCTCCCGCAGCTCAATTCTTAGCGAGCGGCGCGCTCTACCTTGCGACCGGCGTCCTGCGTGGCGTTCACGGTATTGGCGGCATCCTGGCCAACGCCGCGGATCGTGTTGCCGCAGGATGCGAGCGAAGCGGCGGTTGCCATGAGAGCAGCGATAACCGTAACTGTCTTGAGCGTCATTTTGAAAGTCTCCGAATTGAACGACACAGAACCGGAAAATTATGTTTTCCGGCGCAGTAACGCGCGGAATGTGAAAAGGTTCACGGTGAAGTGAAACAGTTTTCAGAAGCCCGTCAGATTTTCCGGAAACCATCTCTTTGTCGTTAACGATATGTTTGACGGATAGCACCATCGTCGCTTGCACATGCCTTCGACATTCATATGAGCGGAAGATCTGATGACGGCGCCGAACCCTGCGAGACTCGTTGTACTGACTGCGGGCGGCCTCAATCCGCAGGTCATGATCAACGATCTCCACGCCCATTTCCCCAACCTGACCGTGATTCAAGAGAATTATGAGAGCAAGACCGATGTCCTGAAGCGCCGTGCTCGAAAGCTTGGTTGGCTGCAGGCAGCAGGACAACTGGGCACCATGATCGTATCCCGCCTGGGCAAGCGCATCACACAGCAACGGACCGAAGACATCATCAAGCAATACGGGCTGATATCGCAGCCGTTATCGACGGTGCCTGTAACGCGTGTCTCATCCCTCAACGATCCAGATGCGCACGCCGCCATCCTCCGCGCAAAGCCTGACCTCCTCTTTTCGATCTCTTGTCGGCTCCTGTCTCGCAGCACACTGGCGGTCATTCCCTGCCCCATCGTCAATTTCCACGCCGGGATAAACCCGAACTATCGCGGGCAGATGGGAGGGTACTGGGCACGCGTGGAGAATGACGAAAACAATTTCGGAGCGACCCTCCACTATGTGGATGCAGGAACGGATACTGGCGATACGCTCGCTGAGGTTCGGGTAAGACCGGCAGCAGACGATACGATCTCCACCTACCCCTTGCTGCTCACCGCAGCCAGTATCGATCCTACGGTTCAAACATTGACCTCAGTCCTTGATGGCGCCGCAAAGCCTTACGCGCCATCAGGACCTTCCCGCCTGCGTTTTCCGCCGCCCCTGTGGACATATCTTTTCAATGGCGTGACCAAATCAATCTGGTAAGACTCTCAAACTCGCAAAATTTTGCAGCCGGTTGTCAAACTTGATCCAGGTCAGTCTCACGCAGGTTGCAGGGAGTATAAGGATAGTCAGGCAGAACGCCTATCCACACTGTCGAACACCGCATGATGTGGGGTGACGACATATCTTTGAGGCTTCTAGAAATGCATTATGACTGGACTGGAAATGACCATCGTCGGCGTGTGCTGTTTCGCCTCGGCTGGGCCTTTTTATCCGTCACCGCCGTCTTTTCCGTGGCAATTTTTCACTACACGTGACGGACAGGTCTGGAGCATAATCAAGCTCACGTGATGAATTACCGACATCTGGAGCATTGTCGGTCGCTAAAGTCGAGAATGCTCCGAATTGTTATCCTCGAGCCGAAAGTGTCAGGCGTTGAGCTGGGCGTAGGATTCGCGGATCGAGTCTGCAACGGCCTTTGCTGGGATCGAAAGATCCGGAGCAACAACCATCCTGACATCAAATGACATCAATTCTGGAAGCCCATCCTTTGGCCCCAGAATAGCCATCTCATCCGAGACGTAAGACCGAGCCATCGGAGCAATCGCAAGATCGGATACGATAGCAGCACGTTGGGCCATGGTATTCGCGCTCAAATAAGCAATCCGATAAGGGCGCCTCATATCTTCCAGTCTGTTCAGCGCCTCCTGCCTCCACAGGCAACCATCTTCCCAGATAGATAGCGGCAATGGGTCACGCATATGTGCCGTTCCGCACCTTGCACCGACCCAGACAAGCTTATCCTCGAAAACAACCTCGCCCTCTGTCGGCAGAGGACGCCAGACGCTGTTCATCAATACGAGATCGAAGCGCTGCTCCTCCATCTGGCGACGAAGCCGCACACTCCCATCGACCGTGACATCGACCATGATACCAGGGAACTTTGCGGCAAAGTTCTTCAAAATGCCCGGCAGCAAACGTTCCGCAATGTCGTCCGGCGCGCCAAGCCGGACCACGCCGGAAAGCTCCGGCATGATGAAGCGAGACACGGCTTCGTTTGAGAGAGCGATCAGCCGCCGCGCATAGGTTAGCAAAACCTCGCCTTGGGGAGTTAGCGCCACGGATCGCGCGTCTCTCAAGAAGAGCGTGGTCCCCAGTTGGTCTTCCAGCTTCTTGATCTGCATCGAGACGGCGGAAGGCGTTCGCAGGACAACTTCAGCCGCAGTCGAAAAATTGCCGGTATCAGCAATCGCGACAAACGTTCTCATCACATCGTTATCGAGAAGCGGCAGAGATGCACGGAACGGCCCGTTCATTGTGACAACTTTCAGAAATCCTTATATTTAAGATAGTATCATTTCGAGCGGCTGATAGTCAATTCTAAGCCGACCATGAGTCACATCACAATTATTGATGATTTCAATGAAAACAATCGAATTGTAGAAAGAATTAAATAAGCGCATCGTTCTTTTGCACAAGCCCGGAAAGGAGCATGATCATGGCTTTCGCAAGCTCGCAACCCACATCATCGTCAATGACTGAAACTTTTGTAAGGGGCAGTTTCCTGTCGAAAATCATCGGCAAGACCTCAGCAGCAATTGCGGCCCACAGAAAGCGCAAGGCGCTTGCCATTCTTGAAGCGCTGCCAATAGACGTTCGCAAGGATATTGGCTGGCAAACGGGCAACTGAGACAGAGTTTAATCGGAATGCCCTACAAATATGCAGGAGGATGAGGCTGCCTCTCTCCCGACATCTTGTGTGTCGCAAATGAATGTATCAATGACGTATTTGAAACATTCAAGGCAGCCTCTTTCACGCGAGGAATAGGAGCCTTGCCACGGAGCCCCTGCAATGACCATCAAGCCCCCGGTCAAAAAACGTACGCTGGTTTTCTTCCTGATCCCGGAGTTTACACTTCTTCCGTTTTCGGCGGCTGTCGAAACCCTCCGGATTGCCAACAGGATGTTGGGATACAAGGCCTATGACTGGCGCCTGGCCTCCGCCGATGGGCAAAAGGTCTACTCCTCGAGCGGAATTGCATTGGAAGTCGATTCCTCGCTAGCCGACGAGCGACGCAACCTGAGCGGAGAGCAGCGACCGAGCATGGTGTTGATCTGTTCCGGCATCAATGTCGAGAGCTTCAACAATAAGTCCGTTTTTGCTTTCCTGCGAGAAACCTACAATCGGGGCGTTTCCGTTGGCAGCCTCTGTACGGGCGCCCATGTGCTGGCGCAGGCGGGGCTGCTGAACGGCAAGCGATGCGCCATCCATTGGGAAAACCTGCCCGGCTTTGCCGAAGCCTTTCCCCAGGCCGAAGTCTATGCCGATCTCTATGAGGTCGATGGCAATCTTTACACCTGCGCAGGCGGAACGGCCTCGCTGGATATGATGCTGAACCTGATTGGTCAGGACTTCGGCGAGACGCTGGTCAACCGGGTTTGCGAACAACAGCTGACGGATCGCGTCAGAAACCCGCATGATCGTCAGCGGCTTCCCTTGCGCGCGCGACTGGGTGTGCAAAACAACAAGGTTCTGCAGATCATCGAACTGATGGAGAGCAATCTTTCGGAACCATTGTCGCTCATTGATATCGCCGACAGTGTTGACCTTTCACGCCGGCAGATCGAGCGCCTGTTCAGTCAGGAAATGGGGCGTTCCCCTGCCCGCTACTATCTGGAAATCCGCCTCGACCGCGCAAGGCATCTTCTGGTTCAATCCTCTATGCCAATCGTGGAAGTGGCCGTCGCCTGCGGTTTCGTGTCGGCATCGCATTTTTCGAAATGCTACCGTGAGGTCTATAACCGCTCGCCGCAGCAGGAACGCGCGGAACGCAAGCTGGTGTCGAATACGCCGCGAACACTGGTTCCGGCTTGAGATGACATGAAAATGGCCGCACCTGCCGGTACGGCCATCTCATATAACTCACCCTGCCGAAATATCAGGCGGCGCTGCGGCGCGCGGCAGCCTGATGGGACTTGATCTGCAGAAGCGTGTCGAGGTTCTGGTTCACGCGGCAATAGAATTCTTCGTCGATGAACGGCCTCAACATGAAGTCGTTGCCGCCAGCCTTCAGGAAGCGGGCCGATAGCAGGCGATCTGTCGAGGACGACACGCCGATGATACGCAATTCGTGGGAGCCACGGACGGAGCGGATGCGCCGTGCCAGTTCGAAACCATCAATGTCGGGCATGTTGTAGTCTGTCACAACCAGACCGATATCCGGGTTCTTCTTCAGAATATCGATGGCCTTGGCGCCGCTTTCGGCAACGCTGACGCGGAAATTGTAACGCTTTAGGCGGGTCGAGAGGAGAGCGCGCGCCGTCGGACTATCATCCACGATCAGCACATGGTGACGATGGTTCGTCAGGAAGCGGCAAACGGATTCAACAAGCATCTCGACTGCGAAGACATTGTCTTTAAGAATGTAGTCAACGATGTCCTTCGCCAGCAGTTTCTCACGCGTGTGCTCCTGGAAGGTGCCGGTGAAGACAATGGTTGGAATGTTGAGATCGACAAGATAGTTCAGCGCCTCTCCGTTTTCGGCGCCTGGCAGATTAATGTTGGAAATTGCTAGGGTGACAGGCACATCCGACAACTCGTTAGCCATCATGAGGTCTTCATAGGTCCGGCAGATTTCTGCATCGATCCCGAAGATTTCCTTTAGACGTTGACGGATCATAGAGGTAAAGACGTTCGAGTCTTCGGCAACAATGATCCGAGCATCCGGAAACTGCTCGCCTGTATACTGCATGCCGGATACGCCCAGATAAGTCATCGTTTGCCCCCTAGCTCCTTGACTTCCAGTAGGCTAAAACATCGGGACTTGAAGAAACATTAAGCGCGCAAGACCAGCTGCGATGAATTCAACAAAAAAGCGGCCGCTAGAGGCCGCTTTCCCAAATATGGTCAATCAATTCTTGATCAGGCGCGCAACGCGGCATTATCCGGATCAAACGGGCTTTCGCCTAAGACTTCCGCATCATAGACTGTGCCAAGAATCTTCACTTTCAGCTGGCAACCCAGTTCGGAGTGAGACGGCTTCAGCATCGCAAGTGCGAGAGATTTTCCGACGCGCCAGCCATATCCGCCGCTCGTGACGCGGCCTACCAGTTCGCCGGCCTGATCATAGATCGCCTCGGAACCGCGCGCATCGACATCCGTCGTGCCCTTTACCTCCAGAGTGCTGAACACCCACTTCACACCATTTTCTTTGTAGGCGACGACAGCGTCCCGACCTATGAAGCTTTTCTCAGGTTTGATGAAGCGGTCGAGCCCGGATTCATACGCATTGTATTCGATGGAAAGCTCGCGCCCCATGTTGCGATAGGACTTCTCGACCGCCATGGAAACCATGGCACGGATACCAAACGGCTTGATGCCAAACTCGGCACCGGCTTCCATCAGTTTGTCAAAGATGTAGGCCTGCATCTCGATAGGATGGTGCAATTCCCAACCCAATTCACCGACAAAGTTCACGCGCAGCGCATGCGCCGTCGCAACGCCAACGGAGATCTGCTTGCCTGTCAGCCAAGGGAAATCCTTGTTCTCGAGGCTGGTGCGGGTCAGTTTCTTCAGCAATTGGCGAGACTTCGGGCCTGCCAGAACCAGAACGCCGTATTTCTGCGTGATCGGCTGAAGAACGACGGAGCCATCCTGCGGCGCAAGACGGTACAAGAGATCGTGGTCATGCGCCTCCAGGCCGCCGGCAGATACCATATAGAAGCGTCCTGGTGCCCACTCATAGATCGTGAACTCGGCACGAACTCCGCCCGCAGGCGTCAGGATATGCGCGAGCGTAATGCGACCCCGCTTCTTTGGAATGGCGTTGGCGAAGATGCTTTCGAGCCAGTTACGAGCACCCGGCCCAGAGACCTCTATCTTGGCGAAGGGCGACATATCCAGCACACCGACATTCGTGGTGACATTCTTCACCTCGTTGCCCACATGCTCCCAATAGTTCGACCGGCGGAAAGACCACTTTTCGACGTACCGGCCGTCTTCGAGCGGCGGCGCGTAATTGTGGTTGGTGATGACATCCGCGCCGACACCCTTTTCGCTCTCCGGCAGTTCATAACCTTCCGGAGCATACCAGTTTGCGCGCTCCCAGCCGTAGAGCGAACCGAAGACGCCACCCAGCTTCTTGAGCCGATCGTAGATCGGTGTCGTCTTCAGCGGACGGGCAGCGGCACGCTCCTCATCCGGATAGTGCATGGTGAAGACATTGGCATAGGCCTCCTCGTTCTTGGCGATCAGATAGCCTTCCGTCGCATAGGGACCGAAACGGCGCGGGTCCACACCCATGAGATCGACGGTCGGCTCGCCATCCACGATCCACTCGGCCAATTGCCAGCCCGCGCCGCCTGCCGCAGTGATACCGAAAGAGTGGCCTTCGTTAAGCCAGAAATTCTTGAGGCCCGGAGCGGGCCCAACAATGGGATTGCCATCAGGTGTATAAGCGATGGCACCGTTATAGACCTTCTTGATGCCGACTTCGCCGAAGGCCGGCACACGAGCGATTGCCGTTTCGATATGCGGCATCAGGCGATCGAGATCTTCCTGAAACAGTTCGTACTCGCTCTGGTCGGAAGGACCATCGACATAACAGACCGGAGCACCCCCCTCGTAGGGTCCGAGGATCAGGCCGCCCGCCTCCTCGCGCATATACCAAGCGGAATCGGATTCGCGCAAAACCCCCATTTCTGGCAGGCCTTGCTTACGCCGCTCCTGAATAGCCGGATGCGGCTCGGTGACAATGTACTGGTGCTCGACTGGAATGACCGGAATGTTGATGCCGACCATTTCACCCGTCTTGCGAGCAAACGAGCCGGTGCATGAGATGATGTGCTCAGCGGTGATTTCACCCTTGTCGGTCGTTACCTTCCACAGACCATCCGCCTGCTGTTCGATACCCGTGACGGTCGTATTGCGGTAAATCGTGGCGCCGCGATCACGCGCGCCCTTGGCAAGCGCCTGGGTCAAGTCTGCTGGCTGGATGTAGCCGTCATCCGGATGCTGGATTGCACCGAGAAGCCCCTCGGTCTCACAGAGCGGCCATACCTCCTTCACCTGTTCCGGTGTCAGGATGTTGACCTTGACCCCGATCGTTTCGGCGATGCCCGCATAATACATGTACTCGTCCCAACGATCCTTCGTCCTAGCGAGACGAATGTTGGAGACTTTCGCAAAACCGACATTCATGCCGGTCTCTTCCTGCAGTTCCTCGTAAAAGCGGACCGAATACTTGTGCAACTGGCCGACGGAATAAGACAGGTTGAACAGGGGCAGCAGACCGGCGGCATGCCAGGTGGAGCCAGAGGTCAGCTCCTTCCGCTCGATGAGAACGACATCGCTCCAGCCCTTCTTTGCCAGGTGATAGAGCGTCGAAACGCCGACAACGCCGCCACCGACGACGATCGCCCTCGCATGTGATTTCATCGAAAAACCCCTCTGATGAAGCCCGAACACTAAGCGCGTTCTCCGGACCAAATTGCATCGGCCGACTATGCAATCTGATGCGCGCTACCAAACGCCTGATTACGACATGCGTACGGCTTGCCGCGACGCATCCGCACTTTCCATTTGTCAGCCTGCTGGCGCGTCGCCGGCTCCTCGATCGTGCAAATCCGTGGGCTCGTACTGCTTTTCTTTTTCCGAGGTTGGCGCACGCATGGTGTAAAGCGTGCCATGAACGTTGATGTCCTGCTTTGTATACGGAATTTCGATCCCTTCTTCCTCGAAACGCCGCAGGATTTCGGCACGTAGCGCGTTTCGAATGCCCATCCCGTCGTTTATATCTGCGACATGAAAACGCAATTCGAAGTCAAGCGACGAAGCTCCAAAGCGCAGGAACTCCACGTGTGGCTCCGGATTACGCAAAATCTGCGGCGTGGATCCGGCAAGCTCCAGCAAGAGTTCGATGACACGTCGCGGATCCGTTCCATAGGCAACGCCGACGGGGATTTCGGAACGCTGCATGCGGTTGCGGTGCGTCCAGTTGCCCACGGCCGCATTGATGAGATCAGAGTTCGGCACGATGATCGATTGCTTGCGGAAGGTCTCAATCTCGGTTGCACGAACCGAAATGCGCTTCACGATGCCTTCGGTCGTACCAGTAATGATGTGATCGCCGACCTTGAAGGGGCGTTCGACCAGAAGGATAAGGCCCGATACAAAGTTCGATACAATGTTCTGAAGGCCGAAACCGATACCGACAGACAGTGCAGAGGCAACGAGCGCAAGGCTCGATAGATCGATCCCTGCGGCGGACACGCCGATCACAACGGCAAGACCAACGCCGAGATAACCGATACCCGTCTTGACCGAGTTGCGCACCCCCGCATCGACCTGGCTTCGCGCCATCACGTTCCGGTCGATCCAGCGCTGCGCGAACCGCGTCACCAGATAGCCAGCCATGAACAGCAGGACACCGACAAGAATTCCGATCAGCGAAATATTGATGTTGCCGATCGAAATCTGCGTCAATAGACGGATGGCGGCAGCCTTGATGTCCTGCGTCTGGAAACCCCAGGTCAACAGGATGACAGGAACGACGATAATGACCGAAAAGGCATAAATGCTGAGCCCAGCCACCAGCCCGATCTGGTCGAGCATGATCTCGTTGGCCTTGAAGCGCGAAGCGACATATTTGCCGACTGACGTACTGGCAAAAGCGCTCTGCTTACCGACGGCCTTGCCTGACAGGATGCCGATGTAACCTGTAACGACCAGAGCACCGGTTAAAACAATCTGTGTCGAAAAAAAGCGTGCCAGGCCCACATAGCCGGAAAGCGCCGCCAGAAGAAGCGCGATGCCGAGCACCCTCAAAGCGAGCGGAAACCCTCGGGGCCACGAGCGACCGGGTGCATCGGGATCCTTGTCCTCGGCCAACACCGGCTTGAGGAATGACATGGCCAGCAGGATCACACCGATCAAGACCGACGCAATCAGGCTCTTGGCAATGGACAGAACGACCGGCGAGTTCAACACTTCGCTGACTTCCGTCAACGCGAAATCGAGCCCGTTGATCAGAGCCATCGCGAGGATCAGCCAGAACAGGACATTGGCACCCTTGTTCGATACACGAATGAGCCGCCAGTGAGGATGTTCTGGCCCCAGGACGAGATAGCTGAGGCGGGCTACGAAAACGACCACCCAGATGAAACCAAGGAAAGTAGCCACAAGAGGTCGGATGTCGGTCCGTAGAACGCCGAAACTGTCCATGAAGAAAAACGTGGACAGCATGAAAGCCGTCAGCGAAAAAGTCTGCAGAACGAGCGACCAAAAGGCAAAGGACAGGCGCGTGATATAGGGCGGATTATCGATCGCCGGATCGCGCTTGACCATCTTTCCCAGCATGCGGTAGCCGCCTGCGAGGAAGAAGAGAGCGGCACCGATAGACAGGAAGACGGCGCTCAGCAGTTGCAGCTTCTTGAACTTCCAGGCGAAGCTCAACCAACTCGCCATCGTTTCTCGAAACGTTTCGACCTCATGCCAGAAGGTAGAGCCTGCATCGGTCAGCATTCCCCAGGAGAGATCTGTATGTTTGAGCAGCGCATCCGAGAACAATCTTCGACGCTGCTCGGTGATCTTGGCAGAGATTTCCTTTGCACCGTTCCAGATTTGCCCGAACTCGCTGGAGAAAGCGGTCAGTTCCCCCCTCTCCGTTGCAAGACGGGTGCGCTCTTCGGTGACAACCGCCGCTTCCGGTGGCTGCCCGTCCTGCGGCGGCTCTCCAAGCTCTTTTACGCGCGCATTGATTTGATCAAGCCGCTGCTTCAGGCCACCCAGATGCTCACTGAGCCGCGTGACAAGATCATCCGCCTGAGCTTTGAGTTCGGCAAGCTGCATGTCATCGACGTCCTGCGCGTTCGAACGCGCAGTGATCGATTCCAGTGCCTTTTTCGCTTCGGTAATCGTCGCCTGGGTCTTGGATTTAGGTGCAGCACTCGCGGCAGTCGCCGGTGCCGCTTCGGGCGCGCTTTGTGCCAGGGAGTTGGACGGGCTGCCGACAAGCGCCAAGGTCACTAGCGCTACGGCAACGAGGCCCCGGAAAGCGTTTCTGCAAGATCTCTCATTCAGCCGCAATGGTGCAAACCTCGAAAAACAGGATGGCGGAAGCGTTACTGCTCATCGGTAGGAACAGGAACTCGTCTGATTCGCAATGGACCGCTCACAAAGCCAAAGCAACGGGCAGAACTAAGGCACAGACAAACCGGGGAACAAAATCAATCACAAGCCGTTGACCAGCCATCGAACATCGAAACGAGGGTAAGGTCCATGGAAAACGCAGGTATCGGCTGGCTCGCAGCAATCATCATCGGCGGCATCGCCGGTTGGTTGGCAGAGCAGTTCATGAAGAGCAATATGGGCGTTCTGATGAACATTCTGCTCGGTATCGTCGGCGCCGTTGTTGCAAACGCTATCCTGGGCGTATTCGGGGTCGTCTTGGGCGGCTGGATCGGCTATTTGATCGCAGGCTTCATCGGTGCTTGCATTCTCATTGCCGTTGGTCGTGCTATCAGGCGATAGGGGACCGCTCAGTTCTGATTTGAAAGATAAGGTCGGGCAAATGTCCGGCCTTTTCCATTGGTGGCTAGGGTAATTTCGGGATATCGTCCCAGACGCCACATTCCAGAGCCAGTCCCTCGACTGCGAGATTATGGTCTTCCCGTTGCGGCAATCCTGAAATAGTCACCGCGCCGATACAGCCTACCCCCGATACCCTGATGGGAACGCAGCCACCATGAGGCGCAAAATCTGCAACAGGCAGGCCCCACTTGCTTTCAAGCGTTGCTTGCTGCTGCGCCAGATCAAGACCGATCGCATAGCTTGAACGGTGAAATCTCAAAACAAGATTGCGCTTGCGGCGGATCCAATGCTCGAAGTCCGGCTTGCCACCCGGCAGGCTGGTGAAGAATGCCTGCATGCCGTTGATGTGAACATCAATGGCCAAGACATGAGACCGTGCCGAGGCAATGTCCCGCAACCGCGACCCCAGCGACCAGGCGCGCGCCAGATCGAAGCGGTCAAACTCCAGCAGTTTTTCCTGACTGGCGACAATTTCGAGATCGTTTTGTGTCGTCATATGCATGCTCTCCTGTTGCAGCGAACAGTAAGGCAGCCACAGACAATTTTCGATGGGATGAAATTGCATTTTTTCTAGAGTTGAAGAATCCCGGATTTTCGGGCGTTATGGCGGTCTCTCTCCATTTTTCTGCAAGCTGCATCTAACTTTTTTCAAGAGGGCGCTAGACAAGCTCAAAAGACCTCGTTATACGCCCCTTCACACCGGCGGCGAGCACAACACCAAGCGCTAACGGGGATGGGTGATTAGCTCAGTTGGTAGAGCAGCTGACTCTTAATCAGCGGGTCGTAGGTTCGAGCCCTACATCACCCACCAAATATTTCAAATAATTACGCTGATGATGAACTTTTTTTCCTACTAGCGGGAAACCTTTGCGAGTTCGCTTTGCGTTCTCGCTCCACGAAGAACACGCAGTTCCTTCATAGGTCTGGCTTATTTTCCATATCTCGTCTGACACGCCGATTACATGCATGCTCGACCCATTTTGGACTACATGAAGAGCCTGATGTGTCTCGGACTCAACGTTATTTCTACTGCTGAAAACAAAAAGCGTATGGCAGCCTGACAGGTCTGCTTTCATGCGCTTTCATCGATGCTCAAAGAGCGATGTGTATTGAGGCTCAGGCGCGGGCGTCCACTGCGGCCTGGTCAACCTCTTCCAGGAACAGGCGCTGCAACTCCATCTGCACAGCATTCATGAAAAGACCCGCCTGATGGGAAACCTCTTCCGCAGAGGTGCCGAGCCGCGAGAGACAGGCAGAGAAATCGGCCATCTGGCTGCGCCAGTAGTGATTGGCTTCCTCGCCATGAAGGTTCAGCAGAACCTGAGCACAACGCCGTATATCCGCCATCCGCCGGTCGGCGGGAAAATGTGCAAGCGTCATGACCTCTCCTGTACGCGAAACGCCCGAATCAACTGAAGTACCTGCACACAATCGCCTGAAGTGGTTCTCAAATTCTAAACACGGTCACCTCATTTGAAGTGATGTATCGCTGCGGCACGCTTAGCCGCGCTGAATTGACCTCACGTAACGTCAACACCAGGGCTTGGAGATTTCCGTTACGCGATGCACAACCCCTTCCCTCACGAGTTGTTGACCGATCGATGAGCCGTTGCGCATGACGACACGCAATTGTCGTCCGGCGCCATCTTCGTTCTTGTTCGGCCAGTCCGTCAGTTCGAACGGTCCGGCATTCAACAGGTCACGCAGCCGAACCTTGGCAGCGAAACCCTTGGAGCGCTCCTGCGGGCAAGCCGCATCTTCCGTTCGTGGCGCTGACACATCTGCCAGCCGGATCTGCTGCTTGCGGAACCAGAAGGTGGCGCCATCGACAACGCAGTTATCGAGGCCGGAGGTGCCACAAAAATAGAAGGTTCCGCTGAAGCTTCTGCCAACCAGATCGGCAGGCACGACCTTTGCCAGTTCGCCCGCTGGCTTGGTGGTCGGCGCCGGAATGTTGGCTGGCGGGATTGGTCCACCGGTATCCTTGCCAGATGAGTTCGCAGGCGCACTTGCAGGCTTCAAGTTCCAGGATGCCGGAAGCCAGCGCCGGACCGTCTGCATGTTTTCGGAAATGGCGATCCCGCCACCGACCACCGCCAGCGCTGCGAGCCAAGGCCACAAGGCACCACGCGCTTTGGAGCCGGTACTGGATTTGCGACGCTTGCGGCGTGCCTTGCCTGATGCAGCGGCCATGGTTTGCACCTCACAACTTGAATCATGTGCCTCGGACCATAGCGAAACAGGTCTCACGGTTTCGTTAAGGGCGTCTTTACCCTGTTCACGGCCGTGGCCGAAACCGCAATCGGATCTCCGCCATCCACAGCTTGTTCGGCGAGCCACGATGGATCGAGTGAAAAGGCGTGGGGCCGAGACCCGCCATTCCGTGTGGCCTGAGGCGTGCACTGATGTTGCTGACCCTTGCCAAAAAATCCCAAGGAACAAGCCGGAAGCCGCAACGTTAGGCCCCCAGTCATTACGGTAGGCAGCACCATGCAATTGAATACGGCATCCTCTTCCGAGTCTCTTCAGGCTCAGACAGAAACCTCGCTACACAAGAGCCCTTCGAGGATTTACTATGTCCACCCCTTGGCGCTCCACGGTCTGGATCAGTGGCGGGAAATATTCACTCATGCCGCCGAGCTGGGATTTGATACCGTACTTTCGGCACCGCTCTCACAACGAGCCCGGAGCGGCAGTGTTTTTGTATCCAGTGACCTGGACGCTGCTGATAGTCTACTGGGGCTGCCAACGGATCTGAAGCAGGCGGTGAGCGAACTGACAAGCAGGGCGCGCGCGAAAGGCCTGCGTTTCATGATGGATATCGTGCCAGACCGTATCGCTGCCCCGTTCAGCGAGGCTGCCCCCGTCTCGGATCCACGCCTGTCTCCGCTGACAGCCGGCGGACAATCGATCTCCTCACTGGCAGCAGACGCGCAGGAACAGCACGTTCGGCGCTGGGAAGATCGGATTGGTGCCCTCGTGGAAAGCGGGATCTCAGGATTCCGCTGCCTCGGCCTGAACCGCCTCCCTCTATCGGTATGGAACCGACTGACGGTGGCTGGCGAAAACGCCGATTTTCTCGCATGGACGCCCGGAACTGATTTTGCACTGCGTCAGCAGCTTGCGGACAAAACGTTTGCAGGCTGCTTTTCATCGCTCGCATGGTGGGATCTTCAAGAGCGCTGGTTTCTTGAGGAGCATGCAATTCAACGAAACCTAGGTGCTCAGATTGCCTTTCCCGAAGCGCCCTATGGCAAACGCGTAGCGCACGGCATCGATAGTGTCGAAATCCGCCTGCGCCGCGCAAAGCTTCGTCTTTCGCTGGCTGAGACTTTGGGTCAAGGACTGATGATCCCCATGGGTTTCGAATTCGGAGACCCCGTGCCTCTGGATCCGACCCATGGATCAGGTCAAGGGTTGCGACGATTGAGGGCGGCCTCACGCTACGATCTGCAAAGGGAGATCCGTCAAGCAAACCACGCGCTTGAACAGCGGAAACCAGCCCCAGCACCCTACCTGCATCTCGTTTCAACCGGCAAAAGCCAGACGCTGGCCCTCCTCCAGTCGGATCAGGAAGATCTTCGCGTCTCCAGCCGTGTCAGCGTCGTGCTGGCGAACACCGATTTTCGCCGCCCGGCAAAGGCACCGCTTGGCGCCGTGCAGGAAGCAGCTTCAGGCTTCCTGCCGCTCCGAGACGCAAGCAATTCAACCGTCGAGGCGACGCAGCTTAAACTGCTGAAGCCCGCTGAGCTTCGCATTCTGGAAGGACACACATCGCAACTGATAACGGGTGTCCTGAACGTTGCGAATGCTGCTGAAGCAGCACAAAGCCCGCGCCTTGCGATCGAAAACATCACGCCGACGGTGGATGGAGGTCGGTTCCCCATCAAGCGCATTGCGGGCGAGACCATCACCGTCGAGGCCGATCTCTTCGGCGATGGGCATGACCCGATCTCTGCTGCGCTTTTCTGGCGTGCCGCTGATGAAGAAGGCTGGACAGAGGTTCCCATGCGCCTCGTCCTCAACGACCGTTGGCAGGCAGAGTTCGCCCCGCAGCGCATGGGGCGTCATGAATTCGCGGTCGAAACCTGGCGAAACCCGTTTCAGATCTTTCGATATGAGTTCGGCAAAAAGCACGAAGCGAGGCTGGATCTGAAACTCGAAATTCAAGAGGGAATACTGCTTGTGCAAGCGGCCCGGGACCGTGCGGAGGGTTGCTTGCGGCAGGATCTGGAAGATTTGGCAGCCAGACTGATCGGAGGGAACGAGCAGGTCCGGACTTCCATTCTGCTGACACCTGACACTGCTGAACTGATGGCAAAGGCAGACAGCCGGCCTCACCGTGTTCGCTCTGCGCCAATGCCTGTAGAGGTGGAACGGAAAGGCGCAGCGTTCGCAAGCTGGTATCAGATCTTCCCTCGCTCACAGAGTGGAGATCCCAATCGCCACGGCACATTCGATGACGTGATCAAGCGTCTGCCTGCCATCCGGGACATGGGCTTCGACGTTCTTTATTTTCCGCCCATTCACCCGATCGGAGAGACCAACCGCAAAGGGCGGAATAACTCGCTGATCGCGGGACCGAACGACCCCGGCAGCCCGTATGGCATCGGCTCGGAGGCTGGTGGCCATGATGCGATTCACCCTGAACTGGGTACCTTTGACGATTTCCGCCGACTGGTGGAGGACGCCAGGCGTCATGGTCTGGAAATCGCGCTTGATCTGGCGATTCAGGCATCCCCCGACCACCCCTGGCTGAAGGAGCATCCAGGCTGGTTTGACTGGCGGCCGGACGGCACCGTGCGCTATGCCGAGAACCCGCCGAAGAAATACGAGGACATCGTCAATGTCGATTTCTACGCAAAGGACGCGGTGCCGGGGCTATGGATCGAACTGCGCGATGTCGTGCAGAAGTGGGTTGACCAGGGCGTCAAGCTGTTCCGCGTCGACAACCCGCATACAAAGCCCTTCCCCTTCTGGGAATGGCTGATTGCCGATATTCACAACCGGCACCCAGACGTCATCTTCCTGTCGGAAGCCTTCACGCGCCCCAAGGTGATGTACCGGCTGGCGAAGGTCGGCTTCTCGCAATCCTACACCTACTTCACCTGGCGCAACACAAAGTGGGAACTGGAAACCTACATGCGCGAGATCACGACGGAAGCGCCAAAGGATTTCTTCCGCCCCCACTTCTTCGTCAACACGCATGATATCAATCCGGACTTCCTGCAGAACGCCCCGCGTCCGGCGTATCTCATCCGTGCGGCGCTGGCAGCGACCCTCTCCGGTCTCTGGGGCGTCTATAACGGGTTTGAGCTTTGCGAAGGCCGCCCCGATGTAAAGCGCAAAGAGTATGCGGATTCGGAGAAATACGAGATCCGGGCCTGGGATTACGATCGCCCCGGCAACATCAAGGGTGAGATCGCACTGCTGAACCGCATCCGTCGCGAAAACCCGGCTCTGCATTCCCATCTCGGCCTACGCCAGCTGATCGCGTTCAACGACAACATCATCTTCTATGAGAAGTCGAACCCTTCCCGAGACAACGTCCTGCTGATTGGGGTGAGCCTGGATCCACACCATGCGCAGGAGGCAGATGTAGAGATACCGCTTTGGGCATGGAACCTACCGGACCATGGCACGCTTAACCTGGAAGATCTGATCGGCGGTCAGAAATTTTCGCTGACCGGCAAGTGGCAGCATCTGCGGCTGGAGCCGCATTTGCCCTTCTCGATCTGGCGCGTGCGATAGGAACAGGGAGCGTAACCGTGGACATGATGCAGACCCCCCATGGACAGCAGTCCGACCAGAACCTGCTCTGGTACAAGGATTCCATTATCTACCAATTGCACGTCAAATCCTTCTACGACAGCAATGGCGACGGGATCGGGGATTTTCGCGGCCTGACCGAAAAGATCGATCACATCGCATCACTCGGCGCGACAGCGATCTGGCTCCTGCCCTTTTTCCCGTCCCCGCGTCGCGACGATGGTTATGACATTGCCGATTACGGAGAAGTCAGCCCGGACTACGGCACGATGGATGACTTCCGCGAATTCGTGGCGGCTGCTCACAGCCGCAATATCCGCGTCATTATCGAGCTCGTCATCAACCATACATCGGACCAGCATCCTTGGTTTCAGCGCGCGCGAAATGCGCCGGAGGGTTCCCCGGAACGCGATTTCTACGTTTGGTCAGACACGGATCAGAAATTTCCCGAAACACGGATCATCTTCCTCGATACCGAGAAGTCGAACTGGACCTGGGATCCCGTGGCGGGCGCCTATTACTGGCATCGGTTCTACTCGCATCAGCCTGATCTGAACTTCGACAATCCGCAGGTTCTGGAAGAGCTGCTGAATGTCATGCGCTTCTGGCTGGAAACCGGCATCGACGGTTTCCGTCTTGACGCAATTCCCTATCTCGTTGAACGCGAGGGCACGATCAACGAGAACCTGCCCGAGACGCACGACATCCTGAAGAAGATTCGCGCTGCACTCGATGCGACGCATCCGGGAAAGATGTTGCTGGCGGAGGCGAACCAGTGGCCGGAGGATACGAGCGAATATTTTGGCGAGGGTGACGAGTGTCACATGGCGTTCCATTTCCCGCTGATGCCGCGCATGTATATGGCGATCGCGAAGGAAGACCGCTTCCCCATTACAGATATCATGCGGCAGACCCCGGAGATCCCGGAAAACTGCCAATGGGCCATCTTCCTGCGCAACCATGATGAGCTGACGCTCGAAATGGTGACGGACGAGGAGCGCGACTACCTCTGGAATACCTACGCAGCGGACCGCCGCGCCCGCATCAATCTCGGCATTCGCCGCCGTCTTGCTCCCCTGATGGAGCGGGACCGGCGCCGCGTCGAACTGATGAACGGGTTGCTGCTCTCCATGCCGGGAACGCCAGTGCTCTACTATGGCGATGAAATCGGCATGGGCGACAACATCTATCTCGGAGATCGTGATGGCGTGCGCACGCCTATGCAGTGGTCACCGGATCGAAATGGTGGCTTCTCACGCGCAGATCCCGCGCGGCTTGTTCTGCCCCCCGTCATGGACCCCCTCTACGGCTACGAAGCGCTCAACGTCGAAGCACAGAGCGTGGACCAGCATTCGCTGCTGAACTGGACCCGCCGCATGTTGGCCCTGCGCGGTCGCCATCCAGCCTTCGGTCGCGGTTCCTTGCGTTTCCTCACCCCGGGCAATCGCAAGATTCTTGCCTATCTGCGCGAATACAATGGCGAAACAATTCTCTGCGTCGCCAATCTTTCTCGCCTGCCGCAGGCCGTGGAACTGGATCTGGCCGAATTCGAAGGGCGAGTACCCATTGAACTCACCGGCATGTCGCCCTTCCCGCCCATCGGTCAGCTGACGTATCTTCTGACGCTCCCGCCGTTTTCCTTCTACTGGTTCCAGCTGGTAGCAGAAGCAGACGGTCCAGCCTGGCGTACAGAGCCGCCGCAGCAGATGCCAGACCTTCAGACGCTGGTTATCCGCCGCGACCTGACGGAACTGATTGACGAGCCCCGGCTTTCGGAAAGCCTCTCGCGCTCGATTCTGCCGGAATATCTGGCAAAGCGCCGCTGGTTTGGCTCGAAGGGCGAGAGGCTGAAGCAGGCGCGTCTGGTCTCTGCAACGCCTATGGGTACCACACACAATATTCTGCTGGGAGAATTGGAAGCCGAACTGGAAGGTCACACGGAGACCTATCTGGTTCCGCTCACGCCTGTCTGGGACGATCTTGCGCCATCGGCACTGTCACAGCAGCTTGCACTGGCGCGCATACGTCAGGGTCGGCGCGTCGGTTTCCTGACGGATGGTTTCAGCGTCGAAGCAATGGCGCGAGGCGTCCTTCGTGGCTTGTGCGAGCGCTCCACCATCTCGGGAAGAACTGGGACGCTGGAATTCATCGGCACGGATCAACTCGATTGCATGAGCATTTCGGATGATCTGCCCGTGCGGTGGCTGTCGGCCGAGCAATCCAACAGCAGCCTCATCATCGCAGACATGGCCATGCTGAAGCTTATCCGACACATATCGCCCGGCATCCACCCGGAAGCGGAGATGACGCGCTACTTGACACAGGTTGGTTACAAGAACACCGCGCCGCTTCTGGGAGAGGTTGTTCGCACCTCGCCGGATGGCGAACGCTTCACGCTGATGATCGTGCAAGGCGCCATCCGCAATCAGGGCGACGCCTGGACATGGATGCTGACCAACCTTCGCCGCGTCCTGGACGACATTGCCATAAGCCAGCCGGACGCGGATGCGCAGGCAGATCTCACGCGTCCATTGATCAATTTTACCGCGACACTTGGCCAGCGTCTGGGGGAGCTTCACGCCGCTCTGGCACAGGACACAGACGACGAAAACTTCGTTCCTCTGCCCGCGCTCGAGGAAAACTGCGACATCTGGCGCGACAGCGCAGTCGGCCAGATCGAGAGGGCGCTTGCCATTCTCGAAGAGGACGTAGACCAACTGGAGCCCAATGTTGCTGCCATGGTACGCCCTCTCTTGGCTGAACGGCAGCACCTGCTGGATCTGGCCCATCAACTTTCGCGCTCGGCCGAAGGTGCCATGATGATTCGCAATCACGGTGACTTCCACCTCGGCCAGGTTCTCGTTGCAGAGGATGATGCCTACATCATCGACTTCGAGGGCGAACCGGCCCGAAGCCTCGCGCATCGCCGCGCAAAGACGATTCCCTTGCGTGACGTGGCAGGCCTGCTGCGCTCGCTCAGCTATCTCGCGGCAACGGCGGAACTGGAAACCGAAGCTGTGGCAGAGACACACACACCAGAGCGCGGCGAAGTTATCCGCCGCTTTGTGGAAGAAGCTGAGCAGCTTTTCCTAGAGCAGTATCTGCAGGCAATCGGCAATTCGAAGAACCTCCAGTTCGATCCGGTGAAGCGCCAGCAGATGCTCGATCTCTACCTTCTGGAGAAGGCAGCCTACGAAATCGCCTACGAGGCCCGCAACCGCCCCAAATGGTTGCCCATCCCGCTCTGCGGCTTCGCGGCCATCGTTGAAAGATTGTCAGAAAGATCAGCATGAACATCGAACGCTCCGAATTGACAGCCGGTCTTGACCCCTATGCTATCGAGGCCTTGATAGCCGGACAACATGGCGACCCGTTTTCCATCCTCGGGCCGCATGATGGGCCTGGTGCACGGATCGTCCGGGCCTTTTTCCCGGGCGCTGAGGGCGTGGATCTGGTGGAAACGGCCAGCGGTCGCGTGCTGGCCCGGATGCACCTGATCCACCCCGCGGGCCTCTTCGCAGATTCGGTTCCGGTCGGTGCCGCCTATGCGCTCAATATACATTGGCCAGAGGCCGATCAGACAACAGAAGATCCCTACGCTTTTCCTCTGCTGCTGGGGGAGCTTGATCTCCATCTCATCGCTCAGGGGACGCATTACGCCCTGGGCCGCACTCTTGGGGCGGTCGCTATGGAAGTGGATGGCATATCCGGCGTTCGCTTCTCGGTCTGGGCGCCCAATGCACGGCGGGTATCCGTGGTCGGCGACTTCAATTCTTGGGACGGGAGACGCAACCCCATGCGCCTTCGCCGTGAGGCAGGCATCTGGGAGCTGTTCATACCAAGGATTGGCCCGGGGGATCGCTACAAGTTCGAGATCGTCAATCGAAACGGCAACCTTCTTCCGCAGAAGGCCGACCCGGTTGCACGCGCCAGCGAAGCGGCCCCCGCAACCGCATCCATCGTCGCCTCCAGCAAGCCGTTCCAGTGGTCGGACGACGACTGGATGCAGAAGGCAGCTGAGCGCCGTTCTGGCGAAGGGGCGATGTCTGTCTACGAAGTCCATCTTGGTTCGTGGGTACGTATCCCGGAAGAAGGCAACCGCTGGCTCGACTGGATAGAACTCAGCCAGAGACTGGTGCCCTATGTGGCAGACCTTGGTTTCACGCACATTGAACTGCTGCCAATCATGGAGCATCCCTTCGGCGGATCATGGGGCTACCAGCCACTCGGTCTTTTCGCTCCGACCGGCCGATACGGTACGCCCGAAGATCTCGCCTATTTCGTCGACCGCTGCCACGCTCATGGTATCGGTGTCGTTCTGGATTGGGTACCTGCGCACTTTCCCACGGATGTCTGGGGTTTGGCACGCTTCGACGGAACCGCGCTCTATGAGCATGAAGATCCTCGGGAAGGCTTCCACAAGGACTGGAATACGCTGATCTACAATCTCGGGCGCAATGAGGTGAAGGGTTTCCTGATTGCAAGCGCCATGGAGTGGCTGGAGCACTTCCACATCGATGCCTTGCGCGTCGA
Organism: Affinirhizobium lemnae; assembly: GCF_022968395.1. Lineage (GTDB taxonomy): Bacteria > Pseudomonadota > Alphaproteobacteria > Rhizobiales > Rhizobiaceae > Neorhizobium > Neorhizobium lemnae. Next base: position 31,442 of record NZ_JALJQZ010000026.1, read on the forward strand.
TGCCGTCGCCTCGATGCTGTATCGGGATTACTCGCGAGAGGCCGGGGAATGGATTCCGAACAAATATGGCGGACGGGAGAACCTTGAATCGGTCGAGTTCTTCAAGCATCTCAACAGCATCATCCATCAGCGATGCCCACATGCCTTCACAGTCGCCGAGGAATCCACCGCTTGGCCAGGCGTAACCCGCCCGGTGGAAGAAGGCGGCCTTGGCTTCGATTTCAAGTGGAACATGGGCTGGATGCACGACACGCTCCATTACATGCAGAACGAGCCGATCTACCGCAAATATCACCACGGCATGATGACCTTCGGCATGGTCTACGCCTACTCGGAGCGTTTCATGCTGCCGATCTCGCACGATGAGGTGGTGCATGGAAAAGGCTCCCTGCTTGGCAAGATGCCGGGTGATGAATGGCAAAAACTGGCAAACCTGCGCGCCTATCTCGGCTTCATGTGGGCGCATCCAGGTAAGAAGCTGCTGTTCATGGGGAGTGAAATTGGCCAGAAAACCGAATGGAATCACGATGGCTCTGTAGTCTGGGATCTTCTGGATGATCCGCAGCATGCCGGACTTCAACGCCTCGTCAGAGACCTGAACACGATCTATCGCGACAACGCAGCCCTCCAGTTCGGCGATCTGCATTCGGAGGGGTTTGACTGGATCGTCGGAGATGATGCCGAAAACTCGATCTTCGCAATGCTGCGGACAGACAGGAGCGGCAATAACCAAGTTGTGGCTGTATCGAACTTCACGCCCGTCCCGCGAACCGGCTACCGCATCGGTGTCCCCGTTTCAGGATGCTGGAGAGAGATCCTGAACAGCGACGCTGCGGTCTACGGTGGCAGCAATCACGGGAATGTAGAGGTCTGGAGCGAGCCTGTACCCAGCCATGGACAGCCGCAATCAATTATTCTGACCCTTCCACCGCTCGCAACAATGTTCCTGCAACTGCGGCAGGAAGAGCGGTCCAACATTTAGTCTCGGCATCTGACCGCTAGCGGTATGACAGCGAAGGCAGCTACACTATTCGCTGCCTTCATTGCCAATACCGCCCGGTTCAGCTATGGACGGCTGAGACGTATCTTCGCACAGCCGCTTTGCACTATATCGCAAGCTGCTTTCGACGATGGACAAACCACTTTCCTCGCGCACGATAAGCGACAGGTGAAAGTCGGTTCGATCGCGTATCTCGTCGCGTGCCATATCGATCAGGATGCGAGAAGCCTCCTTAATCGCTGCCAGGCAAGACGGAAGCTCCAGTTCAACTTCTTCCGTCTCCTGGCCTACCTCATCACGAAATCTGAAACAAAATCGAGTCATGGTGGTGCCTTTATCTCCAGAGACCAAATCAGGAGATCGCTCGATTGTTCCGCATTTCAGAAAACTGTGTTGAAGCATGAACTCATTGATTCGTCTATCTTTTGTCCACGAAAGGACTAAAGCCTGCTCCTAATAAATCACACTTGTGATTGGTTAACAGGTTTCATAGAAGCACGCATTGAGATGTCGATGTGTCTGCCCGATTCGGACCTGGGTTGGGGCGGCAGGCATCTGAAAGGAATGGGAGAGCAAGGGGGCATACATACGGATGCGCGGCGCTATGTAGGATACGCTAATGAATCTTGAATCAATCCTCGACTGTCAGGAACGCGGGTCACGGGCACGCATCCTCGGGTCTCATCGGACAGAAAACCCCTACAAATCAAATCGAAATGCGGGTGAACTGGAAGACGAGACCTCACTCCTTTATGAAGCCTGGGAGTTCGGCTGGTCGATTGAGGACTGCATACGTCAAATCGGGACAGGCTTTTACCTTTCGTTAAGGAACCAATCAGCTTTGGCTGCGGGAAAGTTAGTCGATACTTGAGAAGCGTCAAACACAGACGCTATCAAGCCGAAGCCGACATGACGTCGGTCAGGGGCTCGCGGACCCCCTACTCATCATGAGTTGGTGAGCCCCGTTTTCGGTCCGCACTTTCTTCGAATTTATTTAGCTCAGATCAGTTCGCGTACGCTCGAACGCGTCTACAATAAGTAAACCGGCGGGCGCATGCGCGGTTAGTGGCAGAACCAGCTCCAGACTGCTGCATGAAGCGCTGCACATCTATAGTAAACTCAAACCAAAAAACAAAAATCCCCGGCGTTGCCACCGGGGACTGTTTGAATTGCAAGCTTGCGAGGCGCAGATTACTCGGCGTCGCCTTCGGCAGCCTTCTTCTTGGCAGCGGCCTTCTTCTTCGGAGCCGGAGCTTCTTCGCCCTCAGCGCCTTCAGAAGCTTCTGCCTTGGCAACCTTCTTCTTCGGAGCAGCCTTCTTCTTGTCCGCCTTGGAAGCGCCTTCAGCGTCTTCTTCGTCGTCGGCCAGAAGCTCTTCCTTGGAAACGGTCTTGTCCGTTACGTCGATCTCGCTCAGGAGCTGGTCTATAACCTTTTCTTCGAAGATCGGAGCGCGGAGCGAAGCAGCTGCACCCGGCGTGTTGCGGAAGTAATCGAGGATCTCGCGCTGCTGGCCCGGGAACTGCTGAAGCTGTGCGTAAAGCGCGCGCTGCATTTCCTCTTCGGTCACTTCAACGCCAGCCTTTTCGCCCAGTTCGGAGAGAACCAGACCCAGACGGACGCGACGCTCGGCAAGCTTGCGATACTCTTCGCGGGCTTCTTCTTCAGTCGTGTCTTCGTCGGCGAAGGTCTTGCCCGACTGAGCCAGATCGGTGTTGATCTGACGCCAGATGTTTTCGAACTCGGCATCAACCAGCGAAGCAGGTGTTTCGAACTTGTATTGTTCGTCCAGCTGGTCGAGGATCTGACGCTTGACCTTCTGGCGCGTTACGTTGCCGTACTGGCCTTCGATCTGGCCGCGAACGATTTCCTTGAGCTTCTCAAGGGATTCGACGCCCAGCTTGGAAGCCAGTTCATCGTTGAGTTCGATGGCGGACGGAGCAGCAACTTCCTTCACGGTGATGTCGAAGGTTGCTTCCTTGCCAGCAAGGTTGGCAGCCGGGTATTCCGACGGGAACGTAACCGTAATGGTCTTTTCATCGCCGGCCTTGACGCCGACGAGCTGGTCTTCGAAGCCCGGGATGAACCGGTTGGAACCGAGAACCAGATCAGCATCTTCGGCAGCGCCACCGTCGAATGCGACGCCGTCGACCTTGCCGAGGTAGTTCATGGTTACGCGATCGCCGTTCTCAGCAGCACCGTCCTTCTTTTCAAAGGAGCGAGCGCTTTCAGCGATCTTCTCGATCTGTTCGTTGACTTCGTCTTCCGAAACTTCAACCACTTCGCGCGTGACCTTGATACCCTTGGTCGGCTGAAGTTCGATCGGCAGAATGACTTCGTAGGAAAGCGTGAATTCCAGATCGGCCTGAGCGGAGAGGATCTTCTCGGCTTCCGCCTCATCCTCTGTCATCTTGATGCTTGGCTGGGTCGCAGACTTTTCGCCGCGCTCGGAGAGAATCGCACTTGGACGGTCACGAACAATCTCGTTGACCAGCTCGGCCATGATCGACTTGCCGTACATCTTCTTCAGGTGAGCAACCGGCACCTTGCCCGGACGGAAGCCGTTGATACGAACCTTGTCCTTGGCATCAGCCAGGCGCTCGTTCATCTGCTGTTCCATGTCCTTGGCCGGGATCACGACCTTGATTTCGCGCTTCAACCCTTCAGCGAGCGTTTCGATAACCTGCATTGTCATACCTTCATATTCATGCGGCGGTGCTCACACTGCCGTGGTTTCATGAGCACGACGCCGGTCTCGCCGGTCGTGGCTTTTATGCAATCTCGTTGCGCTGGGGTCTCATGCGCCGATAAGCCAACGAGCTTCCGGCGACAGACTGCGCGATCTTTTTGGTGCGGGTAGAGAGACTTGAACTCCCACGCCTTGCGGCACCAGAACCTAAATCTGGCGTGTCTACCAATTTCACCATACCCGCGCCCCAAAACCGCGTCGAAATCCTCGCAGAGGCCTTCCGGAGCGCGCGTCTCTATAACAACCGTTTTTCTGCCACGCAAAGGAAAAATGACAAAGATCGTGGTGATCGCACCAAACCCCCAGATTTCATCGGGTGTAACATTCTAGAGACCTCATCTACCTGAAATCACCTGGCCATGCATCTGAGGCATGCCTTCTATACGCATATCGCGCTGCACAATCCAACAGCCTCCGCGTATAAGATTGTTCAACAACGGGCCTTGAGCCCATGTGCTTCGGCTGATCGCTTGTCCTCCTCCCATACGATCGTCGCAATGGCCTAGCGACCTCCTCCCATTCGCCGGCCAACCCCCATGACGCCGCCGGTCCTCCTCCCCCGGCAGGCGTTATGCGTTTCAGAGCATCCATAATGCATTCGCTCAGGCAAATTGCCCACTTTTTCGCCACAAATCCTAACAAATTTGGCGGATGCATGCGTTTAGCGCATGGGTGGCATACGGAGCGAGCACTGTTCTTTTTTGCACCGCAGCATATACTGAACTTAATCGATTGAGAGGCGATCAACCGCCTCACCTAATCAGGAAGGATAGGGCCATGAACATCGCACGCTCGCTTAACAACTGGCGCAAGTATCGTCAGACCGTAACCGAACTCGGCCGCATGTCGGACCGCGAATTGACTGACCTTGGCATTGGCCGCTCGGACATCCGTCGCGTTGCTCGTAACGCTGTTGGCATCTAGGATTTCTGGGCGATCTGTCCACAACGTTTTAGCACCTGCTACGCTATAAATAGCCTCCCGGAAGGGGGGCTTTTTTATGGGCAGATCGCAGCGCCGCCCGTTATTTTACTGCTCATTAAAACAGCGAAGATGCAAAATTTAGCATCACAGTGCACAAATGCATAGCAGTCGCCCGCTTTTTGCACTGCAATGTACTAATGAGAGAATGTATAAGAGATCCATAGCCAAGGCGAACAGCGCCGGGCCAAACCAAAGCTAAGGATTACGACAATGAACCCGATTCGCCTCGCAAAGAGCTGGATCAGCTACCGCCGCACAATGAACGAACTGAGCGGCCTTTCTTCTCAAGCTCTGTCTGACATTGGTCTGACACGCTACGATATCCGCAACGTCGCTTCGCGTTCTTTCCGTTAATCGGAATGCGCCCTTCGGCATGATGCCGTTGGAGCTAGATATTGCTGATGATGCATGGCCCCCTGGCGAACGCTCTGGGGGCTTTTTGCTGCCCGGATGATGGTCTCGAGAGGCGATGAGAAGTCCTCACCGCCTCGGACATTATTGATCGGCGATTTCCGTTCGATCGACCAGCTTCAGCGTGTGGTCCGGCTGAACTACAAAGGTCTCAGCATACTTCTCCCCGCCGTCACGAACGGTCTGCGCAACGGTTGTGCCAACCATATTGATGCTGAGGCGACCTTCACTCGCATGGCTGAGATCGGCGGCAAAGGCGAGTGTGCTGATACCGATGACGAATGCGAAACCGGCAGCGATAATTTTCTTCATGATCCGTTACTCCTTTCGAAGTCGGGGCACCCTGAACGGCCCCCGGCAGGCAGAGCAAATGCGTCTGCCTGCTACCGATCTGGTCCTATCACGATGGCAAAACAACGGCAGAAGCGTTCACCTTTACGTGCTTTGGCAGGTTGCGCTTCAGTGAGCGCGTGGCGATGGCCTTTTGTTTAAAAAGTCTATCTCCGCCGCAAAAACGGATCCTCACAAGCGCTGGCCATTGATGCCTCGTATTCGGAAATCAGACGGCTGCACAGTTCGGACACGGATGGAATATCATCGATTGAGGCAACACCCTGCCCCGCAGACCAGACATTCTTCCAGGCCTTGGCTTCGTTTGCCATGTCCATGGGGCCATGCGACACGAGATTGCTTGGATCGAGACCAGCCGCAACAATGCTCTGGCGCAGGAAATTGGCGTTCACGCCGGAAATTGCATCTGTGTAGATGATATCCCCAGCCGCGGCATTCCGGGTCATGACCTTCTGGTCGTCGCTGACCATGGATTCTTTGGTCACCAGGAAGCGCGTTCCGAGGTAAGCGAGGTCCGCGCCCATCAAGCGAGCAGCGGCAATCTGCGCCCCGGTGCTCATGGCGCCAGAAAGCAGGATGGTGCCGGAAAAGAATGAGCGGATCTCGGGGATCAATGCGAATGGGCTCATCGTGCCCGCGTGCCCGCCCGCCCCTGCACAGACAGCAATAATGCCATCGACACCGGCTTCCGCAGCTTTTTCTGCATGCCGGCGATTGATCACGTCATGAAACACAAGCCCCCCATAGGAGTGGACGGCATTGACGACATCCGGCACCGCGCCGAGCGATGTGATGACAACCGGAACCTTGTGCTCCACCACAGCACGCAGATCGGCTTCAATCCGCAGATTTGAGCGATGGACAATGAGGTTGACACCAAACGGAGCCGCATGCGGCGTATCAGCAAGTCCGGTCCGGATCTCGTCGAGCCAGGCGACAAACCCATCGGTCGTGCGCTGGTTCAGCGCGGGAAACGTTCCCAGCAGCCCGGCCTTGCAGGTTTCAACAACGAGATCGGGACCCGAAGCCAGAAACATGGGTGCAGCGACGACGGGCAAACGCAGGTCGCGAAGTTGCGCAGGAATTGGCATCGGTCCTCCCAAGATCGATTTTTTCAATGCGCATGTTATAAACCGCAGTTTACGTAAACGGCAATAGGGATGCGACGCTGCGTGTCGTCGTGGGCACGTCGCGAACTGCAAAGGCTGATCAGAACAGTCTACGCTCACCCATCTTGAACCAGGCTTTGGCAATCTTGCCGTCCTGAACTTCGTAGATGCAAATGACCTCGACCTGACCTTTGCCCTCGGGGAAATTGCGGGTCACCAACTCATGATCAACGACAGTATTTCCCATCACAATGCGCGACAGGAGTTCTCCGTGCAGGTCCGGCTCCAGGAAGCGCTCGATGTGCCGCTTGCGGATATCTGCTCGTCCCACGCACAAAGTGTCATTCGGAAACGCAAGATAGTGGCAGTCATCTGCCCACCAGCGCATGAACTCGTCTATGTCTTTGCGGTTATAGGCATTGAGTTGCGACGAAATAACCTCTTCTGCACCCGGAATAGATCGCATGCCTGCTCCTCAATCTTCTGAAACGAAAACTCATCTTCGTTTCAAGTTTTAAAGGTCAGGAATAGTCTGGGATAGTGGCACGGTCTACTCTGTCACCATGCAGAGCCGCCTCCGCGTGGTCGCATCGGCAAGGTTTTCAAGACAAAAAAATAGCCCGCTGCTGGTACAGCGAGCCAACATTTGACACCGGCGCCTCAGTGGCCGCGCGCCGCGGCCACCATTTCACGAAGCTGGTCTTCACTGCGAACACCCTGCCGATAAAGCTCGATGGTGATTGCTGCGAGACGATTGGTCTCTTCCTGATCATCGAGAGGGCAAATCTCCGCTTTCAAACGCTCGAAAACCTGCTGGCACTTCGCCAGATCCTCCGAGTTCAAAGGCTCCTGATTCCGCCTCGTTTCACTCCTGATCATAACTTCTCCTGCACTGCATGTGATAAGACCACTTTGGCGGCACGCACGGGCTCGCCTACAACATTCCTGTTCAGTGATCTTTGATATGGATCGCCTTTGGCGAACAAACCCGCAGCAAAATGCGGGCACGACGACTCGTGACGCAAAACTGGCTAGATGATCGAAATCATTGACGAGATCGCCCTTGCACGTACTCCGACAGGTATGCGTGGCTGAAAACAGCACGAGAGCGGGCGGTCGCGCTGCGCATTGGACCTGTGGCTGTACTTTTCATTAACCTTCTCCCGCTCGGTCCGCCATAACGGTCGTCACGAGATTAGGTTCCGAAAAAACTTGAGCTTTATCCGATTTTGGCAGCGCGCCGTTGGAACCGCGCTACAGGAACAGTTCACCCGAGGCGATCCTGACCGCTTGTCCGCCGATCCTGGCCCGGAATATCTCGGCATCCTTGATGTCAATGTGCAGGTGAATATAGGACGGACGGCCCATCTCGACGCCCTGCTCGATCAGGATCGGATGGTTCCCATCGGGCAATGCATCGAAATGGTGGATCGCGCCGGCCATGGCAGCGACAGCACCGCCAGTCGCAGGATCTTCGGGGATTCCCATGTCTGGGGAAAACATACGTGCATGGAATTTGGCAGCATGGTGTACGCCAGCCCGACAATAGACATAGGCAGAGGTCAAGCGCCCCTCCACAAAGGGGGCGGCGCGCTCCCAAAGACCCGCATCAAATTCCAGCGATTGAACTGCAGCGAGATTATGGACGGGCATCATGAGGAAGGGAACGCCCGCGCTCCAGACCGACGGAACATGATTCTCGAAACCCAGATCAGATAGCTTCAGGCCAAGCGCATCCGCCAATCCCTGGCGATCAAGATTGAGGTCGATCGGCGCGGGCTTTCTCGGCAGGTCGAACTCCGCAAATCCGGCCTGGCCTTCGGAAAGGCTGACGGCGCAACGAACCGGTCCGACAGTCTCTTCCAGCATGAACACCGTATCGAGCGTGGGTGCAGAATCAGAGCGGTTCATCTCTGTCAGCGCAATGGCAGTACCCACTGTCGGATGTCCAGCGAAAGGCAACTCACGTCCTGGCGTGAAGATTCTCAGCTTTGCAGCATGGGCGGGATTCTCTGCCTTGTGAACGAAAACCGTCTCCGACAGGTTCATTTCACCCGCAACCGCCTGCATCTTTTCGGTAGACCAATCATCGCCCCCGAAAACGACCGCCAGAGGATTTCCAGCCAGACGCTGGTCGGTGAAGACATCGTACACTACGTAACGCAAAACCAAGATGAAGCCTCCTGACATCCGCGAACCCAACGGGCTGCTCGCTGCAAGTTGGTCGACAAACTGTCCGAAACCTCCGCCGTGTTCAACCCGTGAACGTTATCTTCCAGAGAAAACAGATTGAACCGCGACACGCGTGAGATCGTCCATGGAATTGGCGAGCGAAGACCAGGAGTCCGGTTTGACGGCATAGACCGCATCAATCTCGGACAAGGTTTCGCTATTCATATGAACAGTCACACGGTCCAGGATCTCTGCATCGCTCCCGGGCAAGTAAACCGCCCTAAAGACGATGCAACGGCCGTTCGAATAGGCCGCAGACAATTGGCCTAGACCCGTCGCCTGCGATACATCAAGGCCCGTTTCTTCCCTGAGCTCGCGGTTCATGCTGCCCATGACGTCGCAATATCCATCGACAACATCCGAGGGATCAAGCGATCCGGCGGCAAAACAGATGCGCCCGGCATTCGCCGTGTACGCCGCCATGCGGATGAGGATCGCGGAGCCATCTGTGGATACAGGAATTGCCGCGCCGAACAGCAACCGGATCTTTGCGCGGTCTTGCTGGCGACGCCACCAGAGCAGCGTCGAGAAGCGCGTCATCCTGGCTGTCGCCAAAAGCCGGTCATCCTGCTGGGTGATGGTCTCCTGCAGCAGGATGGGACCGTCGAATAAGTGGTGATTGGCTTGCTTCTCAAGCGCCCACTGTGCCTCTATCTCGGCGTGGTGTGCCTCCCAAAGAGAATGCGGACCATCCTCCACGATCACATCAACTGCTGAAATCGGGAAGGCCTGGAGAGGCGGCGAAGGGAAATCGATCGAGTTCGGATTTGAATCAGTCATATGCCAGAGATAGCAGCATAAAAAGAGGCCCCGCAATCGCTCGCGAGGCCGTAAAAACCGATAATCAGGAAACGTTCAAGCCGCCTTGACTTCCGCGCTCCGGATCAGGCGGCCCAGACGTTGGATACCTTCCTCAATCATCTGCTCATTCGCGCATGAGAAGGACAGGCGAAGGGTGTTTTCGCCGGAACGATCCGCGAAGAATGCCTGTCCCGGAACGAAAGCCACCTTTTCTGTTTCGATTGACCGTGCCAGCAGTTGAGCACCATCGAGACCCTTCGGAAGGGTTACCCAGATGAACATTCCACCCTCGGGTTTGGTCCAGCTTGTGCCTACTGGCATATACTTGTCCAACGCGGCCAGCATAGCATCGCGACGCGCACTATAAGCCGCGCCGATCTTGGCGACCTGATCGTCGAAGATGCGTTCCGCAACAGTGGCAATCGCAATCTGATTGATCGTTGACGAATGGAGATCGGCAGCCTGCTTCATCAGGACAAGCTTGCGAATAACGCTCATGTTCGCGACGACGAAGCCGACGCGAAGGCCCGGAGCCAAGGTCTTGGAGAAGCTGCCAGAATAAATCGTCCGTGTATTTTCGATACTTCCCTTGCGCGCGATCTCGATGGCAAGTAGCGGAGAAACCGGCTCGCCATTGTAGCGCAGCGACTGGTAGGCACCGTCCTCGATCACGGCAATATCCAGTTCGTCCGCCAGATCGAGAACCTTCTCACGCCCTTGGCGGTCGACAGTTTCGCCGGTGGGATTTGCAAAATCGGCCGAGAGGTAGGCAAACTTGACCGCGCCCCCATTTTTGGCAGCCTGTTCGCGATAGGTATCGGGCGTACGGTTGCCATTCGGGTTCAACTGATCGTAATACGGCTCATAGGCGTTGAACGCCTGCAAGGCACCCAGATAGGTCGGCCAGGTCACGAGAGCCGTATCCTTCGGTGACAAAAAGAGCTTGCCAAGATAATCGAGCGCCTGCTGCGAACCGGAGGTGATGAAAACATTGTCGACCGTGCATTCAATGCCGATCTTCTTCATCTGGCCGACAAGCCATTCCCGCAGCGGCTTATAGCCTTCACTGACCGAGTACTGAAGCGCTGCATTCACCTGCGCGCTGGAAAAGATTTCAGCATAAGCATCCTTGAAGGCTGCATCGGGGAAGAGCGCCGGATCTGGAATGCCTCCGGCGAACGAGATGATGTCCGGTCGCTCAAGAAGCTTGAGCAGTTCACGAATTTCAGAAGCGCGCATACGCGTGGAGCGTGTCGCAAAAATATGATCCCAATCGAGCACCGATGTTTCCTCTTATTTCGTTTCGTTGTCAAATTTTGTACAACATATTCGATAGGTCAGCAATACTGACCTATCGAATATCCGACGACCCCTGGACGTAATGCTTAAGGTATTGTTTGCTCGCCTCTTTCTCCTCATTCAGCGAGCACGAAACCTCCCAAACAGCACGTTCCCTAGCAGAAAATCTTAGCTCGTGTGAAGAGCCCTGAACGCACAAGACGCTAATGGTTTCTTGAGAGAAGATGCATAAGATTCATGCGTATCCAATTATATGCGGTGATCATGAGACACACCTGGCCGGACATTCTCCAGATTACCTTATACAACTGCCCAAAAGCGAAATTGCTAATCCGGGACATGCTGGACGAGCTGTTCTTGCCGTGGCCGCATCTCATCGCCGGCATGGCCATCATTGTGTGCGCCGTCTATTCTGTCTGGCTCGGCGGTGATCGCTTCGCGACAGAAGCAGAAGCAGAAGCGGTAGCGGTAGCAATCATGATCGTGCACATTGCCTTCCGCATCGCAATTCATCGACACTATCTCAATTCGAGCTACACCGACAGGGAGCATTATTGGACTCGGCTCTTCTTTGTATCCGCTTTGGTCTCCGGCCTTGCCTGGGGCACCTCCCTCTCTCTGCTGATTGTCTCGGCGCCGGATCAGGTGAAATACCTGACGTTGACAATCGCCTGCGTCATCATCCAGTCGGCAACCGCGCGTGCATTCATGGCACCTTTGCCCCTGATCCTGCAGACGCTTGTGCTGGTCATAATGGTGGTGTCTACATCCGCGTGGAATGGAGACTGGGTCGTTGCGCCAGCGGCGGTTCTTTTCATTGCATTTCAGGCCGGTCATATGCGCAATCTAATAGCAATGCGGTTCCGCGAGTGGCAGGCACAGAAAGACAAGGATCATCTCCTGGCGCAGCTTGCGAAGGCCAATGACGATCTTTCCGAAGCGAATGAGGCACTGCGGAAGGCAGCGTTGACGGACGGGCTGACGGGTTTGGCGAACCGCCGCGCTTTTGATCTGCATCTGGAACTTTATTGCTCGCCCGATGCAGGCACCTTAGAGCCTGTCTCTTTGATTTTCTTCGATGTAGATCGCTTCAAATCATTCAACGATACGCATGGACACCAGGCGGGAGATCAATGTCTGGAAATCATCAGTCGCTGCGCAAGAGCCATGCTGACAGACACCCGGCAACTGGCGGCTCGCTACGGCGGTGAAGAATTCGCGCTCATCTTGCCAGGAACCAAGGCCAGCGAAGCGCGCAACATAGCTGAAGCTTTGCGCGAATTGGTGTGTCGCATGCCGATACCGGTACATGGTGAAGAAGTACATATCACTATCAGCCTGGGCATCGCGACGACTGAAGTCCAGAACAGGGTAGCCCCACGAACCCTTCTGGCGCGTGCAGATCTCGCTCTCTATCGAGCAAAGCAGCGAGGCCGAAACCGGGTTGAGGTGATCGAAGCCGCATCCGATGCAGAAACAAACGACGCATAGCAACTTCTAACGGCGACCTGAAATCTGTTCAAACACTCTGCGCCCGCCGAAAAATCCGGTAGAAGCAAAAGTCCATGCAGATGAGCTGCCGACTTTCCCTCGGAAGGATACCGACCCCCGCGCCGCCCAAAGGCACACAAGCGATTCCGGGGGTCGGCATTTTTTTAGTTGACCGACTTGTCGACCAGCTTGTTCTTGCCAATCCACGGCATCATGGCGCGCAGCTTGGTGCCGACTTCTTCGATCTGGTGGCTATCGTTCATGCGGCGAATACCCTTGAAGCGCGCTGCACCCGAACGGTATTCCTGCATCCAGTCAGAGGTGAATTTGCCGGTCTGGATGTCGTGGAGAACACGCTTCATTTCAGCCTTGGTTTCAGCCGTAATGATACGCGGGCCGGTCACGTACTCGCCCCATTCTGCCGTGTTGGAGATGGAGTAGTTCATGTTGGCAATACCGCCTTCGTAGATAAGGTCCACGATCAGCTTCACTTCATGCAGGCACTCGAAATAGGCCATTTCCGGCGCATAACCGGCTTCAACCAGCGTTTCAAAACCGGCACGGATCAGTTCGACAAGACCACCGCACAGAACAACCTGTTCGCCGAAGAGGTCAGTTTCGCACTCTTCCTTGAAGTTGGTCTCGATGATGCCCGAACGACCGCCGCCAACGCCGCACGCGTAGGAGAGAGCGAGTTCAAGCGCATTGCCGGAAGCGTTCTGGTGAACGGCAACCAGGCACGGTACACCGCCGCCCTTCTGATATTCGCCACGAACCGTATGGCCAGGGCCCTTCGGAGCAATCATGACAATGTCAACCGAGCTCTTCGGCTCGATAAGGCCAAAGTGAACGTTCAGGCCGTGCGCAAAAGCGATTGCAGCGCCGTCGCGAATGTTGCCAGCAATGTCAGCCTTGTATATGTCTGCCTGCAGTTCGTCTGGCGTTGCCATCATCAGAAGGTCAGCCCAGGCGGCAGCTTCTGCAACGGTCATGACCTTGAAGCCATCGGCTTCTGCTTTCTTGATGGTCGGCGAACCGGCCTTCAGGGCGATGACCACGTTCTTGGCGCCGGAATCCTTGAGGTTCAGCGCGTGTGCGCGACCCTGCGAACCGTAGCCGACAATAACGACATTCTTCGACTTGATGAGGTTAAGATCAGCATCCCGATCGTAATAAACGCGCATCTTGTGGTCCTTCCCTATGCGGTTTGTGTTCTGACTATTGTTTAAGCGTCCGAATGCGCACGACCGGCGCGTTCGGTATTCTGTGACGCGCCATGTAATGACAGGAAGGCATGAACTGCCTTCTCTGCCTGGCGCGCATTGTCTTTCAGGCCATTTTCACCCAGTAGCATGCGCACATGCAGATCCGAAACGATGAGGCCATAGAGTGTGTGGTAGGCACTATCGGCGTCTGGAAAGCGTAAGAGACCGGCACGACGGCCTGCTTCCATGAGGCCGATGGCACGGCGGTCGATCTGTCGACGGCCATGCTCTACCAGGAGGCGGCCCAGTTTCGACCCCTCTCGGCTGGCCTGTCCAATGGCAAGGCGATTTAGCGCGAGCGAAACTTCGCCGGAAAGAACTTCGAGCAGATCCCGGCCAAACGTCTCCAGATGTTCGCGGAGCAGATCCGCAGTCAAGCGACCGCCACTGCGTTCGAATGTGCGAACTTTGCTTGCCTGATAGGCGATCATCGCGGCAAGAAGACCATCGCGATCACCAAACCATTTATAGAGGCTTTCTTTCGAACAGTTGGCGGCACGGGCCAGGCCCGATGTCGTAAGTGCTTTTTCGCCACCATCCACCAAAAGTTTGAGCGCCTGTTCCAGAACGGCGTTCTGGCGCGGCGAAAACTCCGGCATGTCAGACAGTTCAGCGGTCACAGCTAGCTCACTCCTTGCAGTACCGTACGGTACGGTTCCGTCGTTTAATGTGGTTCCGGCGTGCGGTCAAGAGGGGTAAGCGTCAAGGCTGAGTTTTTTCTGTCTCATCAGCAGCGCCTGAGACTTGCATCGCAATATCAACCGGCAGTCATGTGGCCGAATACAAATAATGCGGCTGCCGAACTTATTGTATCCTGGCGGACGAATCCAAACGGAGGCATTCGAGATGAGACGCACACTTCTTGCGATCGCGGCATTCATTGCGATTAACACGGCGGCACAGGCCGCAGAAAATCGCTGTGGCTGGATCGTTAATCCAACTCCTGGCAATTACTGGCTGGACGACAAGGAAGGATCCTGGACGATCATGACGCAAGGCTCTGATGTCGAGGCAAAGGGCGCCGAGAAAATGCCGGATTTCTCCGCCGGACAGTTCGTCCGCACCAACGGCTACTACGGTTACGCCTGCACCTGCATGTCGGTGGATGTTGACCGGTCCGAAAAGCGCATCACGCAGATTTTCTCGGTCAAGCAGCTTACCTTGGCAAAATGTAAGGGCGACAAATCACTGCCGAAACCAAAGGTCGAGTAATCAGACACCATCCTCTGTACTATCAAAACGGGCGCGCGCTTTCCGCACTTCTCCGTGATGGCGCTCTGCCCAAATCAACACTTGAGAAAGCGCATTGAACAGGGAATGGCCAAGCTGCGTGAGGCTGTATTCAACGCTTGGCGGCTTTGTGGGAAAAACGGTACGGTCGATGTAGCCATCACGCTGCAGTTCCCGGAGTGTCTGCGTCAACATACGCTGCGAAATGTCGGGCACCAGACGGCGCAAGGCTCCAAACCTATAGGGTCTCTCCGACAAAGCGTGCAAGATCAGAATGGACCATTTTCCGCTGATCTGGCTCATCACATCACGGATGGGGCAATTGCTCGCATCCCATGCCACGTTTTTGCCCGTCAGCAAACTAATCCCAAATCCGGTAACCCGCTGGTCCACTATGGTTCCCTTTCTGTAACCTAGTCCCGAGAAACTGCCTTCTTTACAGCAGCCGGTCAATTCCTATTCTGTTGTAACTCTCGAAAAGAGACCAGAAAGTTTCTACTTGCCGATCGACCTGGCAAGTCTCTAATGGAAGGAATTGAAATGACGAAAGTTCTTGTAACAGGTGCTTCAGGTCAGCTTGGCTTGGCTGTCGTTGCCGAATTGCTAGCTCAAGGCAAGATTCCGACCTCTGACATTGTTGCCGCAAGCCGCAACGTTGACAAACTCGCAGATCTGGCAGCGAAAGGCGTGGAAACGCGACGCGCAGATTTCAATGATATCGCCAGCCTGGACGAAGCGTTCAAGGGGATCAACCGTCTGCTGATTATCTCAAGCGATGAATTGGCTCAACCCGGCAAGCGGCTGGAGCAGCATAAGGCCGCAGTGGCTGCGGCGCAAAAGGCTGGCGTGAAGCACGTAGTGTATACGTCGATGCCGAATCCAGACAAGTCAGTCATCAGCTTCGCTCCAGACCATTTGGGAACGGAAGAAGCGATTAAGGCGAGTGGACTTCGCTATACAATCCTACGCAATTCCTGGTACATTGAAAATTACCTCATGAACCTCCCGCAGAACCTTGCGGTCGGCACGTGGTATACATCACAGGCTGGCGGAAAGGTGCCGAACATTTCGCGTGCGGACTGCGCTGCCGCGGCTGCAGCAGCCTTGGCCACACCATCCGAAGCAAGTGTTATCTTCACCCTCACCGGTCCGGAATGCGTGACAGCGGAAGACGTTGCTAAGATCGTCTCGGATCTGACCGGAAAGCCGTTGAACGTTGTGCAAATCAACGATGAGCAATTGGCCGAAGGCGCGCGTAGCGCGGGTTTGCCGGAATTTGTGGTTCAGTTGATTGTGACCGCCGACGCCAACATTCGGGCAGGCAATTTTGATCTGCTCACCGACGATTTCGAAAGGCTCACCGGCCGCAAAGCGCAGACGGTTGCTGATTTCTTTCAGCAAAACAAGGCAGCTTTGGGCTAACCACATAAGGTTAGCCTTGAAGTCGGCGGCGGGTGCCCACCCCGTCGCCGATTTGCGTTCAACGGACGCTCAGATAGTTTCGCCACATGCGCGCCGGAAGCGCCTGACCGTCTCGGCCATTCCGTATACCAACGCATCCGCCGTTAACCCATGGCCAATTGAAACCTCCGCAAGACGCGGAATCCTACGCATCAGCGCTGGCAAGTTTTCCACAGTCAGGTCATGCCCCGCATTGACGCCAAGACCCTCTGCAAAAGCGGCATCGGCGGTCAGACCCAGCAGCTCAAGCTGGCGCTCGCCTTCCCGGGGGTTGTCGAAGCAGCCGCCGTAGGGACCGGTGTAAAGCTCGATCCGATCCGCACCGGTTGCTTTCGCTAGCTTAACGGCGTCCACGTCACCGTCCCCGTCGGCGAAAACAGAGACCCGCATGCCGCCCGCCTTGAGCCGCTCGATGACCAGCTTCAGCATCTCGCCTTGGGTCCTAAAATCGAACCCATGATCGGACGTCGCCTGGGTGGGATCATCCGGAACAAGTGTTACCTGCTCCGGTTGAACTTTCTCGCACAATTGAAGGAAATCCTCGCTGGGATATCCTTCGATATTGAATTCCGCTTTTGGAAATTCATCGTCGATCAAGGCCCGCAGGACCGGCAAATCGTTGAAGCGAATATGTCTCTGATCCGGTCTGGGATGCACCGTCAACCCATAAGCACCAGCCTGCAGGGCAAGCCTTCCCAGATGCCTGACGCTAGGCCAAGGCAAATCACGACGATTGCGGAGCGTGGCGACGGCATTGAGATTGACGGAAAGCTTCGCGGGCATTGTCATATCCTTGCGGTAAGTGCGGTTTTTTAGCCCAAACCTCCAATGATCCGCAATGGCGAACAGACCGTGGCATATGCTAAAAACTCAACAATCTATCATTTCTTGTGATGATAGATTGGTAGTATCGCATTTCAGCGAAGATGCTAAGTTGTAATCATAGTAACAGTATAGTGGGTACAAGGAGTATTTTTTATAATTATCTCGCAACTGCGAGATAATTCGCATGAGGAGGCAGAATTCGTGCGAAATACTATATTAGATACACGAGTAGGAACAGCATCAACGGGAGGGAATAGCGGCTACGACTTTCTACCGACGATGACCGACGTGTTGATCACGGCAGATGCACCATTGGCGATCGCCGAAATGGCAGATCTTTTTGGCGTGACGCATAGAACCCTGCATTTTTATGAAGAGAAAGGTTTGATAGCCCCGCACAGACTCGGCGCCATGCGCGTCTATGGGGTGGATTGTATAAGGCGGATGTCAATTATTTCTGCTTGCCGCGAAATGGGACTGTCGCTGGCATCGATTCAGGATCTCATGTTGCAGATCGCCGATGCGCAGACCCAGCAGGAAGCGGATCTCCTGTTCAAGACGGCTCTTGAAACGCGAAAACGCGAACTGGCAAGCGAACTATCCACCCTCCACCGACAACTCCAGCAGATCAGGACATTTACGGAGGGTGTTAGCCACGGAATACCCCGCAAGGATGAATGCCTGCCGACCCTGGCCGATCAGGAGCGAGATTGCCTTCTATTGCTTACGGAAGGATACAAGGGCGCTCCGCTAGCCGAACGTCTTGGGATATCTAACGCCCAACTGAGCGATCTGGAGGAGCAACTCATAACAAGGCTTGGAGTCGCCAACCGGTATCAGGCGGCAGCGAAAGCCTTGATACTCGGCATCCTAACCCATTGAGGAAAGACATCCGATGATATCTCTAGAGTATTTCGAACATGTAACGTGACGAATCCGAAGCGTAAGTGTACCGATGGAACCAGTTTCAAGCGGGGGCTATACGCATGGCTTATTTTGTTTCGCGATAGGCAACGCAATTCATAACAGGGCTCTTCCTGCTTCATTGCCTTCCAGCATCGCCCTTTCTTCCATTGGGGTCCGGGCGATTTCCACGGCATCCAGAAATAGCTTAGCATGGTAATGATTGCGCCGTTTGTTCTGCAACTGTGGAAAAACTGGTGACCGACGAGCTTTTTTCAAACGCGCACCCATGTCGATGCATTGGGCGTTTCCGTGCCTGCCTGCATCCCGTTCCTTTTACCTATAGGCTCAGCAAGCGGCGAAGCGGGTGGCAACCCGATTGACGGCATCGTCAGGTTGTTGAGCAGCGCCAAGCCTACACACATTTCTGCCCTGGCTGGCAAGCCCGAAGAGGAAATGATTGCGAGGCTCAAACAGGCAGGCTTTACAGCCGCAGCACCAGACCTGCAGCTATCGACGATTGCGCAGCAATCGGGCAAGGGTAACCGTGCTCTGGTGTCAACGCTCTCAAAAATGGAGTCCAAGTAAGTCCTTCAGTCAATCGTCCACTGAAGAATTCAGCGGACGATCGTGATCGTTTCAGCGGCGCGCGTAATGGCCGTATAGAGCCAACGCTCGCGCGTGTCTCGGAATGCCCAGCTTTCATCGAACAAGACGACGTTGTTCCATTGAGAACCCTGCGCTTTGTGCACAGTCAAAGCATAGCCGAAATCAAAATCATCGTACCGCTTCTTGGTGTTCCAGGGGATTTCCCCTTCCTCTTCGAATGCCTGCTTAAGCAGTTTGATCTTGGCGGCACCGCGATCCATATCGTCATCTTCCGGGCGGATCATGAAGTTGATGCCGGGCTTCACCGTCTCGCGCGACGAGCTCATCACCTGCCACAGGGAGCCGTTCAGCAAACCTTTGGCCGGATCATTGCGCAGGCACACGAGCTTGTCACCAGACTGCGGATAGGGAAGATTGAACCCCTTCAACTCGCGAAGGCGTTGGTTATAGCGACGCCGCGTCTTGTTCGTACCCACCAGTACCTGGTCGGCCTCCAGCACCAGTGACTGATTGACATCGTGACGGGAAATGACCCGCGCTTTGCCGTAATCCCCGTGCATGATCTCGCGGCCTTCGCGCACCTGCATGGCAAGCTGAATGATCGGGTTATCGCGCGCCTGCCGATGAATATCCGTCAGCAGATAATCCGGTTCCTGTTCCGTGAAGAAACCGCCACCCGTTACCGGCGGCAACTGGCCGGGATCCCCCAGAACAAGAATCGGTGTTCCGAAACTCATCAGATCGCGACCGAGTTGATCATCCACCATTGAACATTCGTCGATGATGATAAGCGCCGCCTTGGCTAGCGGACTTTGGCGATTGATGGAAAACATGGGCGCGATCGAGGTCTTGCCCGTCTCCTCGTCCTCGACGGCCTCTTCCCCTCGCGGTCGATAGATCAACGAGTGGATCGTCCTGGCATTCGAAGCACCCCGGGAGCGCAGAACCTGCGCTGCCTTGCCCGTGAAGGCCGCAAACAGCACTTCGCCATCCACGTTTTCAGCGAAGTGCTTGGCAAGCGTCGTCTTGCCTGTTCCGGCGTAACCGAACAGACGAAAGACCTGGCTATGGCCTTCTTTCAACCATTTGGAGACCGCCTTGAGGGCCTCGTCTTGCTGAGGTGCGAATTGCATGCCTCTCTTTCCGGGATTCGGAACAGAATAGCAACCTCAATTCCTCATGAAGCGGCTACTGCCCCCGCATCGGATCACTCGCCAGTTCGATGGGTTTGCCATGTGGGGTGGCTTCGGCCGCTCTTTGCCAACTCTGCTGAAGCGCAAGCAGCGTCGCCGAAGACGCAACATTCTTCTCGGACAGCAGATGACAGAGCGCGGCAAGCCAGGCCTCGAAGTATTCCGATCCGTCGGCTGCGCGACCCGGACGATGAACCTCACGCGACAGGCTGTCAGCCCATTCCTGCCAGCTGAACACACCCTTCTGATGAAGGTGAACGGTCATGGCAAAGGCCTGCGCCTGCCAGGGCTCTGAAAACACCGGGTCGCCTTCGCGCGACCGCGGCAGGCTAATCGACTGCGTCAGCGGGCTTTGGGTTTCATACAGGCTCAAGATAGCTCTCCCAGGCATCGACCGAAACCGTCAGGCCGGGTTCTGAACCCATGCCCCAGATCTCCTGCCCATCGAAGACGACGGTATATACCCATTGCGGGTTCTCGCCCTTTCCGTGAGCATTGTCATCGGGAAATACGAAAGATCCCTGCACCGCCTCAACAATGCCGACCTTGTCTCGGGCATAGCGCGGCAGGCGCGTGTGATGGGCAGGATGCTCATTGATGGTTCGAACCCGCTGGCCGACTGAGAACAGCGGAGCGCTTTCAACCGGCCTGTCGCAAGGACCACCCTTGGCCAGCACCGCGGCAACCTTGTCGGCGGTCAAGATACGTTTGGGTTGCGCCGCCTGCATTCTCGCATGGCCCTCCGCGACCTCGGATCTACTCGCGAAATCATGCCGTTCAAGCAGCACTTCCAGCGCCCGGATCCAGATTTCGTAGTAGCTGGCAGAAAGATAGTTCGCGGGGTGAATGCATTCGCGCGCGTGGCGGCTCTCATCAATGGACCACGCGCCAAAAGCACCACAGGACAGCGTGATCCCCAGAGCCCGCTTCTCCCATTCCGCATGAAAATACGGCTCATTGGCTTCAGGCGAGACTGGGCCGAACCCCATCTGGCCACCAAGATCGTGAGGGCCGTTCATTTCTGCCTCGCGGAGGGTGAAAGGGCCAATCCCGTTCCAATCATGGAATCGCGCGTCACGAGGTGCATGAGTTGTTCGACATCCATGTCGTCCGTGCCCTCTGGACGTTGTGGGATCACCAGATAGCGAAGTTCGGCAGTGGAATCCCAGACCCGGATTTTCGTCGTCTCAGGAAGCACGACATCGAACTCCGCAAGCACGCCGCGTGGGTCCATCACGGCACGAGACCGATAGGCCGGCGCCTTGTACCAGACCGGCGGCAGGCCGAGGACCGACCACGGGTAACAGGAACACAGAGTGCAGACGACAAGGTTATGCGTATCGCCGGTGTTGAAGACGGCACGCATGTGCTCGCCCTGTCGTCCCGTGAAGCCAAGGCTTGCAATCGCCGCCGTCGCATCGCGCTTCAACCAGTCTGCGAAGTCTGCGTCCACCCAGGCGCGGGCTACCACATGCGCACCATTACGTGGTCCGACCTTCGTCTCGTAGGTCTCGACGATGGCGTCGATTGCAGCGGGATCGATCAGCCCCTTCTGCGTTAGCACGGTCTCGAGAGCCCGGACGCGAGCCTCCATGTCGGAGTAGTGGTTGTCATGGTGATGATGGCCGTCGTGATGATCGTCTCGATTATCTGTCGTCACCGGCAGCCCCCTTTCTAAGCAGATGCAACTGTCCGGCAGATCATACGCAAGATCCTGCTCCCATGCCAATTTGCACAATTGATAGAATTGCGCTTGATTTTGATGGGTGAAGCACGACCATAACTGTACGAGATGAGGCTTCAATAATTTCAGGATTTTCCATGCGCGATGATTTGCCGACCGTCAGCTTTCCGACCACGATAACGGTTCCCGCTCTAGGGATCGGAACGTGGAAGATGGGAGAGGACCCGGACAAGGTGCCGGACGAGATGAGCAGCATTCGGGCTGCCCTTGAATGTGGCTGGAGCGTTGTCGATACCGCCGAAATGTACGGCGAAGGCGGAGCAGAACTTGTGGTGGGCGCAGCTTTGCGCGGCTGCCGCGAAAAGGCATTCGTGGTCAGCAAGGTCTACCCCTGGAACGCAAGCACACAAGGCGTGCAGGATGCCTGCGCCCGCAGCCTTGAACGGCTGGCCATCGACAAGATTGACCTCTATCTCCTCCACTGGCGTGGCGACGTGCCTCTGACAGAAACAGTCGCGGGCATGGAAATCCTGCGTCAGCAAGACATGATTGGTGCCTGGGGCGTATCGAACTTCGATGTCGATGACATGGAAGAGCTGTTTTCCATTCCGGGTGGAGAAAACTGCGCTGCGAACCAGGTTCTCTATAACGCGGCTCGTCGCGGCATAGAATTCGATCTCCTGCCATGGTGCCAGGAGCGCAGCCTGCCCGTTATGGCCTATTCTCCGCTGGGACAGGGTGATCTGCTGCACCACAAGGAAATCATCCGCCTGTCGAAAGCCTATCAGGCAACACCTGCGCAAATTGCGCTCGCCTTTGTGCTGGAACGCGATGGCGTTCTGGCAATTCCGAAAACCAGTCGGCCGGATCGTATTCGTGAACTGAGCGAAGCCGTGGATCTGGAGATCTCTGACGAGGACTGGGCGGAGCTGGATCGCGCACTCGCTCCACCTGCAGCCAAGAAACCGCTTGAAATGATCTGATCGAAAAAAACGGCGGGAAACGATCTCGCCGCCATCTTCATCTTATTCGGGAAGGATCAAAACTCTTCCCAGCTCTCCGCCGTGGCAGCACGGCCGGAGAAGGCGGCCGCCAGTTTTCGGCCAAGGCTGCGTGCCGGAGAAACCACCGGCTGTGTTGCAGCCGATCGTGTTGCGGGAGCCGCCACGACAACACCCTGGACCGGACCGCGACCGGAATTTGAGAGCCGGAACTGCGCCAGCAATTGCGCAAGCGATGCGGACTCCTTGGCCAGGGAATGGCTTGCCGCATTGGTTTCCTCCACCATTGCCGCATTCTTCTGGGTATCCTGATCCATCTGGTTTACAGCGGTGTTGATCTGCTGCAGACCCGAAGACTGCTCCTGAGCCGCCTCGACGATGGCACTTACATGGCCATTGATCTCGACTACTTCGGACGAGATCTTGGTCAGCGCCTCGCCAGTCTGCCCCACCAGAGCCACGCCAGACTGCACATGCTCGTTGGACGTGGTGATCAGACCCTTGATATCCTTCGCCGCGCTAGCCGACCGCTGCGCAAGTTCCCGCACCTCCTGCGCCACGACGGCAAAACCTTTGCCTGCTTCCCCCGCCCGCGCCGCCTCAACACCAGCATTCAGCGCCAGCAGGTTGGTCTGGAACGCGATCTCGTCGATGACACTGATGATGCTGGAAATCTCGGAAGAGGATTTCTCGATCTGCTGCATGGCAATGACGGCGCGACGAACCACCTCGCCGGAACGTTCTGCCTCCGCCTTGGTGTGCGCGACCAGTGAACCGGCTTCCTGCGCCCGACGTGTCGAGTCCTTCACGGCAGTCGTAATCTGCTCCAGCGCCGCAGCCGTCTCCTCGACTGAGGCCGCCTGCTGCTCTGTGCGCTTTGCCAGATCATCCGCCGAAGCACGGATTTCGTTGGCACCGCCATCGATTACACGGGCATTCTCTGCCACCCGCATCAGGGCATCCTCAAGCTTGGCGGCTGAATTATTGTAGCTCTGTCGAATGCCATCAAGGCTTGGCACGAAGGCATGGTCGATCCGGTGGGAAACGTCGCCTTCAGACAGGCGGGTCAGTGCTGCGGCAAGGTGATCCACCGCGAACTGGATATCGGACGCCTCCTGTGCCTTCTGGGCCTCACGCGCCAGTCGCTCCTCTTCGGAAAGACTGCGGTTGACCGCAGCTTCCGTTTCCAGTCGCATGCGCTCGACGGCATTGTCCCGGAACACCGAAACCGCCTTAGCCATGGCACCGATCTCATCCTTGCGATCAATGCCATCGACAGTTTCGGACACCTCACCACCAGCCAGGCTGATCATGCGGCGTTGAAGCCCTGCAATCGGTCTGTTGATGCCGCGCGTCGCAACGATTTGGGCACCCGCAAGCCCTAATCCGAAAAGAAGTGCCAAAGCGGCAAGCGTCATGAGGATCGTACTGTCTGCCTGTTGCTTCAACCCGTTACTGTCGTCGCGCAAGACGACGAGATTGGCATTGTTCCAGTTTCGCAGATCATCCCGCCACTGCTTCACCTTTTCATCCGACTGAGCGAGGAGTGCAATGGCCGACGGACGCTGACCAGCATCCAGCGCAGCAAATGCCTTGTCGAGAATTGCGAAGATCTCGACCACCCGCTGTTTGAAGGCGTTGATGTCGGCTGCGTCCTCCGGCGTCAGCGATGCAGCTTGGTCCAGCCGCTCATAGAGTGTTTTCTTGGAGTCTTCATAGGTCGACCGAAACTCCGCTCGATTGGCGGCCTCGTCTGAAAGCGCATATTGGTAGCCGGTATAGGGCGCATTCAGTAGCGATGTAACCGAGCGGAACATATCGCTGGAAGCAACCGTATCCTTCGTCACAAACGAATAGAACATATTTGCAGTGTGGCGATACTCGTAGGATATATAGGCTGCTCCTGCTATCCCGATCGCAGCCATCGGAACGAGCACAGTGTAGATTTTAGACTTGATCGACGCGTTCTTGAAGAAAGACATGGTCCCTCATGCTGGCCAAATTCAAACGTCGGCGGCATGAGCATCATGATCCAGCGCGCACCAAGGAAGCTGCAGGATCTCATTCCCGCAATTAACGTTAAGACTCTTAACAATCGCAATATCTAATAGATAATTCTAAACAGATGATTATGTGTCGCGTTGAAAGCCTCGACGCTGTACCTAGGCGGTAGTGACGATTTAGCTATTTGAGCCAGATGGCGATGGCTGCGAGTTTGACGAATCCCATGAAGTTGGC